>JAZJYY010000128.1:0-6612 GCA_040390145.1 Pseudomonadota bacterium
CGATCGGCGAGATCGTGATGGAGCATCTGCGCCAGCTCGACGACGTCGCCTATGTCCGCTTCGCCTCGGTCTATCGCAACTTTCGCGAGGCCAAGGACTTCGAAACCGTGCTCGGCGAGCTCTCCGGCGACGACGAAGCGCGGCTCGCCACGTTACGCAAATGATCTTCCGCATCCTGGAAGACCAGTACGCGCAGAAATCCAGGGATTCGAAGGCCGCTGACCTGCGCTTCATGGCGCTGGCGCTGTCGCTTGGCCGGCGCGGGCAGGGCCGCACCTGGCCCAATCCCGCGGTCGGCGCGGTTGTGGTCAAGGACGGCGTCATTGTCGGCCGCGGCTGGACCCAGCCCGGCGGCCGCCCCCACGCCGAGCCCGAGGCGCTGGCGCGCGCCGGCGCGGCCGCGCGCGGCGCCACGCTCTATGTGACGCTGGAGCCGTGCTCGCATTTCGGCAAATCACCGCCCTGCGCCGATGCCGTCATCGCAGCCGGGATTGTCCGCGTCGTGTCGGCGATCGAGGATCCCAATCCGGAAGTGGCGGGCCAGGGCCACGCCAGGCTGCGCGCCGCCGGGATCACGGTCGATATCGGGCCGGGGGCCGTGGAAGCCGCGCGCGATCATGCCGGGCATTTCCACCGCGTCCGCGACAAGCGTCCCCACGTGATCCTCAAGCTCGCGGTCTCGCCCGACGACAAGATCGCGGCTGCCGGCCACAAGCCCGTGGCGATCACGGGCGAAGCCGCGAAGGCGCGGGTGCATCTGTTGCGCGCGCAATGCGACGCCATCCTGGTCGGGATCGGCACCGTGCTGGCGGACGATCCCATGTTGACCTGCCGGCTGCCGGGCATGGAGGCGCGCTCGCCGGTGCGGGTGGTGCTGGACCGCGCCTTGCGCATTCCCGGCGCCAGCCAACTGGTCCACTCGGCGCGCGAGACGCCGCTGTGGGTGATGACATCAAATCTGTCGGAAGCGCCCGCCGCCATGAAGCTCGGCGCGGCCGGCGCCCAGGTGATCCGCGTGCCCACCACGACCACGCCGCCGCCGGGGCTCGATCTCGCCGCCGTGCTGCATGCGCTGGCCGAAAAGGGCATCACGCGCCTGCTGGTCGAAGGCGGCGCCCGCGTCGCGTCATCCTTTGTCGCGGCCGGGCTGGTCGACGAAGTCTGGCTGCTGCGCGGCGCCCATCCGGTCGGCGCCGATGGCGTCCCCGCGCTGGAGGCATTGCCGCTCTCCGCCATCACGCAGTCGTCCGCATTCAAACTCCGTGCTAGCGAAACGCTGCAAAGCGACACCCTGACCATTTACGAGCGCATCTGATGTTCACCGGCATAGTCACCGATATCGGCGAGATCGTCAGCCTGACCCCCACGGCGCAAGGCCAGCTGCATCGGCTGCGCATTGCCTGCCGCTACGACCGGGCGACGATCGCCGACGGCGCCTCGATCGCCTGCAACGGCGTCTGCCTCACCGTGGTCGCCTCGGGCGTCGAGGCCGGCAAGACCTGGTTCGACGTCGACGCCGCCGCCGAGACACTGGGCATGACCACGGCAAAACACTGGGTTACCGGCACCAGGCTCAACCTCGAACGGGCGCTTAAAATCGGCGACGAACTCGGCGGCCATATCGTGGCCGGACATGCCGACGGCATCGCCACCATCGTCAAGCGCGACGATCTGCCCGATATGGCGCGGTTCGAGCTTCGCACCACACGGGAACTGGCGCGGTTCATCGCGACAAAGGGCTCGGTGACGCTGGATGGCGTTTCGCTGACCGTGAATACCGTCGATGACGTCGCGTTTGCGGTGCTGATCATTCCGCATACCCTCAGCGTCACCACGCTGGGCGGCTGGCGGGCCGGTAGCGAAGTCAATCTCGAGGTCGATCTGATGGCGCGTTACGCCGCGCGGCTGTCGGAAATGAAGTGACGGCGTAGCCGTCATTCCGGGGCGATGCGTCAGCATCGAACCCGGAATCCTAGGATTCCGGGTCTGGTCCGGAGCCTGTCATCGGGCGGCGCAAAAGCGCCGACCCGGTGGGACCATCCCGGAATGACAGTGACTTAAAACTTGGCTTAGTCGCTTGCGACGCCTACAAACCACCGCAACCCACGGCATCGAGAGAAAAGAGTATGGCGGACGCGCGGCGCGCACAGTTGAAGGACCAGACCGACATATCGGGCGCGCGGGCGCTGATCGTCGAGGCGCGTTTCTATGACGATATCCAGGATGCGCTGCTGGAAGGTGCGGTGGCGGAACTGAAGGCGGCCGGCGTCAGCCACGAGGTGATCACGGTACCCGGCGCGCTGGAAATCCCCGCGGCGATCGCGATCGCGCTCGATGCCGCCGAGAAGAATGGAAAACCCTACGACGCGGCGATTGCGCTCGGCTGCGTGGTCCGCGGCGACACCATCCATTTCGAGATCGTGTCGATGGAATCCTCGCGCGCGCTGATGGACCTCGCGGTGAACAGAAAATTCCCGCTCGGCAACGGCATCATTACCGTCAACACCGATGCGCAGGCCTGGGCGCGGGCGCGCGCCAGCGAACTCAACAAGGGCGGTGACGCCGCGCGCGCGGCATTGGCGATGCTGCGGATCAAGCGCCGGCTGGCAAAGGCTTGATCATGGCAGACAACAAGAAGCCCGCGCCGGCCAAAGGCTCCGATAAAAAGGGCCTCGACAGGAAGGCCAACCGGCGCGGCGCCGCACGGCTCGCCGCGGTGCAGGCGTTGTACCAGATGGATATCGGCGGCGCGGGGATCAACGACATCTTCGCCGAGTTCGAAAGCCACTGGCTCGGCAACGAGGTCGAGGGCGACACCTATCTGCCGGCCGAGGGCGCGTTCTTCCAGGACGTCGTCGCCGGCGTGGTGCGCGACCAGGCGAAACTCGACCCCGTGATCGACGAGGCGCTTTCCAAGGGCTGGCCGTTGAAGCGGATCGACGCCATTTTGCGCGCAGTATTGCGGGCAGGGGCCTACGAGCTCGAGCATCGCAAGGACGTGCCCGGCCGCGTCGTGGTGTCGGAATATGTCGATGTCGCGCACGCCTTCGTCGAGTCCGAGGAGACCGGCATGGTGAACGCGGTGCTCGACCAGATCGCCCGCCAGTTCCGCGCCGACGAGTTTTCGCGGGGGTAATGTCGAACAACGATTTTCAAAGTAGCCGTCACCCTGAGGTGCCGGAGCGAAGCGGAGGCCTCGAAGGGCGGCGGCGTGTCGATGCTGATGCATCCGGGCCGTGCATCCTTCGAGGCTCGCAAGAGCGCGCACCTCAGGATGACGGTTCAGCAGCGGAATGCGCCGATGTCATCCGGTGAAGACTCCCTGATCGCCCGCTACTTCAAGCCACTCGCGACCGATCCCGGCGCGTTCGGCCTGGTCGACGACGCCGCGATCCTGCAGGCTGGCGGCGACGAGATCGTGGTGACCACCGACGCTATCGTCGAGGGCGTGCATTTTCTGCCCGACGATCCCCCCGACACCGTGGCGCGCAAGGCGCTGCGGGTAAACCTGTCCGATCTGGCCGCGAAGGGGGCTATGCCCGCGGGTTTTGTCCTCACGCTGGCGCTGCGCAGCCAGGACGATGGCTGGCTGGCACCGTTCGCGCGTGCGCTCGGCGAGGATGCCGGCCTGTTCGGCTGCCCGCTGCTTGGCGGCGATACGGTGTCGACGCCGGGGCCGGTGATGATCTCCGTCACGGCGTTCGGGCGGGTGTCACCGGGCAGGATGGTCCGTCGCAGTGGCGCTGCACCCGGCGACCGCATTGTCGTGACAGGCACCATCGGCGATGCCGCGCTCGGACTCGATATTCTGAAGGGCGGCGCGGCCGCCGCGGCGCTGGCGCAGGACGCCGCGGCCAGCCAGATGCTGATCGGCCGCTATCGCGTGCCGCAGCCGCGCAACGCCGTGGCGCAGGCGGTCCGCGACCATGCCAGCGCGGCGATGGACGTGTCCGACGGCCTGGCGGGGGATCTGGCCAAATTGTGCGCGGCGTCCGGGGTATCCGCCGTGATCGATGCGCAGCGTATCCCGTTGTCGGCGGCCGCCGCGACCTTGCTGGCGCGCGGCACGGTCGGCATCGAGGCGATTGTTTCCGGCGGCGACGATTACGAGGTCCTGTGTACGGTTCCGGAGGCGGGCTTCGCGGCGTTCGCGCAGGCGGCCGAGCTGGCCGGCGTGGCCGCGACCTCGATCGGATCGGTGATCGCAGGGACCTCGGTCCCGCGATTCCTCGACATCACGGGCAGGGACATCGTTCTGAAGCGACTGTCGTACAGCCATTTCTAGAATTCCCGGAAAAACCGCGTCCCTGGATGCAAATACCTGCCGAAATCGTTGGTTTTGGACTTTCGCAGCGTTGCGCAGGGGATGCGATTTTGGCATGGTCCCGCCGATTTAAGGCCACCCCTTTGGGCAGGGTAAGGCCTTCTTTTTAGGCGCCCGCCGCTCCCGCGGCGAGGTGTGGGGTAGACCAAGGATCTGAGGCAAATTCAATGACAGTATTATGGGCGATTGTGCTCTGCGGAGTGCTTTCCATCGTTTACGCCATCTGGGCGACGGCATCGGTCATGAAGGCCGATGCGGGTAATCCGCGAATGCAGGAAATCGCGGCCGCGGTGCGCGAAGGCGCGCAGGCCTATCTGAAGCGTCAGTACATGACCATCGCCATCGTCGGCGCCGTGATCTTCGTGCTGCTGGCGTACTTCCTCGGCATGAAGGTTGCGATCGGCTTCCTGATCGGCGCCGTGCTGTCGGGCGCTGCCGGCTTCATCGGCATGAACGTCTCGGTCCGCGCCAATGTGCGCACCGCGCAGGCCGCCACCACCTCGCTGGCCGGCGGACTTGAACTCGCCTTCAAGGCCGGCGCCATCACCGGCATGCTGGTTGCGGGTCTGGCGCTGCTCGGCGTCACCATCTACTTCGCCTATCTGACCCAGATCCTGGGCCTCAAGGCCAATGATCGCATCGTGGTCGATTCGCTTGTCGCCCTCGGCTTCGGCGCATCGCTGATCTCGATCTTCGCCCGTCTCGGCGGCGGCATCTTCACCAAGGGCGCCGACGTCGGCGGCGATCTCGTCGGCAAGGTCGAAGCCGGCATTCCCGAGGACGATCCGCGCAACCCGGCCACTATCGCCGACAACGTCGGCGACAACGTCGGCGATTGCGCCGGCATGGCTGCCGACCTGTTCGAGACCTATGCGGTGACCGCGGTCGCCACCATGGTGCTGGCCGCGATCTTCTTTGCGACCTCGCCGCTGCTGGTGAACATGATGACGCTGCCGCTCGCGATCGGCGGCGTCTGCATCCTGACCTCGATCGCCGGCACCTTCTTCGTCAAGCTCGGCGCCAGCCAGTCCATCATGGGCGCGCTGTACAAGGGCCTGATCGCCACCGGCGTGCTGTCGCTGGTCGGCGTTGCCGCCGTGATCTACTGGCTGATCGGTTTCGGTCCGCTGGAAGGCGTGAAGTACACCGGCATGGCGCTGTTCCAGTGCGGCATCGTCGGTCTCGTCGTCACCGGCCTGATCATCTGGATCACCGAATACTACACCGGCACCGAATATCGCCCGGTGAAGTCGATCGCGGCCTCCTCGGTCACCGGTCACGGCACCAACGTGATCCAGGGCCTCGCGATCTCGATGGAATCCACCGCCGGTCCGGCGATGGTGATCATCGCGGGCATCCTCGTCACCTACAGCCTGGCCGGCCTGTTCGGCATCGCGATCGCCACCACCACCATGCTGGCGCTGGCCGGCATGATCGTGGCGCTCGACGCCTTCGGCCCGGTCACCGACAATGCCGGCGGCATTGCCGAAATGGCCGGCCTGCCGAAGGAAGTCCGCAAGGCCACCGACGCGCTCGACGCCGTCGGCAACACCACCAAGGCCGTGACCAAGGGCTACGCGATCGGCTCCGCCGGTCTCGGCGCGCTGGTGCTGTTCGCCGCCTACAATGAAGACCTCAAGTTCTTCATCGCCAACGCCACGAAGTATCCGTACTTCCAGGGCGTGCTGCCCGACTTCTCGCTCAACAACCCCTACGTCGTGGTGGGCCTGTTGTTCGGCGGTCTGCTGCCGTATCTGTTCGGTGCGATGGGCATGACCGCGGTCGGCCGTGCGGCCGGCGCGATCGTCGAGGAAGTGCGGCGTCAGTTCCGTGAAAAGCCCGGCATCATGCAGGGCACCGACAAGCCGGATTACGGCCGGGCGGTCGACCTGCTGACCAAGGCGGCGATCAAGGAAATGATCATCCCGTCGCTGCTGCCGGTGCTGTCGCCGATCTTCGTCTACTTCGCGATCTACGCGATCGCAGGCGGCGGTGCGGGCGGCAAGTCGGCGGCGTTCTCCGCCGTCGGCGCGATGCTGCTCGGCGTGATCGTGACCGGTCTGTTCGTCGCGATCTCGATGACCTCGGGCGGCGGCGCCTGGGACAATGCCAAGAAGTACATCGAGGACGGCCATTACGGCGGCAAGGGCTCCGACGCCCACAAGGCCGCGGTGACCGGCGATACCGTCGGCGATCCCTACAAGGATACGGCGGGTCCCGCCGTCAACCCGATGATCAAGATCACCAACATCGTGGCGCTGCTGCTGCTGGCGATCCTGGCGCACTGA
>JAZJYY010000129.1:0-41545 GCA_040390145.1 Pseudomonadota bacterium
ACCGACCGCTATCTGCGCCGGCTGGAAGCGATGATGATCGTCGCCGACAAGGACGTCTCGCTGGTCCTGACCGGCACCGGCGACGTGCTGGAGCCGGAAACCGGCGTGATGGCGATCGGATCCGGCGGCAATTACGCCCTGGCCGCGGCCCGCGCCTTGGTCGATTCAGACAAGGATGCCGAGGCCATCGTGCGCCGCTCGCTCGATATCGCGGCCGACATCTGCGTCTATACCAACCGCAACGTGACCCTCGAGACCCTCTAGAAGGCGCCGCCGGTCATGGCCCCGCCTTATGTCTTCCGTCCGATGACAGCGGCCGACCTGCCGCTGGTTCGCCGCTGGCTTCGGGAGCCGCATGTCGCCGAATGGTGGCATGATCCCGAAACCTTCGAATTCGTCAGCGGCGATCTGGACCATCCCGATATGGCGCAATTTATCGTATCGCTGGGTGGCCGGCCCTTTGCCTATCTGCAATGCTATCGCATGAGCGAATGGCACAGCGGGTTCGGTCCGCAGCCGGAAGGCACGCGGGGAATCGACCAGGTCATCGGCGAGGCCGATATGATGGGTCGGGGCCACGGCTCGGCATTCATCCGCGCCTTCATCGAAGGGCTGTTGAGGAGCGGAGTGCCGCGAGTTGTGCTCGATCCCAGGCCGACGAATCCCCGCGCCATATGCGCCTATGAAAAGGCCGGATTTCACCGCGACCGGCTGGTCGATACCCCCGACGGCGAGGCCCTGCTGATGGTGCGCAACCCATGACGCTCGAAGGCAACGCCGCCCGCAGCGGCCTTTCGCCATGGCAATGGACGCTGATCGCGGCTTGCCTGATCGCGCTGCAGGCGGCGATCCTGTTTGCGATGGGCCGGCTGCCGATCTGCGCCTGCGGCTATGTTAAAGTCTGGCACGGTGTGGTGCTGAGTTCGGAAAATTCGCAGCACATCGCCGACTGGTACACCTTTTCGCACATACTCCACGGCATGCTGTTCTACGGCGCCACCTGGCTGCTGATGCGAAAGGCGCCATGGCAGGCGCGCCTGGTCGCCGCCATGATGGTGGAAGGCGCCTGGGAACTGGTCGAGAATTCCGACCTGATCATCAACCGCTATCGCACGGCCACCGCAGCATTCGATTACTTCGGCGACAGCATCGTCAATTCGGTCGCCGACATGTTTGCGATGATCGCGGGCTTCCTGCTTGCGAAGCGGCTTCCGGTGGCGGGAACCGTGGCACTTGGTCTCCTGTTCGAACTCGCGATGCTGCTTCACATTCGCGACAATTTGACCCTGAACATCATCATGCTGATCCATCCCGTCGAGGCGATCAAGCTGTGGCAGGCCGGGCCGCCGATCATCTGATGCGCTTGTGCATTCAACATTTCGAACCTAGCTAGGACCCATGACCGACTTTTCTCCCCGTGAAATCGTTTCCGAACTCGACCGCTTCATCGTCGGCCAGGCCGATGCCAAGCGCGCGGTTTCCATCGCGCTGCGCAACCGCTGGCGGCGGCTGCAGCTCACCGGCCTGCTGCGCGAGGAAGTGCTGCCGAAGAACATCCTGATGATCGGGCCGACCGGCGTCGGCAAGACCGAAATCGCCCGGCGGCTGGCGAAGCTGGCGGGCGCGCCGTTCATCAAGGTCGAAGCCACCAAGTTCACCGAGGTCGGCTATGTCGGCCGCGACGTCGAGCAGATCATCCGCGACCTGGTCGAGGTCGCGATCGCGCAGACCCGCGAACG
Organism: Pseudomonadota bacterium; assembly: GCA_040390145.1. GTDB lineage: Bacteria > Pseudomonadota > Alphaproteobacteria > Rhizobiales > Xanthobacteraceae > Bradyrhizobium. The sequence goes on from JAZJYY010000129.1 coordinate 1,740, forward strand.
CAAGCGCAAGGACGTGCAGGCCCGCGCCCAGCTCGCCGCCGAGGATCGCGTGCTCGATGCGCTGGTCGGCCCCGGCTCCGGCCCCTCGACCCGGGACTCGTTTCGCAGGAAACTGCGCGCCGGCGAGCTCAACGACAAGGAAATCGAGATCGAGACGCAATCAGGCGGCGGCACCCCGATGTTCGAGATTCCCGGGATGCCCGGCGCGCAGCTGGGCGCGATCTCGATCGGCGATATCTTCGGCAAGATGGGCGGGCGGACCAAGACCCGCCGGCTGACGGTGGCCGATTCCCACGAACTCCTGGTCAACGAGGAATCCGACAAGCTGCTGGACAGCGATCAGCTGGTGCAGGAATCGATCCATTCGGTCGAGAACAACGGCATCGTGTTTCTCGACGAGATCGACAAGATCTGCGTGCGCGACGGCCGCACCGGCGGCGACGTTTCGCGCGAAGGCGTGCAGCGCGACCTGCTGCCGCTGATCGAGGGCACCACGGTCTCGACCAAGCACGGCGCGGTGAAAACCGACCACATCCTGTTTATCGCCTCGGGCGCGTTCCACATCGCCAAGCCGTCGGACCTGCTGCCGGAATTGCAGGGACGGCTGCCGATCCGGGTCGAACTGGATGCGCTGACCCGCGACGACATGCGCCGCATCCTGACCGAGCCGGAGGCGTCACTGATCAAGCAGTATGTCGCGCTGCTGCAGACCGAAGGCGTCACGCTGGATATCACCGCCGACGCCATCGACGCGCTGGCCGACGTGGCGGTCGCGGTCAACTCAACCGTGGAAAATATCGGCGCGCGGCGGTTGCAAACCGTGATGGAGCGCGTGCTCGACGAGATCTCCTTCGCCGCCCCCGATCGCCACGGCGAGACCATCCAGATCGACGCCGCCTATGTGCAGAAGCACGTCGGCGACCTCGCCAGGAACGCGGATTTGAGCCGGTTTATCCTGTAGCGCGCAACTCGTCGTCCCTGCCTGATGCGCAATTGCGCACGGGGCGCAGGGACCCATAACCCCGGTCATCTGTCGTGGCCAATGGCCTCTAGCACCGAGCATAAAGCGACGTCACGGCGTATGGATCCCGGATCGGCGCTCGCTACGCCAACTTGTCCGGGACGACACCGGATGTAATCGCGCGTTGCGTGCCACGCTTCCGCCGTGTGATAATCGACACCTGATTGAGCCGCTGTTTTCGGTGCCTGATGAATTTGCGTTTGCGGGAAAACCCCTGGCGGCTGTTGCTCGCGGCCAACATCGCCGTTGTGATCGGCGTCTTTCTCTACAAGCTGCAGCACGCGCCCTATATTCCCTACATCCATCTCCTGGTCGATTATCATTTTGGTTTTACCAAGCGCGCCCTGATAGGTGCGATTGTTTCGCTGTTCACGGCCAAGGTCCCGGTATGGCTGGTGTTCGCAATATCCGGCGTCGTCTGGCTGATAACGCTCGCCTTGTTCGTCAAACTGTTCCGGCGAAGCTTTGGCCTTGACGATGCGAGCCTGCCGCTGTTCGTGTTCATGGCCGGCTCGCCGTTCTTCTTGAAGAATTTCATGCACACGCTCGGGCATTTCGACATTTACGGCTGTGCCGTTGCGATTGGCCTGCTGCTCATTCCGGCGCGCTCGATTGGGTTCGTCCTGCTCGCCGCCGCGGCCTCGATGATTCTGATCCTGATCCACCACATCCAGTTCCTGATGTATGTGCCGACCATCGCGACCATCGTCGTGCTGCGCTATTACCTGACGCGACAACTCACGCCACTGAGTGCGATCGTCGGCATGACGGCACTGCTTGCCGTCGGCGTTCTGTTCTTCGCCGCGCAGTTCTGGGGAACGATGTCGGTCCCGGCGCCGGAATTCGTCACCTATCTGCAGGGCCGCATTGCCGATCCCGCGCGGGAGGACCTGCAACGCTACGCCCATGCCTTTGGTTTCATCTGGTACCAGCCGCTTTCCCAGGAAATACGCGATACGTGGGGGCGCATGCCGTCCAACCTGCTGGGTGTGCCGGTGTTCGCGCTGTTGATCTGGCTGCACGTCCCGCTCTTGAAATATTTCGCGGGCCTGATCCGGTCCCTTTCGGATCCATTGCACCGCCGCAGCGTCATCGCCGCCATCGTTGCAGTCAGCCTGGGCTATCTGGTGATGTTCGCGATCGTGTTCGATTATTCGCGCTGGATTTCGAACTGGGCGGTCTGCATGTTCCTGATCCTGCATGCGGTCAAGACCCTGCCGGCCTCGCGCGAGGTGCCGCTGATACCGGGCGGTGATCGAAACACCACCATTTTGGGCGCCATCGTGACGCTGATCCCGCGCGTCGGGATCGTGCGGCCGTTCTAGATCCTCAATCGGGTTCTCAGATCCGGGATCGGCGTACCCGCACATAGAGCGCGCCTTCGCCGCCATGGCCGATATGGGCTTCTTCAAAGCCGACCACCAGCGAACGGAATTCCGGCAGGCTCAGCCATTGCGGCACCTGGCGGCGCAGCACCCCGCGTTCGGATTCGGCGCCCAGTTTGCCTTTGCCGGTGATGACGAGCACGAAGGTCAGGCCCTCGCTGTGGGCGCGCTGCAGGAAGCCGAACAGCACGCGATGGGCGCGGGTCTGCGTCATGCCGTGCAAATCGAGCCTTGCATCGATCTCCTTGCGGCCGCGGGACAGTTGCGAACGCTCGCGACGCCCGAGCGGCGCCAGCGGCGGGACAGCCGGCGGCGGGGCGGGTCTTGCAACCCTAGGGATCTTGGCCGGCGGAAGCTGCTTCAAGGGGCTCGCGGGCTGTGCGCTCTCCGGCCTTGGGGCCTCTGTTGACAGAGCCAGCGCCTTCGCGGCGCGGGCCCTTCTGCGCAGCGGTTTCGTCTGTTTGGCGACACTGTCCCACAGTGCACGCTCTTCCTCGCTCAGGCTGCGCCTGCGCCGCGGCGGCGCGGGCAAGTCCGGAATCTGCGGTGGACGTTTCATCGGTGGCGGTAATGACGATGATGACGATAGCGATGTCGGCGCGCCTCGCGGCTCGGGGCGATCGTCGGCCGCGCTTCCGGCAACGGCACGGGTTTGGCGACCGCCGCCGTTGTCGTTGCAGCGGGAGCGACAGCTGCGGGAGGCGGCGCTGCCGCTGGGGCCACACTCTTCGCCGGCGGCGCCAGCGCAACGTCCTTTGTGGCGGCAGCCGCAGGCGCCTCGGGCGGCTTCACGACGGCTTTCTCGTCCTTGAGCTGATCTTTGGGCTGATCCTTCAAGGGATCGACCTGCGGAAACAGTTTTGCGATTTTCTCCGACGGCCGCGCGTCCGGCACCGGCATCTTGCGGCCCCGGCCGGCGGGATCGAGGCTGTTCGGGACCAGGATGACGAAGCGCGCATTGTGCCGGAACCGGCCGGCCACTTTTCCCGCCTCGGCGCCGGCGCCGATATAGAGATCGGCGCGCGCGGGTCCGACGATCGCCGAGCCCGTGTCCTGCGCGATCATCAACCGGCGGAACGGCGTCTTCGCTATTTCCGAGTCGATCGGCAGTTCGCCCTCGATGAAGAACGGCGTGCCGTAGACATGTAGCGCCTTGTCGACGGCGATCGAGCGGCCTGTCGTCAGCGGCACGCCCTGCGCGCCGACCGGCTCATCGTCGGCCGACAGGTTCACTTCGCGGAAAAACACGTAGGAGCGGTTCTGCCGGCGCAATTCATTGGCCCCGTCGGGATTTTGCTCCATCCACTCCCGGATCTTCTGCATCGACATCTGATCCTTGGGGATGATGTTGCGCTCGATCAGGATGCGGCCGACCGGGGTGTAGGGATAGCCGTTATGCGCGTCGTAATTGATTCGGACGGTGGAGCCGTCCTCGAGTTTCACCCGCGCCGAGCCCTGGATCTGCGTGAACAGCAAATCGGTCTGGTTCTTGAGCCAGACGATTTCCAGGCCGCGGCCGGCAATCGCGCCGTCCTCGATCTCGGCGCGATCGTAATAGGGCACGAGCTTGCGGCGGCCGATCTTGCGGAACACCTGGCCCTTGTTGGGCAAGCCCGCGGAGCTCTGACTGGTGCCACGAACGAACAGATTGGAAGGGCGGCGATAGACCGGCACGCTATAGACCTCGGTCTGCGTCCTGGAGCCGTCGATGATGGGCTCATAATAGCCGGTCACAAAACCCTCGGGTTCGCCAAGCCGCGAAATCCGCAAGGGAAGGAAATGCTCCTCGAAAAAGGCCCTGGCCCTGGACTTGTCGTCGATATCGAGCGCGCGGGCTGCCCGGCAGGGATCGCGCAAGGAGGTACCCAGCGCCTTCGGTTCGGCGGGAGGCTTTCGTTGCGCCGCTATCGGCTTGCAGCTGATGCGAAACGCCTTGTAGGCGGGCAGATGGTCGTCGTCGCGCCAGCCCGCGATATCGGCCCATGCCACCGGCGCATATTGGCCGCCGCTGATTTCAAGCGGCCAGGCCAGCTGCGGATAGGGCAGGGACCGTCCGGCTGGAATATGCGGACGGCCGTGATGCGAGGGATGGGAACGATGCGCGGCTGACGCGCTCGATGTCGCCAGCGACAATACCGCGACGATCGCACCAAGCGCGACCGCGTACCGGCCGGCGCCGCGCGCGTTATTGAGCGCTTCCCGTGCCAACCAGCTTCCAGTTCGGATCGCGTGAGGTGATGTCGCGGGCGAAGGTCCAGACGTCGGTGATATCGGCGACCGTATCGGGGTTGCCGTCGACAACGGCGCCGGCCTTGTCCCGGGTGGCCGTGATCATCTGCGACACGAAGCGAACGGTCAGCTGCGCCGCGCGGTCGCGGGCTTCGGCCCCGACAAGCTCGGCCTTGTCGATCGAAACGAACCGCGTTTCGGTCTTCTGCTCGTGCTTCTCGCGATCCTTGATCACGGTCTCGAAACTCTCATAGACCTCGGACGACAACAGATCCTTCAGCGCACGGCGATCGCCATTGGCGAAGGCCAGCACGATCATCTCGTAGGCGCTCTTGGCGCCGCTGAGGAAATGCCGGGGATCAAACGAGGAATCCTGCGCGGCGATGGCGTCGAGACCCTGCGCCAGCGGCGTGCCGGGTTCGGTCAGCCCCTTCCACCGGTCGGTCGGGGGGACAACATCGGCGGTCGGCGCCAGCGGCGCCTGGTCGATCACGGCGCCGGGGATCGGCACCACGTTATTGTTGTCCTGCGCCCCCGTCAGCACGTTGCGCGCCGCGCGGTCGAAGGGCGGCCGCTCGTTTCCAGTACGCTGTCCGAGAACGTTCCGCAGGCGTAGGAAGATGAAGACCGCCAACGCCAGGAAGATGATGGTGTAAATATCCACGTCGCATTCGCTTTCTGGTCTGCACCGGCGAAGGGCCGGTGGTAGAGCGTTTCGATCAGGAAACGGCAGAGATTAAATCATGGAATGGGTCTGCAGCATGTAGGCACGAAACAAGGCCTGGCCAATGGCTGGTTCGGGCATGTGACGCAATGCCCTTGAAAACAGGCCAAGCCAAGACCTTTCAAGTTAAGGCTCTTCTAAAATCAAGGTGCTTGCCTGTTTGCCATATCGTAATTGTAGCGCGTTTTTGCGGCTCGTGGAAACCCGATCGTGCCCGGAAATGACGCATATTCAACAATTTAGGGCCTTTTGCGCCGATCCGGCCCGCCCACCGGACACCTGATACGCCAGGCCGACCGATCCCCGGGGTGCCCTGAACGGCTACCCGCGATTGTCATCCTTGTGGACCAAGCCGCGGCTATGATAGCCACTCGCCCCGATATCGGCCTTTTCGTACCTCACGAGCGAAACCCGGCTCAAAACCCGCCCCGCTCGGCCCCAGGAGAGATTTTTATGACCAACGGCAATGGCGCACCTCCCGAGGCGGCCGCTCCTCCCCAGTTGAACGTGCTGGCGCAGTATACCAAGGACCTGTCGTTCGAGAATCCGAACGCGCCGGCCTCGCTGGCGCCGCAGCAGCAGCAGCCCGCGATCAATATCCAGATCAACGTCAGCGCCAATAATATCGCCGAAAACGAGTTCGAAGTGACGCTTTCGGTCGAAGGCAAGGCTGAAAACGCCGGGAAGGTGATGTTCAGCTTCGATCTCGCCTATGCCGGCGTGTTCCGGATCATGAACGTCCCGCAGGAAAACCTGCATCCGCTGGTCATGATCGAATGCCCGCGGCTGCTGTTCCCGTTTGCGCGCGAAATCATTGCGACCTCGGTGCGCGACGGCGGGTTCCCGCCGCTGATGCTGGATCCGGTCGATTTCGTCGGCCTGTATCGTCAGAATCTGGAACGGCAGGCTGCGGCGCAGGCCGGACAAGCAAAACCGAGCTGATACGAACGGGCCGGGTTCCGCTCAACCGCCCAGGAAATCATTCCAGATAGGCTTGTCGCCCAACGTGGCGACAAAGGCCCGGTGGGCCGCGCGATCTTCATCAGTGATTCGCGGCGCGAGCGGCGCCTCGCGGACCCGCCGCGGCATTTCGCCGTACCCGCCGGCGCGCACGTCGCGGGTCTCCGTTGCCAGGATCAATTGCGACTGCCGGGCGCCGATCAGGTCGATATAGACCTCGGCCAGCAGTTCCGCGTCGAGCAGGGCGCCGTGTTTGGTGCGGCGGGAATTGTCGATTGCATAGCGCGAGCAGAGATCGTCGAGCCGGTTCGACACCCCCGGATGCTTGCGCCGCGCCAGCAGCAGCGTGTCGACCAGCCGGTCGCGCACGATCGGCGGTCGCTTGATGCGATCGAGCTCGGCATTGATGAAGCCGATATCGAACGACGCATTGTGGATCACCAGCGGGGCGTCGGCGATGAATTCCAGGAACTCGTCGACCACCTGGGCGAACAGCGGCTTGTCGGCGAGGAACTCGCTGGAAAGGCCATGCACGGCGAAGGCCTCGGCCGGCATGGAACGTTCCGGGTTGATGTGCCGGTGAAAGGTCTGCCCCGTCGGCATGCAATTGATCATCTCGACGCAGCCGATCTCAACCAGCCGGTCGCCGCGCAGCGGGTCGAGCCCAGTGGTTTCGGTATCGAGAACGATTTCGCGCATGGGTCTGGTCCGGTAGACGGCGAATCAGCTGCGCCGCTGCGGCATTTTAACAACCTGTTGCAGAATGTCGCGGATCTGGACCCGCACCGGGTCGAGACCGTCAGATGTATCCACCACGAAATCCGCCCGCTTGCGCTTTTCGGCGTCCGGCAACTGCCGCGCCAAAATGGAATCGAGCGCTTCGCTGGTCATGGTGCCCCGCGCCATGATTCGGGCACGCTGGTTTTCCGGCGAGGTCGTCACCACCACCACCGCATCGACGCGCTTCTCGCCCCCGGTCTCGTACAGCAAGGGCACGTCGACCACCGCCACGGGGGCGCCGGCCCGCTCCGCATCGGCGAAAAATTTCTGCCGCGAGGCGCCCAGCATCGGATGGACGATCTGCTCGAGCTGCTTCATCGCGGCGGGATCGTGCACCACGCGGGCCGAAAGTTTTGGCCGGACGACCTTGCCGTCGGCGGTGGTGCCGGGAAATGCCGCTTCGATCGCCGGCGCCGCCTCGCCTTCGTATAGTTGGTGCACGGTCGCATCGGCGTCATAGACCGGGACCCCGGCTTCCGCGAACAATTTTGCGGTGGTGGATTTGCCCATTCCGATCGAACCGGTCAGCCCAAGAATAATCATTCAACCCCAGCCATTTGCTGTTCGCGGGACATGCTATCAGACGCCGAGCAGCCGCTCGCTCCGCAGAAATGCGAGCAATGGCAGCAGCGGCAATCCGAGGATGGTGAAGTGATCGCCGTCGATGCGTTCGAACAGATGAACGCCCAGCCCTTCGAGCTGATAGGCGCCGACGCTCGAGGTCACCACCTCTCCTGCTTCATCCAGATAGGTCCGGATTTCCGCCCCGCTGAGCTGCCGCATGGTCATGCGTGCGATTTCAGTGGTTTCGAACACTATCTTGCCGTCGCGCGCCACCGCAACGGCGGAGTGCAGTTCATGGCTGCGGCCGGCAAGGTCGCGCAATTGCTCCGCGGCGGCGGCACGGCCCGACGGCTTGCTGAACAGCCTGTTCTCCAGCGCCAGGGTCTGGTCGGCGCCGACGACATATTTTCCAGGCTGGCGCATCGACACATCAAGCGCTTTCTCGCGCGCAAGAAGCGCGGCTATTTCGCCAGGCGCTTGCAGGCCGGAGGCTTGCTGCACGGCGCGCTCGTCGATGTCGGCCGGGACGGCTTCGAAACGAATGCCGGAATTGGCCAGCAGCATCTGCCGCGCGCGGCTTTGCGACGCCAGGATCAACGGGTCCTTGCCGCGCCACAGCGTCATTCCGAAAGCCGCTGCCGCTGCCGGTCGGTGAACAATTTCAAGATCGCGGCGGCGGTTTCCTCAATCGATCGCCGCGTCACGTCAAGCTGGGCCCAGTTGAATCGCGCGCTCAGCTTGCGGGCATAGGCCACTTCGTCGGTAACGGACTGCCGGTCGATATAGGTTTCGTTGTCGCGGTCACCCATGCTCAACAACCGGTTCTGCCGGACCTGAATCAAACGCTCCGGCGTGGCGTGAAGACTGACCACCAGCGGCTTTTTCAGCGTCTCCAGCTGGTGCGGAATCGGAATGCCCGGCACCAGCGGAACATTGGCCGTGCGGATGCCGCGATTGGCGAGATAGATCGAGGTCGGCGTTTTCGAGGTGCGGGATACGCCGACCAGGATCACCTCGGCCTCTTCCAGGCCTTCGACGTGCTGGCCGTCGTCATGCATCATCGTATAATTCAGCGCATCGATCCGCTTGAAATATTCAGCATTCAGGACGTGCTGCGCGCCGACTCGGCCCGTCGTGGCGGCGCCGAGATAGGCCTGAAATAATTGCATCACCGGGCCGATAATCGACAGGCTCGGGATGTTCATTTCCCTGCACTTGGCTTCCAAACGCGCGACCAGATCCTTTTCCAGCAAGGTGAACAGCACGATGCCGGGAGCCTCCTCGATCTCATCGAGCACCCGATCGAGCTGCTTCTGGCTGCGCACCAGCGGATAGACATGCTCGACCGGCGTCACATTGGCGTATTGCGCGGCCACCGCGCGCGCCACCGTGATCAGGGTCTCACCGGTCGAATCGGACACCAGATGAAGATGAAAATAATTGCCGGTCGTAGGCACCGAGACCCCTGTGTATCCTGTGAATCGCTGTGGAGTTCCCCCGAGAGAATCGAGGACGAACCGAGCTGTCCGGGATAACCCGGCTTTCTCTGCACAGGCCTCCCGTTCGGGATAACTCCATCCGGTCGGCGCAATGATAGTGGGGTTATGTGGACTTGTCTCTTGATAAACCGTCCGTCATGTCAGCCAAGCAATTGAAACGGATCATGATATCCGGCTCACCGGACCATGCCCGGGATATGTTGATGGATGTGAACAAGTGCTGACAACGTCGGGGCAGTTTTGCGCGGGCGCTAATCACAGCTACTTAGACTCAAACCTAAGATTCTAAACTTAGTTATTTAGAAAGGCTGGGGGTGAGGATATGTCTGCCTTCGGGGCAAGACCGCCCCCGTGCTAAGCCCTGCTTCACCGCAACGCTGCGATCCGGTGAGACGTTCCAGGGGTGCGGCGGAAATTTGCGAACCGGAATTGAGACGTCGCTATGTACGAGTGGATCAAGGCGCTGCATGTGATCGCGGTTATCGCGTGGATGGCCGGCATGCTCTATTTGCCGCGGCTGTTCGTCTACCACTGCGAGGCCGCGGTCGGATCGAAGCAGTCCGAGACGTTCAAGATCATGGAACGCCGGCTGCTGAAGGCGATCATCAATCCGGCAATGGGCGTGACCTGGCTGGCCGGGCTCTACCTCGCCTGGGCCGGCGGCTGGTTTTCCGCCGGCTGGTTCCACGGAAAACTGCTGGCAGTGCTGGTGATGTCCGGTGTCCACGGGTTTTTCGTCCGCTGGGTGAAGGATTTTGCCGCCGATCGGAATGTCCGGAGTCAGAAATTCTACCGTATTATCAATGAGGTACCGACAACTCTGATGATAGCCATCGTGATTCTCGTGATTGTTAAGCCGTTCTGAAGGGTATCGCCCTCAACATCTCGAACGCCGGGCCCGCTTGCGGAACGCCGTCTGATTTTCTATATTGTCGAAATCCCACCCCACGCAGGCGGATGTGGTCGTGTTCCGGTTTCCATCGAACCGGCCACCGCATCAGGTTTGAAGCCTCTCCGGCGCTTTCCTTGCTCAGACCTGCGGACCTTCCTTTTGCTCGCGTCCGCATTTTCTTTAAGCCTCCTCGCAATCCTCCCCCACGTTATTCCACAGGACCATCCCAATGCGGGAAATGAAACTTCAAGACCTCAAAGCCCAGACCCCGGCCGAGCTCGTCTCGTTCGCGGAAGAGAAGGGGGTCGAAAACGCCAGCACGATGCGCAAGCAGGAGCTGATGTTCGCCATTCTCAAGCAACTCGCGATCCAGGAAACCGACATCATCGGCGAGGGCGTCGTCGAGGTGCTCTCCGACGGTTTTGGATTCTTGCGCTCGCCGGATGCCAATTACCTGCCCGGCCCCGACGATATCTACGTCTCGCCCTCGCAGATCCGCCGCTTCGGACTTCGCACCGGCGACACCATCGAGGGCCATATTCGCAGCCCGAAGGAAGGCGAGCGCTATTTCGCGTTGCTGAAGGTCAACACGCTGAATTTCGAGGATCCGGAAAAGTCCAAGCACAAGGTCAATTTCGACAATCTGACGCCGCTGTTTCCCGATCAGCGCTTCCGGCTCGAACTCGAAGACCCTACCAGGAAAGACCTTTCCGCGCGCGTCATCGACATCGTCGCCCCGATCGGCAAGGGCCAGCGCGCCCTGATCGTGGCGCCGCCGCGCACCGGCAAGACCGTGCTGATGCAGAACATCGCGCACTCGATCACCGCCAATCACCCGGAATGCTATCTGATCGTGCTGCTGATCGATGAACGTCCCGAGGAAGTCACGGACATGCAGCGCTCGGTGAAGGGTGAGGTGGTTTCCTCGACCTTCGACGAGCCGGCGGTGCGTCACGTCCAGGTCGCCGAGATGGTCATCGAGAAGGCCAAGCGGCTGGTCGAACACGGCCGTGACGTCGTGATCCTGCTGGACTCGATTACGCGCCTGGGCCGCGCCTACAACACCGTGGTGCCGTCATCCGGCAAGGTGCTGACCGGCGGCGTCGACGCCAACGCGCTGCAGCGGCCCAAGCGCTTTTTCGGCGCCGCGCGCAACATCGAGGAGGGCGGCTCGCTCACCATCATCGCGACCGCGCTGGTCGATACCGGCAGCCGCATGGACGAAGTCATTTTCGAAGAGTTCAAGGGCACCGGCAATTCCGAACTGATCCTGGATCGCAAGGTCTCGGACAAGCGGACCTTCCCGGCGATCGACATCTCGCGCTCCGGCACCCGCAAGGAAGAGTTGATCACCGATCCGCAACTGCTGAAGAAAATGTACGTGCTGCGCCGGATTCTCAATCCGATGGGCACCATGGACGCGATCGACTTCCTGCTCGACAAGCTCCGCAACACCAAGAACAACGCGGAATTCTTCGAGTCGATGAATACCTGAGCCATCGCACAGGCTTTGAAACGGGCGTCCTTGCGCAGGCAAGGGCGCCTTTTCTTTGCGATTTTGGGTCCCATGCTGCGGTCCATGTTGCAGCATGGCCGCAGCATAAAGCCATACCGGCCGGCGACGATTCCTGCTTAATGCGTTGTAATAATTATATTTATTTCTTTATTTTGGAATGTTGCGACGCAGCATTGACAGCGCGCGTGGCGCCTTGCTCGCGACTCCGTAAAGAATTCACCCCAGCTGTAATTGCGTTGCGTTTTCAACGGCTCCGGCACAAATAGCGCGATGCATCCGCGGGAACAGACTATTTTTGCCCTCTCCTCGGGCCGGCCGCCGAGCGCCATTGCCCTGGTGCGGGTTTCCGGCTCCCAGGCCGGTCCGGCGCTGGCCGCGATCGCTGGCAACATGCCGCCGCCGCGGATGGCGACGCGGGCACTGTTGCGAGACGCGAATCGGCAGCCGATCGACGATGCCGTGGTGCTGTGGTTTCCGGGACCGGCCAGTGCGACCGGCGAGGATATCGCGGAGTTTCATGTCCATGGCGGACGGGCCGTCCTCGCTGCGTTATTTGCGGCGCTCTCCGGGTTGCCGGACATGCGGCCGGCGGAGCCGGGTGAGTTCACCCGGCGTGCCTTCGAGAATGGCAAGCTCGACCTCACCGAGGCCGAGGGTCTTGACGATCTGATCCATGCCGACACCGACCGGCAACGCCGCCAGGCGCTGCGGCAGTTGAAAGGCCTGCTCGGCGACAAGGCGCGCAACTGGCGCGCCCAGATCATCGAGGCTTCGGCGTTGATCGAGGCCGGAATCGATTTCTCCGACGAAGCCGACGTGCCGGCCGAACTGATCGCCCCGGCGCTCGTGAAAATCAAAGCCCTGCTTGCGGAAATCGAAGAAGTCCTTGCGGCACAGGGACAAAGTGAACGCCTGCGCGATGGCCTGGTGGTGGCGATCGCCGGTCCGCCGAACGTCGGCAAATCGACGCTGATGAATGTTCTGGCGCGGCGTGAGGTGGCGATCGTCTCGCCGCATGCCGGCACCACGCGCGACATCATCGAGGTACAGCTCGATCTCGACGGCTATCCGGTGACGGTGATCGACACCGCCGGCATTCGCGAGACCGACGATCCCGTGGAGCAGGAAGGCGTCCGTCGCGCCCGGGCGCGGGCGGCCGATGCCGACCTGGTGCTATGGCTGGCCGATGCGCAGCATGAGAGAATTTTGGCCGAGGGTACTGCGCCGGTCTGGCTTGTGCGCAACAAGATCGATCTCGATGCCGGCCGGCGTGATGGAACGCAACCGACTCCGGGCCTGGGGCAGGGCGGCGACGCGGCCGAATTTCGGATCTCGGCCAGCCGGGGCGACGGGGTGCCTGAACTGATCTCGGCCCTGGTCGGGTTCGCACATGATTATTTTGGCGCAGACGACGACGGGTTGATCGGCAGGGTGCGGCAGCGAAAATTGCTGCAGGAAGCAACGGCCTCGCTGCAGCGCAGCATAGACGTCATCGGAACCGGCGAGGAACTTGCCGCCGAGGATTTGCGGGCGGCGGCGCATTCTTTGGGCCGGCTGCTGGGTCGCGTGGATGTAGAGGCTATCCTCGATGTCATCTTCCGGGAATTTTGTATTGGGAAGTAGTACTTTACCGCTCGGTTGTGTTTCACGTGAACAGAGCCTTGGCCAGAAACGATGTTTCACGTGAAACAATGACTTCGGCCCCGCAACGGCGTTTCACGTGAAACAGCCGATTCGACGAACTTACCGCTTCCCGCTTTTGCGGCCTCGCGATAAAAGCCTCGCATGACAACCACGCCAGAATCGTTCGACGTCATCGTGGTCGGTGGCGGCCATGCCGGCTGCGAAGCCGCGGGTGCCGCCGCGCGCATGGGCGCCAGCACGGCGCTGGTGACGCATCGATTTGCGACCATCGGCGCGATGTCCTGCAATCCCGCCATCGGCGGGCTCGGCAAGGGCCATCTGGTTCGCGAGGTCGATGCGCTGGACGGGTTGATGGGCCGGGTGGCCGATGCCGGCGGCATCCAGTTTCGCATGCTCAATCGCCGCAAGGGCCCCGCGGTCCGAGGTCCGCGCGCCCAAGCCGACCGCAAGCTTTATGCCGCCGCCATGCAGGCGGCCATCCGCGAGACCGCCAATCTCGGCGTGATCGAGGGCGAAGCGGACGAACTCATCGTTTCGAACGGACGCGTCACCGGCATCCGACTGATCGGCGGCCGAGAACTGTCCGCCGGCGCCGTTGTGATCACCACCGGCACTTTCCTGCGCGGCCTGATCCATCTCGGCGAGAAGAACTGGCCGGCCGGGCGTGTCGACGAAGCGCCCGCGATGGGACTTTCAAGATCATTCGAGCAGGCCGGCTTTACCCTCGGACGGCTGAAGACCGGCACCCCGCCGCGGCTCGATGGGACCACGATCGACTGGTCGGCGGTCGAAATGCAGCCTGGCGATGATCCACCGGAACCGTTCTCGGTGATGACGGACCGGATCACCACGCCGCAGATTCAGTGCGGGATCACCCGCACTATGCCGGCGACCCATGAGGTGATCCGGGCCAATGTGCATCGTTCGCCGATGTATTCCGGCCAGATCAAGAGTTCGGGACCCCGTTACTGTCCCTCGATCGAGGACAAGATCGTCCGGTTCGGCGATCGTGACGGGCATCAGATCTTTCTGGAGCCCGAAGGGCTCGACGACACCACAGTCTATCCCAACGGCATCTCGACCTCGCTGCCGGAAGAGGTCCAACTCGCGATCCTGGCGACGATTCCGGGCCTGGAGCGGGTCCGAATGGTCCGGCCGGGCTATGCGATCGAATATGACCACGTCGATCCGCGTGAACTTGATGCCACGCTACAGACCAGGCGGCTGCCGGGGCTGTTCCTGGCGGGACAGATCAACGGCACGACAGGCTATGAAGAGGCGGCCGCACAGGGTCTGGTTGCGGGTGTCAACGCGGCTTTGACCGCCAGCGGCGGGGAACCGGTCGTATTCGACCGCGCCGACGGCTATCTCGGCGTGATGATCGATGACCTCGTGACCCGGGGGATCACCGAGCCATATCGGATGTTCACCTCGCGGGCCGAATACCGGCTGACACTGCGGGCTGACAATGCCGACCAGCGCCTGACCGACAAGGGCATCGCGCTGGGGTGTGTCGGGCAGGCGCGATCCGTCCGTCACGGCGCCAAGATGGCTGCGCTGAATGAGGCGAAGGCGCTGGCGAAGTCGCTGAACATTACCCCCAATGAAGCCGGCAAGCATGGGCTGATGCTGAACCGGGACGGCCAGCGCCGCTCGGCGTTCGAATTGCTGGCCTATCCCGAGATCGGCTGGGCCGAGGTCAGCGGCATCTGGCCGGAATTGTCGGCCATTGACCCAGCGATTGCAGTTCACCTCGAGATCGACGCCAAATACGACGTCTATCTCAAGCGTCAGACCGCCGACGTCGACGCCTTCCGGCGCGATGAAGGGCTAATCCTGACCGATATCGATTACAGCCTGGTGCCGGGACTTTCCAACGAGGCCCGTTCAAAACTCGAAGCCGCGCGGCCGCGGACGGTGGGGCAGGCGGGACGGATTGACAGCATGACGCCGGCGGCGCTGGGAATCCTGGCGGCCTATCTGCGCCGGGAAGCGCGAAAGAAGCCGACGGTGGCGTTGGCGTAATTCCTTGTTTCACGTGAAACGGGGGCAGGACGCGCAGAATATTCCGCGTCATCCTGAGGCGCGCCCTCGCGCGCCTCGAAGGATGGGCAGCGAATCCCTATCTCATCCTTCGAGGCTCGCCGAAGTCGGCTCGCACCTCAGGATGACGTCCGTGCATGCGAAGGCAGCCGAGAAGAATGGCTAATCAGACCAAATCTCCCATCCTCCCCGCCGACAAGGCCGCGGCTTTGGCGCTCACGCCCGTTTCACGTGAAACCGTGGCGAGACTGGATCGTTACGTCGACCTGCTGCTGGAGTGGCAGGCCAAAACCAATCTGGTGGCGCCGTCGACGCTCCCCACCCTGTGGACCCGGCACATCGCCGATTCGCTGCAGCTGCTGGCAATCGCTCCCTCGGCCAAGGTGTGGGCCGATCTCGGCAGCGGCGGCGGCTTTCCTGGGGTGGTGTTGGCCTGCGCGCTGGCAGAGACTCCGGGCGCCACCATTCACCTGGTCGAGCGCAACGCCAAGAAGGCCGCGTTCCTGCGCGAGGCGCTGCGAGTTACCAACTCGCCGGGCCAGGTTCACCTCGCGGATATCGGGGATAGTGTGGATAGAATCACCGGACCGGTCGATTGCGTCACAGCGCGGGCATTGGCTCCGCTACACCAACTCATCGGCTTCGCGGAGCCGCTGGTGAGACACGGCGCGAAGGCGCTGTTTCTCAAAGGCCAAGATGTAGAGGCTGAATTGACCGAAGCCACTAAATATTGGAATATCAAGCCACATCTTCATTCCAGCCGCACCGGCGGACAAGGCTGGATCGTCGAGCTCGACCAGATCGAGCGGCGCATCCCTTCCGCGACAGCAAATGGCGTCAGCGCATGACCGTAATTGATCATATTTATCAAGAGGATAAGGCCCCGCACCCGGCCGGCCATCCGCGCATCCTGGCGCTCGCCAATCAGAAGGGCGGCGTCGGCAAGACAACCACCGCGATCAATCTCGGCACCGCGCTCGCGGCGATTGGGGAGCGGGTGCTGATCGTCGACCTCGACCCACAGGGCAATGCGTCCACCGGCCTCGGTATCGACCGCCGCAACCGCAGCTGTTCGACCTATGACGTGCTGATCGGCGAGGCGCCGCTGCGCGACGCCGTGGTGCCGACCGCGGTGCCGCGGTTGCATATCGCGGCCTCGACCATGGATCTTTCCGGCCTCGAGCTCGAGCTCGGCGCGACCCGCGACCGCGCCTTCCGCCTGCGCGATGCGATCGCCGCCCTGAATACCGACGCCGCGCCCGATGCCGATTACACCTATGTGCTGATCGATTGTCCGCCGTCGCTCAATCTTCTCACCGTCAATGCGATGGCCGCTTCCGATGCGATCCTGGTGCCGCTGCAATGCGAGTTCTTCGCGCTCGAAGGCCTCTCGCAATTGCTGCAGACCGTGGAGCAGGTGCGCTCGACCCTCAATCCCAATCTGTCGATCCACGGCATCGTGCTGACCATGTTCGACTCGCGCAACAATTTGTCGAACCAGGTCGTCGCCGACGTGCGCCAGTTCATGGGCGCCAAGGTCTACAACACCATGATCCCGCGCAACGTGCGCATCTCCGAGGCGCCGTCCTACGGCAAGCCGGTGCTGGTGTACGATCTCAAATGCGTCGGCAGCGAAGCCTATCTCAAGCTCGCCACCGAAGTGATCCAGCGCGAGCGCGAGCTGCGCACGCATTGAAGCAGCCCGTCATTCCGGACAATCCGCCTCAGCGGATTGATCCGGAATCTCGAGATGATGAAGTGAAGCAATGTCGAGATTCCGGGTTCGCGCGTTTTACGCGCGCTCCGGAATGACGAGAAGTAAGACAGGAGCATCCGAGTGAATCCAAGGGAGCTGGCGATGGCCGACGAAGCGCGTTCGCGACTGGGCCGCGGTCTTGCAAGTTTGATCGGTGATGTCGGCGGCGAGGCCGCGCACATGGAGCGGCCGCGCACCCAGCGCAAGGTGCCGATCGAATTCCTCAAACCCAATCCGCGCAATCCGCGCCGCGCTTTTTCCGATGCCGAACTCGGCGAGCTCTCGGCTTCGATCAAGCAGCATGGCGTGATCCAGCCGATCGTGGTGCGTCCGGTCAAGGGCGCGAACGATCGCTTCGAGATCATCGCCGGCGAACGGCGCTGGCGCGCTTCGCAGATCGCCGGTCTGCACGAAGTGCCGATCGTGCCGGTCGACGTCAGCGACAGCGACGCGCTCGAGATCGCGATCATCGAGAACGTGCAGCGCGAGGATCTCAATGCGCTGGAAGAGGCGCTCGGCTATCACGCGCTGGCCAACGAGTTCAAGCGCACGCAGGACGATATCGCAAAAATCGTCGGCAAGAGCCGCAGCCATGTCGCCAACATGATGCGGCTGACCAAACTGCCGGAAGAGGTGCAGGCCTTGATCGCTTCAGGCGAGTTGTCGGCCGGCCACGCGCGCGCGCTGATCGGCGTGCCCGATCCGGTGGCGGCGGCGAAACGCATCGTCGAGGAAGGCCTCAATGTCCGCCAGGCCGAGGCGCTGGCGCATGAGGAGGGCGTGCCCGAGCGCAAGCCGCAGAAGGCGCGCAGCGGCGGCAAGGTCAAGGATCCCGATACGGTCGCGCTGGAGAAACGGGTCAGCGACGCGCTTGGTCTCGCGGTCAATATCGATCACCGCGAAACCGGCGGCACCGTGCACATCCGCTATGGCGACCTCGATCAGCTCGACGAAATCATTCGACGGCTGGAAGTGACGGGGTAGCTTTTCTTACCTCTCCCGCTTGCGGGGGAGGTCGCGCGCAAAGCGCGCGGGTGGGGGCTCTCTCAACGAGCAATCTCTCTCGCTTGAATCTTCAGTCTCCTGGACGGTGCCCCGCCGAGAGTCCCCCACCCCGGCCCTCCCCCGCAAGCGGGAGAGGGGGAAGATCACCCCCGCCGCTTCGCATTGACTGCGATCGACATCAGCGCACGCTGCGCGATCGCCGCCGCCAGGGTCGACTGCTTGCGCGTCTCCAGCGCCGCGGTCGCGAGCTGGTCGATGATTCCGACCAGCCGCGCCGGGCTGAAATTCCGCAGCGCCACCTCGGCGCTCGGCTTCCTTGAAAAATGCAATCGCGGGAAGCCGCTGTCCAGCAAGGTCGATACCGGCGTGCCCTCGGCCACCGCGAGGCTGGTCTTGTGCAGCCAGGCCGCGTGGCGCTGCGCCGCTGAAATGATCATGCCCGGATAGGTGCCGGCGACCATGGCCTTGGCGAATTCGCTTTCCACCAGGTCCGGTTTTCCGGAGAAGGCGCCGTCGACGATCGGGTCGATCTTGAGCTCGGAGGCGTCGGCGACCACCGCCATCACGTCGTCGAGCGTCACCTCGCGCCCGCCATGCGAGTACAGCGCCAGCTTCTTCAGTTCGTTGCGCGAGGCCTGGCGGTCGCCGCCGAGCAGCGACATCAGGACCGCGCGGGCGTCGGCGGCGATGCTCAGATTCGAAACCCGCAGCTCGCTGTCGATCAATCGCGCCAGCGCGCCGGCATCGTCGGCATAGCAGGCGATCGCGACCGCGGTTTTGGCGCGTTCGCAGACTTTTCGCAGCGGCGACTCCGCCCGCAGCTCGCCCGCCTCGATCACGATGCGGCAATCCTTCAGCGGCGACTCCACCAGCGTCTCGACGCCGCTGGCAAAGCTGCGTGAGCCCGCGCGGACGCGAATGGCGCGGCGGCCGCCGAACATCGGGATGGTCATGGCTTCGTCGACCAGCCGCGACGGCTCGGCCGAAAGCTCATCGCCATCGAGCCGCACCAGCGAGAAGGGATCGTTGGGATCGTCGACCGCGGAGGCCAGCAGCGCATCGGCCCGTTCGCGCACGAGGCCGGCATCGGGACCGTACAGCAGGATGATGGGACGCGCCGGATCGGGCCGGGCGAGAAAAGCGTCGATCTCTTTTCCGCGAAGGGCGACCATGAATGGATCCAACAGATAAGCTGATCTTCACCCTCCCCTGGAGGGGGAGGGTCGGCTCACATGGAGCGCAGCGACATGTGAGACGGGGTGGGGTGAAAGTATATCATCACGAACAGCGCGCGAAGCGAGGGACTGTCACCCCACCCCGCCCGCTGCGCGGGCGACCCTCCCCCTCCAGGGGAGGGTGGGGCGTCAGGTGCCGGCGACGAAGAACGACGCCAGCCGGGTCTGGATGTTTTCCGCGATCTCGTTGGCGGCGCGATCCTCGGCGTCGCGGAAGGCGCGGGCGCGGGCGAAGCGCTGCAGCTGGCCGGGAATGTCGTAGGACACCCGCGCGAACGTGGTTCCGGTCATCACCGATTTATTGGTGGCGAGTTCGATCAAATTGTACTGGGCGTCGATGCCGTAGTTTTCACTTGAAGGCAGCGCGGTGGCGGGATCGATCATCAGCGAGGAGCGGCTGGAGCCGAACCGCAGCACCAGTTTGTGCGTCGGCGGCATGCCGGTGGCGTTGCCGTAGAGCTTGAACTTCAGCGCGTTGCGGATTTCCACCTGGACCCGCGCCTCGCGCGAGGCGTTGGGCTTGTCGACCGGCGGGACGTCCACGCCCATCAGCTTTTCGCGCAGGCCGGGGGTGCCGTCGGTACGTTCGGCATACATCGGCTGAAAGCAGCCGGCCGTCAGCGCCGCCAGGGCGGCCACGACCAGGAGCCGAACGGCGATGCGGGTCTTAGCCAACGACATTCACGATCCTCATGGGAACAACGATCACCTTGCGGACAGCCTTGCCGCCGAGAGCCTGTTTTACCGCATCGAGCGCCAAAACGGCAGCCTCAATTTCCGGATTTTCGGCGCCCCGTGGCACGGTTACATCACCCCGCTTCTTGCCGTTGACCTGCACCACCAGCGTCACGGTATCTTCAATCAGCAAATCGCGTTCGATTTGGGGCCAATTCGCCTCTGAAATCAGCCCCTTCTGGCCCAAAACCGTCCAGCACTCCTCGGCCAGATGCGGCATCATGGGCGCGAACAGTTGAACAAGAATGACCGCGGCCTCCCGGACCGACCAGGCCAGGTCCGGCGACGGCTGTCCTTCGCGGGCCAGGACGTCGGCCAGCGCATTGGTGAACTCGCGGATATGGGCGAGGCAGACGTTGAAATGCAGCTTTTCGATCCCGGTGGAGACCTTGTCCAGCGCGCCATGGGCGGCCTTGCGCAGCACCAGCGCGTCCGCGCCGAACGCCGCCGGCCGTGACGCCGGGGCTGATTGGGCAATCCCGGCGGATTCATTGACCAGCCGCCACAGCCGCTGCACGAAGCGCGAGGCGCCCTGCACCCGCTCGTCGCTCCAGATCACGTCGCGATCCGGCGGCGAATCCGACAGCATGAACCAGCGCGCGACGTCGGCGCCGTAGGTGGCGATGATGTCGTCGGGATCGACGGTGTTCTTCTTCGACTTCGACATCTTCTCGATCGGGCCGATCGTGATGTCCTCGCCCGTCGTCAGCAGGATGGCGCGCTTGCCGTTGCCGCCGGCCTCGATCCGCACTTCGGCCGGGGTGACATAGCTGCCATCGGCCTTTTGATACGTTTCGTGCACCACCATGCCTTGGGTGAACATGCCGGCGAACGGCTCGTCCATGCCGATATGGCCCGTGGCCTTCATGGCGCGGGTGAAGAAGCGGCTGTAGAGCAGATGCAGGATCGCGTGCTCGACGCCGCCGATATACTGGTCGACCGGCATCATCCGGTTGGCCACGTCGGGCGTGGTCGGCGCCTTCTCGTTCCAGGGATCGGTGAAGCGCGCGAAGTACCACGACGAATCGACGAAGGTGTCCATGGTGTCGGTTTCGCGCTGGGCTTTGCCGCCGCATTTGGGGCAGGCGACATGCTTCCAGGTCGGATGATGGTCGAGCGCGTTGCCGGGCTTGTCGAAACTGACATCCTCCGGCAGCACCACCGGCAGGTCCGCGTCCGGCACTGGCACCACATCGCAAGCCGGGCAGTGGATCACCGGGATCGGGCAGCCCCAATAGCGCTGCCGCGAAATGCCCCAGTCGCGCAGCCGGAAGTTCACCTGGCGTTCGCCGACCGGCGCGTTGCCGCGAACGTCCGTTTCCAATCGCTTGGCCACGTCAGCCTTGGCCTGCTCGATGGTCATGCCGTCGAGAAAGCGCGAATTGATCATGCGGCCGTCGCCGTCATAGGCGGTGTCGGTGATGACGAATGTCTTGGGATCCTGGCCTTCGGGACACACCACGGGGGTGTTGCCGAGCCCGTATTTATTGACGAAATCGAGGTCGCGCTGGTCGTGCGCCGGGCAGCCGAAGATCGCGCCGGTGCCGTATTCCATCAGCACGAAGTTTGCCACGTAGACCGGCAGCTTCCAGTCGGGATCCAGCGGGTGGATCGCCCGGATGCCGGTATCGAAACCCTGCTTCTCCTGGGTATCGATGATTTCCTGCGCGGTGCCGTGACGCTTCGCCTCCGCGATGAATTCCGCCAGATCAGGATTTTTCGCAGCCGCGGCCTGCGCCAGCGGGTGATCCGGCGCGATCGCCATGAACTTGGCGCCGAACAGCGTGTCATGCCGCGTCGTAAAAATCTTCAGCTCGGTTTCATCTGCCGGCGTCGTGGCGGGATCCAGCGCGAAGCGCACCAGCATGCCTTCGCTGCGGCCGATCCAGTTGCGCTGCATCAGCCGCACCTTGTCGGGCCAGCGGTCCAGCCCGTCCAGCGCGTCCAGCAGTTCCTGCGAGTACTTCGTGATCTTGAAGACCCATTGATTCATCTCGCGCTGCTCGACCACGGCGCCGGAGCGCCAGCCGCGGCCGTCGATCACCTGCTCGTTGGCGAGCACGGTCATGTCGACCGGATCCCAATTGATCTTGCGCTTTTCCCGCTCGGCGAGGCCGGCGCGCAGGAAGTCGTTGAACATCTTCTGCTGGTGCTTGTAGTAGCTGGGATCGCAGGTCGCGAACTCCCGGCTCCAGTCCAGCGACAGCCCGATCGAGCGCAGCTGCTTCTTCATCGCCGCGATGTTTTCGTAGGTCCATGCCTTCGGCGCCACCTTGCGCTCGATCGCGGCATTTTCCGCCGGCAGGCCGAAGGCGTCCCAGCCCATCGGGTGCAGCACGTTGAAGCCCTTGGCCCGCATGAAGCGCGCCAGCACGTCGCCCAGCGTATAGTTGCGGACATGCCCGATATGGATGCGCCCGGAGGGGTAGGGGAACATCTCGAGCACGTAATATTTCGGCCTCGTATCCTCGTTTTTCGAGGCGAAGATCGCCTTTTCGTCCCACTGGCGTTGCCAGCGCGGCTCGGTTTCGCGTGCGTTGTAGCGTTCGGAGGTCATGGAATCGCTGGGCTTTTTATGGATTCGGGGCCGTCTTCAGGGGACGGCGGACTAGGCCACAAAAGCGGCAGGGGGGTCAACGCCCCCGCGCTCAAAGGGTCGGCGGTAACTCAGCTCGCCAGCGCCATCCCGCCATCAGTGAGCCGGACGAATCCGTGCTCGACCACGGCATTTCGGCCGCGGTGCTTGGCGGCGTAGAGGGCGGCGTCGGCGGCTTCGATCAGGTCGCCGGGCTGCTGCTTGTCGTTCGGCCGGGTGCAGGCCACCCCGACGCTGGCGGTGACAATCAGGAAGCTCGAGGTGGAATGGGGCAGGGCGAGGTCCTGGACCGCTGATCGCACCATCTCGCCGATTTCGAGCGCGCGCCTGGCGTCGGTATTCGGCAATAGCAGGCAGAACTCCTCGCCGCCGTAACGTCCGGCAAAGCCCATGGTTTCGCCGGCGACGGCGGAGAGCACTTCGCCGATCCGGGTGAGGCAGGCGTCGCCTTCGGGATGGCCATAGGTGTCGTTGAACAGCTTGAAGTGGTCGACGTCGATCATCAGCAGCGACAGCTCGCTGTCATACTGCTGGGCCTTCATCCATTCGAAATCGAGCCGGCTCTGGAAGCCGCGCCGGTTGGCGAGGCCGGACAGCATGTCGATCGACGCCATCACGGTGAGCCGGTCATTGGTGGCGACCAGTTCGCGCTCGCGCTTGCCGAGTTGCGCCGCCATCGCGTTGAAGGCGCGGGCCAGCGGCACGAATTCGGCCGGCAGCGACTTGCGCGCGGCGCGCACCGACCATTCGCCCTGGCCGAACCGCTTGGCCATCGCCGCCATCGTCTCGATCGGCTGGATGATCAGCTTCTCGGCGGCGACCAACGCGCCGAGCAGCACGAACAGGCAGACGAAGGCGAGTTGCAGATAGGCGGTGCGAATCTCGCCATTGATCGCCGCGGACACCCTGGCCTCGTCGATGCTGATGATGAGGCGCGATTGCGTGCCGGCAATGCGCGCAAAGGTGACCATGCGTTTCGAGCCATCGACGGCTTCGAATGAAAGCGATCCCTCCGCCTTGTTCGACCCGATGGCCTTTTCGGCGATCGATGACAGCAGCGGTACGGTATCCAGCGGGCGGCCGATCATGCCGGCCTGATCCGGCGGCGCCGCCAGCACCGTGCCGGAGCTGTCGACCAGCGCGGCGGTAACGCCGGGCCGGCTGCCGAGATTGCTCATGATCTTGGACATCCAGTCGAGATTGACGCCGGCCATAACAACCGAGTTGGCGTCCGGGTTGATGGCGGATACCGGATAGGCCGCCATCACGACGGGTGTATTGGTGGGCCGGGCGAGCACAAAGTCGCTGAAAACGAAGTCGCGGCTCTCGCGCGCCTTGATGAGGTAGGGCCGGTCGCTGAGATCGAGACCGACGAACAGGTTGTTGGTCGCGCACTGGATACGTCCGTCGCCGCCAACGATCATCAGGCTGCGGATCCACGGCAGGTTGGCCGGCAGGCTGGCGCGCATGATGTCGCAACTGCGACTGATGCCGCCCACGGAAGCGCGGATATAGGCCGCGGATTTCAGCACCGTCTCGACCGACGAAATCACCTCGCGCTGCATGTCGGCGCTGTGCTTGGCGAGGCTGGTGAATTCAGTCGAGGCCAGCGCGATCTGCCTGGACCGTGTGTCCTCCAGCGAGCGGACCCGCTCCAGCATCAGCGGCGTCACCAGGATCAGCGCCAGCAATGCCAGCCTGGCGCGGATTCCCAGAACTTTCTTGAGTTTCACTCTTTTGCGGTTGAAACTGACCCGTGACATCGTAGTCCCCTGAACCCCGAATGCAGGGTATAGGGAAGGGTTCAAGAAGCCTTTCCGGAACTGGGTAAAATTCGAACTAACCCGTATATCTACCGTCGACGGACCGACATGACCCCGCAAAATCCCCTGCCGTTATCAGCGCATTTACCAAACGGTCTAGCCACCGTTGAGCACGACATCGCGCGCGCCTGCGAGGATTCGCGCCGCGATCGCCGATCGGTGACGCTGATCGCGGTGTCCAAGACCTTCGATGCCGAGGCGATTGCGCCTGTGATCGAGGCCGGACAGCGCGTTTTCGGCGAAAATCGCGTGCAGGAGGCCAAGGCGAAGTGGCCGGGGTTAATTTCGAGTTATCCCGGCATCGCGCTGCATCTGATCGGGCCGCTGCAATCCAACAAGGCAAAGGAAGCCGTGGCGTTGTTCGACGCGATCCATTCGGTCGACCGTCCGAGCATTTGCGAAGCGTTAGCCAAGGAAATCGATTCTCAAAAACGCCGGCCCGAACTGTTCGTTCAGCTCAATGTTGGCGAGGAGCCGCAGAAGGCGGGCGTCGCCCCCGGCGATGCCGACGCCTTCATTGCCGCTTGCCGGGAAAAGTATGGCCTGTCGATATCGGGCCTGATGTGCATTCCGCCGGTTAACGAGGCCCCGGCGCCGCATTTCGCGCTGACGGCCAAGATCGCCGCGCGCAACGGACTGACAAAACTCTCGATGGGCATGAGCGCCGATTTCGCCATCGCGATTGCGTTCGGCGCCACCCATGTGCGGGTAGGTTCGGCGATTTTCGGGACAAGGTGATGCGGCTCTCTTCCCCTCTCCCCTTGTGGGAGAGGGTGGATGCGATGCGCAGCATCGCAGACGGGTGAGGGGTCTGTCTCCGCGGATAGAGACCCCTCATCCGGCGCGCTTCGCGCGCCACCTTCTCCCACAAGGGGAGAAGGGAAGAAAAGGTCGCCGCGCCCGCGCCATCTAACTGAACCTGACCGACACGTTCCTGATCGCGCCGGCCTGAAGCGTTACGCCGAGTCCGCGCAATTCGGTCGAGCATGGTTGTTTTCCGAAGAGGCAAAACTCACTCGATCACGATTCTGGTCTCGGGTCCGATCCGCTGCAGCAACCGCAGCATCGCCGATTTCGTCATCGCGATGCATCCGGCGGTCGGTCCGAAATTCTCGCGCGCCAGATGCAGGAAGACCGCGCTGCCCCGGTGGGCGATGCGGGGCTCGGTGTTGTGGTCGATCTCGACGATGAAATCATAGAGATGATCGTCGCGCCTGAGCCGGTCGCCGCCCTGCCCGGCCTCGCGCCGCATTGGCTGGTTGTAATGGCGGTCGCCGGGCTCTTCGCACCAGGCGTCTTCGGGCCGGATGGCGCGAACCGGCAGATGCGTGCGCGGCCGGATGTGGCGGTCGGCCCGCCACCACAGCTGCCGGGGCCGAAAAATGCCCCGCGGGGTACCGCCGTCGCCCTCGCGCTTGTTGGCCAGGATGCCGCCGCGCCCCAGCGCGACCGGTATGGTCTGCGGGCCTGCCGTCAGCCAGCCCCGGCGCGGATCGCCGGCGGCGGCGCGAATCCGGATCGAGGAAAGCGGCCGATCACGCGGACTTGTCTGATAAGTGATTGAAATGTCGGACTTTCCCATGCGAATCGCCAAATCCCCGTTGCCACATTGGCGGCAAATGCTCTATTTCACGCCGACCCAGACATTCATCCTAAAGCCATTCAAATCTGGAGTAGAATGGGTTTCGGCTTGTGAATCTGTAACAGCCCCCTACCTCAATACGAACCCAGACCCGACCACCCGGCTGACGACGCTTACACTTGCCCCGCCGCACGCCCCAAGAGGATTGTACCAATGGCCACTGCCCGCAAGATCCTGATCGTGGATGACGACACCGATCTGCGCGATACGCTGGTGGAGCAATTGTCGCTGCACGACGAGTTCGAGGCCTCGGCCGTCGATACCGGCGCCAAGGGCGCCAGCGCCGCCAAGGCCAACTCTCCCGATCTCGTGCTGATGGATGTCGGGCTGCCCGACACCGACGGCCGCGAAGTGGTGCGCAGTCTGCGCAAGGGCGGTTTCAAGGCTCCCATCATCATGCTCACCGGGCACGATACCGATTCGGACACGATTTTGGGGCTGGAATCCGGCGCCAACGACTATGTGGCCAAGCCGTTTCGGTTTGCGGTGCTGCTGGCGCGTATCAGGGCCCAGCTCCGCCAGCATGAGGCCAGCGAAGACGCGGTGTTTTCGGTCGGCCCCTACTCCTTCCGGCCCGGCTCCAAGATGCTGACCGGCGCCAATGCCCGCAAAGTGCGCCTGACCGAGAAGGAAACCGCCATCCTCCGCTTCCTCTACCGCGCCGGCCAGCTGCCGGTGTCGCGCGAGACGCTGCTGCAGGAGGTGTGGGGCTATAATTCCGGCGTCACCACCCACACCCTTGAAACCCATATCTACCGGCTGCGTCAGAAGATCGAGAAAGATGCGGCCAATCCCGAGATCCTGGTGACGGAAGCCGGTGGCTACAAGCTGGTGCCGTGATACGATTCGCCAGTCGATTCGTATTCATCCGCGCATCCCGATCACCGGTTCTGCATGTCGATCGAAGATGATGTAGCGCTACTTGAGCGCGTCCCCACCCTTCGCCTGCTGGGGGCGACGGCGCTGCGCATGCTCGCGATCGGCTCCGAGCAGCGCAATTTCGCGCGCGGCGAAATCCTCTTCAACGAGGGCGACGACGCCGATGCCGGCTTCATCGTTCAGCGCGGCGCGTTCCGGGTCGAAGACGGCAGCGGCGCGGAAGTCATCGCGGGTCCGGGCGCCCTGCTCGGCGAACTCGCGCTGGTCGTGACGATGCGGCGGCCGTCGACCGCGACCGCGCTGGAAAACGCCTCGGTGATCCGGGTCGCGCGCAGCCTGTTTCAGCGCGTGCTGGAAAGCGACCCCGCGGCGGCGCGCCGGCTGCGTGACGAATTCGCCACCCGCACCAGCCAACTCGCCAGCGACATCCTGATGGCAGGCGCGAAGTTGAGTATTTAGCCTCTTACCCTCCCCTGGAGGGGGAGGGTCGACGCGCGTGTAACGCGCGGCGGGGTTGCGATGCGAGCCGACCCTCCCCCTCCAGGGGAGGGTAAGAAAGCGGCCACGCGAAATCACACCTCCAGCGTCACCGTAACCGGCACATGGTCGGACGGCCGCTCCCAGCCGCGCGCATCCCGGGTGATCCGGAAATCGCTGACGCCATCCTTCAGCGCGCGCGATACCCAGATGTGATCGAGCCTGCGGCCGCGGTCGGCCAGCGTCCAGTCGGCGGCGCGATAGCTCCACCAAGTGTAGACCTTTTCCGGCAGCGGGATGCGTTCGCGCGCGACGTCGAACCATTCGCCGTGGGCCTGGGCGGCGAGCAGCTTTTCGGTTTCGATCGGCGTGTGCGACACCACCTTCAGCAGCTGCTTGTGCGACCACACGTCGTTCTCGTGCGGCGCCACGTTGAGATCTCCGACCAGGATATGGCGGTCCTCGCCGCGCGGATGCAGCGGCTCGCAGGTCTTCATCTCGTCGAGAAATTGCAGCTTGTGCCTGAATTTCGGATTGAGCGCGGGATCGGGAACGTCGCCGCCCGCCGGCACGTAGAAATTATGCAGCACCAGCGGTTTTGCCAGCTGGGCCTTCTCGCCGAACGAAACCGAGATGTGACGGGAATCGAGGTTCTCGCAGAAGGTGCGGATATCCGTGCTCTCGAACGGCAGCTTCGAGATCACGGCGACGCCGTGATAGCCCTTCTGCCCGTTCAGCGCGACGTGCTCATAGCCGAGGCGCTTGAAGCGCTTCAGCGGGAATGCGTCGTCGATGCACTTCGTCTCCTGCAGGCAAAGCACATCCGGCCGCACCGATTTGAGAAATTTGGCGACGAGCTCGATGCGCAGGCGCACCGAGTTGATATTCCAGGTTGTCAGGGAAAAACGCATGGGGAGGACTTATGAACGTCATTGCGACGAGCGCAAGCGAGGATTCGTAGGGTGGGCAAAGGCGCATCTTCGCGCCGTGCCCACCCTGCGAACGCGCTAGCTAGCCCGGCGGCAACGAGTAATTGGTGAAGTCGATCTTGAACATGCTGGGATCGAGCTTCTTGGATGAATCCACATTGTAGACCGCGACCGTGGTGTCGTAGCCCTGCGGGTCGGTCACGGTCCATTGCTTGAGCTGGCCGTCCTTAGCGCCGACCATCAGCATCAGGCGGCTGGTGCCGATCAGCGCCTGCTTCTCCTCGATGGTGACGCTGATGAACAGATCGTCCGAGGTGACGCTGACGACGTTGGTATCCTTCAACAGGTCGATGCGGTCCGACAGCAGATACCGCAGCGGCGTCTGCGACAGCGGATAGATATCCTGGGTCGCGAGCTTGGTGTCGCGCACCGCCAGCGAGGATCCGTCGGCGATGATCGCGATCGGGCTCGGCGCTTCGTATTCGAAACGCACCTTGCCGGGCTTCTGGATGTAGAAATCGCCCTTGATCCTGGTGCCGTCGGGCCCGACCTGGACGAAATTTCCGACCAGCGTCTGCAGCGACGACAGGTAGGAGCTCACCCTGGCGGCCTGCGCCTTCTGGTTGGCGTCGAAAGTCGCAAAGATACTGGCGGGAACGTTGCGGCGCGGATCGGGAATCACCGGATTCGGTACCGCCTGGGTGGCTCCGGTCGTCATCGGCGCCCGTGGCTCCGATGCGCTGAGCTGCACGTCGCGGCCCTTCGGCGCGGGCTTCGGAATCGGAACGGTTTGCGCCTCGGACGGCGCCGCGGCGCCGGCCACGGCTGTCGCCAGCAGCAGCGCCAGGCCGGTGCAGATGCCGGCGTGCAGGCTGCGGGTTGCGGGTCGTTTGGCCATTCGAAATATCGGATTTCTGTTCAACGTGTCGTCCTGCCTGGCTGCCATTTTACCGTGCTTTCGGCCAAAGGAGATATCGTTTTTCCGTGAGAATACCATGCCGTGTCAGGCAATTCCTTCAGGCTCGATGACGCTCAAAAACCGCTTTCCTCTTCCTCGACCAGAATTTCACGCTTACCGGCGTGATTTGCCTGCCCGACGATACCTTCGAGTTCCATCCGCTCCATCAGCGACGCGGCGCGGTTGTAGCCGATCTGCAGCCGGCGCTGGATGTAGCTGGTGGAGGCCTTGCGGTCGCGCTTGACGATCGCCACCGCCTGCGAGAACAGGTCGCCGCCGCCCTCGCCGCCGCCCATGCCGGTGGAATCGAACACCGCGCCGTCCTCGTCAACAGGCTCTTCCGCGGTGACCGCCTCGAGATATTCCGGCTGGCCCTGGGATTTGAGGTGGCGCACCACCTTCTCGACTTCCTCGTCCGACACGAAGGGGCCGTGGACGCGGCTGATGCGGCCGCCGCCCGCCATGTACAGCATGTCGCCCTGTCCGAGCAGCTGCTCGGCGCCCATTTCACCGAGGATGGTGCGGCTGTCGATTTTCGACGTGACCTGAAACGAGATACGCGTGGGAAAGTTCGCCTTGATGGTGCCGGTGATGACGTCGACCGACGGCCGCTGCGTCGCCAGGATCACGTGCAGGCCGGCGGCGCGCGCCATCTGCGCCAGCCGCTGCACCGCGCCTTCGATGTCCTTGCCGGCGACCATCATCAGGTCGGCCATTTCGTCGACGATGATGACGATATAGGGCAACGGATCGAGGTCGAGCTTCTCTTCCTCGTAGATCGCCTTGCCGGTTTCCTTGTCGAAGCCGGTATGCACGGTGCGGCTCAGCTCTTCGCCCTTGGTCTTGGCCTCCAGCAGGCGCTGGTTGTAGCCGTCGATGTTGCGGACGCCGAGCTTGGACATCCTCTTGTAGCGCTCTTCCATCTCGCGCACCGCCCACTTCAGCGCGACCACGGCCTTCTTGGGGTCGGTCACGACAGGCGTCAGCAGATGCGGGATGCCGT
Organism: Pseudomonadota bacterium; assembly: GCA_040390145.1. Classification (GTDB taxonomy): domain Bacteria; phylum Pseudomonadota; class Alphaproteobacteria; order Rhizobiales; family Xanthobacteraceae; genus Bradyrhizobium. The sequence continues at coordinate 32,035 of JAZJYY010000129.1, forward strand.
CATAGACCGAGAGTTCGAGCATCTTCGGATCGACCATGATCAGGCGGCACTGGTCCGGCCGCAGCCGGTAGACCAGGCTGAGAATCATGGTGTTGATGGCGACGGATTTGCCGGAGCCGGTGGTGCCGGCGATCAGCATATGCGGCGTCCGCGCCAGATCGATGATGATGGATTCGCCGCCGATGTTCTTGCCGAGGCAGAGCGGCAGCTTTGCCACTGATTCGTCCTTGGCGGTCAGCAGTTCGCGCAAGTAAACCTTTTCGCGATGGGCGTTCGGAAGCTCGATGCCGATGGCGTTGCGGCCGGGGACGACGGCGACGCGCGCCGACAGCGCGCTCATCGATCGCGCGATGTCGTCGGCGAGGCCGATGACGCGCGAGGATTTGATGCCGGGCGCGGGTTCGAGTTCGTACAGCGTGACGACGGGACCGGGGTGCGCCTTGACGATCTCGCCGCGCACGCCGAAATCGCCGAGCACGCTTTCCAGCGCGCGCGAATTGGCTTCGAGCTCCGATTTGCTCAGCGGCTGGCGATCCGAGGCCTTCGGCGCCGTCAGCACCGACACCGAGGGCAGCTCGAATTTTGCGGAGGCCTTGCGCTGCGGCGTGCGGGCTGCGGGCTTCTTGCGCGGAGCCTGGGCGGCGGGAGCTTCCTCTTCTTCGTCTTCTTCCTCGTCGACGAAATCATCTTCGGCTTGTGGTGCGATCGAAGGCGCGGCGCGGCCGCCGAGATTCGGCTCCTGGCGCTCGAATGAGGCCGTGCGCGGCTGCGGCGAACTCGCCACCAGCGAACGATAGGCCGTGGCAAACAGCCATGCCAGCCGCGCCTTGGCGCTCATGACGGCGTGAAAAACCCATCCCAGCGAGACCGAGCCGCGATCGCCTTCTTCCACGAACGGCGCGTCGTCGTCCTCGATCTCCGTCAGTTCCGCCTCCAGCGGACGCGAGCCCATGCCGCTCGCGAACAGGAAGGTCGCAACCACGCCGGCGAACAGGATGATTCCGAGGACGAGGCGATAGATAATGCCGGGTGGTCCGAACACGACGGCGGGCGCGCGCACCAGCGCGTCGCCGACGACGCCGCCCAGCCCGGTCGGCAGCGGCCATGCTCCGCCATGCGCCCAGCAGCTGGCAAAGCCCGCCGAGATCACGGTGCAGAGAATCCAGCAGGCGATGCGCAGCGCCTCGCGGTCGAAGGTGCGGTGGGTCAGCATGCGCCAGCCCCATACCGCGATGGGAAGTACCAGCATGATGGCGCCGAGGCCGATGATCTGCATCAGGAGATCGGCGCCGATCGCGCCGGGATAGCCGAGAATGTTGCGGATCGGGCGCGAGGTCGCGTGGCTGAGGCTGGGATCCTGCACCGACCAGGTCATCAGCGCGGCCGCCGCCACGCCGGAGACGGCGATCAGCGCCAGCCCGGCGAGTTCGCGCAGGCGCCGCGCCAGCGCCTCGCGGATAGACGCCGGCAAATGGCCGACCAGGGGTAGGACGCGTTCGATCGCCGGCATGCTCATGGGGCCTTCGCGATTATTTCAAAATTTCGACCAGCCGGTGCAACGCCTCGGCTGTTGTTTCACTGTCTGCCACCAGCGCCAGCCGGATGTAGCCGGCGCCGGGGTTGCTGCCATCGGCCTGCGGCCGCGCCAGATAGCTCCCTGGGATCACGCGGACGCCGGCGTCCCTGTAGAGCTTGATTGCCGCGGCTTCGTCGCCGCCGTGTTCTGTCACATCGAGCCAGACGCAAAAGCCGCCGGCCGGACGACGGTATCCGTAGCGACTGCCGAGAATCTGGTCGGCGAGATCAAATTTGATCCGGTAGAGCCTGCGGTTCTCTTCGACATGCGCCTCGTCGGCATAAGCCGCGACCGCCACCTGCTGCAGCGGCACCGGCACCTGCGGCGCCGCCACATTGCGCAGCTCGTGGAACTGGCTGAGAAATTTTGCGTCGCCGGCGGCAAAGCCGACCCGCATCCCCGGCAAATTGGAACGCTTCGACAGCGACTGGAACGCCACGACATTGGCGAAATCAGGCCCGGCGCATTCCAGCATGCTGCCGGGCGCGGCCCGCGTGTAGATTTCCGAATAGCATTCGTCGCTCAGAATCATGAAGCCGAAGCGGTCGGCGAGTTGCTTCAGGCGGTTGAAATATTCCTTCGTCGCCACCGCGCCTTGCGGATTGGCCGGCGAGGCGATGTAGATCGCAACGGTTCGCGCCAGCGTGGCGTCGTCGAGCGCGTCGAGATCCGGCAGGAAACCGTTGGCGAGCGTGGTCGGTAGATAGACCTCCTCGCATCCCGCGGCGCGGGCGCCGGCGGCATAGGCCGGATAGAACGGATTGGGGATCAGGATCGCAGGTTGGCCCTTGCGCGCGCCGACATAGCGCGCCGCGGCAAGTGCTGCAAAAAACAACCCTTCGCGGCTGCCGTTCAGCACCAGCAGTTCGGTTTCCGGATCGATCGCCCGCGGCAGGTCGAAGCGGGTGGAAAGCCAGTTGGCGGCGGCCCGGCGGAACGGCTCGATGCCCTTGGCGATCGGATAACGACCGAAATCGGCGATATGTTTGGCCAGCACCGGCCCGACGAAGGCCGGCACCGGATGCTGCGGCTCGCCCAAGGACAGCGCAATCAATGGCTTACCCGGCTGATACGGCGCCAGCAGCTCGGCCGTCCGCAAAAATGGCGAGCGCTGACCTTGCGGGCTGCCGGCGGCCTGCGGCGCATGGGATGAAGCGGTGATTGCCATACGGTAAGCGCCAGCACTCTCGGGGCAGCCGGTCACAGGTCGGGACCAGCCGGAAAAAGGGATCAAACCACCATAGATACGGCGAGGTTAAGACGCGATTAACCATCGAAGCCAGCGAGGATTTTGCGGATTATTGCTGGCCACCCACGGAGGAAACCACAATGGCAACCAGGGTCACGATCAACGGCCGTGTGACGGTTCCCAAACGGGTACGCGACTACTTGGGAATAGAACCGGGCACGGAGGTTACATTCAGACGCGCCGCCGATGGCAGCATCGTCATCGAACGGGCCGATGGCACGCGCCCGCCGAGCCGATTTGCCCGGTTAGTCGGCTGTGCCGGCCCCGGGCCCTCCACGGATGAGACCATGATGCTGCTTCGTGGCGAATCGTGAGCGTTTAGGCCTTAAAAAAGTACAACGATTCCAAGGGCATCGTATCTGTGCATGGGGTTGTTTTCGAAGTTTGCTTTCCTCAATCCTACCCCTTGAAACTCATCAGCCGCTTGATCATCCGGATGTTGGCATAGTCCACCATCTTGCCGTCGACCGTGACCGCGCCCTGCCCGTTTCGCTCGGCCTCCTCAAGTGCTGCGATGGCGCGCTCGGCGTAGGCGAGTTCCTCGTCCGAGGGAATGAAGGCATTTCGCGTCGGTTCGATCTGGCTGGGGTGGATGACCTGTTTGCCGTCGAACCCCATCGCGGCGGCCTTGGCCGCGGTCGATGCGGTGGCGATGGGGTCGCGGAACGCGCCGCAGGGACCGTCAATGGCGCGCAGGCCGAAGGCACGTGCGGCGACCAGCAGGCGCATCATCGGATAGGCGAACAGGTCCAGCGGCACCGAGGGGTGACCGTCGGCGGCGTTGCCGACATGGCGGTAGCCTGACGGCGATGCGCCGATCTCCGCGCTGCGGGCACCGATCGAGGCGGCGAAGTCGCCGACGCCAAGATGCAGCGCGGTCACCAGCGGATCCGAGGCCGCCAGCGCCTCCACGTTGACCAGGCCGCGCGCCGTCTCGATCAGCAATTCCATCGCGACCGGCGCCTCGCGGGCGCCGGCGGCTTCGGTGATCCATTGGCCTATCTTGGTGATGTCGGCGATCGCCTCCGCCTTCGGAATGATGAAGGCGTCGAGGCGTGTGAGGCCGCCGAGTCGCGCGATCTCCTGCTGGATCGACGGGCTGTCGATCGCGTTCAGCCTGACCGTGACGGTCTTCCGGCCCCAGTCATGGGCGGTCAGCGCGGCCGCGGCCGCCTCCAGCGCCGCCGCCTTTTCGGCCGGCGGCACCGCGTCTTCGAGGTCCATGAACACGGCGTCCGCGGCCGAGGCTGCCGCGCCTTCGACCATTCGGGCGCGGTGGGCGGGAACGGCGAGGTAAGTTCGGGTCAGCCGGGGCGCGGTCATGTTTTGATTTTTTCCATCAGGCCGAGCTCGGCCAGGATCGCGTCGGTATGCTCGCCGACCGCGGGGATGTCGCCCATCACGGGATCGACGCCGGGAATGGTGATCGCCGGCAGAAAGCTCATCAGCGGCCCGTTCGGCGAGCCGACCTTGTGGACACGGTCGCGGGCGTGAAGCTGTGGGTGCTGCAGGAAGCTTTCAACCGTATTCATATTGGCATTGGCGATGGCAGCGTCGTCGAGCCGCTGTATCACCTGCTCCACCGAAAATTTCGCGAACTTTTCCTCGATCAGCGCTTCCAGCGCATCGCGGTTCTGCATGCGCTGCGGATTGTCCCGAAAGCGCGGATCGCTGGCCAAAGCCGCGTCTTCCAGCACCTGCGCGCAGAGAGCATCCCATTCGCGCGCGTTCTGGATGCCGAAGAACACGGTTCGCCCGTCGCCGCAGCGGAACGGACCGTAGGGCGCGATGGTGGCGTGACGCGTGCCGGTGCGGACCAGCGGCTTGCCCGCGCCATCGGTGTAATAGGCGGGATAGCTCATCCATTCGGTCATGGAATCGAACAGCGAGACCTCGAACGCCATGCCCTTGCCGGTGCGCTCGCGGTTGAACAGCGCCATCAGCACGCCGTTGACGATGTACATGCCGGTGGCGGTGTCGACGACGGCGATGCCGCATTTCGCCGGCTGCTCCTGCGTGCCGTTGATCGAGAGAAATCCCGCCTCGCACTGCACCAGCAGGTCGTAGGCCTTCTTCTCGCTGTAGGGACCGCCGCTGCCGTAGCCGGAAATGTCGCAGGCGATCAGGCGGGGAAAGCGCGCCACCAGCGTCGCGGCATCGAGGCCGAGACGTTTGGCAGCACCGGGCGCGAGATTCTGCAGAAACACGTCCGCCTGCGGCAGCAGCGCGTCGAGCACGCGCCGGCCCTCGTCGCTCTTGACATCGAGCGCGAGGCTCTCCTTCGACCGGTTGGTCCAGGCGAACTGGCTCGACATCCCGTTCATGACGTAATCGTAGTCGCGGCAGAAATCGCCCTTGCCCGGCCGTTCGATCTTGATCACGCGCGCGCCCCAGTCGGCCAGATGCCGGCTGGCGAGCGGTGCCGCAATGGCCTGTTCGAGCGACACGACGGTGATGCCGGACAGCGGCAGCTGTTTCCCGTTCATGATGTTCTCCGGCGCCCTGACGCGCGTAATGGCCGACGGCGCGCGCCCCCTAATGTTTGGCGGCGTCCGTGGCAGCGCTTTTCGCCGCGGCGTTGTTGAGCACGATCAGGCCGTCCACGGCGACACCGACCTTGGTGTTGATCAGGAACGGATTGACGTCGATCGAGGCGATGCGGTCGCCGGCGTCCGCCATCAAATTGGAGAGACCGACAATGGCCTTGATCACGGAGGCCTCGTGCAAGGCGGGCTTGCCGCGATAACCCCCAAGTTTGACGCCGGCCTTGGTGCGGTGGATCAACTCCTTGGCCTCGGCCGCGTCCAGCGGCGCGCCGGCCAATGCGACGTCCTTCATCAGCTCGATATCGACGCCGCCGGTGCCGAACAGCACCACCGGTCCCATCTCGGCATCGAGCGAAGCGCCGACCACCAGTTCGAGATCGGCTTTGACCTGCTGCGCGATCAGGATGCCTTCGAGCTTCGGCTTGCCCTTAAGCTTTTTGACCCGGTTGGTGATGTCGGTGAAGGCCTTCTTCACCTCGGCGGCGCTGTTGATGTTCAGCACCACGCCGCCGATGTCGGATTTGTGCAGGATGTCGGCGCTGACCACCTTTGCCACGACGGGAAAGCCGATTTTCTTGGCGATCTTGACGGCATCAGACGCGGTCTGCGCGATCTCTTCCTTGGAGACCGGGATGCCGTAGGCCTTGAGCAGCTTCTTCGAGGCGACCTCGTCGAGCGCGGCCGCGCCATTGGCATTCTTCAAGGTTTTCTCCAGGGTCGCGCGCGCCGAGGCACTCGAGCTCGACACGATGTCCGGCACCACCTTGCGCAAGCCGGCATAGTCGATCAGCGATTTGATGGCGCCGACCGCGCGGTCGAGCCCCTGCATCACCGCGATGTTCGGCAGCGACTTGCGCAGGCCCTTGGTGAACTCGGTGAAGCCGATCGACATCGTCGAGATATAGACCACGGGCTTCGCGGCGGCGCCGGCCATGTCGTTGACGATGCGCAGGTTGCGTTCGCGCTGTTCGTGCGGCGCCTTCGGCAATTCGGAGTCGATGATGACGATGTCGGTATCGGGATCGTCGATCATGACCTGGATCGACGCCATATAGACGGAAGGGTCGACCACCGCGGCAAAGCCGGCGTCGAGCGGATTGCCGACGATGCTGCCGGGACCCAGCATTTTTGCCAGTTTCGCGGTGGCGCTGGGGCTGAGCGGCGCAAAGTTCAACCCGGCGGAAAAGAACGCGTCGATCAGCAGGCCGCGCTTGCCGCCGGACAGCGATACCGCGGCGAGCCGGTTGCTCTTCGGCGGGTCGGCATGCACGAAGCATTCGGTGGTTTCGATCAGTTCGTCGAGGCCGCGGACGCGAATCACGCCTTCCCGGGTCGAGATCGCATCGAACGTCTCGATCGAGCCGGCCAGCGCGCCGGTATGGGCCATCGCGGCGGCGCGTCCGCCCTCCGACGCCCCGAGTTTCAATGCGATCACCGGCTTGCCGGCGGCGCGCGCGGCCTTGCAGGCCTCGCGAAACACTTTGGTATTTCGCACGCCCTCGAGATACACCACGATCACCCGGATCGAAGGATCGGCGGCGAAATAGCTCATGAGATCCGGCGTTTCGAGCCCGGTCTCGTTGCCGGTCGTGACCATGTAACCGACGCCGACGCCGCGATCCTCCAGCGCCTGGCGGATCGCCATCACGATCGCGCCGGATTGGCCGGCGATCGCGACGGGACCTGCCTCCATCGTGACGATGCGGTCGTCGATGTTGGTGAACAGGTTTTCGCCGGCGCTGAGATTGCCGAGGCAGTTCGGGCCGGTCACGGCGAGGCCGGTTTCCCTGACCGCCTGTTTCAGCTCGACCGCCAGCTTCTGGCTCTCTTCATCCTGCAATTCGCTGAAGCCCGAGGTGACGATGGTGGCGGACCGGGCGCCGGCCGCTGCGGCGTCGCGAATCACCTGCACTGCGAACCGGGCCGGCACCAGCACCAGCACGTGGTCCGGCTTGTCCGGCAGGCTGGCGAAATCCTTGTAGCAGGGCACGCCCCAGATGGTTTCGCGTTTCGAATTGACCGGATAGAGGCCGCCCGCGAACTTGTACTTGACCAGGTTGTTCCAGATCCGCTCGGCGTAGTTGCCCGGCTTGTCGGTGGCGCCGACCAGCACGATGTTGCGCGGATGCAGCATCGCATGGATGCTTTTCACGATCTCGCTGGCGTCAGGGGCAGGTGACCATTTGCCGGCCGAACCGGCCGCGTTGCTGACGTGGGCTTCCATAGGTTTCTCTACCCTTTGTTCGTTCTTGTTTTGCGGCAGCAAGCGATCGACGGCGAGGGCATCCCCGGCCGTTGAGCAGTTCGTCCACCTGGTTCACCGGAACGGAAACAAACAGATCATTGCCTCCCGCGTCAACACGCGCGGACACGACAGGCCCTGCGGTCCGGTTCCGGTTATTCCGTGGCGCGGTCATCCGCGGCAAAAAGAAAGGGGCCCCAGCTTGCGCTGGAGCCCCTCAACGGTCGGGGCATTGCCGGGTATGTGCCCAAACCGTAGTTCTGGGCGCGACCTCGTGAGGTCGCGCCCCCGGGAGACCTCACATGTTGTAGGCGCGTTCGGTGTGCTCGGTGATGTCGAGACCCTCGCGTTCCACCTCGACGGTGGCGCGCAGGCCCACGATCACATCGACGACCTTGAACAGGATCGCCGAACCGATGCCCGACCACACCAGCGTGGTGGCGACGCCCCAGAACTGCGACGTCATCTGCGCGACCAGATCGTACTCCGCGATCTTGCCGATGGTGTAGTCCATCACGCCGGTGCCGCCGAGAGCCGGATTCACCAGGATGCCGGTGCCCAGCGCGCCGACGATGCCGCCGACACAGTGGACGCCGAACACGTCGAGCGCGTCGTCATAGCCGAGCGCGTTCTTGATCACGGTGCAGAAGAACAGGCAGACCACGCCGACCACCAGACCGAGCACGATCGCTCCCATCGGACCGGCAAAGCCGGCCGCGGGCGTGACCGCCACCAGTCCCGCCACCGCCCCCGACAATGCGCCGAGCAGCGAGGGGTGGCCCTTGATGATCCATTCCGCGAACATCCAGGCCAGTGCCGCCGCCGCAGTTGCGACGAAGGAGTTGGTCATGGCGAGCGCGGCGCCGCCGGAGGCTTCGAGGTTGGATCCGGCGTTGAAGCCGAACCAGCCGACCCAGAGCAGCGAGGCGCCGATCATGGTCATGGTCAGCGAGTGCGGAGCCATCAGGTCCTTGCCGTATCCGGTGCGCTTGCCGATCAGGATCGCGCCGACGAGACCGGCGATACCCGCGTTGATGTGCACCACGGTGCCGCCGGCAAAGTCGAGTGCGCCCTTCTTGAAGATGAATCCGGCGTCATCGGCGAAAGCGGTCTTCGCGGTTTCGAAGGCGGCGGTCGCGGCCGTCTTGGCGGCGCCGTCGGCTGCGGTTTCCACGGCCTTGAGCGCCGCGGTGATCGCGTCCGGTCCAGCCCAGTACCAGACCATGTGCGCCATCGGCAGATAGATCAGGGTGACCCAGAGCGGGACGAACAGGGCCACCGCCGCGAACTTCATGCGTTCGGCGAACGCGCCGACGATGAGGGCGGGGGTGATCGCCGCAAACGTCATCTGGAAGCAGATGTAGATCAGCTCCGTGATGTTGACGTCGGCGGTGAAGGTCGCGACCTGGGCGTCGAGGATGGTCTTGCCTTCGGGTGCGATCTTCAGGAAGGCCTTGGAGAAGCCGCCGATGAACTCGGAGCCGCCGGTGAAGGCCAGGCTGTAGCCGTACAGCACCCAGATAATGGTGACGATGCAGACGGTGTAGAAAACCTGTGCCAGCACCGAGAGCATGTTCTTGGAGCGGACCAGGCCGCCATAGAACAGCGCAAGGCCCGGGATCGTCATCAACAGCACCAGCACCGTCGATGTCATCATCCAGGCATTGTCGCCCTTGTTGACGGTGGCCTCGGCAAAGGCAGAGCTCGCGGTGAGCAGGCCGACTGCGAAGGCCGCCAATCCCGCGCTATAGGGACGTTTGAACGTCATTTGTTTTACTCCTGAGTGTAAGGTTGAGCGCGAAATCAAAGGGCCGCGGCATCGGCCTCGCCGGTGCGGATGCGGACCGCATGGTCGAGGTTGATGACGAAGATCTTGCCGTCGCCGATCTGTCCGGTTT
>JAZJYY010000130.1:0-14211 GCA_040390145.1 Pseudomonadota bacterium
CTTCGGTCTCAACGCTATGAATCGCTTCGAAATCTGGCGGCGCTTCTGTCCGGAATGCTCGTCTACGAACTTGCACATGTACTGGTTCGGCTCATCCAGCGCCGCTCGATCAGTCGCAGCGCGACACGGCTGCTTGCAGTCACGCTGGTGGCCGTCATCGCGTCCGGGATGTATGAGCCCTATCTCGCCCCACTGGCAGCCGCAGCGCTGCTGGTCTGCGTCTACCTCGCCTGGATGTGGCGCGTGCTGCCGCGCTTGCAGCGATCCGACGAAAAACTGTCCCTGCAGGAAAGCATGACCTCCCAGGCACAGGCCCACGGCGCCGTGGTCTTATGGGTGCTGGGAATCGCTTCCATCGTATTCGTCGTGACCGGCGTTGTGATGTTGGTGTTCGATTCCACCAGCCGGCTTGCCGCCCTCGCCTGCACCGTCTTTTTCGGACTTTGCGGGGCGAAGATTGCGCGCTTGCTCGTGCTGCGGCACCGCACGGCGGCCACGCGACTGTAGCCCGGCCAACCGGTGGAAATCGTGCTCATTTCGGCTCGTTTTACTGGGATCGGCGGGCCGATTGCGGCATAAAGCCCGAACCTCGAAAGCTCGGTGCCGCATGACCCCTTCCCGCGATATTTCAAAACTGCTCGAAATCATGGCGGCGCTGCGGACGCCGGTCACCGGATGCCCGTGGGACCTCGAACAGGATTTCGCGACGATCGCGCCCTACACCATCGAGGAAGCCTATGAAGTGGTCGACGCCATCGCGCGCCATGACCTCGACGATCTCAAGGACGAACTCGGCGATCTCCTGCTGCAGGTGGTGTATCACGCCCGTCTGGCCGAGGAGCAGAACGCGTTCGCGTTCGGCGACGTCGTCGAGGCGGTGACGCGAAAAATGATCCGGCGGCATCCGCACGTGTTCGCCGACGAGAACGGCAAGCTGACGCCGGTCGGCATCACCAGCGCATGGGAGCGCATCAAGGCCGAGGAGCGCGCCGAACGCGCGGCGCGGCGGCCTGCCGACGAAATTTCGCACAAGTCACTGCTATCGGGCGTCAAGGCGGGCCTGCCGGCCTTGTCGCGCGCCATGGAATTGCAGCGCAAGGCCTCCAGCGTCGGCTTCGACTGGAACGATCCCCGCGAAGTGTTGCGCAAAATTCGCGAGGAAGCCGACGAGATCGAGGCCGCGCTCGATGGCGGCAACGCCGAGGAACTCGCCGCGGAAACCGGCGACCTGCTGTTCGCCCTGGTCAATCTGGCGCGCCATGTCGGCGCCGATCCCGATCTGGCGCTGCGCGGCACCAATGCCAAATTCGAACGTCGTTTTGGCTATATCGAGAAGACGCTGGCGGCGCGCGGAAGTTCGCTTGAGCAGGCTTCGCTCGAGGAGATGGATGCGTTGTGGGACGAGGCCAAGGGCAAGGAATAACAGCGTCGTCCCTGCGAACACGTTCGCAGGGACGACAGTTACGAATGCGGCACCGCGTCGAAACGGTTCACCACGATGTCGCGCTTGGTTTCATCGACGCGCACGGTCATGTCGAAGCGGCCGTCATGAAGCTCCTTGGTGAGCACTTCGGAATTGCGATGCAGCCAGCTGATGCCGGCGCCGTCGGAGGCGTCGATCGACAGGTCCAGCGTCATGCGGGTTGCCGCCAGCCGATGCTCGATCGCCGTCAATAGCGCCTCGACCCCCTCGCCGGTTTCGGCCGAGACCAGAAAGCACGGACGCTCCGGCGGACGGCGGGCGGCGATGTTCTGCAGGTTTTCGCGCATCTCCGGGTCGAAGCGGTCGATCTTGTTCCAGACCTCGAGAATACGGCCGGCATCCGGATCGATCCCGAGCTGGCGCAGCACGGTATCGACATCGCGCTGCTGCGCTTCGGCGTCCTCATGCGAGATGTCGCGGACGTGGAGGATCACATCGGCTTCCAGCACTTCCTCCAGCGTGGCGCGAAATGCCGCCACCAGTTGCGTCGGCAGGTTGGAGATGAAGCCGACGGTATCGGACAGCATCGCCTTGCCGCCATGCGGCAGATGGAGCGCGCGCAAGGTCGGATCCAGCGTCGCGAACAGCATGTCGGCCGCCTGCACCTCGGCGCGGGTCAGGCGGTTGAACAGCGTCGACTTTCCGGCGTTGGTGTAGCCGACCAGCGCCACGACGCGATACGGCACCCGCTTGCGTCCCTCGCGATGCAGCCGCCGCGTCGCCTGGACTTTCCTGATTTCGTTTTCCAGCCGCGCGATGCGATCGCCGATCAGGCGGCGGTCCGCCTCGATCTGGGTTTCGCCGGGTCCCCCCATGAAACCAAAGCCGCCGCGCTGCCGCTCCAGATGGGTCCAGGACCGCACCAGCCGGCTGCGCTGATAGTTCAAATGCGCCAGCTCGACCTGAAGCGAGCCTTCCCTGGTCTTGGCGCGCCGGCCAAAGATTTCGAGAATGAGGCCGGTGCGGTCGAGCACCTTGGTGTTCCAGGCCTTTTCCAGATTGCGCTGCTGGATCGGCGACAGCGCGCAATCCATCACCACCAGTTCGATCTCATGCCCGGTGATCAGCCCGACGATCTCCTCGACCTTGCCCTTGCCGAGATAGGTCGCAGGCCTGACCTGGCTGATCGGCGCGAGCAGCGCCTCCGCGATGGTGAGGTCAATCGCCCGCGCCAGGCCGACGGCCTCCTCGAGCCGCGCCTCGGAATTGCGCATGGCATGCGAATCCGCTGGCGCGTCGGGGTCACCGCGACGCACACGCAAGTAGGGGCCGATGACAACCACCCGCCCCGATTCTTTGCCCCCTGCCGACCGCGGACGGTTGGCGCCCCCTTCAGGATTGCGGGGTTCCAATCAGATCACTCTCAAGCCGGAGCATCCTCGCCGCCTTCGAACAGCTGGATCGGAGCGCCCGGCATGATGGTCGAGATCGCGTGCTTGTAGACAAGCTGCGAATGCCCGTCGCGCCGGAGCAGCAGGCAGAAATTGTCGAACCAGGTGACAATCCCCTGCAGCTTCACTCCATTGACCAGAAAGATCGTCAGTGGCGTCTTGGTCTTACGAACGTGATTAAGGAAGGTGTCTTGTAGATTTTGTGCGCGGTCTGCCGCCATTGTTTTTATCCCGCAGTCTTGTTTGCTTCTTTTTATTGAACCGATGGCCGCTCTCTGACGGAGCCGTCCCCCGGTTGCCGGCTTCCCCTGAGATCCCCCTCCGAGGGCGCGGCAGTATGATTAGAAGGCAGGCGCGCTTTTTAGGCAAGCCAGTTCGCGCATCGGGGGTACCGAACCTTGGTGCAATTCTCCGTAAAAGCACGGAAAGAGACGATTTTTCTCAAGCAAATGCATGGATAAACGCGCCGGGCTTTACCTAGCCGACGCCGAGTGCCTTGAGCTTGCGATGCAGCGCCGACCGCTCCATGCCGACGAATTCCGCCGTGCGCGAGATATTTCCCGAGAAACGGCTGATCTGCGCGATCAGATAGTCGCGCTCGAATACCTCCCGCGCCTCGCGCAGCGGCAGCCCCATGATGTGTTCGCCATTGTTGCTGGTCGGCATCGCCGGCACCATCGAGCCCACGTCCTGCGGTAGCATATCGGCCGTGATGATGACCTCCGGGCCGCCGCTGGCCAGAATCATCACGCGTTCGACGTTGTTGCGAAGCTGGCGGACGTTTCCGGGCCAGACATGGGACTGCAATACCGCCATCGCATCCTGGCCGATCTGGCGCTTCGGCAATCCGGTCGCGATCGAGATCTGATCCATGAAATAGTCGATCAGTTCGGGGATATCCTCGCGCCTTTCCGACAGCGGCGGTACCCGGATCGGCACCACCGACAGGCGGTGATAGAGATCCTCGCGGAATCGGCCTTCGGCGATCTCCTCTTCCAGGTTCCGCGCGGTCGATGAAATGATGCGCACGTCGACATGGACCTTGGCAGTGCCGCCGGAGCGCTGGAAGGTCTGGTCGACCAGCACACGCAGGATCTTGTTCTGGGTCTCCCGCGGCATGTCGCCGATCTCGTCGATGAACAGGGTGCCGCCATGGGCTTCTTCCAGCGCCCCCGCCTTGCGCTGCTGCTCGCCGTTGGACTGCTCGATGCCGAACAGCTCGACTTCCATGCGCTCCGGCGTGATCGCCGCCGCGTTGATGACGATGAACGGTCCCTCGGCACGGGCCGACGCGTTGTGCAGCGTGCGCGCCGCCAGTTCCTTGCCGGCGCCGGACGGACCGACGATCAGGATGCGGCTGTTGGCCTTGGCGGCCCGCTCGATGGTCTGGCGCAGCTGGTTCATGCAGGCCGAGCGTCCGGTCAGCACGCTGGCGGCCGGCGCCAGCTGCTTGAGCTCCTTCACCTCGCGCTTCAGCCGCGAGGTCTCCAGCGCCCGGGTCGCCACCAGAATCAGCCGATCCGACTTGAAGGGCTTTTCGATGAAGTCGTAGGCGCCGCGCTTGATGGCGGCGACCGCGGTCTCGATATTGCCGTGGCCGGAGATCATCACGACAGGCACATCGGCGTGGTCCTTCTTGATCTGCTCCAGCAATTGCAGGCCGTCGAGCTTGCTGCCCTGCAACCAGATGTCGAGAAACACCAGATGCGGCCGCCGGTTGGCGATTTCCGCCAGCGCCGAATCGCTGTCGCGGGCGGTCCGGGTGGTGAACCCCTCGTCATCGAGAATGCCGGCAACCAGATCCCGAATATCTGCTTCGTCATCGACAATCAGAATGTCATTTGCCATGCGTCGCGCCCTGTCTTGTCAATTGCCGGTTGCGGCTTCGATTTTTGTTTCGTTGTTAGTCGTGTCAGCGGGCCCAATGGTTTCAGGGACCGGCGGCTTTGTTTCCGCCGCCGGCTCCTTCAGTTCGGGTTTCGCTGCGTGGCCCGATATGGCGAACCGCAACCGCATCCAGGCGCCGCGCTGACCCGGCCGGATGTCCGCGGCATCGTGGAGTTCGATCTTGCCGCCATGGTCCTCGAGGACCCGGCCAACGATGGCCAGGCCAAGTCCGGTGCCCTTCGACCTCGTGGTTACATAGGGTTCGAGCAAACGCGCCCGAGCCACCTTGGGCAGGCCGACCCCGTTGTCGATGACATCGATCACGATGTCGTCGCCCTCGATGGCGGCGACGACTTCGATCTTGCCTTTGCCCAATTCCTCCGGAGGGACCGCCTCTATCGCTTCCGAAGCGTTCTTGATGATGTTGGTCAGCGCCTGTGAAATCAGCCGCCGGTCGAACTGCGCCCGCATCGGATCGTTCTTGATTTCGGCTTCGAAGTCGATGTCGGGATTCCCGACCCGCATCAGGAACACGGCCTGCCGGACCGTGTCGGCGACGTCCTCGCCTTCCATGACCGGTTTCGGCATTCGCGCGAAGCGTGAGAATTCATCGACCATCCGCCTGATATCGTCGACCTGCCGCACGATGGTGTCGGTGCACTGCTCGAAGATTGCCTTGTCCTCGGTGATGACCTTGCCGAATTTGCGGCGGATGCGTTCGGCCGAAAGCTGGATCGGCGTCAGCGGGTTCTTGATTTCGTGCGCGATGCGCCGGGCGACGTCGCCCCATGCCGAGGTTCGCTGCGCCGAAACCAGCTCGGTGATGTCGTCGAGCGTGATGATGTAGCTGTCGCGCGACTGGCTGGTCTGCTCGGCGCTGACCCTTACCGAGAGATTGCGCTCGTGGCCGTCGCGCAGCAGCGTGATCTGGCCCTGTACCAGCCGCTGGGTACCCTCGCGCGCGGTCTTCATCATGTCATCGAGTTCCGGCAGCACGTCCGACAGCGGATGGTCCAGCGTCTCGGATTCCGCATGACCGATCAGCTTTTCCGCGGAACGGTTGAGAATGCCGACATTGCCGGCGGCATCGACGCCGATGATGCCGGCGCTCGCCGACGACAATACCGCTTCGATGAACCGGCGCCGGCTGTCGATCAGTTCGCTGGCGCCGACCAGCTCGTCGCGCTGGGTGCGCAGCTCCTGCGTCATCTTGTTGAAGGTTTCGCCGAGCTGGGCGAGATCGCCCTCCGATTTGTGGACCGGCACCTGAACATGCAGATCGCCGGTCGAGACGACATTGGCGGCGCTCATCAGCCGCCGGATCGGCGCCACCAGCCAGTTGGCGAAGTTCAGCCCGATCAGGACCGACGCCATCAGGATGGTCAGCGCGATCACCGCGAACATCAGCGCGAAGGCCACCTGAATGCCGAGCTTGCGCGACTCCATCTGGGCGTATTCGGCGACGCTGGCCTGGGTCTGCCGGAGCTGCGCGACCACCCGTGGATCGAGCAGGCGGGCGACGTACAGGAAGGTGTCGTTGAAGGCGCGCAGCCGGATCACGGCGGCGACGTAATTGGCTTCGATGAACACGGCGATCTGCGGCTCGGTTTCATCGACGCCGCTGAGGAATTCGGGGGCCGGCGTCGTGAAGGCCTGTGCAATACCGGTCTGCGCTGTTTCCAGCACATTGCGGTCCTTGTCGATCACCATGGCGCCCGGCAGGTTGCGGGCGGCGGCGCTGGCGGTCAGGAGCCGGCGAAAGGTGCCGCGGTCCTGGTCGAACAGCGGCCGCGCATTGGCGATGTCGTTGGCCATTCCCAGGATATCGCCGCGAATGGCCTGCGCATGTTCGTGCAGATAGGCGTTGGCCACGATCAGCGAATTCTGGATCACCTCGCGCGTCGGGCCCGAAAACAGCCGGTCGAGGCCGCGATCGATGGTGATATTGGCCACGATCGCCACCAGCACGGCCGGCAACACCGCGATGATGGAGAACAGGCTGACGATCTGGACGTGCAGTCGCGCCGCTGCCCGGCCGCGGCGCCGGGCCTGCACCACCTGCCAGACCTCGCGGACGATGATGCCGACCAGCAGCAGGATCGTCGCCGCATTGATCAGCAGGAACGAATAGACCACCTCGCGGGTCGCCTCGATCGGCGTCAGGCCGGTCAGGACGACGAAAGTGAGGAACGCCGACAACAGCGCGATGCCGACGGCAAACGGCGCCAGCCACCTCCGCAGGGACGATCCTTTGGATTCGGCGAAGGTTGTATCGAGCGATGCGGCCGAGGTGTCTGCGCTGGTCATTCCGGCAAGGTGGTGAGCTGAAGCTGTGTCCGCCGGTAGCGGACTGATGCATTCATATCACAATGTTGCCGAATTGCGACAATTCCACGGCGTGCCCCGGGGCTGCACGGCGCAGGCCCGGGTTATCAAGGTATTCCAACGCGAGCAGCCGGCTCAGCTGCCGCTTCGATAGACCTGAATGTCGAGATCCCTGATCTTCTTGCGCAGCGTGTTGCGGTTGAGGCCCAGGAGATCGGCGGCGCGAATCTGATTGCCACGCGTGGCCGCCAGCGCCGCCGTCAGCAGCGGGATCTCGATTTCCTTGAGGATGCGGTGATAGAGCCCCGGCGGCGGCACGCCGTTGGGGAAGCCCGAAAAATGCGACGACAGATAGGCCTCGACAGCGCCGCCGAGATTGTCGACTCCGTGCTGGACGCTGCCGCCCGACGTTACCGCCGGAGGCGCCAGTTCGCCGTCGATGACGGAGCCTGTGATCACGTCCTGCGGATACAATGCCGCCAATCGACGCGCGAGGTTTTCAAGCTCGCGCACATTGCCGGGCCAGCGATGCTGTTTGAGGCGTTCCAGCGCCAAGGTATCGAGCTTCTTCGGCGGTAAACCGTCCTTTTCGGCCAGCGTGAAGAAGTGCCGGATCAAATCGGGCAAATCCTCGATCCGCTCGCGCAACGGCGGCAGCCGCAGCGGTACGACATTGAGGCGGAAGAACAGGTCTTCGCGGAACAGACCCTGCTGAATCAGGATGCGCAGGTCCTTGTTGCTCGCAGCCACGATGCGCACGTCGGTCTTGATCGGGGTCCGGCCGCCGACCGTGGTGTACTCGCCCTGCTGGAGCACGCGCAGCAGACGGGTCTGCGCCTCCATCGGCATGTCGCCGATTTCGTCGAGGAACAAGGTGCCACCCTCGGCCTGCTCGAACCGGCCCGAGGCGCGGGTATTGGCGCCGGTGAAGGCGCCGCGTTCATGGCCGAACAGTTCCGACTCGATCAGATCGCGCGGTATCGCCGCCATGTTGACGGCGACGAACGGGCCGTTGCGCCGCTTGCCGTAATCGTGCAGCGCGCGGGCGACCAGCTCCTTGCCGGTGCCGGACTCGCCGGAGATCATCACGGTGAGGTCGGTCTGCATCAGCCGCGCCAGCACGCGGTAGATTTCCTGCATGGCCGGCGAGCGGCCGACCAGCGGAATCGAATCGAACTCGCCCTCGTCGGGATGGCTGGCCACCCGCTCCTTGGGCTCCGCCAGCGCGCGGCCGACGATGGTGATGAGCTCCTTGAGGTCGAACGGTTTCGGCAGATACTCATAGGCGCCGCGCTCCGACGCCCGGATCGCCGTCATGAAGGTGTTCTGCGCACTCATCACGATGACCGGCAGATTGGGCCGCATCTTCTTGATCCGCGGCAACAGGTCGAAGGCGTTCTCGTCCGGCATCACCACGTCGGTGATGACCAGATCCCCCTCGCCCTGGCTTACCCAGCGCCACAACGTCGCGGCGTTGCCGGTCAGCCGCACCTCATATCCGGCGCGCGAGAGAGCCTGGTTCAAAACCGTACGGATGGCGGTGTCATCGTCGGCTACAAGTATGCTACCTGCGGGCATTGTCATTCCTCATCTGGAGTCCTGTGAGGCATGCGACGGCGTCCCCGTAACGCCATCGCGGTTGCTTTGGTCGAATTGCTTGGTCGGGTTGAACATCGGCAACAGCACGCGGAACGTGGTTTTCCGCGGCTGCGATTCGCATTCGATGATGCCGCCATGATCGCCGACGATCTTGGCCACCAGCGCGAGGCCAAGGCCGCTGCCGGTCGGCTTGGTCGTGACGAACGGATCGAACAGGTTCGGCAGCAGGTCGTCCGGCACGCCGGCGCCATTGTCCTTGACGCAGAATTCGAGCGGCAGCGAAACCCGCGATTTCTTGCCGGGTACCGAGAGCCGCACGCCCGGCCGGAACGCGGTGGTGAGCTGGATCTCGGCATCGCTGCCGAGATCGACCACGGCCTCGGCGGCGTTTTTCACCAAATTGAGAAACACCTGGATCAGCTGGTCCTGGTTGGCCAGCACCGGCGGCAACGACGGATCGTATTCCTCGACGAAACGGATATTGCGGGCGAAGCCCGATTGCGCGAGCCGTTTGACGTGATCGAGCACGCTGTGAATGTTGACCGGGCCGCGCGCCACCGGCCGGTCGTCGCCGAACACTTCCATGCGATCGACCAGCGTGACGATGCGGTCAGCCTCGTCGCAGATCAGTCGCGTCAGCATGCGGTCTTCCGACGAGGCCGCCTGCTCCAGCAGCTGCGCCGCGCCGCGAATGCCGGACAGCGGGTTCTTGATTTCGTGCGCCAGCATCGCCGCCAGCGCGATCACCGAACGCGCCGCACTTCGATGGGTCAATTGCCGGTCCATCTTGTCGGCAATCGTGCGTTCCTGCAGCATCACCACGATGTGGCCGGGACGCTCGTTAAGGGGTGCTACGTGCAGGTCGACCTGGCGATCGCCGCCGATCCGGGGGGTACCGAGATCGACCTTGTATTCATTGACCGGCGAACCGCTCGAGCGCACCTGATCGATCAGCGCCAGCAGCGGGCTGCCGAACGGCACCAATTCCTTCAGCGACTGGCGCTGCAGAAACTGGGTCGAAATCTCGAAAAACGATTCCGCCGCCATGTTGGCGTCGATGATCTTGCCGTCGGGTGCGATCAGCAGCACCGGATTCGGCAAGGCATTGAGAATGGCCTCGCTTTCCGATGGCATCGTTCGGCGGTGGTCTGCGGCTAAACTCATGCAGCAGCACTCCATGCAAAGTCGTCGAATGCATCTTCAAGGGATTGGTGAACACGGTTCGGATCGTCTGTGGTCAGAATCTTCTGCCGCCAGGCTTTCAGCGTCGCCACCGGCGCGCAGCTGGATTGCGATGCGACGTCGAGCGCCCAGCCCAGATGCTTGCGGGCATGGCGAAGTCCGATCCGCAGCCCGTAGAGGCTGCAGACTTCGTCGTAGAGCGCGCGGATATAATCGAGTTGCTGCGCCAGGTCAGGCGTGGCCTCCGCGATGCCGGATTCGAGCCGGCGTCCGATCTGGCCGGGCAGCCAGGGCTGGCCCTGTGCGCCGCGCCCCATCATGATCGCGTCGGCGCCGGACATGTCGAGCGCCGTCACCGCCTTTTCGAACGAGGTGATATCGCCGTTCACGACCAGTGGAATGGCAATCGCATCCCGCACGGCGCGCACTGCGCCCCAATCGGCTTCGCCCTTGTAGAACTGGCAGCGGGTGCGGCCGTGCACCGAAATCATCTGCACGCCGGCGGCTTCGGCGCGTCGCGCCAGTTCCGGCGCGTTCAGCGAGCGATCGTCCCAGCCGAGCCGCATCTTCAACGTGACCGGTACTTTCACCGCCCCGATGGTGGCCTCGATCAGCGTCAAGGCGTGGTCGAGATCGCGCATCAGCGCGGAGCCGGACTGACCGCCGGTGACGTGCCGGGCCGGACAGCCCATGTTGATATCGATGATGTCGGCGCCGGCGGACTCGGCGATCCGTGCGCCCTCCGCCATCCAGTGCGCCTGGCAGCCCGCAAGCTGAACGACATGCGGACCGATGCCGGTCGCCTCGCAGCGCAGCAACGACATCGGCCGCCCGTTGACGAGATCATCGCTGGCGGTCATCTCGGAGACGACGAGTCCAGCCCCGAGGGCTGCGGTCTGACGCCGAAACGGGGCATCCGTGACGCCCGACATCGGCGCGAGAAGGACCCGGTTGGCGACCTCAATATCGCCTATCTTCAATGGCTTACGCGGTGAGCGTTCCGGGGCGGTCACGGACTTCTCGTTTTTCTGGCAGGCGCATCATTGCGGCCGCCGGGAGTCATTGTGCGCACAAATGTTGTGCAGTCAAGTTCCATGCCTACACTTTAGACAGTTCTACCAATTGCGCAAGTGCACTGCAGCAAAATATGCTTTTCCCACAGCTATTGGCAAACGGCCTGTCTTTACGCCCTCGGCATGATAGGGAGGGCGCCAACGGACCTCCGTTTCCTCCATCAACCCCGAATCGTCAGTAGTGGATCCAGATGCCCGGACCTGAGCGGACTGCAGCTATCCTTGTCGCAGCCGGACGCGGGCTTCGCGCCGGCTCGGGAGGACCGAAGCAGTATCGCTCGATCGGCGGTCAGACCGTGATTTTCCGCGCGATGGAGCCGTTCTGCCGGCATCCCCAGGTGTTCGCGGTGCAGCCGGTGTTGAACCCCGATGACACGGCCATGTTCAATGATGCCGTCAGCACGTTGCGCCACGCGCCGCCCGCCCATGGCGGCGCGACGCGGCAGGCCTCGGTGCATGCCGGCCTCGAGGCGCTCGCCGGCCAGAAGCCGGATGTCGTGCTGATCCACGACGCCGCGCGCCCGTTCGTATCGGCGGCGCTGATTTCGCGCGCGATCGACGCCGCCGGCCGCACCGGCGCCGCGGTTCCGGCGGTCGCGGTCACCGACACCATCAAGCTGGTCGACGGCAGCGGCAATGTCGAAGCGACGCCGGAGCGCGCGCGGTTGCGGATCGCGCAAACGCCGCAGGCGTTCCGCTTCGATGTGATTCTCGAAGCCCACCGCCGCGCCGCGCGCGAGGGCCGAAGCGATTTCACCGACGATGCCGCGCTGGCGGAATGGGCGGGATTGACGGTGGCGACCTTTGAAGGCGATCCTGCAAACATGAAACTGACCACGCCCGAAGATTTTGTCCGCGAGGAAGCGCGCCTGGCAGCACAGCTCGGCGATATCAGGACCGGCACCGGCTACGACGTGCACGCCTTCGGCGACGGCGATCACCTGATGATCTGCGGCGTGCGCGTGCCGCACGTCAGAGGCTTTCTCGCCCATTCCGACGGCGATGTCGGCCTGCATGCGCTGGTCGACGCCATCCTCGGCGCACTGGCCGACGGCGATATCGGTTCGCATTTTCCGCCGAGCGATCCCCAGTGGAAGGGGGCCGCATCCGACCGCTTCCTGAAATACGCGGTCGACCGCGTCACCGCCCGCGGCGGCCGCATCGCCAACCTTGAGGTCACCATGATCTGCGAGCGGCCGAAGATCGGCCCGCTGCGCGACACCATGCGGGCGCGGATCGCCGAGATCACCGGGCTCGACATTTCGCGTATCGCCGTCAAGGCAACCACCAGCGAGCGGCTCGGTTTTACCGGCCGTGAGGAAGGCATCGCCGCCACCGCGAGCGCCACCATCCGCCTGCCCTGGGATTCCAAAGGTTGGAGCGCGTAACAATGAGCGGCAGCAGCGACGCCCGCGCCCTCTCCCGCTCGCTGCTCGATTTGTGCCGGATGCGCAAACTCACCATTGCGACCGCTGAATCCTGCACCGGCGGCATGGTCGCCGCTGCACTGACCGACATTCCCGGCTCCTCCGACGTCATCGACCGCGGTTTTGTCACCTATTCGAATGATGCCAAACGCGCGATGCTCGGCGTCAAGGCCACCACGCTGGCGAACTTCGGCGCGGTCAGCAAGGAGACCGCGACCGCGATGGCGTTCGGTGCGCTGGAAAAAGCCGGCGTCGACCTCGCGGTGTCCATCACCGGCATCGCCGGTCCCGGCGGCGCGACCCCGGGCAAGCCGGTCGGCCTGGTCCATCTCGCCGTCGCCGCGCGCGACGGCCGCATCCTGCACCGCGAATGCCGGTTCGGCGCGATCGGCCGCAGCGCGGTGCGCCTGCGCTCGGTGGTCGAGGCGCTGCGCATGCTGACGGAACTCGCGCGCGGCCCGCAGGCGCCGGTCAAACCGCGGCGGCAGACCATGAGCCGGTTGCGCCCCCGCGTCGCCCGCACCCCGCGCCGCAGCGCGGTGAAGCGGCGGCGTCCGCCGCGGGCGTGATCCACATCCTTCGAGGCTCGCCCAAGTGGGCGAGCACCTCAGGATGACGGCGAGTTTGTTGCTGCCGTTTTCCCGTAAACCGTATCCGCACGCTTCTCGAACGCCGCGGCAAAACGCTGGAACGCGGTGTCGAACATGGTGCCCATCAGCATCGCCAGCATCCGGCTCCTGAATTCGTAGGACAGGAAGAACCCGACGTCGCAGGCGGTCTCGGATCGCGGCTCGAAGCTCCAGCGGTTCTCCAGGTTGCTGAACGGCCCCTTCAGATACTCCACCATGATTTTCAGATTGGGACGGTCCAGCGTTACCCGGCTGGTAAAGGCCTCGCGGACCAGCTTGAACGAAACGGTCATGTCGGCGACCACGATCTCGGTGCCGTCCGGCCCGGGCGTGCGCTGCCGGATCTTGAGGGACTGGCACAACGGCACGAATTCGGGATAGCGCTCGACGTCGGCGACGAGGTCGAACATCTGCGCGGCGCTATGGATGACCCGGCGCTTGCTGGAGAATTTCGGCATCGAGTAACTCAGCCGGCCCGCGCCGCGCGCGCCAGCCGGAGCTTGGCGAAATCGTCTCCGGCGTGGTGCGACGAGCGGGTCAGCGGGCTCGCCGATACCATCAGGAACCCCTTGGTATAGGCCACCTTCTCATAACCGGCGAATTCGTCGGGAGTGACATAGCGCATCACGGCGTGATGCTTGCGGGTCGGCTGCAAATACTGCCCGATGGTAAGAAAATCGACGTCGGCCGAGCGCAGATCGTCCATCACCTGCAGCACCTCGTGGCGCTCCTCGCCAAGGCCGACCATGATGCCGGATTTGGTGAAGATGGTGGGATCGATCTCCTTGACCCGCTGCAGCAGCCGGATCGAATGGAAATAGCGCGCGCCGGGCCGCACCGTCAGATAGCGCGACGGCACCGTTTCCAGGTTGTGATTGAAGACGTCGGGTTTTGCTTTTGCCACGATTTCCAGCGCGCCTTCCTTGCGCAAAAAATCCGGCGTCAGGATCTCGATGGTCGTCGACGGGCAGCGCGCACGGATGGCACGGATGGTCCGGGCAAAATGCTCGGCGCCGCCGTCCGCGAGGTCGTCACGGTCGACCGAGGTGATCACGATATGGGCGAGCCCGAGCTTGAAGGTAGCCTCCGCGACGTGGTCCGGCTCGGACGCGTCTAGTGCGGTGGGCATACCGGTCTTGACGTTGCAGAAGGCGCAGGCGCGGGTGCAGGTGTCGCCCATGATCATGAAGGTGGCGTGCTTCTTGTCCCAGCATT
>JAZJYY010000131.1:0-23965 GCA_040390145.1 Pseudomonadota bacterium
GCACCCAGACCAGCGGATAGTGCCCGAGCAGGACGTCGCGGATGGTGCCGCCGCCAAGCGCGGTAATGCAGCCCAGCATGCATACGCCGGCCCAGTCCATGCTGCGCTTGCCGGCGGCGAGCGCCGCCGTCATCGCCTCCGCCGCGAGCGCCACCACGAACAGCGCGTGCAGGACGATATCGGTAGACGGCAGATTCCACATCGCGAATCTCTCAAACAGGCTCTTCGGAACCTACGTCGCAGGTTCCAATCCTGACAGGTCCAAATGAATGGCAGCCATGCTCACCGGTTGCACAAAAGTCGGCAATTCCCGGAACTCACCCTGCTTCCAGAGGTTGTTACGACACAACGGAGGAACCACTATGGCCATCAATCCGGACGATCCCTATCGCTCCAACATCACCGACGCCAATCTGACCGACGCCGACATGCGCCGCCAGGCCCGCCTCGATAATGAGCTGCAGGCCGATCCCGAACTCGCCGAAGGTCCCGCCAGCGGCGGAAGAGTTGCGATGTTCGCCGTCGCCATCGCGGTCGTGCTGGGCGCCGTTTTCTACGGACTGAACAACTCGACCGTCAATCAGGCCGGCACTACGCCGCCCACCTCGACGGCCCAGAACACGGAGCGTACTTCGCCTCCCGCCGCGCCCACCGGCATGCGTGACGTGACGCCGCGCCCGAATTCGGAACCCGGCACGACCACCGGCGCAGCCCCGGCACGTCCGGCCAGCCCGCCGTCGGCCGCCCCGACGGGCACGGAGATCGACCGCTCGGCCACGCCGCCGGCCAATCCCGCGAGCAAGTAACAGCAACGATAACGACTCAACCAACCGCGCGGCGGGCAATCATTTGCCCGCCGCGCTTTTGTTTACCTGGTTGCGTCGTGTACGCGTGTCCCGCGGCAAAGACTCGTCGGCCCCGGCTTGACCGGGGACCCAGTACGCCGCGGCTTTTCGGTCCTATCGCTACTGCCTGAGTTTACTGCGTCGCTCGATCAAGTCGGGCGATGACGACCGAGGTGGTGGCGATTGCGGTGGTCAACCCACGTATCGATCAACTGAACATCTTGTTCAATTCGCCGCCGGGATAGCCCTTGCCGAGTTCGGTGAACGTGCCCTGCTCCGCCATCTCCTTGGCCGCCGCCATGAAGCCGCCCCAGGCTGTGCGCGCCAGTGCGCCGCCGACGCTGATGCGGCGGACGCCGAGATCGGCGGCCACCTTCACCGATGGGCCGGCTGCGCCAACCAGCAGATTGACAGGTTTTGGGTGCACCGCCTTCACGACGGCCGAAATCTCTTCCGGCGTCGCGATGCCGGGCGCATAGAGGCAATCGGCGCCGGCCTCGGCATAGGCGGTGAGCCGGTCGATCACCAGCTTCAGATCCTTCTGTCCGCGCAGGAACGCCTCGCAGCGGCCAGTAAGCAGGACGCCTGACTTGTCGGCGTCGATCGCCTGACGCGCCGCCTTGATGCGTTCGATCGCGAGCGCGGACTCGAACAGCGGCTTGGCATTGTCTCCGGTAAAATCCTCGATCGAAAGTCCGGCCACGCCGGTCTTGACGGCGCGAGCGACGTTGACGCCGACCTTGTCCGGCTCATGCGCGAAACCGTCCTCGAAATCGGCATTGACGGGAATGTCGACCGCGGCGCAGATCGCGGCAAGGTGATCGCAGACATCGTCGACGGTGACGCGGTTGTCGGCCTTGGCGATGGTCCAGGCAAAACCGGCACTGGTGGAAGCCAGCGCCTTGAAGCCGAGATGCTGCAACGCCTTCGCGCTGCCGACGTCAAACGGATTGGGAATGATGAAGCAGCCGCTTTCGTGCAGCTTCCTGAATGCGGTGCGCTTGTCAGCAGATGTCAGCATGGTCTCTCCCCTTTTTGATTAATTTTGCCCGACGCGAGAATATCTGCGCGCCGCGACCGCGGCTAGTGAGTGGCTAGTGCGCTTCGTGAAGGGCGCGGCTATCCTTTGGCGCCTGCGCGCGCTCGTTCATCCCGTAGTCGCGGATGACGCCGGCGATGCGCAGCCGGTAATTGTCGAAAATTTTCGCGCGGCCCTTGCCCTGGGTCATGCGGTGACCGGGCACATTGCGCCACGCGGCGACGGCCTCCTCATCGCGCCAGAACGACAGCGAGAGGATCTTGCCTTTCTCGGTCAGGCTCTCGAACCGCTCGACCGAAATGAAGCCGTCGATGGTTTGCAGGATCGGCCGGAGGTCAGCCGCGAGATCAAAATATTCCTGCCGGTGCTCCGGCTTCGGCCAGACTTCAAAGATCACGGCTATCATGTGGCGCCTCCGTTGCGCATTCGGGATGCGTTACGCATCCGAGATGGCCTACAATTCGACCTTTCGCAAGAAGGTCCGTTCTTCCGCCAGGATAAATCTGTTCTCCTCGGCGAAATTGAAGTTGGCCTTGCCTTCGCTGTCGGCGCGCAGCCGCGCGCGGTAGTTCTCATAGGCGGCGAGGCTTTCGAACGAAATCAGCGCGAAGGCGATGTTGTTGGTGCCCTCATGCGGCATCCAGTAGCCCACGAGATCGCCACCGCATTTCGGGATGATGGTCAGCCAGCTTTTCGAATATTGCTCGAACATCGCGCGCTTGAACGGATCGATCTGGTAGCGGATGAAAACGGTGATGGTCATTTCTTGAACTCCAGTATTCCAGCAGCCGTCATTGCGAGCGCAAGCGAAGCAATCCAGCCTGCTTCGAAGAAAGCTGGATTGCTTCGTCGCTACGCTCCCGTGCGCAAGCGCTTCGCGTTTGTCGCAGGCAATGACGAACTCGAATAACGAGCCATCAGAATATCCTCTTGACGACATCAATGCTTCGTCTAACATCGAACTATGAAAGCAGGTCCCGACATTGCCATGATCGCCGCTCTGGTCGGCGATCCCGCCCGCGCCAACATGCTGACGGCGCTGATGACCGGCCGCGCGCTGACCGCCAGCGAGTTGGCGCACCAGGCAGGCATCACGCCGCAGACCGCGAGCTCGCATCTGTCCAAGCTCGAGACCGGCGGCCTGATCGAGCAGGAGAAACAGGGCCGTCACCGCTATTACCGGCTCAGTGATCCCGATGTCGCCGGCGTGCTCGAGGGTCTCGCCGGCCTCGCCGCGCGCGCCGGCCACATGCGGGTGCGTACCGGGCCGAAGGATCCGGCGCTGCGTCGCGCGCGGATCTGCTACGACCATCTCGCCGGCGACCTCGGCGTGCAAATGCTGGACAGCCTGCGCAAGCAGCGTCTGCTGCGCCAGAGCAAGCTGGGAATCGAACTCACGCCCGAGGGCGAGCGCTTCATGGCGAAGGCGTTGCAGATCGACGCCGGCGCGCTGGCGCATCCCCGCCGCCCGCTGTGCAAGGCCTGCCTCGACTGGAGCGAGCGGCGCCATCACCTCGCGGGCACGCTGGGGGCGGCTATCATGGCGCGGTTAACCGAATTGAACTGGGCGGCGCGTGACCCCGCCCCCGGCAGCCGGGTGGTCAATTTCACCCGCAGCGGCGAGAAGCGTTTTGCCGCGCTGTTCGGCGAGCCCTCGCCGTAACCGTAGCCCGGATGGGAGCCAGCGGGCGGCGCGTCGCGCCGAACGATGGCGCAATCCGGGGCAGAAGAGTGACGCACCACCGGCCCCGGATTGCGCGATCGGATCGGCGCGGTGCGCCGACCCGCCCGCTTCATCCGGGCTACGATTTTGCGTTGAACGCTGAAGCTGCATCGCGCATTCATTCGGCGTTCAGGTCGTCCCACTAAAGTTGACGACATGTTTCGACGTCTGCCACGAGTCGAATCAGGGATTCCAGCGCCGCACCATGCGGCCCTGCAATGAGGGTAGAAAACATGAAATATCTGATCGCAGCAGCGCTGCTTGCAACCACGGTTGCGGGCTTCACCGCCACCGCCAATGCCGCGCAGGGATGCGGCCCCGGCTTCCACCGCGGCCCCTATGGCGGATGCGTGTCCAATCGCGGCGTGGTCGTGGTGCGGCCGCCGGTGGTGTACCGGAGGGCTCCGGTGGTGGTGGTACCTCGCGCCCGTATCTGCCCCCGCGGCATGGTCTGGGTCGCTGGACGTTGCCGTTACTGAGTCCACTTCTCGCATCACGGCAGAAACCCCGCTCGCGCGGGGTTTTTTGTTGCGGCCCGACTTCAACGCGGCAACGGGAGGACGGCAATGCCGCCCTCCCGCGAACCAGCTCGATTGCGCTTAGGGGCTTACCAGTAACGGCGGCGCCAGACGCGGCGACGGCGGCGCCAGCGGCGGCGGAATCCCCAGTAGCGGCGGCGGCGAAAGCCCCAGCGGCGCCGCCGGCGCCATCCCCAGCGACGACCGCGACGCCAGCGCACCGGTTCGGGCGCAAGGCGATCAACCTCGTCGCCGGTCGTGACCGCCGGCTGCGCGTCGTTGTTTGCTGGCGGCAGGTCTTTGGTGAGCGGCTGCGGCGCGAGGGGAACAGCCTCCGCCGCGGCACCCGCGGCGAGCGCCGCCGCGCCCGCGGCAAATCCAAGAGCAAGTTTCAGAAAGTGGCGGCGTTCCATGACATCTCCCTGGTCGCGGCAATGTGGCGTGATGCGGGGAGATGT
Source organism: Pseudomonadota bacterium (assembly GCA_040390145.1). Lineage (GTDB taxonomy): Bacteria > Pseudomonadota > Alphaproteobacteria > Rhizobiales > Xanthobacteraceae > Bradyrhizobium. Next base: position 4,584 of record JAZJYY010000131.1, read on the forward strand.
TGATCGCGGCGAGATGAATGCCGGCTGAACCGCGCGTTTATGTTTGACGCTGTCACATCGGCGTGGAGATGGTGTTCCGAGATGGCGCGTCACCCCCCGCCTGCGCGGGGATGACGAACGGTATGCAGGCGAGCGCCCGGCTCGCAACGTCACGTCACAATGCTATGATATCCGCCTGCGCATTATCAGGAAAAACCGTCCATGCCGACCCGCTCTTGTTCCACCCTGCTGTCCGCGTTCCTCTGCGTCACCCTCATCGCCCCCGCCGCGGCACAGACCACGCTGCCGCGCGAGGCGCAGATCGGCCCGCGGCCGTTCTACCTCGTCGACAAGATGAAGGACGGACCGCTGAAGCAGAAACTTCAGCAATGCACCGGCCCCTTTCACAAGACCGATTTTTCCATCGGTCACCGCGGCGCGCCGCTGCAATTTCCCGAGCACACCAAAGAGTCCTACCAGGCGGCGGCGCGGATGGGCGCCGGCGTGATCGAATGCGACGTCACCTTCACGAAAGACCGGCAGCTGGTCTGCCGTCATTCGCAATGCGACCTGCACACCACGACCAATATCCTGTCGCTGCCGGCGCTGGCGGCGAAATGCACCATGCCGTTCGTTCCGGCCGATCCCGCCACCGGGCGGAAGGCGTCGGCAAAATGCTGCACCAGCGACATCACGCTCGCCGAGTTCCGGACGCTGACGGCCAAGATGGACGGTTTCAATCCGAACGCCACCACGGTGGCCGCGTATCAGGACGGCACGCCGCGCTGGCGCACCGACCTCTACAGCCACACCGGCACGCTGATGACCCACGACGAGAGCATCGCGCTGATCAAAGGTCTTGGCGCCAAATTCACCCCGGAGCTGAAGGCGCCCGAAGTCGCGATGCCGTTCGACGGCGACTACACCCAGGAGAAATATGCCGCGCAGATGCTGCGGGCCTACAAGGACGCCGGCATTCCGGCCAGCGACGTGTTCGCCCAGAGTTTTGGCCTTGCCGACATCCTGTACTGGGTCAAGACCGAACCGGCGTTCGCGGCGCAGGCGGTGTATCTCGACGACCGCTACGAGACGGCGGGGCTGCACCCCGCCAAATCAGAGACATGGAAACCGTCGATGGCGGAGCTGAAAGCGCAGGGCGTCAAAATCCTGGCGCCGCCGATCGGCATGCTGCTGGCGCTTGACGGCAAAAAGGAGATCGTGCCCTCGGAATACGCCAAGGCGGCGAAGGCTGCCGGCCTCGATCTGATCGGATGGTCACTGGAGCGCGACGGCCCGCTCGACCGCGGCGGCGGCTTCTATCACAAGCCGATCAAGGCCGCGATCGACCGCGACGGCGACACCCTCACCGTGCTCGACGTGCTGGCGCAACAGGTCGGCGTCCGCGGCATGTTCTCGGACTGGCCGGCGACCACGACGTTTTATGCGAGCTGCATGGGGATGAAGTGAGGCAAGGCGCAATCGGCCGCGGCGACATCCACGGTGGATCGCGTGACTTGTTCGCAACGATGAATTTCAGGTCGTCCGGGGCCGCACCGCCCTACCGCCGCCAGGCGGCAATCCCCGCGCCGGCGACAGCGCCATACGCATGAGATCCGCCTGCCGTGTCGCTCCGGTCTTTGCGAAGATGCGATGCAAATGGGTCCGCGCCGTTGCCACCGTAATGCCCAATCGATCGGCGATCGCCTGAATGTTTCCGCCTTGCAGCATTTCGTGGACCAGGCCGGCTTCGGCGCGGGTCAGGCCGAATTGCCGTTGCAGCTCTTCCTCGGCGGTCCGCGACGCATGGTCGGGATCGGTAATGAACACGATGGAGGCCTGCTGGTGCCTCGCAATCCAGTCCGTCTCCGGCCGCAATGGGATCACAAGCAGAGAAAGTGGCGCGCGGCCCGGACCGCGCGAAATGGCGACTTGGCTACCCTCGTCCTGGTTCGCATCGAGCGGATCGGCGATCGCGAGGTGAAGACGTGCCGTCTCCGCAGGCAGCCCGCCGCACAACTGGCCATCCGCCATCGCCAAGCCGGCGCCGAACGATTTGTCGGCGGCGCGGTTCGCGAACAGGACTCGCGCGGTGCGGTCGACGATGACGATTCCCCGATCGAGACTGTCGAGCGCGGCCTGCGACCACGCCTGGTCGATCGCCGCGCATCGCAGGCGGAGGTTGAGCTGGATCGCCCGCTTCAGGTGCGGCGCGATGGCGTTGTACAGTTTCAGGTGCTCCGGCCCGAATTCGTTCCTCCCGGGAACGACGAATTCGAAGCGCCACTGGTCCTCCACCAGAAGCGTCGCCCCCATCACCGAGAGATAATTCTGCGGCCGCGACCATTCATTGAAGAATTGACTGGAATGCAGGGTTCGCCGTGGAACGACCATGCGGTCCGTCACCGCCGTTCCAACCGGCATGCGCGCCATCTGCTTCCAGAACAGATTGAGCGGATGATAATGGGAGCCGTAGCTTTGCAGGAAGGCCGGGTCGGTGCGTGGCGCGACCAGCCAGGGCACGGCATCGGGTGAGACCGCACTGAGCGAAGCCTCCTCCGCTCCGAAGGCATCGGCGATGGTCTGGAGCACCGCCGGCCAGCGATCGTCGCTGGCCGCGGCCTCATAGATCTGGTCGATCACGAAGAGCAACTGGTCCTGATTCATCGACCGCCCCCGCAACGTACCGCCGCGAACCCGGTGGCTCTTCACCGGCACGGCCAGGGTACTTCGCCTAGCCCGTCATCCAGACAGTGTATTGAAGAAGCCCCAATTCGCAACAACGAACCTGGCGTACATCGTTTGATGTAGCGACCGAACGACGCGCAAACCACGATCGGCTGGTACCTCCCAGTGCCGCATCTATAATTCCTGAATATTGATTTTACGCGAGTTGGAGATTGTTCAAATGAATCGAATTGCCCCGCTGAGGAGCCGCCTGCTCATTCCCCTGTTGATCACACTCGGCACAATGTCGGCCGCCCGCGCCGATGTGCTCGTCAACGGCAGCTTCGAGGGATCGGTCGCACCCTGGACCTTCACGTCGGGCATCGTGGCGTCGTCGCTCGGAACCGCGCACGCCACCGACGGATCGTCAGTGGCGCAGATCTCGCTCAACAGCTTTTTCGGCTCCGCCAGCGGCACACTTTCGCAATCGTTCGTCCTCGCCAGCGGCGGCCTGTTCAATTACGCGTTTCAGGCCGGGCGCTCCGAAGGCGCTTGCGTGTGCAATGACGTTGCGCTGACGTTCGCCATGCGCATCGACGGCGTGATCCTGTCGACCGATCTTCCCGCCTTCGATTCATCGAGTGGCGGATCGCCGGTATCGACGCGCCTGCTCACCAGTTATTCCGGCGCGCTGGCGTTGTCGGCCGGCACCCACGAGATCGCCTTCGAATTCTCGCGCGGCGACACCGGGTTCGGCCGCGGGCCCTATTTCGTGATCGACGGGGTAGGCCTGGTCCCGCAGGTGGCCGCGGTGCCGGAACCCTCGACCTGGGCGATGATGCTGCTCGGTTTCATCGGAACGGGTGCCGCCGCCTATCGCCGCAGGAAGAACGCAGTAGCGGCCGCTACTGCCTGAAGAAGCGATCGACTCCGGGCATCGCCCAGCGATGAACCCGGAATCTCGCGCAACGTCACCCGATTCCGGGTTCAGCCCGGCAGGCTGCCCGGAATGACGATAAGGCAATCAAACGAAAATCACTCCGGCTTGATGCCGGCCTTCTTCACCACATCGCCCCATTTCGCGACTTCCGAATTGACGAACTTGCCGAACTCCGGACCCGCCAGGTTCGGCGTGGCCGAGCCGTTCTTGGCCCAGATATCCCTAAGCAGGTCCGAATCCAGCGCCTTGCGCACTTCGGCCGCCATCTTGGTGACGATCTCCGGCGGCGTGCCCTTCGGCGCGAACAGCGCGTACCAGGTCGACACTTCGAAACCCTTCAATCCGGCTTCGGTCGAGGTCGGGACATCCGGGATCGCGGGCGAACGCGCCGGCGCCGCAACGGCGAGGCCGCGCAGCGTGCCTGATTGAATCTGGTTGGCGGAGGTGCCGAGCCCGTCGAACATGACGTGGATTTGCCCGGAAACCAGATCCTGCATGGCAGGACCCGCGCCGCGATAGGGAACGTGGTTCATCTGCGTACCGGACAGGATCTGGAACAATTCTCCCGCCAGATGATGCGTCGTGCCACGGCCGGCCGAGGCGTAATCCACCTTGTTCGGATTGGCCTTCAGATAGGTGATGAATTCGGCCAGCGTCTTGGCCGGGACCTTGGACGGATTGACTGTCACCACCTGCGGCGGCGCCGCGATCAGGATGACCGGCACAAAATCCTTTTCAAGATCGTAATCGAGCTTGAGATAGATCGCCGGGGCAATGGCGTGGTGCGCGGCGCCGACGAAGAAATTGTAGCCGTTGGGTTCGGCCTTGGCCGCCGCGGACGCCCCGACGGTGCCGCCGGCGCCGGCGCGGTTGTCGATCAGGAAGCGCTGGTTGAGCTGCTTGTCGAGTTGCGCCGTCAGGGGCCGTGCGAACGCGTCGGTGCCGCCGCCCGCGGCGAAGGGCACGATGAACGTCACCGGCTTGCTCGGCCAGGCCTGTGAAGCCCCTTGTGCCGCGGCCGGTCCGGCGGTGAATGCGAGGGCCGCCAGCGCGACCGAGGCCAGTGTAAGATGAAGGGCGCCCGCGCCTGCGCGCTGCGATTGAAAGCCCATGATGCGTTTTCCCTGTCGACGGTGATTTTTGCTTTGTTCGAACCGCCAATTAGGCCATACGTCGCGCCCTTGGCAAGCCGATCCGGGCGGGCAAAAAGTAGCACAGGGAACTCGATTGCCGCACTGCACAGCGATCGGGCAAGGCGGCTGCGGGTTAATATGGTCCGCGGCGCGTAGCCCGGAAGGAGCCCAACGGTCGGCGCAACGCGCCGCACGTTGGCGCAATCCGGGGCGAATGCCGCGCGGATTTCGCAAGAACTCCATCCAGGCTACGAGAACTTACGCCGCAAAATCCTCCGCCAGCACCAGCACCTCGCGGGTGCGGGTGACGCCGGGCCAGCAGCGGTCGAATTCAGCGACCAGCGGCTTCATCACATCGGCCCCGGTGCCCCGCTCCAGCGCCGCTGGATCGGAAAATTCATACATCGCCACATGCAGCGACGGATCGCTGGCACTCCAGAACCGGCGTGCCCTGGTGATGCCAAACGCCTTGGTCGCGTCGGGCAGATGTTCTTTTTGATACCACGCGTCGAACCCGGCGCGTTTGGCGGGATCGACTACGGTAGCACGGACGACGAAATAGGCTGTTGGCATGACTTGATCCTCACAACGGCAAATTGTCGTGCTTCTTCGCCGGCATCTCGACCTTTTTGTCCCTGAGCATCGCCAGCGCCCGCGCGATGCGGCGCCGGGTTGAATGCGGCATGATGACGTCGTCGATGTAGCCGCGTTCGGCGGCGATGAAGGGGGACAGGAATCGGTCCTCGTATTCCTTGGTGCGCGCGGCGATCTTGTCGGCGTCGCCGATGTCGCTGCGGAAGATGATTTCCACAGCGCCCTTGGCGCCCATCACGGCGATTTGGGCGGTCGGCCAGGCGTAGTTCATGTCGGCGCCGATTTCCTTCGACGCCATCACGTCGAACGCGCCGCCATAGGCTTTTCGCGTGATGATGGTGACCAGCGGCACCGTCGCCTGCGAGAAGGCGAAAAGCAGCTTGGCGCCGTGTTTGATGAGACCGCCATATTCCTGCGCGGTGCCGGGCAAAAAGCCGGGCACGTCGACAAACGTCACGATCGGAATGTTGAAGGCGTCGCAGAAGCGGACAAATCGCGCGGCCTTGCGCGAGGCGTCAGAGTCGAGCACGCCGGCCAGCACCATCGGCTGGTTGGCGACGAAGCCGACGGTGCGGCCGGCGATGCGGCCGAAACCGGTGACGATGTTTTTGGCGAAGGTTTCGGAGATTTCGAAGAAGTCGCCCTCATCGACGACCTTCAGGATCAGCTCCTTCATGTCGTAGGGCTTGTTCGGATTATCGGGGATCAGCGTGTCCAGGGACATGTCGACCCGTTCGATGTCGTCAAAACTCGGCCATTCCGGCACGCCGTCGGTATTGTTCGACGGCAGGAAGTCGATCAGCCGGCGCATCTGCAGCAGCGTCTCGACGTCGTTCTCGAACGCGCCGTCGGCGATCGAGGATCGCGTGGCGTGCACGCTGGCGCCGCCGAGTTCTTCCGCGGTCACCACCTCGTTGGTGACGGTCTTGACGACGTCAGGGCCGGTGACGAACATGTAAGAGGTGTTCTTCACCATGAAGATGAAGTCGGTCATGGCGGGCGAATAGACGTCGCCGCCGGCGCAGGGGCCCATGATGACGGAAATCTGCGGGATCACGCCTGACGCGATGACGTTGCGGCGGAACACGTAGGAATAGCCGGCCAAGGCCGCCACGCCTTCCTGGATCCGCGCGCCGCCGGCGTCGTAGAGCCCGATGATCGGCGCCCTCGCCTTCATCGCCATGTCCTGAATCTTGACGATCTTTTGCGCGTGGGTTTCCGACAGCGAGCCGCCGAACACGGTGAAATCCTTGGCGAAGACAAAGGTCTTGCGGCCGTTGACGGTGCCCCAGCCGGTGACCACGCCGTCGCCGGGCACTTTTGTCTTTTCCATGCCGAATTCGACCGAGCGGTGCTCGACGAACATGTCGAATTCCTCGAACGAGCCCTTGTCGAGCAGCAGTTCGATGCGCTCCCGCGCGGTCAGCTTGCCGCGGGCGTGCTGCGCCTCGATGCGCTTTTCGCCGCCGCCGAGCTTGGCGCCGGCGCGCCGGTCTTCGAGGGTGTCCAGGATGTCCTTCATGTGTTTCCGCCCGCAATTGCCCAGAGAATTCAGGGCGTTCTAGCACGGCCTTTCGCGCCCGGGAAACGCCCTTTGGCTTGTCATTCTGCTCGAAAACGTGACTGGCACCCCTGCCTAGCTGGCATATATCCGGGGTCCCGAACGGAGACGACGACATGACCGATATCGCAAGCCAGGGCACCATTGCCGTATCGTGCGCCGCGTCAGACGCCGCATCAGCGACAGGTGCTGCCACCGGGGGGCTGCGAACCCTGCTGCGGCTGGAGGGACTGACACTGTTTGTGGGCATGACCGTGCTGTACGCGGTCTGGGACGGATCCTGGTGGGTCTACGCCATCCTGTTCCTGGCGCCCGATCTGAGCTTCCTCGGCTATCTCGCCGGCCCGAAGCCCGGGGCCATCCTCTACAACGCCGCCCACAGCTATCTGGCGCCGGTGGCGCTGATGACGACGGGCCTCGCGCTTTCCTCGCCACTGACGCTCTCGATCGCGATGATCTGGCTGGCGCATATCGGCCTCGATCGCGCCCTCGGCTACGGCCTGAAATATTCTGCGGGATTCGTCTTTACCCATCTCGGGCGGATCGGCCGGGCCTCCGGCTGAATTTTACGGCGTTCCCATCGCTTGTCTGCGTTGCGGCCGCGTGGATCGTCGGCGCGAGCACAGGCCAACGACGACAATTGCCCTACCCCTCGCCCTCCGCGAACGGCAATTCCTTGCCCGGCGGCACTGTGGTCTCGGACATCGCCAGCAGCATCGCCACCATGATGTAGTTGCCGGCGACCGCCGTCAGGTCCACGATCTGCTGATCGCTGAACACGCGTTTTGCCTGCGCATAGGTTTCGTCGGAGACTTTTCGCGTGGTGGTGAGTTCGGTGACGAAATCGTACACCGCGGCTTCGTCCTCGGCCATGTCGGACGGCCGCGCGCCGGTTTTCAGTTCGGCGATGATCCGGGACGACAAGCCCGCTTTCTGCGCGATCGGCGCATGCGCGAACCATTCGACCTGCGAGCGCCATTGCCGCGCGATGATGAGGATCGCGAATTCGTTGAGGTTGAGCGGAACCGAGGTATCCCAGCGCAGATAATGAAACAGGTCGATCATCCGCTGGGCCAGCACCGGACTGCGCAGCATCGAATTGTAGGGACCGCCGATGCCGATGCTCGACACCTTCACGATCTGCTCGCCAACCGGCTGTTGCGCTGAATCGAGCTGGTCCATGGTCAGTTGCGGAAAACGCGGCGGCTTGGCTGAGGGATTCATGGTTTCTCCGTGCTTGCGTGCCCCGTGCGGTCAATCAGATCGCGCCGATATCGGTGAGGCATTGCTGCGTCAACGTCATGCGGGCGGCGATGTGGCGTGGCTCCAGGCAATCCATGTTGAGGGCAAACACGGTTTGCGCCGATCCCTTCTCGGCCCAGCCTACCATCCATCCCAGCGACGGCTTGCCGACTTCGGCGCCGAGCAACCCGCTCTTGGCGCGGATCACGGCGTCGCCGACTTTCGTGACGGGCAGGATATCGCGCACCAGGTCCTGGCTGCGCTTCGACACCGGCAGCACGCCGCGCCTGAGACGGTCGACGAAATCGACCTGCTGCATCGGGTCGATACGCAGGTCGCCGGTCAGCCAGAACTGGTCGATGCCGCCGCCGATGTCGCGGTTGCCGTATTCGAACAGGTCGAGATATTTCTGCATCCGCTCGGCGCCGATGCGCCGGGCGATCTCCTGATACACCGGGACGACGGAGGCCGCGATCGCGCTGCGCAGGGTGTGATCCCTGTTCCAGGGCTCGATGCTTCGCTTCACCCCGTCCCATTTGAAAACATCCTTGTCGGGGTCTTCGACCACGCCGGTCTCCAGCGCGATCAGCGAATTCGGAATCTTGAAGGTCGAGGCCGGCAGCTTCTCGTCGCCCGAACGGTTCTTGTCGCTGGCGATGACCAGATAGTCCTCGACCTTGTAGCCGACGAAGGTGCCGACCGTTCCCTCCGAGGTAAACCGCTTGGCCAGATCCTCGCGGAACTCGCTACGCTGGGGTGAGACATTGGCAAGGCTGCGGGAGGGCAAAACGGCGGCGGCGGCGAGCAGGCCGAGCGCATGGCGGCGATGGATCACGGGAACATCCGATGTCGTTGATGGCTGCCGACGATGCATTGGATATCGTGGTAAAACAATGACAATCGGAGTTCGACTGAAGCGGGACATAAAAGCCCGTCATGCCCGGGCTTGACCCGGGCATCCACCACGTTGCTTGTAGAGAGGAAGACGTAGATGGCCGGGTCGAGCCCGGCCATGACGAAAAGAGAATGATCTACCGCACCCGCCGCGACAGCCCGAGTACGAAGGCCAGCACTTCGGCCACGGCCTTGTAGAGTTCGGTCGGAATTTCGTCGCCGATCTCGACATTGGCGAGCGCGCCGGCCAGCACTTCGTTTTCCTCGATCGGGATATTGTTCTCTTTGGCGACTTCGATGATCTTGGCGCCGATCGATCCCTTGCCCTTGGCGGTTACGCGCGGCGCACCGGTCTTGTCGTAATGCAACGCGACCGCAAGCCGGCTCCTGGATTCCACTTTCATAGCGCACGATCCAGGAAATGCCCGGCCGGCGCGGGCGCCGATTGCGGCGGTTTGCCGTCGCCGATCACGATATCGCCGGGCTGCAGCTCCGCCCTGGCCAGGGCATGGCTGAGCTGCGCCGCACCGGCGCGCAACTGCGTCGCGGTCTCCGGCCGTTCCGCCCACATCCGCACCGAAGTGGTCTCGCCTACCAATGAGACCAGTGCATGCACCGGACCGGCCGGCTCGACGTCGAGCGAGAAGCGCGCCTGCCAGATCCGCTTGGCGGCTTCGGCCTCGTTGCCGCCGCCGTCGCGCGAAATCTCGAACTCGGCCATCGCGGTGCCCTGCGGCGTCGCAAACGGGATTTCGAAATGCCAGCGCGGCGTGGTGGGATCGATCCGTGGCGCCGGCGCATCGATACGGTCGGGCAGTGATGCCACCTGCAGCAAGGTCTGGCGCGCCAGCGCAGCCTCGGTATCGCCGAGCAGTTGATGCGCAATGGTCGCGGGAGCTGCATCCGCCGGCAGCGACGACAAGGCGACCGGCTGCGCCGAGGGATGCGCGCCGCGAAACGGCGGCGGCGTGTTCGTCAGGAGGGCCACGTCGCCGCTGCGCAGCTCTTTGGGGGATGCCGTGGCCGGCGATGCATTGCCGATCTCCTGCAATCCCTCCTGCAGCAAGGTCAGCGTGGCGGCGGTCGCTGCGCGTGACCCGGTACCCGACGCCAGCAAGTCGCCGACGGCGGCCAGCCGCGCCTGCGGCGAGCGGTCGCCCGGCGCGTCGAGGTCGGGAGACTGGGACGGGGCGAGCGGCGGTGCCGTTGCATCCGCCGGCGCTCCGGTTCCGCCGAGCGACGACAGCAGCGCGTGGCGAAGCACGATCAGCGCGGCCTTGAGATCGGGGGTGCCCGCGGGCGGCGCTCCCGAAGCCAGCGAGGACTCGAGAAACAGCCCGGACTTCTGGAAGGCATTTTTCACTTCGCCGCCGGTCAGGTTCTGATCGAGGCTGGTCCGCTGCGCCAGCACCAGCGTCACTGCCTGCTGCAGCTGCGGCGGCAGGGTTTTCGAGCCGGCGGCAGCTTCGGCATTGGCAAATAGCGGCGCCTGACTACCCTGCTGGGTCGCGGCGGTCTGTACCGCGGTGGAAACCGCAAGCTTCTCGAGCGGCGTCAAGATGTTCTTCGGTAACGCTGAAGTCGCCTGGGAATTGGCTACGGCATCCGCCCGTGCCCCCGGCGCCAGGGTCACAGTGTCGCCGTCGGCCGCGCCGGCACCCTGCCCGACCACCGCGAGCCTGATGCCGTCTTCGCTCTGTGATACCGCCAGCTGCATGGCCTGACCGGCCTGCAGTGGAACCTGCGACATCACATCGAGCGAAAGTCCTGCTATCGCGATCCGCACCATGTTGTTGGCCAACACCTGCAGCACCCTGGCATCGATCACCGTGCCCGGCTGCAACATCAGGTCGCGCTCGACGACGCCCAACGTCGCCTGCACGGCGACGGGGGCAAGGATCGGGTTGACCGGTGAAATCGACATCGGGAGGTCTCGCTGGACTGCAAACGCTAGCCCAGCGGCGTAAACCTCTCGTTAACCGCCGGGGCGCGATCGGCAGAAGGAGCGAATCAAGCGCCGGGATTCAGCGCCCTGATGATGCCGGCAGCGGCCCTGAAATCGACCAGCCGCGCCCGGCGGCGCGCCGCCACCTCCTCATCCACACCCCATTGTTCGATATTCCAGTCCTCATCGACATGCGCAGCGTTCCAGACCTGATCGGCATCCAGCACGCCGCGCAGCAGCGCCAGCGCCAGCAGCGCCGAGCCGGTCAGGGTCGTGACCACATGCAGGGCCGCAATCGACCAGGGATCGCCGGGCAGCGCCGCGCGCGCCGCCGCGATCGCGGGCTCGGGCTGGCGGACATGCACGATGCCCTCGGCGAGGATAAAATGCGCGCCGAGTGTCTCGGCGGCCCAGAACACGACCGGATCCCAAAGCGCCGCCTCCCGCGCCACCAGCGCCTGCGGATGGCCGGCGCGGTAAAACAGCAGGTCGGTGCCGAGATATTTCGCGACGTCGTCGGTGACGGCTTCGACCCGGTCGACCACGGCATCTACGACACTGTTGGCGAAGCGGGTCATCGGCATGGACAGGGGATCGATGAATTCCACCTGCGCCTGCCATTCCGCCGCGATGGCGTCGGCGATCTCCCGGGTCGGTGCTGTCAGGGCACGGCCGGAAGGCGTGCGGACCGGTTTGTCGTCCAGCGTGATCGCGAACCCGTTCGCCCCCTCGACGACACCGGCCTGGGTATAAAACCGCTTGCGGCGCGGTCCGCGCGTCGTGCGCCGCACCGCCTCCTCCGGATCGAGCCGGGATTGCCCGGCCACTTCATCGAACAGTTCGCGCATGCGGTTTTCGGTCTCTGTCGTCGGCGATAAATCAGGCCTGAACGTACGCCATGGGCGAGTGCAAATAAAGCGAACCGGCTAACGATGGCGAAGGTGGCGGTGCAGAGACGGGCGGCAACTCGGTTGTGCCGGCCGGATGGAGCCGGCTGCCGGTATGCCGCAATCGCTGGTCAGAGAGGTTTTGGGTCCGGCGGCGGGTTGCCCGGGCCGTCGAACATGCCCGGTGCAGCCGGTGCACCCGTGAACTGGAACTTCATCCTCGTCCGTCCATGATTGCCACAGGATAGGTCTGCGCGAGATCAAGACTGGCTCGCATCGCCATCTCCTGCAGATAGCTGCGCAACTGCCGATCGCTGATCGGCTTGCCGCAACAGGCCAGGTCGGTGGCGACCTTGGCAATCACGTCATCGTGGCCAGGACGATCGCGATCGGCCAAGTGGACCGACCAAGCATAGTCCTCGATCGCATCGTCCTTCAAGCCCATGCGTTGCCCCGCCCACAGGCCGAAAAGGATGTTTCTGCGGGCGATCTCGCCGTCGCGGCTATCGTATTCGGTTTGATAGGGATCCGCGTTCGTTCGCACATTCGATGCCATGGCGCTCCTCATTTCCTGGTTCACTCCGAGCCTACCGCTGCGGGCCCAACCAAGATGGAGGCCAGGCGGAGCAGGCGCCAATTGGAAGGTTCAATGGTTCACATTGAGGTTTTGCAGCAACGCGATCCAGCTTCGGCGTCCCAACTGCAAGGCTGTTCCATTGGATTTTCCAATTTCAGGCAGCCGAACAACTCATTTCAATAAATCTCGCTGGCGGGCGAAAACAGATTCACCTTGTCAGTGGATCCGCAACGATGAAAACCCGCATCCAGCCGATGGAAGTCCAATCCAGACTCCTGAGAGACCACCTGGTGCAATACGAAATACCTGCGCGAGGCAGCCGATCATCGAGGCCGACGGCGATCGTCGTCGTGCTTCCGCCTTCGGGCACGCCCGTCACCGGCACAGCGCAGACCATTGCAGATCGTCAATCCCCGCGTGATGCGGCAGGACAAACAATCAATTTTGGGGGGCCTTCCTTTGACATGAACACGAGAACCCGATGACGAAACACTTCATCACCAAAGCCTCACCCGTCAATCTACCGGATCGTGGTGGGATCGTACGGACGCTGATCCAGCTGATTTCCTCGCCTCGCGGGCTGGCTGCGCTGGCGGGGGTTTGTGCCGTCGGCACTTTACTCCCTCTCGGCCCAGGTCTCGCTGCGAACCAGCCCGACGTCGTGATCGCGATGGACGAGCGCGAAATTCGCACCGCCGGCATCGGGACGTCGCCGGTCGAGCCGGAGCGCGGCGAGATCGAGTTGTCGCTGCCCGGCACGGTGGCAATCCCGCCCTCTCAATTGCGCGTCGTCGCCGCGCCGGCCAACGGCCTTGTCGAGACGGTGCTCGTCGCCGCCGACGAGACCGTGACGGCCGGCCAGCCGATCGCGCGCTTGCGATCGCCCGATCTGGTCGAAGCGCAGCGGCAATATCTGGCCGCGATGGCCGACGAGGCCCTCGCCGCCGACCGCCTGCGCCGTATCCGCTTTCTGTGGGAGTCCCGGGCCACGCCGGAGCGCGAATTGCGTGTCGTCGAAACGGAAGCGGTCAACGCCAAGTCGCGTCTCGACGAGCGTGCCCAGATCCTCAGTCTGATGGAAATGTCGGAGTCCGATATCGAAACGCTGCGCAATTCGCGGCGGATCCTCAGCTCGGTCACGGTGCACGCACCGATCACGGGCACCGTTGTGCGACGCGACGCCAGCCCCGGCCAGCGAGTGGAAGCCGCGGCCCCGGTGGTCACGCTCGCCGCGCTCGAGCCGCTGTGGATCAATATCCAGGTGCCGGCCGCCCGCCTGCCGGCGCTCACCGCGGGGCAGACGGTTGTGATCCCGGCCTACGGCGTGCAGGGCCGCATCGTTCGAATCGGCCGCACCGTCGAGGCCTCGACCCAATCGGCCGTCGCAGTCGCCGAGGTCAGTTCGGGCAATGGCGCGATCCGCCCGGGACTGGCTGTCCCGGTCACCATCCGCATCAGCCAGAACGGCGCATCGCAATGGTCGGTACCCGCGACTTCGGTCGTTCGTCACCGCGACCGGGCCTGGGTATTCGTGAAAGACCCCCGGGGATTTCTCGCCCGACCCGTCCAGGTCATTTCGGAAACGGCGCGCAGCGCTTCGGTTCGCGGTCTTCTCGGGGCCGGCGACGAAGTGGCCGATCGCGGCATCGTTGCGCTGCTCTCCGAACTCGCCGCCGCGGACAAGGACTGAGCCATGCTGTCGGGACTGGTCGAGCTCGCACTGAAGCAGCGTCTTATCGTGTTGATCGGGGCCGTCGCGCTGGCCGTCTGGGGAAGCACCGCCTACCAGAAGCTTTCGATCGACGCCTTTCCGGATGTCGCACCGATCCAGGTATTGGTTTCGATGCAGGCGCCGGGCCTCGCGCCCGAGGAGCTCGAGAGCCGGGTGACGACGCCCATCGAGCTGGCGGCGCGCGGCATCCCGAATCTCGTGCGGATGCGATCGACGACTAGGTACGCGGTCGCGCTGCTGACCTTCGAGTTTGCCGACGGAACCGATATCTTCTGGGCCCGCGCGCAGGTCAATGAGCGCCTGCAGGAAGTCCGCGATCAGCTCCCCGCCGGCAGCGACGGCGGCCTCGCCCCGATCGTGACCCCGCTCGCCGAGATGGTGATGTTTACCATCGACTCGCCGACCATGTCGGCACAGGAGAAGCGGTCGCTGCTCGACTGGACGATTAGGCCGGCGTTGCGCGGGCTGCCCGGTGTTGCCGATGTCAACGTTCTCGGCGGCCATGTCCGCACCTTCGAAATGATTCCGTCGGCCTCCGCCATGGCCGCGCGCGGGATCACCACGCAGATGCTGGAGAAGGCTGTCGAGGTCAACAACCGCAACGACGGGGCCGGACGCATCCGGAGCGGCGAAGAAGCCCTGCTGGTGCGGTCGGAAGGCCGCATCCAGACCCTGGACGATATTCGCAATACCGTGGTGACGACCCGTAACGGCGTGATCGTACGGGTAGGCGACATCGCCGAGGTGCGGTTCGGCTCGCTTGCCCGCAACGGCGTGGTGACGGCGGATGCGGCTGGTGAGGCCGTGTGGGGCATGGTGCTTGGCCTGCGCGGCGCCAATGCGCGCACGGTGGTGGACGGCGTGAAGGCGCGTTTCTCTTCACTGGAGCCGCAGTTACCCCAAGGCGCCCGCATCGTCATTTTCTACGATCGGAGCGAGCTGATCGGCAAGGCGGTCTGGACCGTGCAAAAAGTGCTGCTCGAAGCAATCCTGTTCGTTGTCGTACTGTTGCTGCTGTTCCTGGGCAATCTGCGCTCGGCGCTGGTGGTCTCCTTGATCCTGCCGCTGGCGGTGCTGACGACTTTCGGCGCGATGCGCCTGCTTGGCTGGTCGGCCAACATCATGTCGCTCGGCGGACTGGCTATCGCCATCGGGCTGTTGGTCGACTGCGCCGTCGTCGTGGTGGAAAACGTCGAGCATCGCCTTTCCACCGTCGCGAAACCCGATCTGACCACCCGCCTGCGCCTCACCCTCGATGCGACGCGGGAGGTCGCAGTCCCCCTCGTGTCGGGTGTCGCCATCATCATCCTGGTCTTCATGCCGCTACTCGCGTTGCAGGGACTGGAGGGGCGGCTGTTCAGCCCCGTGGCGCTCACCATCGTGGTGGCGCTGATCGCCGCCCTGCTGTTGTCGCTAAGCGTCGTGCCGGCGCTCGCCGCCCATCTGCTGCGCGCCGGCGCTCACGCCGAACCATGGCTGGTGCGCAAACTACACGCCGGTTACGATCCACTGCTCGCTTACGTGATGCGGCGGCCGGCCGCGGTCTTTGCGGCGGTCGCGATCGGCATCGCGGCGGTCGCAATCGTATTCCCGCGTATCGGCAGCACCTTCATGCCGGTCATGGACGAGGGCACGCCCGTCATCACCATCCGCAAGTTTCCAACCATCTCGGTCGATGAGGCAGCGCAGACCGATCAGCGGATTCAGCAGACGCTCACGGCGGAAATTCCCGAAATTCGGCGGATCATCGCCCGGGCCGGCGCCGACGAACTCGGCATCGATCCGGTCGGCCTGAACGAGACTGACATGTTCATGACGCTGGCGCCGCGCAACGAATGGCGCGGCGGCGACATGCGCTGGTTCCTCGGCGAACTTCGCCGCGTGCTCGACGGCATTCCGGGCATCAGCTATGCGCTGACTCAGCCGATCGACATGCGGGTCCAAGAAATGATCATCGGCGCGCGGGGAGACGTCGTCGTCAAGGTGTTCGGCGATGACATCGCCACGCTCAACCGGGTGGCCCGTGACGTTGCTTCCGCGATTCGTCCGTTGCCGGGCGCGATCGATGTTTTCGCGCTTCGCAACGCCGGAATGCGCTATTTCACGGTGGCGGTGGACCGCGCCCAGGCGGGCCGCTTCGGGCTGAACGCCGAGGAGGTACAGGAAGCGCTGAGAGTCTGGGTGGACGGCCGCCGGCTCGGCATCGTGCTGGAAGGCCAGGTGAGAACGCCTCTGGTGGTCCGCGGCGAAGAGCGTCTCCGTGCTTCCGCAGCCGACCTGGGACGGGTGCCGATCGTGCTGCCTGGCGGCGGCACCGTCGAACTGGCCCAGGTCGCCGACATCCGGATCGAGGACGGACCCATCCAAGTGATCCGCGAGGAAGGCCAGCGGTTCGCAACCGTGCTCGCCAATGTGCGCGGCCGCGATCTGGTTGGCTTTGTCGACGACGCCAAGGCGGCC
Source organism: Pseudomonadota bacterium (assembly GCA_040390145.1). Lineage (GTDB taxonomy): Bacteria > Pseudomonadota > Alphaproteobacteria > Rhizobiales > Xanthobacteraceae > Bradyrhizobium. Next base: position 21,192 of record JAZJYY010000131.1, read on the forward strand.
GTGGCGCAGATCTCGTTGCCGCCGGGCTATTCGCTTGTCTGGGGTGGCCAGTTCGAAAACCAGCAGCGGGCCGCGGCGCGCCTGTCGATCGTCGTGCCGATCGCTCTCGCGGCCATATTCCTGCTCCTCTATATGACGTTCGGGTCCCTGCGGCAGGCGACGCTCGTCTTCTGCAACGTCCCTTTCGCCACCATTGGCGGCGTCATCGCCCTGTGGGCGTCCGGCGAATTCCTCTCCGTGCCGGCCTCCGTCGGCTTCATCGCTCTGATGGGCATCGCGGTACTCAACGGCGTGGTGCTGATATCGTACATCAACGAAGTGTGCGCACGCGGGACATTGCCGTTTCGCGAGGCGGTAATGGAGGGCGCGAGACGGCGGTTGCGACCGGTTACCCTGACGGCCTCGATCGCGGCGCTCGGCCTCGTGCCGTTCCTGTTCGCCGAGGGACCGGGAGCCGAGATCCAGCGCCCGCTCGCCATCGTGGTGATTGGCGGTCTGATCACCGCTACGGCCCTGACGCTGCTGCTGCTTCCCATTCTGTACGACAGGCTGGCTCTTTCACGGGCGGAGCGACAAGCGTTGGCCGAACAATCCGGTGAACATGGGCGTCCGCCGGAAGCCACCCCGGTTGCAAGCCGGACGGAGTCACCGCAGGATGCCGCACACCGGACCGAGCCGGTCAGGCCACATGCGGAAGCATCCAGCGCCCTCCGGGAGGCAGCCCAGCATTGAGGCATCTTCCAGGGCAGGACTTTGCGCAGCGCGCCCCTTCGGGGAGGCGAGTGCCGTCGAACCGTGCTAGTAAATGGTGCGCGGTTCAGACAGGCAGACACGGCAAATTCCAGGTTGCGCAGTGAGCACTCCCCTACCCCCCTTCGACTTCGATTTACTTCGAACCTTCGTCGCCGTCGTCGAGAACGCCAGCTTTACGCGCGCCGCTGAACGGGTCGGCCGCACCCAATCCACGGTAAGTCTTCAAATCAAGAAACTTGAAGAGAGCCTTGGACGGCGCGTATTCGAACGGGATGGTCGCGACTTCCTGCTGACCCCCGTCGGAGAGATCCTGCTGAATTATGCGAGGCAGCTGCTGCACCTCGCCGATGAAGCCCGCTCCCGCATTCTGGAGCCCGACGTCGAAGGCAGCGTTCGGCTGGGAACGCCCGAAGATTTCGCCACCGTCTACCTGCCGGATGTCCTGGCGCAATTCGCGCGCGCGCATCCGCGCGTCGCCCTTGAGGTCAACTGCACCTTCAGCTTCAGCCTGCTCGAAGGGTTTTCCAGGGGTGAGTATGACCTTATCATGGTGAAGCGCGAGCCACAGGGGCCGGCAGGCGGCATACCGGTCTGGCGTGACGTGCTGGTTTGGGTGACCGGCCCGAAACTGGTGCTGGAAACCAATCAGGCTCTGCCGCTGGTGCTGGCGCCCTCGCCCGATGTTTATCGCAAGCGGGCGCTTGCCGCCCTGGATGCCAACAAGCGTGCATGGCGAATTTCCTACACCAGTGCGAGCAGTGAGGGCCTGCAAGCCGCGGTGCGCGCGGGCCTCGGTGTAACGGTCATGTCGAAGGACATGGTGCCGGAAGGCCTGATGCTGGTGGCGGCCGAACATGACCTGCCCCAGTTGCCCGACGCCGAGATCGCATTGTACCGTGCTCCCGGAGCCTTGTCCCCGGCAGCCCAACTCCTGTCCGAGCACATCATTCATTCGCTGGAATCAAAGCGGCGCTAGCGGGATCGAATGATCTCCCGCAGCCAACAATCCCCTGCCGGAATATCCGGCTTAACGATTGGCGCAGGCGCGTGAATAGGCCGAGCGATCACCGGGGCCGAGCCCCGCGGCGGCGCCGTCTTCAAGGCATTTACCGATGCGATCGCCGAACGAGCCGCGCTGCAGCCCCTGGACCTGCGGCGCCGGCGGCAGGGCGTCCATTTGCGGGACCGCCGGAACCTCGATTTTCGGGGGCGGTGGCGCTGCAGGCAGCGGCGGGTTGAACTGCGATCCGCCCGGCGGAATCAATTGCGCCGAAGCGTTACTCACCGCCATGAGAGCCCACAGCGCCGCGCCGATCAGGATCGATGATCTCTTCATCGATCCTATGTTGTGCCCCGTCGCAGCGCCCGCAAGAACGCCGCAAGCTAAATTATTCTTCAGGCGCGTTCTCGATCGGATCGAAGCGGTCGGCCTCGAGGCCGAGCAGATTCCACGACTGCAGCATATGCGGCGGCAGCGGCGCGGTGGCATCGATCGTGCCGCCGCGCGGATGCGGGATCACGATCCGCCGCGCCAGCAGATGCAGCCGCTTCTGCAGGCCGCCCGGCAGTTCCCAGTTCTCCTTGTTGAAATATTTGGGGTCGCCGATGATGGCGTGGCCGATATGCGCCATGTGCGCGCGCAACTGGTGGGTCCGACCGGTGACCGGTTTCAGCGACACCCAGGCGAGCTTGGTGGCGGAGGTTTCGACCACCGCATAATAGGTCACGGCATGGCTGGCGCCCTCGTCGCCATGCTTGGCGATCACCATGATGGTGTCGTCCTCGCTCTCTTCCTTGGCGAGATAGGTCGAGATGCGGCCCTGCTTCGGCTTCGGCACGCCCGCTACCAGCGCCCAGTAAACCTTTCGCGCGGAGCGGTGGCGGAAGGAGCCGGTCAGCGCGGTCGCGGCAAAGCGCGTCTTGGCGATCAACAGGCAGCCCGCGGTTTCCTTGTCGAGCCGATGCACCAGCCGCGGCTTCTGCCCCTTGGCGTCGCGCATCACTTCCAGCATGTCGTCGAC
>JAZJYY010000132.1:0-42929 GCA_040390145.1 Pseudomonadota bacterium
GGTGTTTCGCCCTTCTGGAAAAGCGAAATTTTACCCGACGGGTTAATTTGTCGCAGTTGCGGCCCGACTCGGGCGCGACCTTGAAATTTACCTCGTCGCGGGCGTGTGATAACGCGGGCACAACCGGCGCTGATCTGCCTTTGAAATGTCGCACAAGCTTGCTCAGATCGCATCTTTTCCAGACCAGTCGAACCTGCCTCAGGGGTCAATTTGGCTATTTCCCCCTTTCTCCCGGCGAGATTTCACGCCGAACTGACCGAATTTATCATTCCAGCAGCCATCCCGGATCACTGATCATTGAACCAATGAGATCGAGCGTGGACCAATAAGATTGGATATCCGCGTTCTGTTATTTGAATCACATCGCGCATTGCAGTGCTGACATTCCATTGGCGCCGTGCGTCGGCCACGACGACCGGATGGCGCGTGTAATCGGGACACCTCGCTTGACGCAAGATCACCAGACCGTTCGCAGGCTCGCTGCCGTCATGTTCGCCGACGTTGCCGGGTTCAGCCGCATGATGGAGCGCAACGAGGCGCTGACATTCTCGCGATTACGCCGGCTGCGCGAAGAAGTGAATTTTCTCAAGGTGGAGGAGCACGGCGGAAGGGTGATCCGGACCACCGGCGACGGCTTCCTGGCCGAATTCGTCAGCGCCATTGCCGCCGTACAATGCGGTCTCGACATTCAGCGTACCGTGATGGAGCTCGAACGCGGACGGGCCCCGTCCGACCGTATCCGCTTCAGAATCGGAATCAATGTCGGCGACATCATCGTCGACGGCGATGACATCGCAGGCGACGGCGTCAACATCGCCGCCCGGCTGGAAGCGCTGGCCCCTGTCGACGGGATCTGTGTCTCGTCGACGGTGCGCGAGCAAGTTCGCGACGATTTCGGCTTCATCGACATGGGCGAACAAAAGCTCAAAAATATTGCTCGCCCGATCAGAACCTATGCCTTGCACCCGGACGCAACGGCTGCCCTGCCGGCCCTCGTGCCGGCCGAGGACAAGCCCTCGCCCAAGCCGGTGCGGCTGTCGATCGTGGTGTTGCCGTTCACGAATGTGAGCGGCGACCCGGGCCAGGAATATTTCTCCGACGGCATTACCGACGAAGTGACGGCCCAGCTGTCGAAAATCAAAGGCAGCTATGTGATCGGCCGGGACACCGCATTCCGCTACAAGGGCAAGGAGATCGATATCCGCGCATTGGGCGTCGAACTTGGTGTGCGTTACGTCCTGCGCGGGACGGTCGAACGTTTCGAGGAGGGCATCGATACCAGCGCCCAGTTATGGGACGCGTTGTCCGGAACGGTATTGTGGACCGATACGATGGAGGTCGACAAGGCTGCGGTACGCAACATCCGGCGCGAAGTGGTCAATCGTCTGGCGATCGCGTTGAACCTGCAGCTCATCGAGGCCGAGGCCAGACTTTCGCTGAACTCCGAAAGTGCCGATGCAACCGACCTCGTGATGCAGGCACGCGCCGCCTACTACCGCGCCAACACACTCGAAGCCCTCCAGAACGTCCGGGCCATGTTCGAAAAGGTGCTGGCCATCAATCCGGACGATCAGGCGGCGCTGGTCGGCCGCGCCGTCACCATGATCGAGCAGGTCTTCGGCTGGCCCAGCGACGCCAATGCGCGACTGATCGACGAAGCGGACAGGCTGATGGCGAGGGCCATGCCACTGGATCGACACAACGCCTATGCCCGCTTCGTGATGTCGCGGCTGCGCCAGATGCAATGCCGCATCGAGGCGGCATTGGCGGAAAACCAGATCGCCCTCGAGTTCGACCCCAATCTGGTCGAGGCCATCGCCTGGAACGGGCATCTGCAGTTCGCGAGCGGACGTCCCGAATTGGGAATAGAACCGCTGCAGCGGGCGCTGGCACAGTCGCCGAAGGACCGGATGCGATGGGTCTGGTGCCTGATGCTGGGCCTCAACTACACGCTGATGGGGCAATGCCACGACGCCATCCTGTGGCTGGAGCGATCGATCGCGATCAACCCGCGGCACTGGGCCAATCTGGCATTCGCCGCCGTGGCCTATGCCAATGTCGGCGACCATGCCAATGCGATGCGTGCCCGGAGCCAGTTCGAGGACGTCTACCGCGGCGAAGTCATCGAGCCTCGCTTCTATTCACAGACACCGGCCTATCTCGAATTGATGGAAGCCCGGGTCATGCCCGCATGGCGCAAGATGAAGCTTCCGGAACCGGATTTGCCGATTCTCAGTCAGCGGCTGGAAGTATCGCAGGTGACGCGGTGATCAAGCGGCGGCAAGCGCTGCGGTGGCGATTCGTCTTCTCCGTCCCGGGTTTTGTGCCGATCGCAATCGTCGCTAGCCGCAAATATCCGTCGGACCGAGCAAGGTAGCGCTTCCTTGCATACCCCGGAATTCGTTATGGTGAGGACCAAACGGTCCCGCAAGGCACTCGCCTCGCGCCAATCGGACTAAAATCTAAGGGAGTGAGCCCATCATGAAACGCCGCACGTTCCTCAAAGGCGGCGCCGTCGCCGGCGCCACCACGCTGGTTGCCGCGCCTGCGATCGCCCAATCGGCGCCCGAGATCAAATGGCGCCTGACCTCGAGTTTTCCGAAGTCGCTCGATACCATCTTCGGCACCGCACAGACCTTTGTGAAATACGTGGCTGATGCCACCGACAACAAGTTTCAGATCCAGACCTTTGCGGCGGGCGAGATCGTGCCCGGCCTGCAGGCGCTCGATGCCGTGAGCACCGCGACGGTCGAAATGGCGCAGACGCCGCTGTATTTCTACATCGGCAAGGAGCCGACGCTCACCTATGCCACCGGCGCGCCGTTCGGCATGAACCATCGCCATCAGGCCTCCTGGTGGACGTTCGGCGGCGGCGCTGAACTCTGCAACGAGGCGCTGAAACCGTTCAAGACCCACGCCATCCTGTGCGGCAATTCCGGCACGCAGATGGGCGGCTGGTTCCGCAAGGAAATCAAGACGGTCGACGATCTCAAGGGCCTCAAATTCCGCATCGCCGGCATGGGCGGCCACGTGCTCGCCAGGCTCGGCGTGGTGCCGCAGCAGATCGCGGGCGGCGATGTCTATTCGGCGCTGGAAAAGGGTTCGCTCGATGCCGCCGAGTTCGTCGGTCCCTATGACGACGAGAAGCTCGGCTTCAACAAGGTGGCGAAGTATTACTACTATCCGGGCTGGTGGGAAGGCGGCGCCATGCTCCACATGATCGTCAACGAGGACAAATGGAACGCGCTGCCGAAACAGTACCAGGCCGTCCTCAACCAGGCCGGCGCGGCCGCGGGCGCCTGGATGGTCGAGAAATACGACAGCGTCAATCCGGCCGCGCTGAAACGCCTGATCGCCGGCGGCGCCGAGTTGCGCGGATTCCCGCTACCGGTCCTGGAGGCCTGCTACCAGGCCACGCAGGATCATCTGAACGAGATCGCGGCGAAGAGCCCGCTGTTCAAGAAGACCAAGGAGAGCCACGACGCGTATATGAAGGAAGTGCTTTTCTATACCCAGATCGCGGAAAACTATTATGACAATTTCCTGCTCGCCAAGATGCGCAAGGGCTGAGTCGGAAGTGACGCCGCCGCGCTCCGGGCGCGGCGGCTCATCCCACGGCCGGCAACTGGTCCAGCAGCTTGTCGAGCGTGACCGGATAGTCGCGGACCCGCACGCCGGTCGCGTTGTAGATCGCGTTGGCGACCGCCGCGGCGACGCCGCAGATACCGAGTTCGGCGACGCCCTTGGCCTTCATCGGCGACGAGACCGGATCGGTTTCGTCCAGGAAGATCACCTCCTGGTGCGGGATATCGGCGTGAACCGGCACCTCGTAACCCGCGAGATCATGGTTGACGAAGAAGCCGGCGCGCTTGTCGACCACGAGATCTTCCATCAGCGCCGCGCCGACGCCCATCGTCATCGCGCCGATCACCTGGCTGCGCGCCGACTTCGGATTGAGGATGCGGCCGGCGGCGCATACCGCGAGCATGCGGCGAACGCGGGTTTCGCCTGACGCGGCGTCGACGCCCACTTCGACGAAATGCCCGCCGAAGGTCGACTGCTGGTATTTCTTGTCGAGGTCTCCGAATTCGATCAGGTCCTCGGCAACGAGTTCGGCTTCCCTGGCGGCACTGGCGAGCGGCACGCTGCGACCTTGCGAGCGTACCTCGCCGTCGCTGAATACGGCATCGGCCGCATTCAACCCAAGCTTCTGCGTCACCTGTTCGCGCAGCTTGACGCAGGCGGCGTAGACTCCCGCCGTCGAGCAGTTGCCGCCCCACTGGCCGCCGGAACCGGCCGAGACCGGGAACGCGGAATCGCCGAGCCGCACCACCACCTTGTCCATCGCAACGCCCATCATCTCGGCCGCGGTCTGGCCGATGATCGTGTAGGAGCCGGTGCCGATGTCGGTCATGTCGGTCTCGACCGTGACGATGCCCTTGGCGTCGAGCCGCACCCGCGCCGCCGATTTGGTGACCTGGTTGTTGCGGAACGCCGCGGCGACGCCGATGCCGATCAGCCAGCGCCCTTCGCGGGTCTGCCCGGGCCGCGCATCGCGCCTGCTCCAGCCGAAACGTTCGGCGCCGACCTGGAAGCATTTGACGAGCTGCTGTTGCGAGAACGGCCGCTCCGGCTTCTCCGGATCGACCTGGCTGTCGTTGCGGATGCGGAACTCGATCGGATCGAGCCGCAGCCGTTCGGCCATTTCGTCCATCGCGATTTCGAGCGCCATCATGCCCGGAGCCTCGCCGGGCGCGCGCATCGCGTTGCCTTCGGGCAGGTCAAGCAAGGCGAGCCGCGTCGCCGTGAGGCGGTTGGCGCCGGCATAAAGCAGCCGCGTCTGCGAAACCGCGGCCTCCGGCTTGCCCTCGGGCAGGTTGCCGGACCAGCTTTCATGGCCGATCGCCGTGATCTTGCCGTCCGGGGTGGCGCCGATCCGGATGCGCTGAATCGTCGCCGGCCGGTGCACGGTATTATTGAACATCATGGGACGCGTCAGCGCCACCTTGACCGGCCGCCCGGCCGCGCGCGCGCCGAGCGCCGCCAGCAGCGCGTCCGCCCGGATAAACAGCTTGCCGCCAAATCCGCCGCCGATGAAGGGCGAGATCAGCCGGACATTTTCCTTGGCAATGCCCAGCGTGGTCGCCAAATCGCCGACACTCCAGTCGATCATCTGGTTGGAGGTCCAGAGCGTGAGCTTGTCGCCGTTCCAGGCGGCCATCGAGGCATGCGGCTCCATCATCGCATGGGCTTCGTCCGGGGTGGTGTAGGTCGCGTCGAGCTGGATCGGCGCTGCGGCGAACGCACCCGCGAAGTCGCCAACCGCGGTGTCGGCAGGACCGCCGGTGACCTCCGCCGGCTTGCCGGTGTCCTTTACCGCGGCCAGGTCGAAGGCGCCCTCGGCACTGCTGTAGTCGACGCGGACCAGTTCCGCGGCCGCGCGGGCCTGCTCGAAGGTCTCCGCCACGACGACTGCGATGGCCTGGTGATAGTGCTGGATCTCGGGGCCGCCGAGCAGCTTGGCGAAGTTGAGCTTGCCCTTGCCGAGCTTGCCGGCATTGTCGGCGGTGACAATGGCGAGCACGCCGGAGGCCGATCGGGCCTTGCCGATGTCCATCGCCTTGATCCGGCCCTTGGCGATGCCGGCGCCGACGACGTAGCCATAGGCCTGGTTCGGCACGACATCGTGCCGCTCGTAGGCATAGGCCGCCCTGCCCGTGGTTTTGAGCGGGCCGTCGATGCGGTCGATCGGCTGGCCGATCACCTTCAACTGGTCGATCGGGTTCGTGGTGGCGGGAGTGTCAAATCTCATGGTCCTAACCCTTTGCTTCCGCGAGCACCGAGGCGAGCGTGCGCTCCACCAGCGTGAGCTTGAATGCATTGTCCTGAGTGGTGCGCGCGCCGGCGAGCAATTGCGATGTCACGGCGCCGGCGCCGCGCGGCATCTCCGCGTCGGCCGCCTCGGCGCGCCACGGCTTGTGCGCGACGCCGCCGAGGGCGACGCGGCCGGTGCCGTCGCGCTGCACGATGGCAGCGACCGAGATCAGTGCGAAGGCAAAGGAGGCGCGGTCGCGCACCTTGCGATAGACCTGTACGCCGCCGACCGGCTTCGGCAGCGTCACGGCCGTGATCAGTTCGCCCGCCGCCAGCGCGTTCTCCCGGTCCGGCGTATCGCCCGGCAACCGGTGAAACTCGGCGATCGGGATGCTCCGTACCGAACCATCGGGACGAACGGTCTCGACCACCGCATCCAGCGCGCGCATGGCGACCGCCATGTCGCTTGGGTGCGTCGCAATGCAGGCGTCGCTCGTACCGACGATGGCATGGAGGCGGCTGAAGCCGCCGATCGCGCTGCAGCCGCTGCCGGGCTGGCGCTTATTGCAGGGCTGGTTGGTATCATAGAAGTAAGGGCAGCGCGTGCGCTGGAGCAGATTACCCGCGGTCGTCGCCCGGTTGCGCAGTTGCCCGTTGGCGCCAGCCAGCAGCGCGCGCGCCAGCAGGCCGTAGTCGCGGCGCACCCGTGGATCAGCGGCGAGATCGGTGTTGCGCACCAGCGCACCAATGCGCAGGCCGCCCTCTTGCGTCGGCTCGATCTTGTCGAGCCCGAGGCCGTTGACATCGATCAAATGGGCAGGCGTTTCGATCTGCAGTTTCATCAAATCCAGCAGATTGGTGCCGCCGGCGATGAACCTGGCACCGTTGAGGCGCGCGGCAGACGAGGCCGCTTCCGCCGGAGAATTCGCGCGTTGGTATGTGAAGGGTTTCATGCCGGCCTCCCCGCGACTTCGGTGATCGCATCGACAATGTTGGAATAGGCGCCACAGCGGCAGATGTTGCCGCTCATGCGCTCGCGCAGTTCGGCCGCGGTGAGTTGCGGCTGCGCCGTCAGATCCGCGCTGACGTGGCTGGGAATGCCGGCCTTGATCTCGTCGAGCACCGCGACCGCCGAGCAGATCTGCCCAGGTGTGCAATAGCCACACTGGTAGCCGTCATGCTTGACGAAGGCCGCCTGCATCGGATGCAGGTTGTCGGGCGTGCCAAGCCCTTCGATGGTGGTAATATTGTCGCCCTCATGCATGACCGCCAGCGACAGGCACGACGTGATCCTGCGTCCGCCGACGATCACGGTACATGCGCCGCACTGGCCGTGGTCGCAGCCTTTCTTCGAACCGGTCAGATGCAGCTGCTCGCGCAGCGCATCCAGCAGCGTCGTTCGCGTGTCGAGTGCGAGCTGGCGCGCCATGCCATTCACGGTGAAGGCAAGATTGGATATCGAGGGCGCTTCCAGCACGGCTGCGGCTTCCCGCGCCGCGGTGACGGTCTGGGCCCGGGCCGTCGGTGGCGTGGCCGCGATCGCGACGGAAGCCGCGGTTCCAAGCAGCATATCACGCCGGGATAACCCGAAATCGGAGGGGCTTCGCATAGATCAATCCTTTGTGACTTCGTGCGGCGACTGGAGGGTTCGCCTGACAACGCCGATGGTGATGCAAAGTTGCGAGCAGCGTTGCGGTGCCGTCCCTTCCTGCGACGCGGCTGGCCGCATTATCAAAAGGTTGAAATGACACCATTTTAGGCGCCCGTGTCGCGATGAACCGGCAGCCCCTCACGCAAGCGCGATGTCATTTCAAAAAAATTGTCGGCAGTTGTAGGAAGGCCCGGGAGCCGATCGTCTTGAATAAACTGACCGCTTAAATATCACCCGATCGGAGTGGACACCGCATGGCCAAGAATACGACCAAGAATACGATCTGCCTCTGGTACGACAAGGACGCCGAGGCTGCGGCGCAGTTCTACGCCAAAACCTTTCCGGACAGTGCGGTCGGGGCCGTGTATCGCGCCCCCGGCGATTTCCCCGGCGGCAAGCAGGGGGATGTGCTGACGGTGGAATTCACGGTCGCCGGTGTCGCCTGCCTCGGCCTCAATGGCGGTCCCGCGTTCAAGCAGAGTGAAGCCTTCTCCTTTCAGATCGCGACCGACAACCAGGAAGAAACCGACCGCTACTGGAACGCGATCGTCGGCAACGGCGGCCAGGAGAGCGCGTGCGGCTGGTGCAAGGACAAATGGGGCCTGTCCTGGCAGATCACGCCGCGGGTGCTGACCGACGCGCTCGCCGCCGGCGGCGCCGAAGGCGAGCGCGCCTTCGCGGCGATGATGGAAATGACGAAGATCGATGTCACCGCCATCGAGGCCGCGCGGCGCGGCTGAACGTGCCAGGGCGGCGGCTTACGTGCATCCATCGACGAGCACCAGCCTGCTCGTCGTCGTGTCGTGGCGCACCTTGAACAGGTCCTGGATTTCCGGATCGCCCAGAAAGGCCTCCGCCTTTTCGCGTGCCGGAAATTCGAGGATCACCATGCGCTCGGGCTTCCAGTCGCCCTCGACGGTCGTCGGCTCGACCCCTCGCACGATGTATTTTCCCTGATGCCGCGCGATGAAGGCGGGGATTTCATCGATGTATTTTCGGAAACCGGCGAAGTCGTTTATCGTGAAGTCGAGTACCAGATACGCTTTCATTGCTCGTCCCTCGCGAAAATGGTGAGGTCACCCCGGCCGTCATTCCGGGGCGCGCGTAGCGCGAACCCGGAATCAATCACGACCATCGTGAATATGGATTCCGGGCCTGCGCCAAGAGGCGCATCCCGGAATGACGGGCGGTTCAGGGTCGTTTATCCGATCGGCTTCAGCCCCTTCTCGATCTCCGCCCGCCGCGGCTCGAGGAACGGCGGCAGCGCCAGCTTCTCGCCGAGCGTCGCCATCGGCTCGTCGGTGGCAAAGCCCGGACCGTCGGTGGCGATCTCGAACAGGATGCCGTTCGGCTCGCGGAAATACAGGCTGCGGAAATAGAAACGGTCGATCTCGCCGGAGTGGCGGATGCCGAGTTCGCCGAGCCGCTGTGTCCAGGCGTGGTATTGCGTCTCGTCCGGTGTGCGGAATGCGACGTGGTGCGCGCCACCCGCGCCCTGCCCGGCCATCGGCAAATCCGTGGCCTCGATCACGTGCAATTCGGCGGCCGGGCCGCCCTCGCCCATTTCGAACACGTGAATGTGCGCCCCGTGCCCGGCATAGTCGCGCACCCGGCGCATATTCATCGCGCCGACGAGGACCCGCTCGATCGCCGCCAGATTCCGCACCGTGAGCACGATCGGGCCGAGGCCCCGAATCTGGTGCTCCGCCGGCACCGCGCTGCGCTCCCACGGCGACGCAGTTCCCGCGCCGCCGTCATCGACCAGCACCAGCCGCTGGCCTTCGCCATCCTCGAACGGCAGCGTCAGCCGGCCGTCGACTTCGACGATATCGCCGGTCACGCCGCCGGCCTGTTTCAGGCGGTCGCGCCAGTAGCCGAGACTCGCCTCGCCGGCGACCCGCAATCCGGTGCGGGAAATGCTGTTGCTGCCGCGCCGCTCCGGGGCCGCCGGAAAATCGAAGAAGGTCAGGTCGGTGCCGGGATTGGCCTTCCCGTCGGCGTAGAACAAATGATAGGCGCTGACGTCATCCTGGTTGACGGTCTTCTTGACCAGCCGCATGCCGAGCAGGCCGGTATAGAACGCCAGATTCTCGCGCGGTTTGGCCGATATCGCGGTCAAATGGTGAATCCCGGTCAGTTGCATCAGCATGTTCCTTTGCGCGTCGTTCCGTCGCCGTCCAAAGCCGGTCCTGCCGGGTTGGGACGCCCATTAACATGATGTAGGGTGCGTCTCCCAGCCTGGCCACATTCCCCGCGCCGCTTGTTCAAGGATCGCATCATGCCCGAGCACCTGACCATTATCGATGAAGATGCCACGCGCGTGATCACCATGCGGCGGCCGGAAAAGAAGAACGCGATCACGCAGGACATGTATCGCGCGATCAGCGACGCCATCAACAGCGCGCAGGACAACCCCGACATCCGCTGTATCCTGGTCAGCGGCGGCAATGGGGTGTTCACCGCCGGCAACGACCTTGAGGATTTTCTGAAAGACGGCACCGCCACTTCGGATTCGCCCCGCAAATCCAATGCTATCAAGTTTCTCTATTCGCTGGCGCATAATACCAAGCCGATCGTCGCCGCGGTCGACGGCATCGCCATCGGGATCGGCACCACCATGCTGTTCCATTGCGATTACGTCGTGGCCTCGACCACGGCGACCTTCTCCACGCCTTTCATCCATCTGGGGCTGGTTCCGGAAGGCGCCTCCAGCCTGCTGATGCCGCGCGCCATGGGCCACCAGCGCGCCTTCGCCACCCTGGTGATGGGCCGCAAGATCTCTGCCGAAGATGCGCGGCTTGCCGGCTTCGTCAGCGAAGTGGTGGCGCCGGGCGAGACCGAAGCCGCGGCGCGCAAGGTGGCGCGCGAAATCTGCGCGCTGCCGGCGGAAGCGGTGGCGATTTCGCGCAAGCTGCTGCGGCCATCGCCCGAGGACCTCACCCGCCGGATCGACCAGGAGAGCCATCTGTTCGGCGAGCGCATGCGCTCCGCGGAAGCGGTCGCCGCCTTCCAGGCGTTCTTCGCGCGCAAGAAGGCGTGAGGCGGGACTTCGTGAAATCGTCGCGGCGATGTTCTAGAGTAGCGTGATGAGAGCTTTTCCGATTCTTGCCTCGCTAGCGCTGGCGTTGTCATGCGCACCGGCGCATGCCCAAGCCGCCGCACCCATCGAATTGCGCATTCTCGCCATCAATGATTTCCACGGCTATTTGCAGCCGCCGCCGGGCGGAATCCGCATTGCCGATCCCGCCGACACAAGCAGACAAATCGCGGTCGAGGCCGGCGGTGCCGAACACATGGCCACGGCGGTCAGGCAGCTGCGCGACGGACACCGCAACACGATCTTCGTCGCCGCCGGCGACCTGATCGGCGCGAGCCCGTTCCTGTCGGCGATGTTTCACGACGAGCCCACCATCGAATCGCTCGACATGATGGGGCTCGCGGTGGCTGCCGTCGGCAATCACGAATTCGACGAGGGCAAGGAGGAGCTGCTGCGGATGCAGAACGGCGGTTGTCATCCGATCGACGGGTGCCAGGGGCCGCATCCGTTTCTCGGCGCCAGGTTTCGCTATCTGGCCGCCAGCACCTTCGAGAAGAGCTCAGGCAAGACCGTGCTACCCGCCTACGCGATCCGGGAATTCGCAGGCATTCCCGTGGCTTTCATCGGCCTGACCCTGAAAGGCACACCGAACCTGGTTTCGCCCGTTGGCGTCGCCGGCCTGGAATTCAGGGACGAGGCCGAGACGGTGAACGCGCTGGTGCCGGAGCTGAAGGCGCGCGGCGTCGAGGCCATCGTGGTGCTGATCCATGAAGGCGGGTTCCCGACCGGCGGCTATAATGAGTGCCCCGGCATCTCCGGCCCGATCGTCGACATCGTCAAGAAATTCGATCGCGCGGTCGACGTCGTGGTCAGCGGCCACACCCATCGGCCCTATGTCTGCGACATCGACGGCAGGCTGGTGACGTCGGCCGACAAATACGGCACCATCGTCACCGCGATCGACGTCAAGCTCGATCCCGCGACGCGCGACGTCATCAGCGCCAGGGCCGACAACGTCATCGTCCGCACCGACGCCTTTGCCAGAGACTCGCAACAGACCGCCCTGCTGGATTCCTATAACCGGCTGGCGGCGCCGATCGCCAGCCGTCCGGCGGGCTCGATCACCGAAACGCTGTCGCGCATGCCGAACGCATCAGGCGAAAGCGTGCTCGGCGATATCATCGCCGACGCCCAGCTGGCCGCGACCCGCGCCGAAGCCAACGGCGGCGCCGTGATCGCCTTCACCAATCCGGGAGGCGTCCGCAGCGATATCACCCGGAAGGACGAGGGTGGCGTGACCTATGGCGACATGTTCGCCAGCCAGCCGTTCCGCAACCAGCTGGTGACGCTGACGCTGACGGGAACACAGATCAAGAACGTGCTCGAACAGCAATGGCTCGACCCGAAGCGGCCGCGGATCCTGCATGTCTCTGATGGATTCAGCTACAGCTGGGACGCCGCCAGGCCGATCGGCGATCGCGTGGCCGCCGATAGCCTCGCGCTGAACGGGCAGCGCATCGATCCCGCGGCGCCCTATCGCGTCACCGTGAATAATTTTCTCGCGGTCGGGGGCGACGGATTCACCGTCCTCACCGAGGGGATCGCGCCGCAGGTCGGGGTCTACGACGTCGACGCGCTGTACGCCTATTTCAAAGCCAACAGTCCGATCGCGCCCGCCGCCGGAAATCGCATCGTGCGAATGAACTGAAATGCCGGCGATATCGGCCGGCCGGCTCTTTCCCCGGCTGCGCTGAACCCCTAGATTGGGGCTTCCTCACGCCAGGATCCTGCATGACCACACTGCTGCTGACGCATCCGGCCTGCCTCGACCATCTCACGCCACCCGGCCATCCGGAGCGACCCGACCGGCTGCGCGCGGTCGGCGAGGTGCTCGGCGAAGACCGCTTCAACGCCCTGGTGCGCGGCGAAGCGCCGGAGGGGAGTCTCGATTCGGTCACACTGTGCCATGGCGAGCATTATGTCGGCGAACTCCGGCATATCGCGCCGTCGAGCGGGCTGGTCTATATCGACGGCGACACCTCGATGTCGCCGGGCACCTGGGAAGCCGTCATGCGCGGCGTCGGCGGCGCGGTCACCGCCACCGATGCTGTGATGTCGGGCAAGCATGCCAACGCCTTCGTCGCGGTGCGTCCGCCGGGCCATCACGCCGAGGCCAACAAGCCGATGGGCTTCTGCTTCTTCGACAACGCGGCGATCGCCGCGCGCCACGCCCAGCGCAAATACGGCATCGCGCGCGCCGCGGTGGTCGATTTCGACGTGCACCACGGCAACGGCACCCAGGATATTTTCTGGTCCGACCCGACCGTGATGTATTGCTCGACGCACCAGATGCCGCTGTTTCCCGGCACCGGCGCCAGCGGCGAGCGCGGCGAGCACGACACCATCGTCAACGCGCCGCTGGCTTCCGAAGACGGCAGCGCCAAATTCCGCGCCGCGTTCGAAAACGTGATCCTGCCGCAGCTGCGCAAGTTTTCGCCCGAGCTGATCATCGTCTCGGCCGGCTTCGACGCGCATTTCCGCGATCCCTTGGCCTCGCTCAACCTGCAGGCGGATGATTTCGGCTGGGTCACGCGCAAGCTGATGGACGTGGCCGATGCCACCGCCGGCGGCCGGATCGTCTCGGTGCTCGAGGGCGGCTATGACCTGCAGGGCCTGAAAGAGTCGGTGGCGTCGCACGTCACCGCATTGCTGGGCGCGTGAATTCCCGCCACAATACGTCCGCATAAATCATTGAGTCTGCGCGTCGTCAGGGGCGCATCCGGGACACGCAATATGGCCGAAAATACCCAGGAAAACGTCCGAGCGGACGTCAAGAAGCTCTCCTTCGAACGCGCGATCGAGGAGCTCGAATCGATCGTCAAGCGGCTCGAGGACGGCAAGGTGCCGCTGGAGGAGTCGGTCGCCATCTATGAGCGCGGCGAGGCCCTGAAACGGCGCTGCGAGGAGCTGCTGCGGCAGGCCGAGGCGCGGGTCGACAAGATCACCACCGATTCCAGCGGCCAGGTCACCGGTACCGAGCCGCTCGACGTGCAGTGACGCCCGGCTGCCCGGCCGGATTGACGTCGCTTGGCGGCAACAGGTGAGAACATTAGGCGAATTCGCCGGCAAGCGACCCCGGAGAGGGCCGAATTAGTTCTTGGCGGGTTGAGCGGCCTGATATAGTCCGGCCGTCAGTCCGGGGATCAGCAGTAAGTGCGCGTTCAGCACCGCCATATCATCTATGTGCAGGGATACGATCCGCGCGGGCTTGCGCAGTATTACCGCATGTTCAGGACCGAGCTGCGCAAGTTCGGCCGGCTGTATCAGCTCAATGCCACCATCAGCCGTCCCGAGGCCTCGCCGGACGGCGAGCGGGCTTCATGGTCGATCGAGACCAAGGCCGGCGACTGGCAGACCCGCACGGCTTACGACTTCCTGAGGTTCGAGGACCTGATCCAGCGCGACCTGGCCGCGCCGATCTGGAGCACGGTCTTTCACGCCATGTGGATCTACTGGGGCCTGGTTTTCCGGGGCACCATCGGCCGGTTCTGGCGGGCACATTGGCGGTTCGCCACCTTCATCACCTACCCGCATTTCCTGCTGTTTCTGGAGGCGCTGGGTTCGTTCGGCATCGCCTTCGGCTTCGCCTGGGGCCTGCAGGCGCTCGGCGTTCCCGACCCGTTCAGCTGGATTGCCGCGGCGGCGCTGTTCGTCGCCATCCTGGGGTCGGTGCTGAAATACACGGAAAACGCCACCTATCTGCTCTATCTGCTGTCCGACACGATCTGGACCTGGGAATTCTCGCATCGTCAGCGGCCTGAATGGGACGCGCGGATCGACCGCTTCGCGCAATACCTCGTCGACGTCGCGCGCTCCAGCGATGCCCAGGAAATCGTCGTCGTCGGTCACAGTTCGGGATCGTTTCTGGGTATCGAAATCCTGGCGCGCGCACTCAGGCTCGACCCTGACCTCGGACGGCATGGCCCGCGCATCGTGCTTTTGACGATCGGCGGTAATTTCCCGATCGTCGGATTTCACACGGCGTCGCAGAATTTCCGCGACGATCTCCGCTTGCTGGCCGTGGAGCCTTCGATCGACTGGATCGACGGCCAGTCGCGCAAGGACGTGATGAATTTCTATCCGTTCGATCCGGTGGCCGGCCACGGCATCGACGTCGGCGCAGCCAGGCGCAACCCCACTATCGTGCCGGTCCGGTTCCGCGAAATCATCAAGCCGGAGCACTACGACCTGTTCCGCTGGCAGTTCTTCCGGGTCCATTTCCAGTTCGTGATGGCCAATGAGCGTCCGCATGCCTATGATTTTTTCATGATCGTGTGCGGGCCGATCCCGCTCCGCGAGCGCATGGCGCATCCCGAGGAGGCGCTGGCGATCGCGACCGGCGACGCAAATGCCCGGGAATGGGCCTGGAAACGGCTCGAATCCGCCGACGCCGGCCCGTCAGACGCCCCCGAATTGGCCGCGATGGAACCTACGGCGCGCCGCCAGGGCTGAAGAGCCGGTTCCTCCGCCCTTAACCGTGGTGCGCGGCAGCGCCCCGGCGGGTTGGCTTTAACAGCCGCTTTAGTGTAAAGCTTGTTGTTCTATGAGCTTTTGAAGGCACCCTGCCCCGAATTTTTGGCGGAGTTAAGCGCTTCATATAGCTGGTAAAATTGACTGGGAAGGGCGAAGCCGCCAAAGGTGATGCATATCACATTGACCGATCCGGAGCGCGACTAGGCTCACTCTTCAGGCTCAGGCCTGCTCAGGTAGCATCCGGCGCCCTGGTTTTCGCTGCGCCGATGTTGCGCAACCCATCTCACGTCGGGCTGACAGTCCCGACCTGCAAAATTGGAATATCGCTGTGACCACATTCAGTAAAACGCCGCTTCTCGACACGATCCACACGCCGGACGATCTGCGTCGGCTCAAGGTGGAGCAAGTGCGGCAGGTGGCCGATGAACTGCGCCAGGAAACCATCGATGCCGTTTCGGTCACCGGTGGACATTTCGGCGCCGGTCTCGGCGTCGTCGAGCTGACCACGGCGATCCATTACGTCTTCGATACCCCGCGCGACCGTCTGATCTGGGATGTCGGCCACCAGGCCTATCCGCACAAGATCCTGACCGGCCGCCGCGACCGCATCCGCACGCTGCGCACCGGCGGCGGCTTGAGCGGTTTCACCAAGCGCACCGAAAGCGACTACGATCCGTTCGGCGCCGCCCACTCCTCGACCTCGATCTCGGCCGGACTCGGCATGGCCGTGGCGCGCGACCTCTCCGGCGGCAAGAACAACGTCATCGCCGTGATCGGCGATGGCGCGATGTCCGCGGGCATGGCCTATGAAGCCATGAACAATGCCGGCGCGATGAATTCGCGGCTGATCGTCATTCTCAACGACAACGACATGTCGATCGCCCCGCCGGTCGGCGCGATGTCGGCCTATCTGTCGCGGCTGTACTCCGGCAAGACCTACCGCACGCTGCGCGAGGCCGCCAAGCAGCTCGGCACCCATCTGCCGAAAATCATCTCCAACCGCGCCAGCCGCGTCGAGGAATATTCCCGCGGCTTCATGATGGACGGCGGCACGCTGTTCGAAGAGCTCGGCTTCTACTATGTCGGCCCGATCGACGGCCACAATCTCGACCACCTGCTGCCCGTGCTGAAGAACGTCCGCGACATGGAGACCGGCCCGATCTTGGTCCATGTCGTCACGCAAAAGGGCAAGGGCTACGGCCCGGCGGAAGCCTCCGCCGACAAGTATCACGCCGTCGTCAAGTTCGACGTCGCCACCGGCGCGCAGGCGAAAGCCAAGCCGAATGCGCCGGCCTACCAGAACGTGTTCGGACAGAGCCTCGTCAAGGAAGCGCAGAAGGACGACAAGATCGTCGGCATCACCGCGGCCATGCCGTCAGGCACCGGCATCGACATCTTCAACAAGGCCTTCCCCGACCGCACCTTCGACGTCGGCATTGCCGAGCAGCATGCCGTGACGTTCGCCGCCGGTCTCGCCACCGAGGGCTACAAGCCGTTCTGCGCGATCTATTCGACCTTCCTGCAGCGCGGCTATGACCAGATCGTCCATGACGTGGCGATCCAGAGCCTGCCGGTCCGCTTCGCGATCGACCGCGCCGGCCTGGTCGGCGCCGACGGCGCCACCCACGCCGGATCGTTCGACAACGCCTATCTCGGCTGCCTGCCCAACTTCGTCATCATGGCGGCCTCCGATGAAGCCGAACTGGTGCACATGGTGGCGACCCAGGTCGCTATCAATGATCGTCCGAGCGCGGTGCGTTATCCCCGCGGCGAAGGCCGCGGCGTCGAGATGCCCGAATTCGGCGTTCCACTTGAAATCGGCAAGGGCCGCATCGTCCGCGAGGGCAGCAAGATCGCGTTGCTGTCGTTCGGCACCCGTCTGGCCGAATGCGAAAAGGCTGCCGACGAACTGGCGGCCCTCGGCCTTTCCACCACGATTGCCGACGCCCGCTTCATGAAACCGCTCGATCTCGACATGATCCTGAAACTGGCGCGCGAGCATGAAGTGCTGCTCACCATCGAGGAAGGCTCGATCGGCGGCTTCGGCTCCCATGTCATGCAGACGCTTGCGGAACACGGCATGCTCGATGGCGGCCTGCGGATGCGTTCGATGGTGCTGCCCGACGAGTTCATGGACCACGATTCGCCGAACGCGATGTACGCCCGCGCCGGCCTCGACGCCAAGGGCATCGTCGCCAAGGTGTTCGAAGCGCTCGGCAAGGATTTCAAGGCTGAAACGGTCAAGCTGGCCTGATCCTGACTCTATCGTCATTCCCCGATGTGCAATTGCACATCTGAGGGCGCGAGTGAACACGAGCGAGCCCGGAATCTCGAGATTCCGGGTCTGCGCCAAGAGGCGCATCCCGGAATGACAAACATCTACCTCGCCGGCCCCGACGTGTTCCTGCCTGACGCCGTTGATATCGGCCGACGCAAGGTCGAAATCTGCGCGCGACATGGCCTGATCGGGCTCTATCCGCTCGATAACGCCATCGACCTCGGGGCACACGATGCCTCGCTTGGCATCTTCAAAGGCAACGAGGCCATGATGATCGAGGCGGATGCCATCATCGCCAATCTCACGCCGTTTCGCGGACCGGGCGCCGATGCCGGCACCGTCTACGAACTCGGCTTTATGGCGGGACGCGGAAAACTTTGCCTCGGCTATTGCAACGATCCGGGGTCCTACGCCGATCGCGTGCGCAACTTCACCACAGTCAAACGGCAGGATGGCCGCCTGGTCGATGCTGACGGCCTCACCGTCGAGGATTTCGGATTGAGCGACAATCTGATGATGATTCACGCGCTGGATCTGCACGGCTGCGCGCTGGTGGCGCCACGGCAGGCGCCCGCCGACATCTGGCATGACCTGACCGCCTTCGAGACTTGCGTGCGGATGGCTGCCGAACGGCTCGGCGCGATGCCTGCGCGGGCATCGAGTTGACCTTGGCCAGGCCGGGCACGCCCCCTTCCCGCAAGCGCGCGGACATGCTGCTGGTCGAGCGCGGCCTGTTCGAAAGCCGGGCGCGGGCGCAGGCTGCCATCGAAGCCGGCCTCGTCACCGCCAACGACAAGCAGGTGCAAAAGCCATCCGAGAGCGTTGCGGTCGATGCGGTGATCCAGGCGCAGCCCGCGCACCCCTTCGTCTCGCGCGGCGGGGTCAAGCTGGCGGGCGCGCTGGAACTGTATCCCGTTGAAATCGAGGATCATGTCTGCCTCGACGTCGGCGCCTCGACCGGCGGCTTTACGGAAGTGTTGCTGGCGAACGGCGCCAGCCTGGTGTTCGCTGTTGACGTCGGCCGCGAGCAATTGCATCCCTCGCTGCGCGGCCATCCCAGGATCGTCTCGATGGAAGAAACCGATATCCGTGCCTTCGAAGGCAAGCGCCTGCCCGCGCGCCCGGACGTCGTGGTGATCGACGTCAGTTTCATCTCGTTGAAGGCTGTGCTGCCGGTGGCGCTGTCGCTGGCCGCGGCGCCGATGCATCTGCTGGCACTGATCAAACCGCAATTCGAGGCGGCGCGAAAACATTCCAAGCGCGGCATCATCCGCAACGCCATGGTGCACCAGGAAGTCTGCGACGACATCACGGCGTTTGCTGCGTCGCTCGGCTGCACCGACATCCAGGTGTTTCCGTCGCCGATATCGGGCGGCGACGGCAACATCGAGTTCTTCCTCGGCGCGCGCCGTGGTTGAACACCTCACCATCGATCACGTCGGTCAGCACGGCGACGGCGTCGCCGTTGCAGGCGGAATGGCGGTCTATGTGCCGTTTGCGCTGCCTGGCGAGACCATCGAGGTGGCGCCGGTGCCGGGTCATCCCGACCGCCGCCGCCTGCTGCAGGTCGACACCGCGAGCCCACAGCGGATCGCGCCGTTCTGCCCGCATTTCGGCGTCTGCGGCGGCTGCGCGATCCAGCACTGGGACAGCGAACACTACCGCGCCTGGAAGCGCGACATCGTGGTCGCGACGCTGGCGCGGGCCGGAATCGATTGCGAAGTGGCCTCGCTGATCGATGCCCATGGCCTCGGCCGCCGGCGCATCACGCTGCATGCCCGCATGGGCACCCACGAGGTGCTCAAGGTCGGCTTCAGCGCGGCAGGGGCGCATGACATCATTCCGGTCGACCGCTGCCCGATCCTCGATCCCGGCCTGAGCGGCGCGTTCGACGCGGCCTGGGCGCTGGCCGAGCCATTGATCGTGATCGGAAAGCCGCTCGACATCCAGATCACCGCCACCGATGTCGGTCTCGATGTCGACGTGCGCGGCTCCGGCCCGCTGCCGACAGCGCTGATCGCAAAGCTGTCGCGCCTGGCCGAGCAGCATCGGCTGGCGCGGCTGACGCGGCACGGCGAACTGGTGCTGATGCGCACGCCGCCGACCATCGCGATGGGTGCGGCACAGGTGACCCTGCCGCCGGGTTCGTTCCTGCAGGCCACGGTCGCCGGCGAGGAAGCCCTGGCGGCGCTGGTATCGGACCATTGCAGGCGCGCCAAACACATCGCCGACCTGTTCTGCGGCGTGGGACCTTTTGCCTTGAGACTGGCGGCGAAGTCGCGGGTGGCCGCCTTCGACAGCGATGCCGGCGCGGTGACCGCACTGCAGAAGGCTGCGACCTCGACGTCGGGACTGAAGCCGGTCAAGGCCGAGACACGCGACCTGTTCCGCCGACCGCTGGTGCCACAGGAGTTGCGCGACTACGACACCGTGGTGTTCGATCCGCCGCGACAGGGCGCCGAGGCGCAAGCCAGGCACCTCGCCGCCAGCAAGATCCCCGTGGTGGTCGCGGTGTCCTGCAACGTCACGACCTTCGCGCGCGATGCGCGGATATTGCTCGACGGCGGCTACAGGATCGAAGGCGTGACGCCGGTCGATCAGTTCCGGCACACGCCGCATGTCGAGCTGGTGGCGCGGTTCAAACGCGGATAACGCCGCCCGGGGGAGCCCGGCATTTTCAGCGCCGAAAATCAACGACCTCGTCCAACGATTACGCTAATGTTCGGCGCTAGCCGTTTATCGGGCTGCCAAGGTCGTGGGCGGCATAGTAGACGGGGCGCTGGCGAAGACTCAGTTCATCGAACCGGACCTGACCCAAGTGACTAAGCAAGTGACTAAGCAAGTGACCAAACACGTGACAAAATCTGAACAACCATCCGAAGCCGTCGAGACCAACGAACTGCTGGCTTTCATTGCCCGGAACGAGTTGACTGAAGGCGACAAGCTTCCGCCCGAGCGTGAACTTGCATCCGAACTCGGTATCAGCCGCCGTGCGTTGCGACATCTCCTGACCAGGATGGAGCTTGAGGGTCATATCTGGCGGGGGCGGCGTAACGGCACTTTCCTCGGCCGCCGAACGGTCGGTCCGATCAGCGTCGACCAGCGCATCAAACGGGGAAGTCCGGCGTTTGTCCTCGAAACCCGCCTGGCCATAGAGCCCTCGATGACCGCGCTCGCGGCGGTGAAGGCGAGTGAAGCCGATCTCCTGAACATCGAGACCTGCATGCGGCGCACGGCCGAGGTCAGGAACGATGAGGATTGGATCAAGTGGGACAGTGCGTTTCACCTTGCGATCGCCAAAGCGACGCGGAACGATGTTCTCGTCGGCCTGGTCACCGCGTTCAACGAGGCGCGATCGACCGGCGACTGGCAGGCATTGCGTCTCGTCACCATCACGCCGGAGAAGCGACGCAAGACCATTGCCCATCACCGCACCATCTGCGAGATGCTGCGCAAGCGATCCGCCGATGATGCCAGCCGGGCGATGCGGGATCACCT
The DNA here is from genome assembly GCA_040390145.1 of Pseudomonadota bacterium. Lineage (GTDB taxonomy): Bacteria > Pseudomonadota > Alphaproteobacteria > Rhizobiales > Xanthobacteraceae > Bradyrhizobium. The sequence continues at coordinate 20,812 of JAZJYY010000132.1, forward strand.
GCTGAACACCCAGCGAAATCTCTTCGAGTAGCGGGCCGAGCGACAATCGGCCCGAGTCGAATAAAGCAAGAAACGACGGGCCTATTTCGGCGCAAGCTCGCGTGCCCAGCGCTGCTGGGTCACGAAATCGCGTTCCAGGAAGCGCGCAAACTCTTCCGGCGGCGTTGGGTCTGTCGCCGCTCCGAGCGTCGAAAACAATTCCCGCATGTTTTTCCGTGTGAGCGCTTCCTTGACGCTGTCGTACAGGCGCGCCACGACCTCCTTCGGCGTATCGCGCGGAGCCCACAGGCCGATGTAGCCGAACACCACGAAATCCGGAAAGCCGGACTCCCGCATCGTCGGCACCCCCTTAAGGACAGCAGCCCGTTCCGTCCCGGTCGAAGCCAGGACCTTCACCTGTCCACCATCGATGTAACCGCGCGCACCGGAAATGCCGACAAAACACAGATCGACCTGGCCGGCGATCAGATCGGTCAGGGCGGCCGCTGTGCCACGGTATGGAATGCCGGAAAGCGGCATGCCAGCCTGCAGCTTGAGCAATTCACCGCCGATATAGGAAATGTTGCCAATGCCGGCATGGCCGTAAGTCAGGCCGTTCGGTTGGCTTTTCGCATAGGCATTGAGCGCGGAAACGGTGTCCGCCGGAATGTCCTTGCGCGCAACAAGGATGATTCCGTTGGTCTCGATCAGTCCCATGACCGGCGTGAAGCCCTGTAAAGGGTCGTATCGGACCTGTGCCGGATTGAATACCTTGTTTCCGATGTGCGACCCCGTCGTCATGAGGAGCGTGTATCCATCGGGCGCGGCACTGACCACGCTTTCGCTTCCAATGATGCCACCGGCGCCTGAGCGGTTTTCGACGACGACGCTGGCGCCGAGGATTTCCTGCATCACCGCAGCCAACGGACGCGCGATGGCGTCGATGGGACCACCGGGAGCGAACGGCACGACAATCTTGATGATGCGGTCCGGAAACGCCGCGTTGGCGTTGCGGGCCCCTGTGGCGAGGCCAGCGAGGACGATGACGAGTGCCGATACCAGTGCCGCATGACGCATGGCGCTTCCCTCTTTCAGAGTTCCAGGATCGACGCGTGGACAAGCGTACTCAACGTGTCCATGCGCTTGTTGTGCCACTCGTTGTCGCGACGGCAGTTGCTCAGGAAGGCGAACGACAGTCCGCTCATTGGATCGGCCCAGCAATAGGACGTGCCGACGCCGCTATGTCCGAACGTGCGCGGGTGCCCGATGGCGCCCAGGCCCGGATGCCCGGATTGACCATGGGAGAAAGGACCGAGACCGCGATGCATGGCGTAGCCGGTGAAGTCATCGACGAGATCACCGGTGAAATCGCGCGTCACATACTCGATCATCCGCGGCGAGACGATGCGTACCCCGTTCCACACGCCGCGTTGCGCCATCATCTGATAGAAGACGGCCATCGCGCGTGCGGTGGCGTAACCCCCTGCGCCCGGAATCCCCGCGCGCCTGAAGCCTTGCGACACCATCGGATCGGGGGGAAACTTGTCCGCCTGTTTCGGAGCGTACATCGCGGCCGCCCGATGATCCTCTTTCTCGGGCAGGCCCAGAAACATCTCCCGCGCGAGCCCCAGCGGTTCGATCACGCGTTGGCGTATTTCCTCGCGGTAATCGGCACCGGTGATCGCTTCGATGAGCACGCCGACGACCCAATGGGCAGCCGTGCGGTGGTAGATCGAGCGAGAACCCGGCGGCCAATCGAGCTTGAACTCGCACACCGCGCGCCGAAGCAGTTCGCGATCCATGAAGCATTCCGGCGCCACTTCCGCGGCCGGAAACCCTGCCTGGTGCGTCAGAAGATGCGCGACGGTAACGCCGTCCTTTCCGTGCGCCTCGAAGCCGGGGACATGCTCCGCGACCCGGTCGGAAAAGCGAAGCTTGCCTTCCTCGACCAGCGTCCAGACCGCGGCCGCGGTGATGACCTTGGTGTTCGAAAACAGCGGAAACAGCGTGTGCTCATCGACCGCACGGGAGGGATCGACCGTAGCGCTGCCGAAGCCGCGGTAGAGTGCAAGCTTGCCGTGTCGCGCCACGGCAAGCTGCGCGCCGGGATGGAAGCCGTCGGCGATATGAGAAGCCACGATCGCGCATGCGCGTTCGAGTTTTGCGGGATCGAGACCGACGGCTTCCGGGCTGGCGGGCGGGATCAGCGAGGACTCGGGCTGGTCAAGCACGGTCAGACGGCCTGCTTCAGGACGGCGCGGCCGAACATCTCACCGAAAGCATCCGCGAGGGCGCGGGCGGGATCGGCGGGCTTCGACGCAACGCGCCAGGCGACATATCCGTCCGGGCGGACGAGGACGGCGCCTCCCTCGCCCACGCCGTAGGCGGCCATCCAGGCACCGTCGGAATCGGCGACGTCTTCGCCCACAACCCGCACGTCGATGCGCGGCATGCCATGCTGGCTGGCCGCACTCCGCCAGAACGCGCCACCGGGGGCTGCCAGCAGAACGAAACCACGGCCGAAGAGATCGATCGTCGAAATTCGTCCGTCCTTGTTATCCAGCCAGACGTGCGGCGCGCGACAGCCCGGATGGGCCGAGGGCACATACTCGGTGACGGGGTCGGCCACTTCCGGCGGCTTCGACCCATCAGGCACGACCGCCGGCGATTGATAGCGCGCGCCGAAGATGAGACCGCGTTCGTTGAGAAATTCCTTTCGCGGCAGCCGCGCCTCGGCCTGGCGCTTGCTGCGGTCGAAACTCTGCATGTTGAGGAATGTCGCATGCACGACCTCCAGGGCATGAGGCCGACGTTCCGCCTCGTAGCTGTCGAGCAGTGAAGCATCCGCCTCGCCGCGAAGCACGGCCGCGATCTTCCAGGCCAGGTTCTGCGCATCCTGCACGCCGAGATTCATGCCGAAGCCGCCGCTCGGCGTGGTCTCATGGGCGGCGTCTCCGACCAGAAACACATTGCCGCTCCGAAAACTGTCCGCGACCATGGCCGAACAATTCCAGAAGTTGATGCCGAGCACTTCCACCGGCAGGTCGGCGACTCCGACGGCCTGACGAACCAGTCCGATGCATCGCTCCGGCGTCAGGTTCTCCTTCGTGAAACCGTAGGCACTCAGGCTGTGCACCAGGAAGCCCCAACGATCGGCGCCGTTCACCGTGAGAAAGGTCGCCCGGAGTTCCGGCTGCTCGATGAGATAGAGGGCGGCCGGCCGATCCTCGACCCATGGCCGCAGATCCGCACGGAAGTGCACATTCACCGAATCGTAGATGTCCTTTTCGCCGGACCTGCCGATTCCGAGCTTGTCCCGGACGAAACTCCGCGTGCCGTCGGCGGCGGCAAGGTAGCGGGCGCGAAACGGATTGGTCTCGCCGCTCACATGGTCCTTCAGCGCGCCCGTCACGCCGCTGCCTTCGAACCGCAAGTCACAGAGCTCAGTGTTGAATTTGATGACATCGGGGGCCAATGCTTCGGCGTGGCGGCGGAGCACCGGCTCCAGCACATCCTGAGAACAGCCGCAGTTGGCGACCGGCGATACCGCCTGTCCTCCCGGCGTTGCTCGCCCTGGTATCAGGCGGTTGATTTCCTTTCCGGCCAGGCTTTCCGCCCAGAGTATCATGCCTCCGAATCGCGCGGGCATCCCCGCAGCGCGGATGTCGTCTTCGACGCCCATCTGCCGGTACATTTCCATGGTGCGCGCATTGATGCCGCGGGCCTTGGGCGCGACCGATGTGCTCGGATGGCGCTCGACCACCACGTGCCTGACGCCGTGCTGGGAAAGGGCGATCGATGTCGTCAACCCGACTGGTCCGGCACCCACGACCAAAACGTCCGTCTCCAACATCGGAGTCTCCCTTGCTTTTCGCCAAGCGTATCCGCTTCGGACGTCCACGCTCCACTTCGGGATCCGTGGTGATTTGCAATTGGTAATTCTCGAATGGCGGATGTGTCAATATTTAAAACCAATGGTTCGCTATCTGTTATTGCATTCCTCGAAATACGCCGTAAATTTTGGTTTCCTGAGTGTAGTTCGGTACCATTGTTTTCGAATGGTACCGTTTTATTTCGCATATCCTCCTTGCCTCGAACGGACGAGCAATCTGATGTCAGACGCCATACCCCCTGAACAAAGCGCGGAAGAGACGCCGTCCGAGTTTGATCTGCCGGACATTCCCGCCCCGCTGCGGGCGCTGATGGCCGACATCGGCCCGAAATGGCGCACCGATACCGCCGGCCATGTCGACATGATGATTTCAGCGTTCTCGGAAGTTCTGAAACAGATTTCCCGGGACGGCGTCACCGTGCACCGTGACATCCGCTACGGCGCGCATGACAGGCAGCAGCTCGATGTGTTTCTGCCTGCCGGCAATGTCGTCGCGCCGCCTGTCGTGCTGTTCGTTCACGGCGGCGCGTTTGTCAGCGGTCACCGCAACCGCACCGAGCAGGTATATTCGAACGTCTCGTGCTATCTCGCCCAACGCGGCATCGCGGCGATCAACGTCGGATATCGGCTGGCGACGCATGCGACATATCCTGGCGCCACACAGGACATCGCAGCAGCCGTCGATTGGGCGCGCGCTCATGCCGATGAGTACGGCTGGAATCCGGACAAGGTGTTCCTGATGTCGCATTCAGCCGGCGCCGCTCACGCCGGAAGCTATGCGTATGATCCGGCATTCTCACCGGCCGGAAGGCCGCCGCTCGCCGGAATGATCGTCGTGAGCGGCAGGGTCAGAATCGACAATCTCGCGGAGAATCCCAACGCGAAGAAGGTCGAGCAATATTACGGCACCGATGCCTCACGGTTCGAAGAATATTCGCCCGTACATCACATCCATCGAGACAGCGTGCCTACGTTCGTCGCCTGGGCGGAGTTCGAGAACCCGCTGATCGACGTCTACTGCGCCGAGCTGGTGTTTCGCCTGGCGCAAGCCAAGCGGAAATCTCCTCCCACGATGTGGCTGCCCGGTCACAACCACTCTTCGGCCATCGCGCATATCGGTACTTCGGACGACCGGCTTGGGCAGGCGATCGTGAACTTCATACGAAATCCACGGTAGGAAGCTGAACATGGGTGCGGCAACCAGGGACAGACTGACGTTCATCACCGCCGTCGCGGTCCACGCCGAGATCGAGGATCTGATACCTCAGTTCAGGCGCCGGCACGGGATAGAGGTCGACGTGAACTACGACGTAAATCCGGCCGTCGCAAAGCGCGTCATGGAAGGCGAGGACTTTGACGTCGGGCTGACCAATCCCTGGTATGTCGAGGAGATGATCTCGCAAGGCCGTGTCATTCCGGACATCCATGTGCCGTTCGGGCGCGTTCCGCTCACGATAGGCGCGGCCGTACCGGAGCAGGAGGCGATCGCCAGTTCACACCAGGATGTGCACAGGCTTCTGTCGAACGCGGACTCGATCGCCTACACGTCCACAGGAACGAGCGGGAAGACGTTTTTGAGAGCCATCGAGATGATGGGCCTGGGGGATCAGATCCGCGATCGCCTGCGTCCGATGGGGGCCGGCGAACCGCCTATCGCTGCCGCGAAAGGTCAAGTGCAGTACGCCATTGCCCCGCTTTCGAGGATCATCGCCGCGTCCGGCGTCGCGCCTGTCGCGACCTTTCCGCCGGAGCTTTCCCTGGACATCGACATGTCCATGTTCGTCCACCGAAACAGCCGCCCCGAAATGGCGCTGCAGCTGATCCGGTTCCTGTCGGCTCCCGAACTGGACGCCTATCTTCGCTCGCACGGCGTCTATCGGTACGAGCTGCAGCGATAAAGCGGTCGAGGCGAGCCGTTACTCATCGCCCCCACCTCTCCTGCCAGATCTTCTCGCCGATCATGCAGTTCACCCGCGGTTCCTTGCTTGCCACCGGAACGACCGGGCGCTCGGGCGTGCGGCCGGCGATCTCGAGCACCAGCTTGGTGCGGATCGCCTCCTTGAACTTGTCGCGCTCCTTGATGCTCACCACGAAGGAGCCCGGGCCGCCGATCACGCAGTCCTCGTAGTAGAAATCAAGGTTGGCGATATCCATGGTCGAGTAGGACAGCTCCTTTACCATGATCGGCAGGCCGTTGATGATGACGCCCCTCTCTACCGCCGCATCCCGCGCGATCGTGACCGGCGAGCCGTTGTTGTTGGGACCGTCGCCGGAAATATCGATCACGCGCCGGATTCCCCGGTGCGGATTCTCGTCGAACAGCGGCATGGCGAAATTGATCGCGCCGGAGATCGAGGTGCGCGACGCCCGGCGGATCGGCGTTTTCAGGATCTCTGCGGCGACGGCATCGGCGGTTTCCGGGCCGTCGATCACCCGCCAGGGAATGATGATCTTCTGGTCGCTCGATGCGGCCCATTCGAAATAGGTCACCGAAATCTTGCCGTTCGGCCCGCTCTTCAGCGCCTGCAGAAATTCCTTGGAGATGATGGCCTGCGCGTAACCCTCGCGCTGAAGCGCGAGTTCGTCCAGATCCATCGAATAGGAAACATCGACGGCGAGCACCAGTTCGACATCAACGGAGGGGTTGGTCTCCCTGGCGGCCAGTTGATGGCCGAGCTGGTTCGCGGGGTTCGGCGCCGCGATACCCGCAACGTCACCTCCGGCCATGGCGCCTGCGACAAGCACCGCCCCGATCGAGACACACCAGCGCATCAGCGGCCCTCCCGTCGTCCGATTGCGATGGTGACACGCAAACTGCGTCGCGAAAAGCAGGAACATGGATTGTCCCTACACATTCAGGTTAGCCGGCCTGCAGGTTAGCCGGCCTGCAAGTCAGCCAGACGGCTGCCTTATTTCGCGGCGTAGCCATCGTCTCGCCGATTTGCGCCGCGTACCGCCGCCGCAATGACCCAATTTGAACGAATCCGGCGCCGACGCGACAGATGTAGCGCGCGGACGACCAGGCAATAACAGGCGACACGGCAGCAGCATGGCGACACCCCCGGCGATACCTGCGAGCGACGGCCGGCCCTCGCCGACCCGCGCGATCGTGCTGTGGATCGCGCTGTTTGCGGCCGTCGGCGCCGTGGTGTTCCTGTATCTGGCGCCGCTGTCGCCGCAGGTGGCTGAGCCCGCCGCTGCGCCGGAGCCGCCGCTGTCGGCCGCCGCGGCGGGCGAGACCTGCCTGCGGCTCTCGCAGAATTCCAGCGAGTACCTCTCCGGAGAAGCGGCGGAGCGCCGCCAGCAATTGCGGCGCACCAGCTGCGACATGGCGTTGGCAGCCGAGCCCGATAACCTGCGCTTCAAGGTGGCGGTGGCGCGCGCCATGCCGCACGCGCAACGGGCAGAGAAGCTTGCGCTGCTGCGCGAGGCCGCGGCGCAGGGCGACGGCGAGGCCAATTACGAGCTCTACGAATCGCACAAATCCTGGGACCGCGGCGATCCCGACAAGACGCCCATGGTGCCGCGCGCCGAAGCCGATCGCGCCTTGCGCAAAGCCGCGGAACTCGGCCACCCCTTTTCCACCCGGATGCTGGCAACGCTGCTCGAGCGCGGCACCACGGTGAAGCGCGATCCCGTGGCCGCGCGATACTGGGTGGAGCGGGCGCTCGCCGACCCCGCCGTCGACGACCGCGGAGGACTCCAGTTGTTACTCGGCCGCCTGCTGGCGAACTCGGACAAGGCGGAGGAGCGCGCCCGCGGCCTGGAGCTGCTCGAACGGTTGAGTGCGCCGGGGGTCTACGTGTTCGGCGCCCGGAGAGAACTGGCGCGCGCGATCCGCAAGGACGATCCGGTGCGCGCGCGAAAACTGCTGGAGGACGCCCTGCGTCCCGACCCCGGCGGCGCGACGCCGTTGCTGGCGGAAATGCTGATGTCAGGCGAAGGCGGCCCGGCCGATCCGAAGCGCGCGCTGTCGCTGCTGAAGGCCCCGACGGACATCGTCGGCGTCAAGGGCGTGCTCGGGCAAGTCTATCTCGAAGGCAGGCTGGTGCCACGCGATATTCAGCAGGCGGTGAACCTGATCGACATGGCCGGCACATGGGATCTCGACGCGCGGCAGCAGGTGCTGCGGCTGCTCGCGGCCCATCCGGAAACGCGGGTCACGCATCCCAAGCAGACGCTCTATTACGCGCTCGAGGCTGCGGAACTCGACGAGCCCGGCGCCATGGCCGCGCTGATCGAGTTGAAGCTGTCGGCAAATCCCCAGTTCCAGGACCGGCCGGGAGCCTGTAAACTGATCGAGACGGCCGTCAGTCGCGGCGATCAAACGATGACCCCGCGCCTTTCGGAGTGCCGCGCCAACTGATCGAGCGCGGCCACCCGTTGTGGAGGCCCCGCAGGAATGATCGACGCCGTTACCAAGCCGAAGACAAGAGTCAAAACCAGGACCGAGCGGCCGCGGCTGCACAAGGTCATCCTCGTCAACGACGATTTCACGCCGCGCGAATTCGTCGTCACGGTGCTGAAATCCGAGTTCCGCATGACCGAAGACCAGGCGCACAAGGTCATGATTACGGCGCACCGGCGCGGCGTCTGCGTGGTCGCGGTCTTCACCAAGGATGTCGCCGAGACCAAGGCGACGCGCGCCACCGATGCCGGCCGCGCCAAGGGCTACCCGCTGCTGTTCACGACGGAGCCTGAGGAGTAGCGGGGCGACTTCGCCGTTCCGTAGCCCGGATGGAGCGTAGCGTGTCGGGTGCGAAGCGCCCGACAGGCTCCACGTAATCCGGGGCCGATTCCCGGATTACGCTGGCGGGCGGCGCTTTGCGCCGACCTTCGGCTTCATCCGGGCTACGAGTCTGCGCTCCGTCCGGGCTGCGGACTAATTGCGCGTCTCGTCCAGCAGGCCGTAGACCCGCTCGGCTTTGGAAAACCCGGCGATCGGAAATTCGCCGAGGTCATCCCAGCCGCCGGCGCAGATCCCGGCGAAGCCTGCCGAGGCCACCACGGTGCGGTTGAGCTTGCCTGCGATCTTTTCCAGCCGTGCCGCCAGATTGACGGCGGGGCCGATGCAGGTGAAGTCGAGCCGGTTGCCGCCGCCGATATTGCCGTACAGAATTCGCCCGACATGCAATGCGACACCGAAGCGGAAGCGCTCGACGGTGTTGCCGACCGGGTAGTGCATCGCCTCGACGTTGGCGCGGGATTCGCGCGCGGCGTCGAGCACGCGGCTGCAGACCTGCCTGACATCGCCGACATATTCGTCGATCGGAAACACCGCGAGCAGCCCGTCGCCCATGAACTTCAGCACCTCGCCGCCATGGTTCCTGATCGCGGCCACCTGGCAGTCGAAATAGCTGTTCAGGATATCGACCACGGTCTCGGACGGCAGCCGGTCCGACAGCGCGGTAAAGCCGCGCAGATCGGACAGCCAGATCGCGGCATCCATGGTGTCGGTATGGCCGCGCCTGATCTGGCCGTTCAGGATCCGCTCGCCGGCGCGGTTGCCGACATAGGTGTCGAGCAGCAGCGACGAGGTGCGCCGCCACTGGATGATCTCGATCACCCGCGCCAGCGCCGGCACCAGCGCGCGCAACGCGGCCGCTTGCTGATCGGTGAAGCCGCCGGGCTGTTTCGTGGTCCAGCTCGATGCATTGCTCAAACCATCCGTGAACAGCAGCGGCAGCGCGATGTAGTCGGTGACGCCCTCGGCATGCAAATCCTCGACGATCGGAAAGCGTGCGCTGTCGGGATCGCCGACGCGGGCTCGGACCTCGATTCCCCGGTCGAACACGATGGAGAGCGGACTGGTCCTGAATTCCGGCGTGTCCACGATGTTGAAATCGACCGTGCCGATTTCGACCTCGGCGCCGGGCCGCCAGATGAAATTGCGGCCGTAGATGTCGGGATGCAGCGTGCGGACGAAAACGCCGACCCGCCACAGCGGCAGGCCGGCTGCCACCAGTCGCTCGCAGGTTTCGGACATCAACCGGGTCGGGCTGGTCGCCGACCGCGCGCCGTCGATCAGCCAGTCGGTTATTTTCTGCATTTCCGGGACGTTCATCCCGGCACTGTGCGGCGCAAGTTTCCGGGACGTCAAGACAGCAGGCAGCGATCGCGATCCCATGGCCCCCATCTTGCTCATAGGCTTGGCAAAGCAACCGGCATATCTGGGAGATGTAGCATGCTGGGACAGACAAGTCCGATTTCGGGTCGGTTTGAGGCGCTGGACGCGCTACGCGGCGTTTGTGCCCTGCTGGTCGTGCTGTTTCATATCCCGATTTACCATGCGCTGAAGGATGTCGGGTCGTTCGCCAACCTGCAATTCTGCGTCGACCTGTTCTTTGCGCTGTCCGGATTCGTGCTCTGTCACGCCTATGGCCAACGTCTTAACCATGGCAGCGAAGGCGTCCGCTTCGCGGTCACACGGCTTGCGCGGCTCTGGCCGCTGCATGTCACCATGCTGGCGCTGTTCGTTGGCTTTGAAGTGGCCAAGCTGGTCTTCAGCCGTGCCGACACCTCTTTCGAGCTGCATGCCCAGGCCTTCGCCCAGGGACATTCGCTCTGGGAGATGGTCACCAACCTTCTGTTCCTGCAGTCGTTCGGCTTGCATTGGGGCCTGAGCTGGAACGGGCCCGCATGGAGTGCGGCGCTCGAATTCTACGTCTCGATCCTGTTCGCCGCCGTGGTGCTTGTGTTTCCACGACGGAAGTACGAGGTCTTTCTCGGCCTCTGCGTGGCGGCGGGCCTGCTGCTCTACACGGTCTCGCCGGACACGCTGTTCGTCTCTTACGATTGGGGCATGCTGCGGGCCTGCTTCAGCTTCTTCGCGGGATGCCTGGTGTATGATCTGCGGCTGCGTTCCGGCGACAGGCTGAAAGCGCCTGACCTGTGGGAGGCCGGCTGTCTGGTATTGGTCGTCGCCTTCGCGGTGACGACGCCATCGGGCGGATGGCAGTTTGCGTTTCCGCTGGCGGCCATGATCCTGATCTACGTTTTCTCTTTCGATCAGGGCGCCATCTCGACCGTGCTGCGCAGCTCGGCGCTGCAGAAACTCGGCCTGTGGTCCTACTCGATCTACATGATCCACACCTTCATCTTCCACGTGATGAAGATGGCCGCCACCTTCATCGCCCAGAAGGCCAAGCTCGACCTGGTCGTCTGGCACGATGACGAGAAGCTGCTGCTGCTGGGGACGCCGGATCAGGCGCTGCTGCCGGCGCTCATCCTGTCCGTCGTCCTCGTCGTGCCGGTCGCCGCCCTGACCTATCGCTGGATCGAGAAGCCCGCGATGGACGCGGCCCGGCGCCGCTTTTCGACAACAAGCCGGCCTGTTCTGTCTAGGCGTGCAAGACCGCTACTTCGCTCCGCACGTGCATCGATCGGGCACGGCCTTGCCGCCATACGCGCGGCTGCCAAGGCCAGCTTTGCACATCTTCGAACCTAACGAAGGCACAGCCGGGGTGACCCGGCGATGGAGGTGCGCTAGCTTCCTGACATAAAATCAGGGAGAAGCGTCAACGTGTACGACAGCATCATCGTCGGCGGCGGCTCGGCGGGCTCGGTCATGGCCCACCGGCTTTCGGCCAGAAGCGCCAACAAGGTCCTGCTCTGCGAAGCCGGCCAGGACACGCCGCCCGGCCGCGAGCCGCCGGAAATCCGCGACAGCTATTCCGGGCAGGCCTATTTCGATCCGCGCTTCCACTGGACCGAGCTCAAGGTCACCACCCAGATCGTCAGCCACAACAATCCGGAAGCCGACCGCCCGCCGCTGCGCAAATACGAGCAGGCGCGCGTGCTGGGCGGCGGCTCCTCGATCAACGGCCAGATGGCCAACCGCGGCGCGCCGACGGATTACGCCGAGTGGGAGGCCCGCGGCGCCGAGGGGTGGAACTGGAACGACGTGCTGCCCTATTTCAAGAAGGTCGAGCGCGACCTCGATTGCGACGGGCCGCTGCACGGCAAGGACGGCCGCATCCCGGTGCGCCGCATTCCGAGGGAGCACTGGACCCGGCACAGCCAGGCGATGGGCGAAGCCTGCAGGCTCGCCGGCTACACCTATCTGCCCGACCAGAACGGCGAGTTCGTCGAAGGCTATTTTCCGGTGACGCACTCCAACCAGGACGAAGCGCGCGTCTCGGCCGCGATGGGCTATCTCGATCGCGGCACCCGCAAGCGCAGCAATCTGACGATCTCGACCAACACGGTCGTGAAGGAATTGCTGTTCGAGGGCACCCGCTGCGTCGGCGTCAAGGCGCTGGTCGACGGCCGCGAACAGGAGTTTCGCGGCCGCGAGATCATTCTGTCCTGCGGCGCCATCCATTCGCCGGCGCATCTGCTGCGCGCCGGCATCGGCCCGGTCGGACATCTCCGGGAAATGGGCATTCCGGTGCTGACGGGCCTTGCCGGCGTCGGCCAAGGGCTGATGGATCATCCCTCGATCGCGCTGTCGTCCTATGTCCGCCGCGGCGCGCGCATGAACGAACACACCAGGCGTCACATCCAGATGGGATTGCGCTACTCATCGGGGCTATCAGGCACGCCCGCCGGCGACATGTTCGTCGCCGTGCTCAGCAAGTCGGCCTGGCATGCGGTCGGCGAGCAGATCGCCTCGCTGCTCACCTTCGTCAACAAGACCTATTCGGAGACCGGTCAGGTCAAACTCGCCTCGCGCAATCCGCAGGCCGAGCCGATCGTCGAGTTCAACCTGCTGAGCGACAAGCGCGACCTCGACCGCCTGATGAGCGGATTCAGGAAGATGGCCGCGATGCAGATGAGCGCGCCGCTGCGGGCCGTGACCGACAAGCCGTTCCCGGCTTCCTACACCGACCGCGTCCGCAAGATCGGCGTGGTCAATACGAAGAACAAGATCCTCACCTCCATTGCCGCCGTCCTGATGGACGGCCCGGCGGCGCTGCGCCACGCCATGATCGACAACTTCATTGTCGAAGGCTTCACCTTCGAAGAGGTGATGGCCGACGACGAGGCGCTGGAAGCCTTCGTCCGCAAGGCCACGATCGGCGTCTGGCACGCCTCCTGCTCGCTGCGGATGGGCCGCGCCGACGATCCGATGGCGGTGGTCGACACCGAAGGCCGCGTCAAGGGCATGCAAGGCCTGCGCGTGGTCGACGCCTCGATCTTCCCGGTGGTGCCGTGCGCCAACACCAATTTTCCAACGCTGATGGCGGCGGAGAAGATCGCGCATGGGATGATGACGTAACGCGGAAATAATCCGTCGTCACGGCGGGCTGACAAAAGACCCGGACAATGCTATCGTTACTGGATGACGGCGCCGATTTCAGACCTGCTGAAGAGAATAACGATCGATCCCGATCGCATGCACGGTCGTCCATGCATTCGCGGCATGCGCATCACCGTCTCAGACATTCTGGACTTGCTGTCGGCTGGCCAGTCGCGAGAGACGATCCTTCAGGATTATCCGTATCTCGAAGGCGCCGACATCGATGCGGTTCTCGCTTTCGCCGCCCGTCAGGCGGACCATCCGATCATCGCGGCGGAATAGATCTTGCTGTTTCTGGTCGATGCGCAGCTTCCGCCTTCACTGGCAGAGGCATTGCGGCAGGCGGGCTATCAGGCCCTTCACCTTGTCGATCTCGGATTGCTGGCAGCTACCGATCAGCAGATTTGGGATGAGGCCATTTCCCGGTCTGCGGTTCTCGTCACCAAAGACCGCGACTTTCCACTCCGGCGAACCGCCGCGAACGATGGTCCAGCGATCTTGTGGGTCAGGGTTGGCAATATCGGAAATCGAAAGCTGATCGAGCTGACATTGCGCGCTTTGCCAGCAATTATCGAGGCTATCGAACGAGACGAAGCTGTTATCGAATTGGTCGGGCGTTAACGAGCGCTACCACCCACCTGCCCGCGGTGCCGCAGCAAGTGATCAGCCAGCACGCAGGCCACCATGGCTTCGCCGACCGGCACCGCGCGGATGCCGACGCAGGGATCATGGCGGCCCTTGGTCATGATGTCGGTGTCGTGGCCGCTGCGGTCGACGGTCTGGCGCGGCGACAGGATCGATGACGTCGGCTTCACCGCGAAGCGCGCCACCACCGGCTGGCCGGTAGAGATGCCGCCGAGCACGCCGCCGGCGTTGTTGGAGAGAAAGCGCGTGCCGTTGTTGCCGGTGCGCATCTCGTCGGCGTTTTCCTCGCCCGTGAGTTCGGCGGCGCCGAAGCCGGCGCCAATCTCGACGCCCTTGACGGCATTGATGCTCATCAGCGCGGCGGCAAGCTCAGCATCAAGCTTGGCGTAGATCGGCGCGCCCAATCCGGCCGGGACGCCTTCGGCGACGATCTCGATCACCGCGCCGATCGACGAGCCGCTCTTGCGGATGCCGTCGAGATAGGACTCGTAGAACGCGGCCTTGTCCTTGTCCGGGCAGTTGAACGGATTGCGCGCGATCTCGTCCCAGTCCCATTTGGCGCGGTCGATCTTGTGCGGACCCATCTGCACCAGCGCGCCGCGCACGGTGACGCCGGGCAGGATTTTTCGCGCGATGGCGCCGGCGGCGACGCGGGTCGCGGTTTCGCGCGCGGAGGAACGTCCGCCGCCGCGGTAATCGCGCAGGCCGTATTTCGCCTCATAGGTGAAATCGGCATGGCCCGGGCGAAACTTGTCCTTGATCTCGGAATAGTCCTTGGAGCGCTGGTCGGTGTTCTCGATCAACAGCGCGATCGGGGTGCCGGTGGTCACCTGCACGCCGGTCTCCGGATGCGCCATCACGCCGGAGAGGATCTTGACCGCGTCGGGCTCCTGCCGCTGCGTGGTGAAGCGCGACTGGCCGGGGCGGCGGCGGTCGAGATCGAGCTGGATGTCCTCGTTGGTCAGCGGCAACAGCGGCGGGCAGCCATCGACCACGCAGCCGATCGCGATCCCGTGGCTTTCGCCGAAGGTCGTGACCCGGAACAGGTGGCCGAAGGTGTTGAAGGACATTTTTCTGTTTCCGCAGCTGTGCGGATTGTCGTAACGCGCGAGGTTCGAAGGGTCAAATCACCTGAGTTAACCACGCCGGCGCGGCACGCGCGGTGCGCCCCCTCTCCCGCTCTTGCGGGGGAGGGTTGGGGTGGGGGCTGCCTCCGCGGCGGGATTCGCGGAGAAAGCCCCCACCCGCCTCGCTTCGCTCGGCACCCTCCCCCGCAAGCGGGAGAGGGCAAGACCCTCACCCATGCTTCGTGAGCTTGCCATCCTTGAACATGTACACCACGCCCTGCCCGATCGGGATGTCCGAGGCTTCCAGCGGTGTGGCAATGCCGAGAGCCACCATCAGCGCCCGCATGGTGCCGCCATGGGCGACCGCGACGGTGTCGCCCTGCAGGGTATCGACCCATTCGCGCATCCGCGAGGTGACGCTGGCGTAGCTCTCGCCAGACGGGGCGGCGACGCCCCATTTATCTGCCGTCCGGGAGGCAAAGGCGACGGCGTCATGCAGCTCCATTTCGGGCAGTGTCATGCCTTCCCACAGGCCGAAGCCGATTTCGCGCAGCCTGATATCGATGGCATAATCGTCCGGCGGCAGTTGCAGGGTCTCTCGCACCAGTTCCATGGTGAGCCGGGCGCGGCCGAGCGGGCTGGCGACGAACGGTAGCGCGGACGCTTCATGGCCGTCGCGCGCGATCAAACCGGCGAGGATACCGCCCGCGGTCATCGCCTGGGTGCGGCCGAGATCGTTCAGCGGAATATCCTGCGTGCCCTGGAAGCGGCCGGCGGCATTCCATGCGGTTTCGCCATGGCGGATGTAGTAGATGACAGGCGCGCGCATCGTATGCTCGAACTAATCCTTCGCCAGCGAAATGTCCGGCGCGTCGGGGCGCTTCATGCCGACGACGTGATAGCCGGCATCGACGTGATGCACTTCGCCGGTGACGCCGCGCGACATGTCCGAGAGCAGATAGAGCGCGCTGTCGCCGACTTCCTCGATCGAGACGGTGCGGCGCAGCGGTGAATTATATTCGTTCCATTTCAGGATATAGCGGAAGTCGCCGATGCCGGACGCCGCCAGCGTCTTGATCGGTCCCGCCGAAATCGCGTTGACGCGGATGTTCTTCTCACCGAGGTCGGCGGCGAGATAGCGCACGCTGGCCTCCAGCGCCGCCTTGGCGACGCCCATCACGTTGTAATGCGGCATCCACTTTTCGGCGCCGTAATAGGTCAGCGTCAGGATCGAGCCACCGTCGGTCAGCAGTTTTTCGGCGCGCTGCGCGATCGCGGTCAGCGAGTAGCAGCTGATCAGCATGGTCTTGGAGAAATTATCCGCTGACGTCTCGAGATAGCGGCCGTCGAGCTGGTCCTTGTCGGAGAACGCGATGGCGTGCACGACGAAATCGATCTTGCCCCATTTCTCCGCGAGCACGGCGAACACCGCGTCGATGGTGGCGGGTTCGGTGACGTCGCAGTGGCCGAGCGTGATGCCGTCGAGCTCCTTGGCCAGCGGCTCGACACGCTTCTTCAGCGCGTCACCCTGCCAGGTCAGCGCGATCTCGGCGCCCGCCGCGCGGCAGGCCTTGGCGATGCCCCAGGCGATCGAGCGGTTGTTGGCGACGCCGAGAATAACTCCGCGCTTGCCTTGCATCAGACCTGCATTTTGCGACATTTAGGTTTCCAATCGACCTTTGGATCAGCTTTGGAGGTACACCAGCCCTTCCGGGTGGTACAGCCCAAATTCGCCCCCGTTAAGGCTGCCGTCCCGCACCCCCTGGAATAGTTCCGGCATTCGGGTGTTATGATGTGACAGGCGTCGGCGCTGTCTTGGGCGCCGCCGCGGCAACCCGAGATCTCTGTCAATGACCGCATTCCGTCAGAGTGTCGAAGCCATGATCCCGGCGCTGCGCCGCTATGCGCGCGCGCTGGCGCGCGATGCCGACATCGCCGACGATCTGGTGCAGGACACGCTGGTGCGGGCGCTGCGTTCGGAGCGGCTGTTTCTCGGCGGCGACATCAGGAGCTGGCTCTACACCATCCTGACCAACCTCAACAAGAACCGGCGGCGATCGCTGGCGCGGCGGCCGCAATTCATGCCGCTGCTCGACAACAATCCCGACGCCAGCGGCACCGAGGCCGAAGGCCGCGACATCGCCCGCGCGCTGGCCACCCTGGTCGAGGAGCAGCGCTCGGTGCTGCTGCTGGTGATGCTGGAAGGGCTGAGCTACCGCGAGGTCGCCGACATTCAGGCCGTGCCGATCGGCACCGTGATGTCGCGCCTCGCCCGCGCCCGCGCCCATGTCAAAGCCTCGCTCGAGGGCGAGCGGCCATCGCTGCGGCGGGTGAAGTGATGGCAAGATGCATGCATGAAACTTCGAGTGAAACTTCGACAGAAGCCGAGAACATTTCGACCGAGAAGAGACAACGACAATGACCGAGCCAAGAATTCCCGTCACCGAAGACGAACTGCACGCCTATATCGACAATGAGCTGCCGCCGGAGCGGCGCGGCGATGTCGAGGCATGGCTCGCGGCGCATCCCGATGATGCCGCGCGGGTGCAGTCCTGGCGCACGATGGCGGAAGCGCTGCATGCGCGCTACGACTCGGTCGCCGACGAGCCGGTGCCGAAGCGGCTGGAAATCGAACGGCTGGTGCGCGAGCCGCGCCGGTGGATGGTTGGCGCAATCGCCGCCACCCTGGTGGCGTTCATCGCCGGCGGCGGCGCCGGCTGGCTGGCGCATGGAGTGGCGGCTTCGCCGTCGGCGTTCCAGAGTTTTACCGGTGAGGCGCTGGTCGCGCACCGGCTTTACGTGGTCGAGGTTCGCCATCCGGTCGAGGTGCCCGGCAGCGATCGTGCGCATCTGCAGGCATGGCTGACCAAGCGCTGCGGCTGGGTGGTGTTCGCACCCGAGCTCGACGCCACCGGGTTGAAGCTGGTCGGCGGCAGGCTGCTGCCCGGCCCGAACGGGCCCGCCTCGTTCCTGATGTATGAAAGCGCATCGGGGGAGCGGTTCACGGTCTACGCCGCCAAGGCGGACGGCGAGGCGACGCAGATGCGTTATACGGCGCAGGACAAGGACGGCGCGCTGTTCTGGGCCGATCGCGGCGTGGCCTTCGTGGTCAGCGGCAGCAGCGACCGCGACCGCCTGACCCAGGTCGCGCGGCTGGTCTACGACGCCACGGAGAAGAACGGGGGGTAGACAAAGACCGTAGCCCGGATGGAGCCGGCGGTCGGCGCGAAGCGCCGCCCGATGGCGTAATCCGGGGCCTGAACTCAAGGCGATCGTTCTTTCCCGGATTGCGCTACGCTCCGTCCGGGCTACAATCTCCGGATGGTCCGGTATCGACGCAACTACGTCCCGGGCGGGATGTTTTTCTTTACAATCACGCTGAACGATCGGCGGTCATCGATGCTGATCGATCACGTGGCACTGTTACGCGCTGCCTTTCGCGAAACGCGTGGCAAGCGCCCGTTCGCCATTGATGCCATCGTGATTCTGCCCGATCACCTGCACGCAATCATGACATTGCCACCAGGCGATTCCGATTTTTCCGGGCGGTGGCGGCTGATCAAAGCTCGCTTTACACGCAGCGTCGTCGCGACAGGGATGCCGATCTCACGCGACGATCGAGGCGAATACGCTCTGTGGCAAAGGCGCTTTTGGGAGCACACCATTCGCGACGACGCGGACTTCGAGCGCTGCGCGGACTACATCCATTTCAATCCGGTCAAGCATCGATTGGTCACGTCGCCGACGCTCTGGCCTTTCTCGTCCCTGCACCGGTATGTCCGGGCTGGCGTGTTGCCGGGCGATTGGGGCGGCGATATCCGGCTGGATGGCTCGAACTTCGGCGAGCGCGGAGACTGATCCCCGGATTACGCTGATCGTCGGCGCGCTGCGCCGCCCGATCACCTCCATCCGGGCTACGAAAGCGATGACGCTTCGTCCCAATTCCGACACCGAAAATCTGGAATCAAGACATCGGCGCGTCTCAAAATCGCACCGGATGATCACGCGATTTGAGGTGCGTTCGATCCGCCGATCGGCGCAAAGCGGCCTCGGCTGGGGTTTTGTACCGCGCTGGTCCCCCGGTCGAGGCCGCACCCTCGGTGAGCTTACGTAAAATCGCTGCGCGGATTGTACTTGTGTCCGTCGCGCCACTTTTGCATCAATGCCTCGAGTTCGGAATCGTTCCCGTCCGGCAGCACGATGCGGGTGGTGACGAACAGGTCGCCGGTGGCGCCGCCCGGCTTCGGCAGGCCCTTGCCCTTCAGGCGGAAGGTGCGGCCGCTCGAGGTGTTTTTCGGGATCGACAATTCGACCGCGCCGCCCAGCGTCGGCACCCGAACCTTGTCGCCGAGCACGGCCTCATACAGCGTGACCGGCAGGTCGACGCGCAGGTCGCTGCCGTCGATCTTGAAGAAGGCATGCGGCGCGATGGAGACCGTGATCAGCAGATCGCCGGGCCGGTGGCCGGGCGCGGTCTCGCCCTGTCCCTTCAGCCGGATCTGCTGGCCCGCGATCACGCCGGCGGGAATCTTGACATTGAGCTCCTTGCCGCTCGGCAGCCGGACGCGCTTCTCGACGCCGTTCACCGCCTCTTCCAGCGACACCGTCATGGCGACCGACAGATCGAGGTCGAGCCCGATGCCGCCGGTCTCGAATTCGAAGGCGCCGCCGGGTCCCGGCCGCGCGCCGCGTCCGGCGCCGCCGAACATGCTGTTGAGGATGTCCTCGAAGCCGCCGCCGCCGGGGCCGCTGCGAAACGTATGGCTCTCGAAGCCGCCGGGCGAGGCGCCGCGGTTGCGCGGGTCGCCGCCGGGAAAGCCCTGAAACCGCGGCTTGCCCTCGGCGTCGATTTCGCCGCGATCGAACTGCTTGCGCTTGGCCTCGTCGCCGATGATTTCGTTGGCCGAATTCAGCTCGGAGAAACGGGCTTGCGATTTGGGATCGTTCTTGTTGGCGTCGGGGTGATGCTTCTTGGCGAGCTTGCGATAGGCGCTCTTGATCGCCGCAGCACTGGCGCCCCGCGGCACCCCCAAGACCTCATAGGGGTCGCGCATCCGTCACGTCTCCTCTAGGGAATTTGGATCATAGCTTATGGGCCGCTGGCCCGCTTCAGGCTTCATCTGGGGTGCCCGTGGTATTTTTGCAACGGGGGTTAGCCCCGCCGCCACGGCTTTAACGTATGAATTTCCCAGCGGCCATGGCCGGCCTTGCAGGCGGCGCCCTGCAGCCAGCTTTCGGAGCGGCCGTTGACGTAGCTCGCAAGGAAATCCCGGCAGGTCCGCCCATCGTCGGACGAATAGGCCTGCGCCAGCGGCGTCACCGAGCCGCGGGCGCCGGTCTCGGGATTTTCCCAGGGCTGACTGGAATCCTTGGTCCCCTTGGTCAGGACGTCGGAGGCGGCGGTGCGGGCTAGGGCGAGGTCGGTTTCGGTAGGCACCGGCGGCTGCCCGGGCCCGACCGACCCCGTCACTTCCTTGTCCTTGTCTTCCATCCTGGCAAAGGCGCCGTCGCCGCGCGACAGGCTGCAGCCGGCCGAGCCGAGGCCGATCAGAATCAACGTCACCACCGCGCCCGCCGGCCGGATCGCCGGTAGGCCAATGCGTTCCCATGTCTTATATAGGGCGAGCCTGCATGGGGACTGCAACGCGCTCTTGGACGCGGGCGGACGCAACTCGGAACTCCTGACATGACCGATACAACCTCCATCAAACACCCGACACCGTTAACATCAGGTGATTTCACCGCGGCCGAGGAGCCTTTTGCGCTGTTCGGCGAATGGTTCGCTGAGGCGGTGAAGGCCGAGCCGAACGACCCCAACGCGATGGCGCTGGCCACCGTCGACGCCGACGGGCTGCCGGATGTGCGCATGGTGCTGATGAAAGGCTATGATGCCGACGGTTTTGTCTTCTACAGCCACATCGCCAGTCAGAAGGGCCGCGAACTCGCCACAAATCCTAAGGCGGCTTTACTTTTTCACTGGAAATCGCTGCGCCGGCAGGTCCGTATCCGCGGCAACGTGTCGCCGGTAACGGAGGCCGAGGCCGACGCCTATTTCGCTACCCGCCCGAAGCAGGCGCAGATCGGCGCCTGGGCCAGCAAGCAGTCGCAGCCGCTCGAAAGCCGCTTTGCCTTCGAGCAGGCGATCGCCAAGGTGGCGGCCAGGCACATCATCGGCGAAGTGCCGCGCCCACCGGGCTGGAGCGGCTGGCGCATCGATCCCGCCCGGTTCGAATTCTGGCACGACCGCCCGTTCCGCCTGCACGACCGCATCGAATTCGCGCGCCCGGCGCCCGACCAGACATGGTCGAAGACACGGCTTTATCCGTAGAGTAAGCCGTCATGGCCGGGCCCGTCCCGGCCATCCACGTCTTATTCTGCAACGATCAAGGGAAGACGTGGATGCCCGGCACAAGGCCGGGCATGACGAAGAGCAAGAGAAACCTTTATGCCGACTCCATCCAACCACGGCCCGCGGCGCACGATGCTTCTGACCGGAGCCAGCCGCGGCATCGGACATGCCACCGTGATCCGCTTTTCCTCGGCGGGCTGGCGCGTCCTGACCTGTTCGCGGCATCCCTTTCCGGAGGAGTGCCCGTGGGGTGCCGGACCCGAGGACCACATCCAGGTCGACCTTGCCGACCACGCCGACACCACGCGGGCGATTTCGGAAATCCGCGAGCGCCTGGAGGGCGGCGAACTGCACGCGCTGGTCAACAACGCCGCGATTTCGCCGAAGGCCGAAGGCGGCGCGCGGCTGGGGTCGATCGATACCGACATCGAGACCTGGAGCCATGTCTTCCGGGTCAACTTCTTCGCGCCGATCATGATGGCGCGCGGACTGATCGAGGAATTGAAGGCCGCCAAGGGCTCGGTGGTGAACGTCACCTCGATCGCGGGCTCCCGCGTGCATCCGTTCGCGGGTGCTGCCTACGCCACCTCGAAGGCGGCGCTGGCCTCCCTGACCCGCGAGATGGCGTCGGATTTCGGCCGCATCGGCGTCCGCGTCAATTCGATCGCGCCGGGTGAAATCGACACCTCGATCCTGTCGCCGGGCACCGAGAAGATCGTCGACCAGCAGATCCCGCTGCGCCGGCTCGGCACCCCGGATGAGGTCGCCAAGATCATCTATGTGCTGTGCACGGAGACATCGTCCTACGTGAACGGCGCGGAGATCCACATCAACGGCGGGCAGCACGTGTAGCTTAGACGAAGCGTCGTGCTTCACCCTCCCCTGGAGGGGGAGGGTCGGCTCACATTGAGCGGAAGCGAAATTTGAGACGGGGTGGGGTGATCT
>JAZJYY010000133.1:0-20845 GCA_040390145.1 Pseudomonadota bacterium
CGCGGCAGTTTTGGGTACTGCAGGTCCAAGGTTCGAATCCTTGTGCCCCGACCAATAAAAATCAATTGTTATTGCGTGGACTCATTGGCACGCAGGCAAATCGGAAGCAACGCGCCGGCGATTTCAAGCAGTTGTCGCGGTCGGTTCTGACATCGTCACCCGGTTCATTACGCTCGGGCGCTGCTGCATCCTTGCGTACCAGGCTTGCAGAGCTTCGCACTCCGCGGGCACCGGCAGCTGCACGAGTCCCGCGAAGATCAGACCGCCGATGACCGTGATGTCGGCCATCGAGAAGGCCTCACCGGTGACGAACGGCTGTCTTTTCAGAATGGCATCGAAATAGTGCATCCCCTTGAGGGCCTTGTCGCGCTGGCGGAGCCCCCATTCGGCGTTCTGATAGATCTCGACATGGGGCCCAAGCCCCGGCGTCGCGTGGTGGAAATAGACACTGATCGCGTCGAGCAGTTCCAACTCGGCGCGCTTGCTCATCATGTGGATCAAGCCCTTTTCGCGGGCTGTCCTGCCGGTGAGTGTGGGAGCGCCATCAAGCGCGTCGAGATACTCGGTAATGGCCGTGCACTCGGCGATGAAGGTGCCGTCTTCGAGTTCGAGCACCGGCAGCGTGCCCGAATAGTTCTTGGCGAGAAACTCAGGCTTTTTGTGTTCGCCTTTCCGAAGATTGACCGACACGAACTGGACCCGTGATTGCAGGCTCTTCTCGGCCAGGGCGATACGGACGCGAGCCGGATACGGGCCGGTGCGCCAATCATAGATCTTCATCATCGCGCTTCTCCATTTACCCTACCTGTCAGATGGTAGGGTCATTTTGGAGGGGTTACTTGCGCAGTCAAGCCCTATCTGCCACTTGGTAGGGTGGCGGTGATTAGTGAGGCGTCGAAATGAGTTCAACCTCCAGGGAATCCGTCCTGTCGGCCGCCAGACGGACCGCACAGGCACATGGCTACGGCGGCTTGAATTTCCGCGATCTCGCGGACGAAGTCGGCATCAAGGCCGCGAGCATCTATCACCATTTCCCGAGCAAGGCCGATCTCGGCGCGGCGGTAACCAGGCGCTATTGGGAGGACACCGCGGCCAATCTCGACGCCATGTTGGCCGAAACCCCGGATCCGGTCCGCTGCCTGCGTCGATATCCCGATGTGTTTCGCAGATCGCTCGAGAATGGTAATCGCATGTGCCTCTGCAGTTTCATGGCCGCGGAATATGATGACCTGCCGGAAGCGGTGAAGAAGGAGGTCCAGACCTTTGCCGATGTCAACGTGGCATGGCTGAGCAAGGTGCTGTCCGCTGCGACCGTGGTCAATTCCGGCGAGAGCGAACCGCGAGCCCGCGCTATCTTCGCCGCTGTGGCGGGCGCCCAACTCTTGGCGAGGAGTCGCTCCGATATTTCGCTCTTTGACGCGTTGATCGATAGCTATCGTGTGGCAGGCCTCCTGCCGGTGTAGCGGTGAAATCTTCCATAGCCGCCGCGCAGCATGGAGGCAGCGACCAGGCTGATGGGCGTACCATCAAAACAGTGAAGGCTAAACGCATGTTCTGTGAAGATGACCATGCGAACGCTGCCGTCGTCCGCGACGGCATCATTCAACCCATAAGTGCGTCTTATCCTTTCGTCGCTTTTTGCGGGATGTCACCGCGCGCGGGTTGGCTGCAACATGCCCAAAAACCCAACATTGCCTGCAAACCGTAAAGCCTTGACTTAGCGCCATGCCGCCTTTCCACTCGGCATCGGACAGGGCGCAATCGCGTGACCGAGGGGATGACGATGAGCAGGTTTTTGACCGGGGTATTGACGGCGGTGGTTGCCGCGACGTTGGCTGTTGCGCCCGCGCTGGCGGACAAGAAAAGCAATGCGATCCGCTTCGCCTACGACCAGGTCGTGGAAAACGTCGATCCCTACATGAACAATGTCCGCATCGGGGTCATCATCGGCCAGCAGGTGTGGGACACGCTGATCTACCGCGACCCCAAGACTTCGGAATACAAGGGGCAGCTCGCGACCGCGTGGAAGTGGACCGACGACAAGACCCTCGAGATGGACCTGCGCAAGGGCGTCAAGTTCCACAACGGCGCGGAATTCACCGCGGACGATGTGGTTTACACGCTGAATTTCGTGGTGGGTCCGGACAGCAAGGTCGTCACCCGCCAGAACGTGGCCTGGATCGACCGCGCCGAGAAGATCGACGCCTACAAGGTGCGCATCATCTGCAAGGAGCCGTTTCCGGCGGCGATCGAATATCTCGCCGGACCGGTCGTGATCCATCCGCATGAATACTACGCCAAGGTCGGCCCGCAGGGCATGAATGAAAAGCCGGTCGGTTCCGGCCCGTACCGCATCACCGAGCATGCTGTCGGCAAGTACGTGCGGATGGAGCGCAACCCGGATTATTTCAAGGATTCGCCGAAGCCGCAGCCGAAGATCGACAAGGTCGAAATCCGCTTCATTCCGGACCGCCAGACCCAGGTCGCCGAAATGATGGCCGGCGGCGCCGACATGATTATGAATGTCGCGCTCGACCAGGCGACCCAGATGAAGGCCGTTCCGACCCTCCAGGTGGTCTCCGGCGAGACCATGCGGATCGCGTTCCTGCACCTCGACACAAGGGAAACGACCACCGCGCCGCAATTGCGGGATATCAAGGTGCGCCAGGCCATCATGCATTCGATCGATCGCGAAAGCATGGTCAAGCAGATCGTCGGCGATGGCGCGCGCGTCCTGCACACGCTTTGTTTCCCGCCGCAGTTCGGGTGCAGCGACGTGGGGGCCGTCCGCTATGCCTACGACCCGGCCAAAGCCAAACAGCTGCTCGCCGAGGCCGGCTTCAAGGATGGGTTCGACATCGACATCTACGCCTATCGGGAGCGCAACCAGACCGAGGCGATGATCGGCTATCTGCGCGCCATCGGCATCAGGGCGAACCTGCGCTTCATGCAATACGCGGCGATGCGCGAGGCCAATCGGGCCGGCAAGGCGGCGATGATGCACCAGACCTGGGGATCGTTCTCGGTCAACGACGTGTCGGCTTCGACGCCGGTCTACTACAAGTTCGGCCCGGACGACGTCTCGCGCGACACGGAAGTGCGCGATTTCCTGCAGCGCGGCGACTCCCAGGTCGATCCGGCCGTGCGCAAGGAGGCCTACAGCAAGGCGCTCAACCTGATCGCGGAACGGGCCTATTCGCTGCCGCTCTATTCGCTGACGACCTACTACGTCACCAACAAGGACCTCGTCTTCACCGCCTATCCGGACGAGATCCCGCGCTTCTGGGAAATGTCGTACAAGTGAGGGGCGGCGTGCGCCACCTTTCGCGGCGGGCCATCGGATGCTGATCTACGCGCTGAAGCGACTTGGACTTGCCGTTCTGGTCGCGGTGGTCGTCTCCGCGCTCGCCTTCCTGCTGCTGCGTGCGTCCGGCGACGTCGCGATTGCGCTCGCCGGGGAGGGCGCGCGCAGCGAGGACATCGAGAACATCAGGCGCATGTACGGGCTCGATCGTCCGCTCCTCGTGCAGTATCTCGAGTGGGCCGCGAAGATGGCGCGCGGCGATTTCGGCACGTCGCTGTTCTTCAAGACCGACGTCCATGCGCTGGTGCTGGACAAATTGCCGACCACGGCGCTGCTGGCGCTGTTCTCTTTGATCTTCGCGCTTGCGGTGTCGCTGCCGCTGGGGATTCTGGCGGCGCTTTATCCGAACAGCTGGATCGATCGCCTCTGTCTCGCGCTGGCGGTGATCGGACAAGCACTGCCGAATTTCTTCTTCGCCCTGATCCTGATGATCGTGTTCGGCGTGATGCTGCGGTTGCTTCCGGTATCAGGCAGCGACAGCTGGGCTCACTTCGTCCTGCCGACCGTCGTGCTCGGCTATTACATCGCGCCCGCCATCATGCGGCTGGTGCGTGCCGGCATGATCGAGGTGCTGGCCTCGGATTATGTCCGCACCGCACGCGCCAAGGGACTGTCTTCGACCTCCGTGGTGCTCAAGCACGCGCTGCGCAATGCGCTGGTTCCCGTGGTGGCGCTCTCGGCGGTGCAACTCGGGCTCCTGCTCGGCGGCTCGGTCGCGATCGAGACCGTGTTCGCCCTCGATGGCCTAGGCTATCTCGCCTTTCAGTCGATCACGCACAAGGATCTTCCGGTCACGCAGGCCATCGTGACGCTGCTCTCCCTGATCTATGTGGGCCTCACCCTTGCCGCCGATCTCGCCAATGCCTGGCTCGATCCCCGCATCCGTGTCGGGGGCGGATCGTGACCGACATTGCCACGGTTCCCGTCCTGGACCTGACGACGGCATCGTCAGGCAAGTTGCTGCGCCGCCGGATCCTGAGGCATCGCGGCCTGCTCATCGGCACCGGCCTGCTGGCGCTCATCATTCTGGTGGCGCTGCTCGCCCCGCTGATCGCCCCGCATGATCCTTACGCGCAGGACCTGTCCCGCCGCATGATTCCGCCTGTTTGGTACGAGAAGGGCACCTGGACGCACCCCTTCGGCACCGACAATCTCGGCCGCGACTACTTCTCGCGCGTGCTCTATGGCTCGCAGATATCGCTTCTGATCGGCGCGGCCGTGATGGTGATCTCCGGCCTGATCGGCACCGCGCTCGGCCTTGCCGCCGGGTTTTTCGGCGGCCGCGTCGACATGATCGTGACCTTCATCATCACGGTGCGGCTGGCGCTTCCGCTCATTCTGGTTGCGCTCGCTGTGGTCGCCACGGTCGGCGGTTCGCTCTGGGTCGTCATAGCCGTGCTCGGCCTGCTGAAATGGGACCGCTTCGCCGTGGTGATGCGGGCCGCGACGCAGCAGGTGCGGGTGCTCGACTACGTCGCGGCGGCGGAGGCCGCCGGCGCGTCCACCCTGCGCGTCATCCTCGGTGAAGTGCTGCCGAATTTGCTGCCCCAGCTGGTCGTCGTGGCGACCGTCGAAGCCGCCAGCGCCATCCTGCTGGAAGCCACGCTCTCCTTTCTCGGTCTCGGCGTCCAGCCGCCGCTGCCGTCCTGGGGGCTGATGATCGCTGAGGCCAAGACCTACATGTTCTTCTCGTTCTGGCTGATCGCCATTCCCGGCACCGCGCTCGCCGTTCTGGTCTTTGCCGTCAATATGGTCGGCGACGGGATTCGTGACGTCTCGGCGCCGGGGGGGAGGGGCTAAGTGGCGGTTCTGCTCGAGGTCGAAGGTCTCACGGTCGATATCGCGACGGCGCGGGGAACACTGCATGCGGTGCGCGATGTGTCGTTCTCCCTGCATAGCGGCGAGACGCTGTGCCTGGTCGGCGAATCCGGCTGCGGCAAGTCGATGACGGCGCTGGCCCTGATGGGCCTGTTGCCGCGCGCGGCCAAGCGCAGCGCGCGGCGCATGCGCTTCGAGGGCAATGACCTCGCGGCACTTCCGGAGCGTCGGCTCGCCGAGTTGCGCGGGGCGCGCATGGCGATGGTGTTCCAGGAGCCGATGACGGCGCTGAACCCGGCCTACACGATCGGCGATCAACTCACCGAAGTGCATCGCCGCCACAAGGGCTCGACGATGGCGGTGGCGCGCGAGCGCGCGGTCGCGCTGCTCGAAATGGTCGGGATCACCAACGCCGCAGCAAGGCTCGGTCAATACCCGCACCAGCTGTCCGGCGGCCTGCGCCAGCGCATCATGATCGCCATGGCGCTGATGTGCGGACCGTCGCTGCTGGTCGCCGACGAGCCGACCACCGCGCTCGACGTCACCATCCAGGCGCAGATCCTGCGGCTGCTGGGCCAGTTGCAGCAGGATCTCGGCATCGCCATCGTGCTGATCACCCATGATCTCGGCGTCGTCGCGCGGGTCGCGCACCGGGTTGCCGTGATGTATGCGGGGGAGATCGTCGAGTCCGCCAGTGCCGCCGACCTGTTCGCGGCGCCGCGTCATCCCTATACGCGCGGGCTGATGGCTTCCATTCCGGTGCCCGGCGCAACCAGGCCGGGCGACCGGCTCGGCGTCATCAGGGGCATCGTGCCGTCGCTGATCGGCGACGTGGCCGGCTGCGCGTTTCGCGACCGCTGCGATTTCGCCCAGCCGGTATGCGCCCGGACCGTCCCGGTGCGCAGCGATGGCAAACATGAGTGGCGCTGCATCCTCGGCGAAGCGGTGGCCGCATGAGCGCGCTGCTTGAAGCCTCCGGTGTGTCGCGCAGCTTTTCGGTCGGGCGGGGGCTGTTCGCCGCCAGCCAGACGCTGCGCGCCGTGGTCGATGTCAATCTTTCGGTCGAGAAGGGCGAGGTGCTCGGGCTGGTGGGGGAATCCGGCTCCGGCAAGTCCACGCTCGCCAAGATGCTGCTCGGAATCCTCAAGCCCGATGCGGGCGTCATCCGGTTCGGCGGCGCCGACGTGGCCTCGATCGGACGCCGCGCGCTTGCCCGTCGTATCCAGCCGGTGTTCCAGGACCCTTATTCGTCGCTCAATCCGCGCCGCACGGTGGCCTCGATCGTCGCGCTGCCGCTCGCGGTGCAGGGTATCGGCACGGCCAGGGAACGGCGGGCGCGCGCCATTGCGATGCTGGACCGTGTCGGTCTGGCGCTGCGCCACGCCGACGTCTATCCGAACGAGCTTTCCGGCGGGCAGCGCCAGCGCGTCGCGATTGCCCGCGCGCTGGTGGTCGAACCCGAAATCGTGCTGTTGGACGAACCGACCTCCGCGCTCGATGTCTCGGTGCAGTCGCAAATCCTCAATCTGCTGCTGGATCTGCGGCGCGATTTCGGCCTGACCTATGTCTTCATCAGTCATAATCTCGCTGTCATCGAGCATGTCGCGACCAGCGTCGCCGTGATGTATCTCGGGCGCATCGTCGAGACCTCAAGCCGCGAGGACCTGTTCCGCGCCCCGCGCCATCCATACACGCGCGCGCTGCTCGCCTCGGTGCTCACGCCCGAGCCCGGGCGCGGCGTTCCCGATGTCGGCCTCGGCCTGAGTTTTCCCGATCCGCTGGCGCCGCCGCCGGGTTGCGTCTTCCATCCGCGGTGTCCGGATGCCGGTCCGCGCTGCCGGATCGAGCCGCCGCGCGTGGTCCGAGACGGGCAGGGGCTTGTCTCATGCCATTTGCACGACGGCGGCACCAGGCTGGCCGCCTGAGGCTGCGCGACCTCGGCGCTTCCATTCCAGGATGTCGCACTACTAAAGGCAAAGAAGGGACGGCGCATCAGCCACGATTATGTCGCAATCCAGGAGCAACCTATAGTTGCCAAGATTGCGACTTGAGAGGCGCGGCTTGGTCCCCAACTGGGGTATTCCTCCCTAGTCTGGGCCCACTCTCCTAGGCTCGACCCGTCCAAACGGTCGATCAACCCAGGAGAGTAGCTATGGTGGAAATTCTCGCATTTGCGGGATTTCTGTCATCGGTTGCTCTGCTTGTTAAGACGCTAACTGCTTTGATCAGGCAGGCGCGGCTACTGATGATTGAGGTTAGGCAATGGCGTCGTCCAAGGCCGGTCTCTAGGAAATCCCGCAGCAAGAACTAACAACCAAAGCTCGGCCTTTGTGCCGGGCCTTTTTTTTGCCAGTGGCTATCCAGCTTGTTTCGATTGGTGAAGCCTTGATCACGGGCAAGCGCGCAATGCCTGGCGCGCGATCTGTTTGCCGCGCGCCGGCCATCCTCCTCGGGTTTGACGTTATTGACTCAGAATACCACAACCGAGCGGATCGACTTGCCTTCGTGCATGAGGTCGAAGCCCTTGTTGATCTCTTCGAGCTTGAGCACATGCGTGATCATCGGGTCGATCTCGATCTTTCCGTTCATGTACCAGTCGACGATCTTCGGCACGTCGGTGCGGCCGCGCGCGCCGCCGAAGGCGGTGCCTTTCCAGACCCGGCCGGTCACCAACTGGAACGGCCTGGTGGCGATTTCCTTGCCGGACTCCGCGACCCCGATCACCACCGAGACGCCCCAGCCGCGATGGCAGGCCTCGAGCGCCTGGCGCATCACGGTGGTGTTGCCGGTGCAGTCGAAAGTGTAATCGGCGCCCCCGTCGGTCAGCCCGACCAGGTGCGCAACGATGTCGCCGCCGATTTTGGTCGGATTGACGAAATGCGTCATGCCGAAGCGGCGGCCCCATTCTTCCTTGCCGTCGTTGATGTCGACGCCGATGATCTTGTCGGCGCCCACCATCCGGGCGCCCTGAATGACGTTCAGGCCGATGCCGCCAAGCCCGAACACCACCACATTGGCGCCCGGCGTGACCTTGGCGGTGTTGACCACCGCGCCGACGCCCGTCGTCACGCCGCAGCCGATGTAGCAGCTCTTGTCGAAGGGGGCGTCTTCACGGATCTTCGCCACGGCGATTTCCGGCAGCACGGTAAAGTTCGAAAACGTCGAGCACCCCATGTAATGGAAGACCGGCTTGCCCTTGTGGCTGAAGCGCGAGGTGCCGTCCGGCATCACGCCCTTGCCCTGGGTGGCGCGAATCGCGGTGCAAAGATTGGTCTTCTGGCTCAGGCAGCTTTTGCACTGGCGGCATTCGGGCGTGTAGAGCGGGATGACATGATCGCCCGGCTTCACCGAGAGCACGCCGGCGCCGACCTCGCGAACGATGCCCGCGCCCTCATGGCCGAGGATCGAGGGAAAGATCCCTTCGCTGTCGAAGCCGTCGAGGGTATAGGCGTCGGTGTGACAGATCCCCGTCGCCTTGATCTCGACCAGGACTTCACCGGCCTTCGGTCCCTCCAGATCGAGTTCGACGATCTCGAGAGGCTTTTTCGCTTCGAACGCGACTGCAGCGCGTGTCTTCATTCTCAACTCCAATTTCGCTTTTCACGTCGCTGCAAGAACGTAACATTGTAACTCGCGCTTCGCGGGCCCGACCATCTCTTGGCCATACAGGAATTTTCCGCCTGGGTGTAGGCCTTCGGCGGGTCTTCCTGCCTGGCCGGATGCGCCCGCCCGACGCGCGGGTACGCAGATGGAGGGGGCTGGCGGCATGGCAGGGATGCGGGGCCAGGGCGGTCATTCATGGCCGGCTGCACCAGAACTGATTTGCAAAAAAAAGCTCCCGAGCAGAACTCAGGAGCATCCTGAAGTTTGGCGGTTGTGTCCGGGGAACTGGACGCCGCGTACTTCAAAAATACAGATTCGCGGGTGTCGTCGTTGCGATGGATCAAGCCAAGTCGAAAGCCCCCGCGCTCCCGCCGCCTATTCAGTGCGAAAACAATGTGGGAACAGTGAGCGTTTCGAACATGCCGCGGGTCGCTCCCCCCAGGATGAATTCCCGGAGTCTGGAATGACCGTAGCCCCCCATCACGATCAGGTCGTTCTCATTATCGGCGGCCAGCGACAGGATGGCGTTGTGAATGTTCGAGGTGCGAGAGGTCAGCCGATGGGGGGTTGCGGGCAGATCGCGCCTTGCGAGGTGGGCCATCAGCGCCGTCAGGGATGCTTCGCCGACGTCATCTTCATTCTCGTTGACGGTTACGACGTCGATGGCCTTGGCCTTGCGAAGGAATGGCGCGGCGTTGTGGACGGCCCGGGCCGCCGGCGCCTTGCCGTCCCAGCAGATCAGCACGCGGTCCGAGCTGAAGGTGCCACGGTTGATGTACGGAATCATCAACATGGGCCGCCCGGAACCGAACAGCACCGCCTCGGACAGGAAATCGGTTTGGCTCGGCTTGGAGCTGTCCGGCTGACCGACGATGTTCAGATCATAGAGCCGCGACATCTCCGTCACGGTGCGGGTTGCGGAATAGGAAACGTTGAATGTGCTTTTGGCATCGTGCGGAATATTCAGCCGCCTTGTCGCGATTTCAAACTGGTCGAGCACGGCCGCTGCCTGTTCCATGCCGGTTTCGGATTGAGCGGCCATCACAACGGCGGATGCCTCGAAGGCAATCATGGGATTCATCGCCTGATAGGCACAGGCGATGCCATCGAGATGGGCCTCGAACAGGCCGGCGACCGCAGTGGCGCAATCGATCAGGGGGCCCGCAGGCCGGTCGACAGGGAGAAGCACAGCGATATCGTGTGGCATGAAACGCCTCGGGTTGCGGCTTGGCTACGAAACCAATTATGTCCACATGCGACCGAAGCGTTTTGATCTATCTCATGGCTTCCGCAACCGATTAAAAATAGGTGCGCCGGCTGAGCCGGCGCACCTATTTTCGTTGCAGACGTAATGCGTACGCCGGCTTGTGCCGCGATCAGTACGGACAGATCACGCGGCCCCAGCGGCGGCTGTAATAGCAACCACCGCCGCGCACGACCGGCGCAACGTAAACGCCGCCATAGCCGTAACCTCGTCCGCGTCCGAAGCCTCTGCCACGGCCATCGCGAACGACAATGCCGCGACCACGACCGCGTCCCCGCTGGGCTTCCGCTGAAGAGGTGGAAGCCGCCAGGAAAAGACCCGATGTACCGATGACGCTGATC
Organism: Pseudomonadota bacterium; assembly: GCA_040390145.1. GTDB lineage: Bacteria > Pseudomonadota > Alphaproteobacteria > Rhizobiales > Xanthobacteraceae > Bradyrhizobium. Next base: position 10,391 of record JAZJYY010000133.1, read on the forward strand.
ATGTAAACGAAGACCAGAGCCGACGCAGCGAGGAAGCGCGAAAGGATATTGTAGCGTTTAGCCATTTAGGATCTCCTGGATCATTCCAATCACCGGGAACCTCGGCCCTCTGAATTCATGAGGCCTGCCTTACGTTCCGGTATACGCTGAAGAACAATTCAAAATGTTTTTCGTATGACCATTGAAGATGCTATGGGCAAGCGTAAGAGAGGTCAAGTTACAGTGTCGTTGATGCCGGATGAACAAACGTTCAAACATCGACATTGAAACATATGGTGCGTTGCGCAATCGATCGGTTCCTCGGAAAAGCGCCTGAAGCTCCGTGCCGACCTAATGCAAATTGATTATGTACCGGCAAGACCAGGGTCGGGGATAGTCCACCGAATCCGGACGCTCATCCCATCCAATCCCCACATCCATCTCAAAGAGTGCCGATGCCCAAACAACACACCTACGTTCTCGGCTTGAACACCTACGACCATGATGTGAGTGCCTGCCTGCTGCGCGACGGCGCCATCGTGTTCGCGATCGCCAAGGAACGAATCACGCGCGACAAGCACGCTTCCGGTTTCTACAGCGAGGTCATCGACTATTGTCTCGATGCCGAAGGCATCACGCTCGATGACGTCGATCTGATCGTTCGCAATTGCTACATTCTGCCGGTTCCGGAAATGGAAGAGCGGCTGGTCTACCAGGACATGCCGGGCTTCCTTCCCGAGCATGAGCGCCCCGAGGCTTCGAATCATCCGCTGTATCTGTCGAAGTCCGACAAGGTGGTGTCGATCTCGCATCATCTGGCGCACGCCTACAGCGCGTTCGCCGTCTCGCCGTTCGAGGAGGGTGTGGTGATGATCGTCGACGGCGTCGGCAGCTATCGATCCGACGTCATGGAACCCTATCCGGCAAGCGATACCGCCACGCCGCTCGCCCGCGAGTCCGAGAGCTATTATAAATTCGCCGGCACCAGGCTGGAATGCCTGAAGAAGGTCTGGATGGAGCCCGATCGCGGCTTCCTCAGCGACGAGTTCTACAACATGCCGGGCCTCGGCGCGCTCTACAGCCGGGCCTCGTCCTATATCTTCGGCGACTGGAACAAGTGCGGCGAGCTGATGGGGCTGGCGCCCTACGGCCGGAAGGAGCAGGTCAGGCACCTGCTCGAGCTCACCGACGGCACCTTGCATGTTCCGCACTGGACCACGGAGTTCAAGCAGCCTTACATCATGGGCAACGGTGAAAAATGGGAAACCAGCCCGTCGATGCGGCACTGGGAGGATCTCGCCTGGCGAGTCCAGGACGACACCGAGAATGTTCTGCTCGCCCGCGCCCGCTGGCTGCGCGAAACAACCGGCACCAAAAACCTCACCATCGCCGGCGGCGTCGCGCTGAACTGCGTGGCCAATGGCCGGGTGGCGCGGGAGGCGGGTTTTGAAAACGTCTGGATCCAGCCGGCGGCCGGCGACGACGGTATTGCGATCGGCTGCGCCTATTACGGCTGGCTGGAAGTCCTGAAGCAGCGCCGCGCCTTCGTGATGGAGCATTCCAATGTCGGCAAGGTCTATCCCGAACAGGACATTGAAATCGCCACGCAGAAATTCCTGGTCCGCATCCAGACCACGGCCGTGCGCAGCGACAATATCTGCCGCGACACCGCAAAACTGCTCGCCGACCAGAAGGTGATCGGCTGGTTCCAGGCCGGTTCCGAGTTCGGACCGCGCGCGCTAGGCAATCGCAGCCTGCTGGCCGATCCGCGCAAGCCAGAGATGAAAGACATTCTCAACAGCCGTGTAAAACACCGTCAGCCGTTCCGCCCCTTCGCGCCGATCGTGCTCGCCGAACGGATGAAAGAGGTATTCGAAGGCGAAGAGGACTCGCCGTTCATGCTGATCGCCAAGAATGTCCGCCCGGAATGGCGCGACCGGATTCCGGCGATCGTTCATGTCGACGGCACGGCGCGCGTTCAAACCGTCCGCGAGCAAACCAATCCGGTGCTGTACCGCCTGCTGAAGGAATTCGAGGCGCTGACCGGCGTTCCCGTGCTGATCAACACGTCGTTCAACGTGAAGGGCGAGCCGATCGTCGAGACGCCGCGCGACGCCGTGATCTGCTTCCTGACGACGGGGATCGACCATCTGGTTCTGCACGACACGCTGGTGTCGAAGAACGCGCTGCACCGGATCGTCGGGCCGCTGGTCGAGGTCTATACCGACGTCGCGAACCTGGTGGCGTCCGGAACACGGTAGGACTGATCGGCCGCGTCGCCTGACCGGGCGCGGCCCGAAACCGAAATCAGGAAGCCTTGTCTCAGGAAGCCTTGTCTCAGGAAACCTTGGCCGGCGCCGCCGGCTTGGGCAACGGCTTGTCCTGCCGTTTCGACCAGGAGATGTAGTAGGCGACCAGCGTCATGATCGCGATCCCGGACACGCTGACGAAGATCTGCGCGAGCAGCGAGCCCGAGCTCATCATCAGTTCGAAGTGACCGACGAAGGACAGGAAGACGCCGACACAGAACACCGCGAGCGATTGCTGGCCGCAGACCACGAGCGGATCGAACACCCTCCATTCCAGTCCCGGCCACTCCTTCGGCACGAAGCGGATGACCATGATCACGATCACCACGAAATGCAGGAAGCGGTAGGGCGCCAGGAAGGTCTTGTCGTTGGGATTGAAGGTCGAATAGAGCCACTGCGGGAACATTGCGCCGAAGTCCGGAAACTTGCCGGCCATGGTCATGACCAGCGCCAGCACCAGGTAGCCGAGGCAGAGATAGAGCGTGATGGGCAGGTCGACGATCCATCGCGCCCGCTTGGCGCCGCCGAGCGCGCACCAGGAGCCGAATACGAACAGCACCTGCCAGCAATACGGGTTGAAGTACCAGGCGCCGGCCGGGTAGCCGGCAAGGTTCCAGCCGAATTGCCGGGCGGCCAGCCACAGCGCGATCGAAGCCAGCATGGTCAGGTCGGGCTGGCGCAGCATCAGCCACAGAACCGGCGGAAACAGTCCCATCAGCACGATGTAAAGCGGCAGCACGTCCAGATTGACCGGCTTGAATTTGAGCAGGAGGCCCTGGCGCAGGGTTTCGATCGCCTGGTCGCCGGCAAGGCCCGCCAGGTTGAATTCGTTGATGATCTCGGGATCGGAAAAGCGCAGCGCGACATACCCGATCGCGACGATGTAGATCACGAACAGGAAGACATGCGCGACGTAGAGCTGCCAGACGCGCTTGGTGAGGCGGGTGGCGCCGACGATGAAGCCGCGTTCGAGCATCATCCGGGCGTAGACGAAAGAGGCGGTGTATCCAGAAATGAAGACGAACAGATCCGCGGCATCGCTGAAGCCATAATTCCGGGTGGTGATCCAGTTCACGACGTTGTCAGGGATGTGATCCAGATAGATCGCCCAGTTCGCGACGCCGCGAAACAGATCGAGCCGGAGATCGCGTCCCTTTTCGGGCAGTGTTGCGTTGATTTTCATGGATGCCGTTTCGAAGTGATGCTTTCGACGGGTCGGATCGCAGGCGAGGGGGACTCAGCCTTGCGGCCGGCCTAGATTGTCACAGCGCAGCATAATGACTATACGGGTGGCAGAAATGGTACATCCGGGGTCAGAATCACCGATCAAATTCCCGAAAGGTGTTTCTATACTATCCCGGCCGGTTCCACCACGCGCTTCCATGCCGCAGATATTACGGGGCCCTGACATCCATGACCGCACGCATCTTCAAGCCCGCCAAGAACGCGATGCAATCGGGGACTGCCAAGACACGGGAATGGCAGCTGGATTATGAACCGGAACAGCCGCGGGCGATCGAGCCTCTGATGGGCTGGACTTCCTCCGGCGACATGAAGCAGCAGCTCACCCTGCGCTTCGATACCAAGGAGGACGCCGTCGCCTATTGCGAGCGCGAGGGCATTGCCTACCAGGTGATCGAGCCGAAGGAGCCGGCCCGCCGGCAAGCCGCCTATGCCGACAATTTCGCCTTCCGGCGCGGCGAACCCTGGACCCATTAGGCGTCTGACCGCCGCTTCTCTGATGGCCGATGACGCTTCCGCGCAGGCGCCGGGGTGCTACGGACGGTGCTATTCCACCGGGATGGATGGCGCCGGATCCTCCGGTATGGGCAATGGCGCATCCTTCGCGACGCCAAGCACCGGGAAGGTCCTGATGTTGCGAACCTCGGGCATCGCGGCAAACTGCCGAAGCTGCTGGTGCATGCCCTCGACGTTTCGCGCGACGCATTTGAGCAGATAGTCGGCGTCGCCCGAAATCCGCCAGCTTTGCTGGACCAGGGGCATCGCCGCGATCGACTTTTCGAACGCCTGTAACGTCGCCTGGGACTGGCTCTGCAGCTGGATCAATACGAAGGAAATGACTTCGTAACCGAGGAGTTTTTCGTCGAGCGTGGCACGGATCGCGCTGACATAGCCGCGGTCGCGCAGGGATCGAACGCGCCGCCGGCACGGCGGCTCCGAGAGGCCGACCCGTTCGGCCAGCTCGTTGTTTCGGATCCGCCCGTCCTTCTGCAGCTCGGACAGGATCTTCAGGTCGACTGCGTCGAGCGGCTGACGTTCCGGCGCGGAGGTATTGACGGGAATCTTCATCGGCGCTCCGGCTTGCCGCGCGCCGCGATGCTCCGAGAGGGGACGCGTTTGACCTGAGCCCGGTCAGGCGCCGGGCCGGGGGCAACGCTCGACAGCACGAGCTTTTCGTGGGCGGCCACGATCGCCTGCTTGGTCAGGCGTCCTCCAGGACGGTACCAGGTGCAGATGCCGGTCAGCAGGGCGAGGATCGCAAAGGTCGCCACCTGGATGTCCACGACCTCGAACTCGCCTTCCGCAACGCCCTCGGCGAGAATGCCTGCCAGGCGCTGCTCGTAGGCGCCGCGCAGCGCCACGATCGCCTCGTAGTTCTTCGGCTCCAGGCTTCGCAGCTCGGAATTGGCGATGAAGACCTCGCGCTTCTTCGTCATATGGTAGGTGACGTGGAACGCGACGAAGGCCCGGAGCTTGTCGGTCGGGGTCTGCTTCCCCAGCAGGGCGCGTTCGAGTTGCCGAAGCAGCTCGTTGATGTGATCCCGCACCAGCTCGAACAGCAATTCCTGCTTGGTGCTGATGTGATTGTAGAGTGATCCTGACTGAATCCCGACCTCGGCCGCGAGCTGTCGCAGACTCATGGCCGCATAGCCGTGCTCGAAGATCAGGCGCAGCCCGGCCTTGCGGATCGCCTCCATCGTGCTGGGGCCGTGTGAGCCGATCGTCCGCGCCATGGGCTGTTCCCGCGAATAGCCGTCCGCTTGCGATGCATTAAACGAACAAGCGATCGTATATTTATGGCATGAAATAACAGGAATTTCAATGATATGTGCCTCCATAGGATGCTCCATCGGGTCCTCCTTGCAACAGCATTAAAAAAACGTATGATCGTTTAATTACCGCCTGCCGCGCCTGAGCTTCACATCGAGGCCAAGATGGTACAGGCTGCGATATCTCACGGCTCTCCAGCATCCAAGAAACTGCCGATCATGCCGCTTCACTCCACGATTGACACCACGTCCCCCGATTTTGCCCGCAACGCCGAGTCGATGCGCGCGCTGGTCGCCGAGCTGCGCGGAAAGCTCGACCAGGTGGCCGGCGGCGGCGGCGAGGTTTCACGCGCGCGCCATACTTCGCGCGGCAAGATGCTGGCCCGCGACCGCGTCGATCTCTTGATCGATCCCGGCACCGCCTTTCTCGAGCTGTCGCCGCTGGCGGCCCACGGGCTCTACGGCGGCGACGTGCATTCGGCCAGCGTCATCACCGGGGTAGGGCGGATATCGGGGCGCGAATGCGTCGTCGTCGCCAACGATGCCACCATCAAGGGCGGCACCTATTATCCGATGACGGTGAAGAAACATCTGCGCGCCCAGGATATCGCGCGGCAGAACAATCTGCCCTGCGTCTACATGGTGGATTCCGGCGGCGCCTTCCTGCCGATGCAGGACGAGATCTTTCCCGACGAGCGGCATTTCGGCCGCATCTTCTACAACCAGGCCAACATGTCGGCCCAGGGCATCCCGCAGATCGCCATCGTGATGGGCTCCTGCACCGCCGGCGGCGCCTATGTCCCGGCCATGTCGGACGAGAGCATCATCGTGCGCAATCAAGGCACGATCTTTCTCGGCGGGCCGCCGCTGGTGAAGGCCGCGACCGGCGAGGTGGTGACGGCTGAGGAACTCGGCGGCGCCGACGTGCATTCCCGGCAGTCCGGCGTCACCGACCACTACGCCCAGAACGACAGCCATGCGATCGGCATTGCCCGGCGCATCGTCGCCACGCTGAAGCCGCCCAACCGTGCCAGCCTGAACATGCGCGAGCCGCGCGAACCCCTGTATGCGCGGGAAGAGATTTATGGCGTGGTCTCCGCCGATGGCAGAAAACCGTTCGACGTCCATGACATCATCGCCCGGCTGGTCGACGGCTCGGAATTCGACGAATTCAAGAAGTTGTACGGCCAGACCCTGATTTGCGGCTTTGCCCATATCTGGGGCCATCCGGTCGGCATCATCGCCAACAACGGCATCCTGTTCAGCGAGAGCTCGCTGAAGGGCGCGCATTTCATCGAGCTGTGCTGCCAGCGCAATATCCCGCTGGTGTTCCTGCAGAACATCACCGGCTTCATGGTCGGCAAGAAATACGAGGCCGGCGGCATCGCTCGCGACGGCGCCAAGCTGGTGACGGCGGTGGCCACCGCCGGCGTGCCGAAATTCACCGTGGTGATCGGCGGCTCCTACGGCGCCGGCAATTACGGCATGTGCGGCCGCGCCTACAGCCCGCGTTTCCTGTGGATGTGGCCGAACGCCCGCATCTCCGTGATGGGCGGCGAACAGGCGTCCATGGTGCTGGCCCAGGTGCGGCGCGACGGCATCGAGGCCAAGGGCGAGACCTGGTCGGCCGAGGAGGACGACAAGTTTCGCGCCCCCATCCGCGCCCAGTATGAGAGCCAGGGCAGTCCCTATTACGCCACCGCGCGGCTCTGGGATGACGGCGTGATCGATCCCGCCGATACCAGGCTGGTGCTCGGTCTCGGACTTTCGGCGTCGGCCAATGCGCCGATCGAGCCGACCCGCTTCGGCCTGTTCAGGATGTGATGATGACAGGTCAAGCACACTACCGGCGATTTCGTACCCTGCTGATCGCCAATCGCGGCGAGATCGCCTGCCGCGTAATCCGCACCGCAAGAGCCATGGGCCTGCGCACGGTCGCGGTCTATTCCGAGGCCGACGCCGACGCCATGCATGTCGCCATGGCGGATGAGGCCGTCCTGCTCGGGCCGGCGCGGGCGCGCGACAGCTATCTCAACATCGAGCGCGTGATCGCAGTCGCGCGACAGACCGGCGCCGAGGCCGTGCATCCCGGCTATGGCTTTCTGTCGGAGAATGCGGAATTCGCCCAGGCCTGCGCGGACGCAGGCCTGGTATTCGTCGGCCCCACCGCCGCGATGATGACGGCGATGGGCTCCAAGTCCGGCTCCAAGGCCCTCATGGAAAAGGCCGGCGTGCCGCTGGTGCCCGGCTATCATGGCGAAGCCCAGGACGACGCGACCCTGGCCGCGGCCGCCGACAAGGCCGGCTACCCGGTGCTGGTCAAGGCTTCCGCCGGCGGCGGCGGCCGCGGCATGCGGGTGGTGCGCGCGGCCGGTGAACTCGCCGCCGCTCTCGTCAGCGCCAGGCGCGAGGCCAAGGCGGCGTTCGGCGACGACCGCATGCTGATTGAAAAGTTCGTCCAGAACCCGCGCCATATCGAGGTGCAGATCATCGGCGACAGCCACGGCAATCTGCTGTCGCTGTTCGAGCGCGAATGCACGCTGCAGCGCCGGCATCAGAAGGTGATCGAGGAAGCGCCGTCGCCGACGTTGAACGCGGCCCAGCGCGAAACGGTCTGCGCCGCGGCGCGAAAGGCGGCAGGCGCGGTCAATTACGTCGGCGCCGGCACCATCGAGTTCGTGTCCGACGGCAAGGATGTGTTCTTCATCGAGATGAACACGAGGCTGCAGGTCGAGCATCCCGTCACCGAACTGATCACGGGGATCGATCTCGTGGAATGGCAGCTGCGGGTGGCGTTCGGCGAAAAGCTGCCGCTGACGCAGGACCAGATCACGCTCAACGGCCATGCCATCGAGGCGCGGGTCTATGCGGAGAATCCGCACAAGAATTTCATGCCGTCGGTCGGCCGCATCAGGACCTGGCGGACACCGGCGGAGGTGAACGGCCTGCGGATCGATGCCGGCTATCGCGCGGGGGACGCGGTTTCGCCGCACTACGACGCCATGCTGGCCAAGGTGATCGCTTGGGCACCGACCCGCGACCTCGCGATCGAGCGGCTCAACCGCGGCCTCGAGGAGACCGATGTCCGCGGCATCGTCAGCAACATTCCCTTCCTGTCGGCGCTGGTGACGCATCCGCACGTGCGCGCCAATACCATCGACACCGGCTTCATCGAACGCGAACTGAAAAACCTGACGCCGGACGCACCAGCACCGCATGACCTCGAGCTGTGCGCGGCGGTGGTCGCCATCCTCGGCGACGAGACCGCGCGCGCCGGCACCGAGGCGCATTCGCCGTGGCGGACGGCGGGCTGGATGCCGGTCGGCCGGCGACGGCGGCTGTTCACGTTCCGGGACGGGCAGGGCGGCGAACACAAGGTCAGCCTGATCTACGGCAACGGCCCGGCGACGCTGTCGATCGGCGCGCGCGAGCTGGCCTTCACCACCGCGCCCGAGGCTGCCGGCGGCTTCCAGCTCAGGCTGCACGGCATCAAGTCCCATGTCGTCGCCGTGATCGAAGGCCATGAACTCTATCTGCGCACCCGCAACGGCCGCTTCGACCTGCATTGGGTCGATCCGTTCGGCGGCGAGACCGAAGAACAGGTCGGCGAGGACAAGATCGTGGCGCCGCTGCCGGGCACCGTGGTGGCGTTGCTGGCGGAAGTCGGCGCCAGGCTGGAGAAGGGCGCGCCCATTCTCACGCTGGAAGTGATGAAGATGGAGCAGACTCTTCGCGCGCCGTTCGCGGGTGTGCTGAGCGCGATCAAATGCAAGGTCGGCGATATCGTCGGTGAGGGCGTCGAACTCGCCGTGGTCGAGCCGACCGCGTGAGTTCCACTCTGTAGGATGGGTTGAGCCCTTGCGAAACCCATCACAAATTGCGAATCCCTTGATGGGTTTCGCTTCTACCTTCGCCGTATTGAGCCTCGGTGGTTGGATGCGCTCAACCCATCCTACGAATTGTTGCGAGAAACCGGCATGAACGACTCCGTCCGCATCGTCGAAGTCGGTCCGCGCGATGGGCTGCAGAACGAGAAGACGCCTGTCAGCGTCGAGGACCGCATCGCCTTCATCGAGGCGCTGCTCGGCGCTGGCTTGCGCACCGTCGAGGTCGGCGCCTTCGTGTCGCCGAAGGCGATCCCGCAAATGGTGAATTCCGATGCGGTGCTGCGCGGGGTCGATCATCATCCCGACAGCGAATTCCAAGTGCTGGTGCCGAACGAGAAGGGCTATGAGGCGGCGCGGGCCGCCGGCGCCAGGGTGATCGCGGTGTTCGCCTCGGCTTCGGAAGGGTTTTCCCGCGCCAATATCAATTGCACGGTGGCGGAATCGATCGAGCGTTTCAAACCGGTGCTGGCGCGCGCCAGGGCCGACAGCATCAAGGTGCGCGGTTATATCTCCTGCGTGCTCGGCTGTCCCTTCGACGGCGAGGTCAAGCCGCAGGCGGTGGTCGACGTGGCGCGCACGCTATCGGAACTCGGCTGCTACGAGGTCTCGCTCGGCGACACCATCGGCGTCGGCACGCCGCTGAAGGCCAAAAATCTTCTGCGCGCGGTGGCAGGTCACGTGCCGATGGCGCAACTGGCGATGCATTTCCACGACACCTATGGCCAGGCTCTCGCAAACCTCTATGCCGGGATGGAGGAGGGCTGCCGCGTGATCGATTCCGCCGCGGGCGGTCTCGGCGGCTGCCCCTATGCGCCCGGCGCCACCGGCAACGTCGCCACCGAGGACGCGGTCTACATGCTCGAAGGCATGGGCATCGCCACCGGGGTCGACATGCCCAAACTGCTCGCGGCCACCAACGCGGTCAGCCGGCTGCTCGGCCGGCCGCCGGTCAGCCGTGTGGCGTCGGCGTTGAATGCGAAAAGACGAACGGCGTAGGATGGCTTGAGCCCTTGCGAAAACCCATCGCATGTTGCCGCGACTTCGATAGGCTTCGCTTCTGCCAATGTCGGATCGAGCATCTGCGTTTGGATCCGCTCACCCATCCTACTGCGGCAAGCAGCAGTTACTTCGCGTATTTCCCCGAAAGCTGCGGGGTGATGTCCGGATAGAGGCCCGGGGTCTTCTCCTTGGCCTCTTCGTGCATCTGGAGGCGGGTTTTGCGCGCCCAGCTGCGCTTGAGATCGTCCCTGATGCCGAACTTCAGGCGGC
>JAZJYY010000134.1:0-49803 GCA_040390145.1 Pseudomonadota bacterium
TGATCTCCTCGGTGAGCCATGCGCTTTTGCCACCGTCGCCCGCAGCGCCTTAGCTCGCGAACTTGACACCAGCCATTGGGGTGTCGGAACCACACCATTTCGCCGTCCGCTTCAGACGCCCGGGTCAAGGGCGCCATCCGCGTCCACCGCATCCCCGCCCCGCATTGGTGACCTTGCGCAATGCCCCTCTGATCGGGACGGGATGGCTATTGGTATAGCCTGATTTTTACTTCCGATAAACAGAAATATTTTTGCGCGAGGGGCTTGACACGACTTCCGATAATCGGAAGTGATTTGCCCGACGGGTGGATTTGAGGAAGTGCTGAGGTATTTTCGCGTCATCCTGAGGAGCGCGCCCTCTTGGGCGCGCCTCGAAGGATGGGCGGCAAGCACTGTGCAGCATTCCTTCGAGGCTCGCCGCAAAGCGGCGGCGAGCACCTCAGGATGACGGACACCGAGCTGGTTAATCCTGTATTTTCGAAAAATCCGCCACCGCGCGCGTCGCGGCGCGGATTTCGTTGAGCAGCTTCAGGCGGTTCTCGCGCACCCTGGCGTCGTCGTCGTTGACCTTCACCTTGTCGAAGAACGCATCGACCGCCGGACGCAGCTTTGCCATGGCGCTCATCGCGCCGGCAAAATCTTCTTTTGCAACCGCAGCGCCGGTTTCCGCCTTCACCTGCTCGATAGCTTTCGCCAGCGTCTTCTCTTCGTCGAGCGAATAGAGCGCGGCATCCGGCGCGCCGTCATAGGCCTTGCCGTCCTTCTTCTCCTCGATGCGCAGGATATTCGCCGCGCGCTTGGTGCCGGCGAGCAGGTTCTTGCCGTCGTCGGTGTCGAGGAATTTGCCGAGCGCTTCGACGCGGCGGACCACCATCAACAGATCGTCCTGCCCGCCGAGCGCGAACACGGCGTCGACGAGATCGTGGCGGGCGCCTTGTTCGCGGAGTTGGACCTTCAGACGATCGGCGAAGAACACGAGGATATCGCGATCTTTTTCAGGCGGGTTGTATTCTTGGCCCCATACCGGAAATTTGGCAGCTACTTGCCTAAAGAATTCAGGATAGAACCAAACAAATTTGAAGAACTGCGGTTGGACGCTAATCCCAGCAGTGACACCCGTCTCGCCCGAAAGCATTCGCGCAAATGGAATGTGGTTATGCTCTAGAAACTCTCTCTGTTGCGATTCCGATCCGTCGAAAAAATGAATTTTTTCGATCAGCTCCAAGTCTTTGGAGCCGCCAACCTGAACAGTTGCACGAACCAACGAAGTTAATGCGACCCGCAGATTATTTTCTAAGATTAGCCTGATCACACCGAGTGCAGCCCTGCGCAATGCGTAGGGATCCTTGCTCCCAGTCGGTTTCTCATCGATTGCCCAAAACCCAACCAGGGTATCCAGCTTGTCCGCCAGCGCCACCGCAACGCTCACCGGGTCGGTCGGCACCCGATCCGCCGGCCCCTGCGGCTTATAATGTTCTTCACTTGCCGCAGCGACGGATGCATCCTCGCCTTGCGCCAGCGCGTAGTACTTCCCCATCAGGCCCTGCAACTCGGGAAACTCGCCCACCACCTCGGTCAGCAAATCCGCCTTCGCCAGACGTGCCGCACGCTTTGTCTTTTCGACATCGGCGTCAACTAGCGGTGCGATTTCGGCCGCCAGCTTCTCAATGCGCTTGATGCGCTCGCCCTGCGTGCCGAGCTTCTCGTGAAATACGATGTTCTCGAATTTCGGCAGCCGCTCTTCCAGTTTTGTCTTCAGGTCGGTCTCGTAGAAGAACTTCGCATCAGACAATCGCGCGCGGATCACGCGCTCGTTGCCGGCGATGATGGCCTTGCCGCCATCGGACGCCTCGATATTGGCGGTGAGGATGAACTTGTTGGTGAGCTTTCCGGTTTTGGGATCGCTGACCACGAAGCACTTCTGGTTGTTGCGGATGGTGGCGCGGATCACCTCGCCCGGGATCGACAGAAATTCCGAATCGAACGACCCCATCAGCACCACGGGCCATTCGACCAGCCCCGAAACCTCGTCGAGCAGCACCTGGTCCTCGACCAGTTCAAAGCCCTGCGCGAAGGCGAGCTGTTTGGCGTCGGTGAGGATGGCGTCCTTGCGGCGCTGCGGATCGAGCACGACTTTCGCATCGAGCAGCTTGGCTTCGTAATCCTCGAAGCGGCGCACTTCGATCGCATCCGGCGCCATGAAGCGGTGACCAAACGTGGTCTGGCCGGCTTCGATGCCGTCGATGGCGAATTTCACCACGTCGGGGGCTTCGGTCTCGAGTCCGAAGGTCGCAATGATCGAATGCAGCGGCCGCACCCAGCTCAGCGCGCCGGGCCGGCCCGAGCGCTCGCCCCAGCGCATCTGCTTCGGCCACGGGAAGGTTCTGACGATCACCGGCAGGATATCGGCGAGCACGTCCAGCGTGGCGCGGCCCGGCTTTTCGATCAGCGCGATGTAAAAATCGCCCTTCTTCGGATCATGCTGGATTTTCGCCTCGTCGAGCGACTTCAGCCCGGTGGCTTTGAGAAATCCCTGCACGGCGGCGTCGGGTCCGCCGACGCGCGGGCCCTTGCGCTCTTCCTTGAGGTCCGACTGCCGCGCGGGAATGCCGTGCACCGTCAGCGTCAGCCGCCGCGGCGTCGCGAACGCCTTGGCGCCCTCATAGACCAGCCCCTCGGCGACCAGCTTGTCTGTCACCATGCGGCGCAGATCGTCAGCCGCCTTCGCCTGCATGCGCGCGGGAATCTCTTCGGAGAACAGTTCGAGAAGAAGATCGGGCATTTTCTACTCCCCTCCCCCCGCCTGCGGCGGGGAGAGGTCGGGGGTGGGGGGTCTATCAGCGGTCTCGCTGTCCGTCGTGAGCGCGGTCTCGATGGCCGAGAGAACGCCGGGCATGTTTCCGATCACGTCGTTGTTCCAGAACCTCATGACGCGATAGCCGCTGCCCTGCCCGCTTCGGTATGCACCCAGGCTTCGCCGCAGGCTTTTGCGAGCTCGCGGACGCGCATGATGTAGCTTTGCCGTTCGGTCACCGAGATCACGCCGCGGGCGTCGAGCAGGTTGAAGGCGTGGCTGGCCTTGATGCACTGGTCGAAGGCCGGCAGCGCCATTTGGTGCGCCTCGCGCTTGCCGTCTTTCCAGCCGGCGTCGAGGTATTTTTTGCAGGCTTCCTCGGCCATGGAAAATTGCTTGAACAGCATGTCGGCGTCGGAATGTTCGAAATTGTGCCGGGAATATTCCTGCTCGGCCTGCAGGAAGACGTCGCCATAGGTCACTTTTTCGGCGCCCTCGCGGCCGTTGAAATTGAGATCGTAGACGCGGTCGACGCCCTGCACATACATCGCGAGGCGCTCGAGCCCGTAGGTCAGCTCACCGGCGACCGGCGAGCATTCGACGCCCGCGACCTGCTGGAAATAGGTGAACTGGCTGACTTCCATGCCGTCGCACCAGCATTCCCAGCCCAGCCCCCAGGCGCCCAGCGTCGGGCTTTCCCAGTCGTCCTCGACGAAGCGGATGTCGTGCAGCGCCGAATCGATGCCGATCGCGGCCAGCGACTTCAGATAGAGGTCCTGCAGGTCCGGCGGCGACGGCTTGATGATCACCTGGAACTGATAATAGTGCTGGAGACGGTTGGGGTTTTCGCCGTAGCGGCCGTCCTTTGGCCGGCGCGAGGGCTGCACATAGGCGGCCTTCCACGGCCGTGGCCCCAGCGCGCGCAAGGTCGTGGCGGGATGGAAGGTGCCTGCGCCCATTTCCATGTCGTAGGGCTGCAGGATCACGCAGCCCTGGTCGGCCCAGAACCGCTGCAGGGCCAGGATAAAGCCCTGGAACGAGCGTTCCGGGCGCATGTGGGCGGGAATGGCGTCCATCGTCAGAATCGGTCTCGCGAGGGGGTTATGAGCGCGCGGGACCGTATCGGCGGGGGGGCAGGGAATCAAGGCAATCCCGGGAACCAAAGAAGACCGAACTGGTTAGTACGGTGAATGACGGCGCGCCGGAGTTCGTGATCGATCGCGATGCGATCGTGAAGACTCCAGCGCCAGGCTGTCCGCTAGAACGAACTCTCCTCCAAGCTTGCTCGCCGGTCCTTATGGGTGGTGCCCCACCCCGAGGCCGGCGCAAGTGTTTTGGGGGACCCCCCAATCCATTTTATTGATGAGCACGCAGGATCCGTAGCCCGGATGGAGCCCAGCGGTCGGCGCGGCACGCGTCGAACGATCGGCGTAATCCGGGAAAGCGTTTGCGGCTGAGAGACTGTCCCGGATTGCGCCACCGGCCCGCGCATTCGCGCGCGCCATTGTCTCCATCCGGGCTACGGGAGTTTTACCCCGGCCGGTAGGCGCCGGTGTTGGGATCGCGCCGCAGCGTCGGAATGTCGTGCGCGTCGACCGTCTCGGCGACCCGGGCCAGCCGCGCCTCTTCCAGTTCCCGGTTGACCCGCCTGGCGGTGCGGTACGCCCAGCGGACAACGGCCAGACTACCCAGGGCGCCTGCAAATGCGATCAGCGGTGGCATCGGTCGATCCTCGTTCATGCGTCAGCCCCGAACTATAGTCTCGCGCAAGCCGGCCCTGGCCGCAATCGCATTGTCCGGGGCCAAATGGCGCGGGCCGAGCCGCCTCAGAACCCAAATTTGGCCCAAATTGCCCGTGTCTCCAGCGCGGAAATGACCTCGTCCGGCAGGCTGGCAACGCCTTCCAGCGACGCCAGCGCGCCGGCACCGGCCGATTTGCGGCCCAGCAGACCGGACAGCATCCCGGTCGGCGGCGAGATGACGGGCGTCAGCACCTTGTCGCCATAGCGGGCGCGCAGCGTCGAGCGCAGGTCGCCGACGGCGTCGGCCAGCCCGAGCGCCACCGAGCTTTCGCCGGCCCAGTACTCGCCCGAAAACAGCACGTCGTCGGCGCCCTTCAGGCGGCTGCCGCGGCTCTCCTTGACCAGCGCGATGAAGAGCGCGTGGATCTCACGCTGCAGCGCCTTGATGCGGGCGACGTCATCAGGGTTTTCCGGCAGGAACGGATCGAGCATCGCCTTGTTGGCGCCCGCGGTATAGAGCCGCCGCTCGATGCCGATCTTGCGGATCAGTTCCTGAAATCCGAAGGTGCCGCCGACCACGCCGATCGAGCCCAGGATCGAGGAGGGATCGCAAAAAATCTCGTCGCCGGCGCAGGCAATCATGTAGCCGCCGGAAGCCGCCACGTCCTCGACGAATACCAGCACCGGCAGTTTCT
This sequence comes from Pseudomonadota bacterium, assembly GCA_040390145.1. Classification (GTDB taxonomy): domain Bacteria; phylum Pseudomonadota; class Alphaproteobacteria; order Rhizobiales; family Xanthobacteraceae; genus Bradyrhizobium. Next base: position 5,232 of record JAZJYY010000134.1, read on the forward strand.
TTTCGGCGGCGAGCTGGCGGATCCGCAGGTAAATCTGTCGTGATTGCACCGGCGATCCGCCGGGCGAATTGATCACCAGCGCCACCGCCTTGGCATGCTTGATGGCGAAGGCGCGCTCCAGCGTTTTGGCGACGCCGGCCAGCGACATGCCCGGCCGCAACGGGGTCGCCGCGCCGATCACGCCCGACAGCCGCACCACCGGCACGACGGGAATGTCCCGCCGCAGCCGGGCCGGAATCAGTTGCTTCATCCGGTCGACGAGGCCCGGCCATCCCGCGCGATCACTGAATTGTTCACTCATGCCGTTACCTCGAATTAACCATTTTTTATCGCATCATTGGCTATGACGTGATTGGCCCGCCGGGATCGGTGGAACGTCTTTTGCATTGCCAGCGTTATCGCTGCAATGGCGCAGCGGAGAGCGAAATGAAAATCTATCTGCTGATATTGATGATCGGTGCCCTCTTGACCGCGATTCACTTCACTTCTGCAGCCGAACAGCAGTCGGATACGCAGCCGCAGTAACACGCCAGGCACCGTCACAGTTCCGCCAACGGCAATACCCCCTTCCCCGCCAGAATATCCTGCACCTGCTTATCAGGCAGCCTTAACTCATCATTGAGCATCAGCGCGGCAAGGATTTGGGTGGGCGCCCTGCCGCCTTTGACCGCGCGAACCAGCACGCGAATCGCCGGCTTTCCGGCGTCGCCATGAACCGGCAGGATCACAAGGCTGCCGAAGCCGCGATCGAGCGCCGCCAGCACCTCCGCAATGCCATCGGCGCGCCAGATCAGACTGAGCCTGCCGCCGGACTTCAGAATTCGCCGCGCCGCGTGGATCCAGTTTTCCAGCGTCGAAGTCTCGGCCATATGGGCCAGTGCCTTGTCCGGCGAGGCACGGTGCCTGCTGGCATCGTTGAACGGCGGGTTCATCAGCACGACATCGACGCTGTCGGGACCAAGTCCAGCGGCGGCGAACGCGGCCGCGTTGGACGTCACATCCAGCACGATGGCTTCGGCCGCGATCGCATTGGCGGCGGCATTTTCCCGCGCCAGCGCGGCCAGTTCGGCATCGATCTCGACCAGCATGAGTTCCAATCCAGCCACGCGCCTGCTGACCGCGAGCCCCGCGGCACCGACGCCGGCGCCGAATTCAACCACGCGATCCCCTGAATCCGCCGGCGTCGCCGCGGCCAGCAGCATGGCGTCATGGCCGGCACGGTGGCCCGATCGCGGCTGACGCAGCCGCAGCTGTCCGCCGAGAAAGGCATCCTCGGTGAAGCCGTCGGCCAACGCATTCCCGGCCAGGGTTCGGGCGGAGTCAGTCATCGGCCCGCAGTTCGTGGGCGAGGCCGGCGTCGCTGAGGATCTGCCGCGCCGCGTGATTGTCGTCCTCATGGACCAGGATGCGGCGCGGCAGGATTCCGAGCGAGCCTTCGATGATGCTCATATTCTGGTCCAGCACCAGATGGTGGATATTGGCGCCATCGAGCAGCGCGCCGACCGCCGAAACCAGCACGATATCGTTGGTCCGAACCAGTTCCCGCAATTGTAGCGCTCCTTTGCCGATCCGGAATGGGGTAAGCCGGCGCGTGTCAACCGCTACCTGCGCTTGACCGCGCTTTACTGCCCTTGCCGCATACGGCAGCAGTTTCTATTGTTATAGCTCAAAGGTAGCCCGAATTGGGCAAATGTGGAGACCAGCGTGGCGGTTATTGTCCCCTTCGAGAGCCCATCGAACGCGTCGATAGATGAGCTGGTCGGGCTCGTCGCCGCCGACATGGAACGGGTCAACGCGACGATCCTGTCGCGGACCGGTTCGGAAGTCACCATGATCCCCGAGGTCGCCAACCACCTGATTTCCTCAGGGGGAAAGCGGCTGCGCCCGATGCTGACGCTGGCGATGGCCAACCTCACCGGCTATTCCGGCGATGGCCATATCAAGCTCGCGGCCTCGGTCGAGTTCATGCATACCGCCACCCTGCTGCATGACGACGTCGTCGACGAAAGCGAGCTGCGGCGCGGCAAATTGTCCGCCCGCATGCTGTGGGGCAACGAGGCCAGCGTGCTGGTCGGCGATTTCCTGCTCGGCCAGGCCTTTCGCATGATGGTCGAGGTCGGCTCGCTGCGCGCGCTCGACATTCTGTCTTCCGCCGCGGCCACCATCGCCGAGGGCGAGGTGATGCAGCTGGCGGCGGCGAAGAATACCGCGACCACCGAGGACGAATATCTCGCGGTCATCCGCGGCAAGACCGCCGAGCTGTTTGCCGCCGCCTGCGAGGTCGGCCCCGTGATCGCCAACCGCCCGAAGGCGGAGCAGACCGCGTGCCGATCGGTCGGCATGAATCTCGGCATCGCGTTCCAGCTGGTGGACGATGTGCTGGACTATGGCGGCAAGGCCGCCAAACTCGGCAAGAACATCGGCGACGATTTTCGCGAGGGCAAGATCACGCTGCCGGTGGTGCTGGCGTTCCGCCGCGGCAACGACAGCGAGCGCGCGTTCTGGGTCAAGGCGCTGGAGCGCGGCGAGATCGCCGACGGCGATCTCGATCACGCCATCGGGCTGATGACCAAACACCGCGCGCTGGAAGACACCATCAACCGCGCCCAGCATTACGGCGCCATGGCGGTCGACGCGCTGGCGCTGTTCCCGGCCTCGCCGATGAAGACCGCGCTGGAGCAGGTGGTGGCGTTCTGTCTGGCAAGGTCGCATTAGCGGTGACGCCACAGGTGCGTAGTCGGACAGCATGCCAGATGGTTCGAGACGCGCGCCGACAGCGCAAGCGCTGTCGGGAAGACGCGCTCCTCACCATGAGGCAATTTTCACTGCCGCACATTCAGACCTCATCCTGAGGAGCCCGGCGAAGCGCAGCGAAGACGGGCGTCTCGAAGGATGGCAGCGGGGTGGCGGCGCTAGCTCAGCACGCCCGCATGCACCCACCATTGCGGGTGATCGAGCTGGATCTGCTGCGCCGCGCGCTTCGCCTCGGCGGTATTCTCGTAGATCGCAAAGCAGGTCGCGCCCGAGCCTGACATCCGCGCCAGCCAGGCGCCGTTGCTGGCGCTGAGGGCCGCGAGCACCTCGCCGATCACGGGCTGGATGCGCGTGGCCGGAGCTTCGAGGTCGTTGGTGCCGGCGGCGAGCGCTTCGACCCAGTCTTCCAGCGAGGCGCCGGCTTCCGGCCAGGCCGTGCCGCGAAATATGTCGGTCGCGCTCACCAGCAACTGGCCGTTGCGCAGGCCGAGCGCCTTGAAGACATCCGCGGTGGCGACGGGAATGCGGGGATTGACCATCACACACGGCATCTTCGGCAGGCTCAGCGGCAGCAGCGTTTCGCCGACCCCGGTCATGACGCAGGCGTTGGAGTTGAGGCATACCGGCACGTCGGCGCCGGTCAGCCGCGCCACCTCGATCAGCCTGGGATCGTCGAGCTCGAGGCCGTTGGCCTGCGCCAGCAGCCGCAAGGCTGCTGCGGCATCGGCCGAACCGCCGCCGATGCCGGCGGCGACCGGCAGCACCTTGTCGAGGGTGAAATCGCCGAGCTTGAGGTCCGGCACGCGCTCGCTGAGCAGCTGCGCCGCCTTGAACACCAGATTGTCCGAGGCCTCGCCGCAGGCCTGCGCCAGCGGCCCGGTGGTCTTCAAATTCAGTTCGGAGCCCGGCGTCAGGCTGAGGCTGTCGGCGCAGTCGGCGAACGCGACCACGCTTTCGAGGTCGTGATAGCCGTCGACGCGCCGCCCGACCACCCGCAGGGTCAGGTTGACCTTGGCACGCGCCCCTTGCATCAACGCCGGCATGACCGACCCAGCCCTTCGATCAGCCGTGCTCAATCGCGTTCAACCGCAACTCAACCACCTTTGCCGTCTTCTTTTTTCTTGTCGGCGGAGGCCGCCGACGAGGTGTCTTCCGGCAGCCCGTTTTCGATCTTGGCCTCGATCTTCGGCAGTTCTTCCGGCTCGGGCTTCAGGTCGCGGGCGTGGGCCCACTGGAATTTGGCCTCCAGGGTGCGGCCGACGCGCCAATAGGCGTCGCCGAGATGGTCGTTGATGGTCGGATCTTCCGGCTTGAGGTCGATCGCGCGCTCGAGGTTCTTCACCGCGTCCTCGAAATTGCCGATGCGGTAATAGGCCCAGCCGAGCGAATCCACGATGTAGCCGTCGTCCGGGCGCTGCTCGACGGCGCGCTTGATCATCTTCATGCCCTCGTCGAGATTGATGCCCTGATCGATCCACGAGTAGCCGAGATAGTTCAGCACATGGGGCTGCTCGGGTTGCAGCTGCAACGCCTTGCGCATGTCGGCTTCCGCCTTGCTCCACTGCTTGGAGCGCTCGAAGCAGATGCCGCGGTAATAATAGGTCACCCAGGCGCCCTTCTCGCTGTCCGGCGGCATCACGTCGATGCCCTGGGTGTAGGTCTGGGCGCAGTCGGCAAACCGCTTGCGGCCGCGCTCGATATTGCCGAGCGCCGTGATGGCTTCGATGTCCTTGGGGTCTTCCGCGGTGACGTCCTTCAGGATCTTGATCGCTTCTTCGCTGCGGTCGGCGGTGTCAAGGTTGGTGGCGAGCTGGATCTGCGCATTGCGCTTCAGCGGCGAATTGGCCGGCATCCGCTCGTAGATCTTGATCGCCATCTGCGGCTTCTTCACGGACTCGTAGAGATCGGCCAGCGACAGCAGCGCCAGCGGATGACTGGGCGCGAGATAGAGCGAGAGCTGCAGATAGACCAGCGCAAGGTCCTCGCCGCCGCGCCGCGTCAGCGTGGCGCCGATGCCGTACAGCGCCTCGGCGGCGCCGGCCTGCGGCGTATCCACCAGCGGCGCCAGCTTCTTGCCGGCCCGGGTTTCGCGCAGGCCTTCCTGCACCAGGGGATGCCGCGCCAGCTTCTTGTCGAAGGCCGCATAGACCGCGGTGGCCGCCGCCGGGTCCTTGCCGCGCGACAGCCAGCGCGCATAGGCGTCGGCCACCCGCAGCATGGAATCGTCGAGCTTGTAGGCGCGCTCCAGACGGATGCCGGCGTCCTTTTCCTTGCCCGCGAGTTCCAGCATCATGCCGGAATGCAGGTCCTTGAAGATCGGGTACCACTCCGGACCCGTCAGCTTGTCGATGTTGGCGACCCCCGTCTTGGTGTCGCCGGCGCCGTAGCTGGCCCAGCCCGACAGTAGCGTCGCCACCAGGTCGGTGATCGGTCCGCGGATCGACTGGTTGATGTTGATCTGCGCGGCGGCATATTTCTTCTGCTTCAGATCGCGCACGCCGACCACGAGGCGGGCGACGCGGTTGGACTTGTCGATCGTCAGAATCCGGTCGGCGAGCTTGACGGCCTCGTCGATGTCGCCGTCCGCCAGCGAGGAGATGAAGGCGCGATCGAGCAGCTCGTTGTTCTTGGGATCGCCGCGCAGTGCCGAACGGTAAAAGGCCGCGGCCGAGGAGGCGTCGCGTTCCACGCTGGCGTGACGGGCGGCCAGATAGCTGCCCGAGGTGGTCAGCGACTTGAGGTCGCTCTTGGTCGGAAACTGGGCCGACGTCCCCCCGGGATGATCCGGCGTCTGCGCCGAGACCGAACCAGGCGCCGCCAGGGCGATCACGGCCAGCACGGGCAAGGCCAGCGCGGCGAGGCCACGAATCCGGCGAGTGAGGCGATTGAAACGATTGGAAAACATCAGGGTTTGCCTAGCTCCAGGGATTTCAAGGATCGTCTCGGATGCGAACCCAGCCGGCGGCATCAAGGCAAGCGACAATGCCGCGTTTGGCGTTGAACCGCAAGGATACGGGGTGGCGAATCGATTGGCAGCAAGGCCTGACACCGTCATACTGGCCAACTTCCCGCCCGGTCTCGCCTGAAAACGCTTTCAGTGTGGCGGTATCGTGGCCGGTGGCAGTGCCCCGCGCCCGCCCCGGGCCGCCGGCTCACGCAATCGTGGTCACATCGCCTCGTAATTCGGGCCGCCACCGCCTTCCGGCGGAACCCAGGTGATGTTGCCGTTGGGATCCTTGACGTCGCAGGATTTGCAATGGACGCAGTTCTGGGCGTTGATCTGGAAACGGAGACCGGACGGCTCCTCGACCCATTCATAGACCCCGGCCGGGCAGTAGCGGTTGGACGGCCCGGCATAGACGTCGTGCTCGGAGGTCTTCTGCAGGTTCATGTCGGCGACCTTGAGGTGAACCGGCTGGTCCTCCTCGTGATTCGTATTGGACATGAACACGGACGAAAGCTTGTCGAACGATATCTTGCCGTCCGGCTTCGGGTACGCGATCGGCGCATGCGCCTTGGCCGGATCGAGCGTCTTGCGGTCGGGTTTGGCGTGCGACTGGGTTCCGAACAGCGAGAAGCCCAGCGTGTTGCACCACATGTCGATGCCGCCGAGCGCGACGCCGATGATGGTGCCGAACTTCGACCACAGCGGCTTGACGTTGCGGACCCGGTGCAGGTCCTTGCCGACCGCGGAGTCGCGCCAGCCATTCTCGTACTCGACCAGTTCATCGTTGGCGCGGCCGGCGCCGAGCGCCGCGGCCACGTGCTCGGCCGCCTGCATGCCGGTGCCCATCGCGTTATGCACGCCCTTGATGCGCGGCACATTGACAAAACCCGCGGCGCAGCCGACCAGCGCGCCGCCGGCAAACGTCAGGCGCGGCACCGACTGGTAGCCGCCCTCGGTGATGGCGCGCGAGCCGTAAGCCAGCCGTTTGCCGCCCTCGAATACCGTGCGGATCGCGGGATGGGTCTTGAAGCGCTGGAATTCGTCGAACGGCGACAAATACGGATCGTTGTAATTGAGGTGCACGACGAAACCGACCGCCACCAGATTGTCGTCATAGTGATAGAGGAACGAGCCGCCGCCGGTCGAATTGTCGAGCGGCCAGCCGAACGAATGCTGGATCAGACCCTTCTGGTGCTTGGCCGGATCGATCTGCCAGACCTCCTTGAGGCCGATGCCGAATTTCGGCGGCTCGCATTTGGCGTCGAGCGAGAATTTCGCGATCAGCTGTTTGGTCAGACTGCCCCGCGCGCCCTCGGCGAACAGGGTGTATTTGCCGAGCAACTCCATGCCGCGGGTGAAGGAATCCTTCGGCTTGCCATCCCTGCCGACGCCCATGTCGCCGGTGGCGATGCCGCGCACCGCGCCCTTGTCGTCGTACAGCACTTCGGCGGCGGCGAAGCCCGGATAGATCTCGACGCCGAGCGCCTCGGCCTTCTGCGCCAGCCAGCGGCACAGCATGCCGAGCGAGCCGATATAGCAGTGATGATTGTTCATCAGCGGCGGCATCGCAATCGCCGGCAGCGGAATCGCCGACCCCTCGGTCATCCAGTAGAATTTGTCGGTCTTGACCTGGGTCTTCAGCGGGCAGTCGGCGTCCTCGCGCCAATCCGGCACCAGCTTATCCAGCGACACCGGATCAATCACCGCGCCGGACAGGATATGCGCGCCGACCTCGGAACCCTTCTCCACCACCACGATGGTGAGATCGGCGTTGAGCTGCTTCAGCCGGATCGCGGCCGCCAGGCCCGACGGGCCGGCGCCGACGATCACGACGTCGAATTCCATGGATTCGCGCGGCGGTAATTCTTCGGTGCTCATGATCTGGTTCCGGCCGGTTGAGAACGCCTCTAAACGACCCCGTTGTTTCCGATTTTTGCGCGGAGAACAACCACCGAAATGCGTTTCGCAATGGCACCGGACGCACTAGATTAGCCCGGATGTCGCAGACAACCACCATGCCGCCCGAGAGCGCCCCTACCGTCCAGCAATTGCTGGCCTTTTACCTGGAGGCCGGGGTCGACTGCGCGCTGTCGGATGAGCCGGTCAACCGGCTGGCCGATCCCGACCTGGTGCCGGCCGCCCGCGAGGCGGCGGCGCCGGCCCAGCCGGCCGTCAGGACCCTCCCCGCCGCACCCGCCACGATCCCGGCGGCGCGCGCCGAGCCGGCGGCGCCGGAGGCAGCCATCCAGTCGGCGCGGGAAGCCGCGCGCACCGCGCCCTCGCTGGAAGCGCTGCGGGCGCTGCTGGAAACCTTCGACGGCTGCGCGTTGAAATCCACCGCGACGCGGCTGGTGTTCGCCGACGGCAACCCGCAGGCACGCATCATGTTCGTCGGCGAGGCTCCCGGCCGCGAGGAGGACATCGAGGGCCTGCCCTTCGTCGGCCGTTCCGGCAAATTGCTGGACCGGATGATGTCAGCGATCGGGCTCGACCGCAGCAGCGCCTACATCGCCAATGTGATCCCCTGGCGCCCGCCCGGCAACCGGACCCCGACGCCGCAGGAAACCCAGATCTGCCTGCCCTTCATCCAGCGCCAGATCGAACTGGTCAATCCGGACGTGCTGGTGACGCTCGGCAATCCCTCCACGCAAACCCTGCTGTCGACCCGCGAGGGCATCATGAAGACCCGCGGCCGCTGGTTCGACTACGACACCGGCACGCGCCAGATCCGCGCGCTCGCCACCTTCCATCCGGCCTATCTGCTGCGCTCGCCGTCCTACAAGAAGATGGCGTGGCTGGATCTGCGCGCGATCGCCAAGGCGCTGGAGCAGGCGAAGACATAGGTTGGGCGGTATGCGGCATTTCATTTCGTGGTCTTTGTTGCTTTGCGTCATTGCTCTGTTTGGCGGACCTGCATCCTCGAAAGCCCTCGAAACGGCACCTAAATCCCAAGCTCAGTCTCAGCCCAAACAACGCGACGCGCGGCTCGCGCGATTGTACTTTCTGCGCGAGAAGGGTTTGATCGGCACTGAAGTAGGAATCAAGATCGACGGCAAGCCGGTCGGCTCAGTGGCCAAGGGATTGTATTTCTCCGTCAACAGACCGCCCGGTCGATACCGCATATCCTGTGTCAATCCGATCTCGATGGATTTCGAAACCGAAATCCAGATCGAAGGCGGGCGCACCTACTATTTCGGCGTCGGCACACCGCAGGTGGCCGCACCCGGCCAAAACCTGGTCAACCAGGCGCTCGGCGGAAGCAGCGGCCGGCAAATGCGCGCAACGTCTCCCCTCATGGCAGGCTTTTCCGGTGCCGCGCTATATCAGATCGATTCGACGGAAGGCGCTACCGTCATTCGTCAGTTGAAACCGAAATAGCGGACCCGGGCATTCCGCGCCGGCAGACGAGGCACCATCCGGACCGAAAGATTTATCAACCCGAACATCAACGCAGGATCGGACAAAGCACGGCCGGTTTGGGAAAGACGCCGGACCGGTGCGGCGCCTAGAAGACGCAACGAGCGCTCAAATCCGGGTTCCCTTTGCCTCAGTCCCCAGCCGGCGCAGCCACCCCTGCATCCGTCGTCGACGCCCTGAAAGCGGTGTCAGGCAATAAATCAAAGGCGCGCGCAAGCTTTGCCAAGGGCCGCTGCGTGCGGGGCACCTATGCCCCGTCGGACCACGCGAGGGAGATTACAATGTCTCGCAGCTTCACCAGGCCATCGCGCGTGCTGGCGCGATTCTCGGTGGGTGGCGCCGACCCCAAGGTGCCGGATACCAGCATCCTGGTGCCGCGCGGCTTCAGCTTCCGGCTCGGCGCCGATGACGATCGATCGGACATTCTGACGCAAAGCGCGCCGCTGCACTTTGCGAAGACGCTCGACCAGATGCTGGCTTTCCTCAAGGCACGCATTCCCGGACCTCGCGGCAAGCCGGATGCGAGACAGATCCGGGCGTTCTCCGCCGCCAATCCCGAAACGCTGCATCAGGCCCACTACCTCGCGGCGCAGCCGCTGCCCGCAAGTTTTGCCGGCACGACCTATTGGGGCGTGCACGCCTTCCCCGCCACGAATTCCAGCGGCGAGACCCGGTTCATCAAGTTCAAGGTCGCGCCGGTCGGTGGAAACCCCACGCTGACCGGGGATCAGGCCAGGGCGCAGTCCGCCGATTTCCTGCACGACGATCTCGGCAATCGCATCGCCTGGGGCGATGTCCGCTTCAGCGTGATGGCGCTGCTCGACCGCCCCGGCGACCCCATGATGGACGTGACGCTGCGGTGGCCGGACGAAGACCGTCGCGAAGCGGTGCGGCTGGGAACGATCGTCATCACCGCCATCGAGGCGAACGAGGCGTGCGACATTTCGATCTTCAATCCGGCAGTTCTCGCCGAAGGCATCGGGTATCCGCCCGACGAAATATTTGCGGCGCGCATTGCCGCCTACCCGATCGCCCTGGCGAAGCGTCGCTGATCGAGTCCTGCCGGATCACGTCTCGCTGTCGGGGCCGCTATGCGTTTCGCGGCGCCACGCGCCCGGGCTGACGCCGACCACCGCGGAAAACACCCGCGTGAAATGGCTTTGATTGGCAAAGCCGGCCGATATCGCGATCTCGGACAGCGGCAGATCGCGGACGGTCATCAACTGCTTGGCCGCCTTGACGCGCTGGCGCAGCAGCCATTGGTGCGGCGGCAGGCCGGTAGAGATCCTGAACGCGCGCGCGAAATGGCTGACCGAGAGTTCAAACTCGGCGGCAACCTGCTCCAGCGAAGATTTTCCGCCGAGGTCCGATTCGAGCTTTTCGCAGGCGCGCTTGACCTGCCACGGCGCAAGACCGCCACGGGCGAGCTCGGTGCTGCGCCGGAGTCCGCCATAGTTCTGGGCGACATGCGCCGACAGCGCGAGCATGGCGTGATCGACGAAAAGCTGGTTGGCCTCGTCAGGCCGACGCAGCGCCTCCAGCAACGAACTGCCAAGATGACGGACGACGTTGTCCTCATGGCCGACGCCGGGTTGATAGGCGAGTTCGTCGATGCGCGGCGCGCCCGCCTGCCTGGAGATGTCATCGAGCGCCGAGCGCGGCAAATAGAAAAAGAGGGAGTGGAACGGCTTGTCGATCACGTAGCGCGGATCGCGTTTCAGGTCATACAGGTAGGTCGCGCCGGCGCGAATATCCGCCTTGATGACGCATCGGCCGCGTTCCCAGCATTCGCAGTCCGCGTAATCGCGAAATTTGAGGCTGACGAGATAGGCATCATCGGAAGGAAGCGCACCGCAAAGACCCGGCACGGGGCTATCGTCGCGGGTTTCGACAACCGCGAGCTCGGCGCTGCGCAGGGAACGCGCGATCAGCGAGGGCGCGTCCTTCACGTTAAAGGGCAACCCGAGCTTCTGTCCGAAAGCGTCGGCCGATGTCATGGAGTTCGATCTCATCAATGATAGTTGGGCCGGCAGTCGCTCGCGCGCAAGGTTGCGGTGCCATTATCTGATATCAGCGCGCGGTCGTCCAGTTTCCCCAGGCCATTCCGCCGTGTCCTTTCAGTGACACAGCGATCGATGACCCGCCGAAGACCAGTCAGCGCTGTTGTCCATTTAGTTGCCTTTTCGACAGCAGAAGGCCGCCGCCGCGCTGATGGCGGCTGGTTCCATGTCGGCGCGTGACGGCGGCTTGGCGCAGGATCGGACAAAGCATGGCGGCTTTGGGAAAGACCCCGTAGTTCTACGCGCCTAGAACGCTCGCCGAACGCTCGACGATACTTCTCAGCGGCGAGGACAGATTTCATGAGCTGCCAGCCAATCTCGCGCGATCTTTCGCACCGGAATCAGCCGGACACCTCCGAATACCAGCGTGATTTGCCGGACGCCGAGCGCCGTCCCGCCGATGCGGAGATGGCACGCGTGCTTCACACCAAACCACTCAGCATGGCTTCGGACCCATCCAGCGGAACGATCGCCCACTGGAAGCATGGCGCCCTGCATGACGTTGTCGGGCCCATGACAGATCACGTCATCATGACTTACCTCACCGGCGTACAGCGCCTGGAGCGGCGCAACGGGAAATCGGTCGCAATCGGGACCGCGCGTTCCGGGGTCGTGACGATCATTCCGGCCGGGACGAGCGCCCGCTGGGATATTCCCGGGCCCGTCAATGTCGTTCAGCTCTACCTTCCGCGCACAACGATCGAGCGTGTTGCCATTGAAGGGCTCGCGTCGGCTCCCGGCGATCTCCTGGAGCGAACGGGGCATCCCGATCCCATTACGTCCCGCCTGCTCGTGAGTGCGGCGGATGTGCTGGAAGGCAATGCGGCGCTGGACGCCCTGTTCAGGCAGCAACTGGCCGACCTGCTCGCCACGCGGCTTTTGGCGGCGCATGTCGACACGTCACCGACGTTCCAGCCGACGTTGGGCGGGCTTTCGCCGACGGCGCTGCGCCGCGCCATCGAACGCCTGCGCTCGGACAGCGATGCGGATGTATCTCTCGCTGCGCTGGCTTCGGATGTCGGCCTGTCGCGCTTCCACTTCTGCCGTGCCTTCAAGGAAAGCACCGGACTCTCGCCGCATGCCTGGCTGCGCCAGCACCGACTCGAGCGGGCCATGAACATGCTGCGTGACACCGAAGAGTCGGTCGTGTCGGTCGCAGCCGCGCTTGGCTATGCGTCGCAAACCGCTTTCGCGGCGGCTTTCAGGAAGCTGACCGGCACAACTCCCAGCGATTGGCGGAAGCGGTTGCGTTAGCAGCAATCGCTCTACAGGTACGGCAATCGCTCTGGGGCAGGCGCTGGTTTGATCCGCTAGATCAGGATCATCGCGGCGCTCACGCCAACAGGAGACAACAATGGCCTGGAAGAATTTCATCGGCCCATACGCAATCACATCGCGGCGACGGGTGATCGCAAGCGCGCTGATGTACGGGCTCTCACTGACGGTTCGCTTTACATCGGCGACGGGGGAAGAACCGGAGCATCCGGTGCAAACGGCTCAAGGCATCAGTCCGATGCTTTCCATTCTGATGAAGGACGGTGTCCCAATCTCGAGGGATTGGCCTCTGAAGCACGCTCAGGCAATTGTCTTCGAGCGCGCCCGGCCACTCGGCTCCGCAGGCTGCAGCACGGCATGTGAACGCCCGACACCAATGTCGCTGATGCTGGAATGCTCGTCACCGTAAGAGCCCGGCGTCTTCGTTTCATATCTTCGCGTCGTCGTCGATTCCCTGCCGCCAGCGAGCGGCAGCAGCGGTTGCGCGCAAATTTTCCAGAGTATCACCCACAGGAGAGAACATATGCGACTGATCATCATAGGCTCCGGCTTTGCCGGCATGTACGCCGCCCTTTCCGCAGCCCGCCTGCGCGACATCAAGGGCGTTTCGCCCGAGCAACTCGAGATCGCGCTGGTCGCACCCGAGCCGACGCTGGTGGTGCGCCCGCGACTCTACGAACCGAAACCCGAAACCCTGACGGCGCCGCTGCTGGATGTGCTGAAGGCGATCGATGTCGTCTACGTGCAAGGCAGCGTCGAGACGATCGACACGAAATCCCGCATGGTGCAAATCGGGACCGCCAAGGGCACACGAAAGACGCTGTCCTACGATCGACTGGTCGTGGCGACCGGCAGCCGGCTGTTCCGTCCTGATATTCCCGGCCTTGCCGAACACGGCTTCAGCGTCGACCAGCTCGACGACGCGATCGCGCTCGACAAGCATTTGCAGGGCCTGGCCGACCGGCCGGCGAGGAACGGGCGCGACACCGTCGTGGTGGCCGGCGGCGGATTCACCGGCATCGAGGCGGCGACGGAGATGCCCAGTCGGCTTCGCGCCGTGCTCGGCAAGGATGCCAGGACGCGCGTCATCGTCGTCGAGCGCAACAAGGCCATCGCTCCCGACATGGGCGAAGGCTCCCGCCCCGTCATCGAGGACGCCCTGCGCAAGCTCGGCGTGGAAACCCGGCTCGGCGCCGGCGTCGCCTCGCTCGATGCATCCGGCGTGACGCTGTCCAGCGGCGAACACATCGAAACCGAGACCGTGATCTGGGCAGCCGGCATTCGCGCCGCCCCGTTGACCCAGCAGATCCCCGCCGAGCGCGACAATTTCGGCCGGCTGCTGGTGGATCGGGATCTGCGCGTGCCCGGCGTTCAAGGCGTCTTCGCCACCGGCGATGCCGCCCGCGCCGCCTGCGACGACGACGGCAACTACGCCTTGATGTCGTGCCAGCACGCCACGCGGATGGGCGCTTTCGCCGGCAACAACGCCGCCGCCGAACTGCTGGGCGCGCCGACCAGGCCCTATCACCAGAAGGCTTACGTCACCTGTCTCGACCTCGGCGAAGCCGGCGCGCTGTTCACGCGCGGCTGGGAGCGCAAGGTCGAGATGGTCGGCGACGTCGCCAAGAAGACCAAGCACGAGATCAACACCGTCTGGATTTATCCGCCGAAGGCCGAGCGTGCCGCCGCGCTGGCGTCGGCCGATCCGGAACAGGTGACCAGGCTCTAGACGCCCCAAGCCATGACGGCCGCGCGCTCCGCTGGCTGCGCGGCCCGCTCAAGCGAGACCAGCCAGCATCCTTACCCCCGAAACAGGAGACCAACATGAACATACACAACAAAAGCCTGAACACCGCCTCACAGCCCGGCAGAGCCAGGCCCGGCGAACTGGTCCCGTCGCGCTACGCGGTCCAGGTCGGCGACATCGAAGTGCTTGTCATCAGCGATGGCGTGCTGCCGCTCCCCACCCTCATGCTGGGACACAACGCCGAGCCGGCCGCACGGGCGGAATGGCTGCACGACATGTACCTGCCGCCGGACGCATTCGACTGGGCGCTGAACGTGGTCGTGGTGCGCAGCGGCGGCCGGACCATCCTGATCGATGCCGGGCTGGGGCTCGACCCGGACCTGCAGCTGCCGCGGGCCGGGCAGTTGATCATGCGACTGGAAGCCGCCGGCATCGATCTCGCTGAAGTGACCGACGTGGTGCTGACCCACATGCACATGGATCACGTTGGCGGGCTGCTCGTCGACGGGGTGAAGGAGCGGCTGCGTCCGGACCTGCAGATTCACGTCGCGGCCGCCGAGGTCAAGTTCTGGGAGGCGCCCGATTTCTCCCACGTCTCCATGCCGCCGGGATTCCCCGACGCGCTTCGGGCGACCGCCAAGCGGTTCGTGCAAGAGTATCGCAGCCGGTTGCGGACCTTCGAGGAGAAGCACGAGGTGGCGCCGGGCGTGGTCGTTCATCGCACCGGCGGCCACACCCCCGGGCACAGCGTGGTGCGGCTGGCGTCCGGCGGCGACAGGCTGACCTTCGCCGGCGATGCCGTCTTCGCGGTCGGGTTCGACCACCCCGACTGGCACAACGGCTTCGAACACGATCCCGAGGAAGCGGCCCGCGTTCGTGTCCGTCTGTTGCGGGAACTGGCGGCGAACGGCGAGCTGCTGGTGGCCACCCACCTGCCGTTTCCGTCCGTCGGCCATGTGGCGGTTGCCGGCGACGCCTTCCGCTGGGTGCCGGTGTTCTGGGACTACTGAGGTCCCTTGTCCCGGACGCTGCGCAGCGTCCGGGCACGCCGGTTCCGCCTACGTCCCCTTCGGCCGCACGATGGCCCAGCCGATCCGCAGCAGCGGCTGGCGGCCGGTGACCAGCCACTCAAACGCGCGCGGCACTTCCGGCACCAGGCCGGGAAACCGCTGCGCCAGTTCGGGCGGCGGGGCGCCTGAGGTGTCGGAGGCGCGCCAGACCACGACGCCGCCGGTTTCGTTGAATTTTGCCAGCGTCAGCCACGGCGTCCGTTCCGGCGTCGCCGCGAGGAAGAGATGCGGACGTCCCCTGTACTGCGAGATCAGCGTCGCCAGCTGCGGATCGCCGGTCACCGCCCGCAGCCGCTGGTTGGTGCGCCGCTCGAAACTGTCACCGAAGAAATGTGCGATGGCGCGTCCGGGCATCGAGGTCGATACCTCGGCGCTGCCGGTCCAGGGCAGGAACAGCGTCGTCGCGATCACCGCCAGTGCCGGCGCGATGATGGCGGCGGCCCAGACCGAGCGCAGCAGGCGGTGACGCCGCAGCTGAATCAGGTCGCCGGCCACGACGATCATCGCCAGTCCCGACATCAGCAGGGCGACCCCGGCGCCGCCGACGACGCGGTCGAAATTGAACAGGCCGGAGATCAGGCTTCCGGCCAGCGCCGGCGCGATGGCGAAGAAATAAACGAAATCGCGGGCCAGGTGATCGACCGGCGGACGAAAGATGATCGGCGCTTCTTCCGGGTTACGGACAAACCAGCCGGAGTTGAGCGCCGCCAGCAGCAGGATCCCGGAAATCGCCAGCAGCAGCCAGCCGAGCAATGTGCCCCCGTGCAGCGCCCTGCCCTTGAGATCGGCGATATCGGGCCATGGCGGCAATGTCAGCGTGTCGGCGCGGATCAGCCAGATCAGATACGGCAGCACCAGCACGACGATCACCAGCAGTGCGAACAGCGGATCGAACGATTTCAGCATGCGCCTTCCGCGCCGGGTGGCGAGCGCAAATCCCGCGATCAGGAGCAGCAGGCCTGCCGCGGCGGAGGTGGTCAGCAGCAACAGGCCGGCTTCGATCGACCAGGCGAACCAGGCATTGCGCCGGTTTTGCCCGATCAGCTGCCAGGAATGCAGCAGCAGCAGCGCCCATAGCGGGCGCGCCAGCACCTCGGGGCCGAACTCGACGCCGGGCGAACTGAAGGCCGTGACGGTGAGCGTCAGCAGCACCACGAGCACCGCCTGTTGCGCGCCGACGATGGCGCGCGCCAGCAGAAACAGCGTCCAGAAAGTCGTGATCGCGCACAGCTGCGCCAGGAGATAGACGCCGAACATGTGGTTGCCGGCGGCGCGGAACGCGATATCGGCCAGCCACATTGCCAGCGGCGGGCCGAGATCGGTGCCGACGCGATATTCGCGGCCGAAGGCCAGCACCGTGGCGAGGTTGTCGGGCGGGCTTCGATAGAGCAGCAGCGGCAGGATCAGCCACAGCGCGGCGTGCAGCAGCAGCACCAGCAAGACAATCAGCCGCGGCCGGGCGCGGATCAATTCGACAATCAGGGAGGTGAAACGCATGAAACGTCCGAAATGCCCCACCCGGCCCGACCCGCCGGCCCATTCGATCCCGAACGTTTGATAGAGCGCTGATGCCGCCGAAGCAACTGGCGCTAGATGGCGGCGGCAACCTCGGCGCCTGCAGGCGCTTCCAGCGTCAGGAGGTCGGGTTCGACGGCTGACGGATGATGTTTTTCCCGCGCCGCCACCACGGGGGCGAAGAAACGGCGGTGATGGGCGCTCGGTCCGAGCCGGCTCAGCGCCGCCAGATGCTCCGGCACGGCATAGCCCTTGTGCTGCTCGAAGCCGTAGCCGGGGCAATCCTGCGCCAGCGCGCACATCAGCCGGTCGCGCGTCACCTTGGCGATGATCGACGCCGCCGCGATCGACAGCACCAGCCCGTCGCCACCGATCACGGCGTCGCAGTCGCAGGCGACATTGAGCTTGTCGCGGCCGTCGACGAAGACATGGCGCGGCGCCTCCGGCAGCGACTGCACCGCGCGCATCAGCGCCCATAGCGAGGCCCGCAGGATATTGTCGCGATCGATTCGCGCCGGCGACGCGAAAGCCACCGAAAACGACGCGGTGGCGCAGATTTCCTCGAACAGCTCCTCGCGGCGTTCAGCCGTCAGCCGCTTCGAATCGTCCATACCCCTGGGGATCCGCTTCGGGTCGAGGATCACGGCGGCCGCCACCACCGGGCCGGCCAGCGGACCGCGCCCGGCCTCGTCGCAGCCGGCCACCGGCCAGACCCCGCGCTTGATCAGCGCGCGCTCGCGGCGAAAGCTCGGGGGCGCGACCGCAATCACGCCCTTGGGCAGTCCCCTGGACAGCTTGGCTTTGGCTTTTTCGGATTTGTCGCGAATCATGCCGGGATCGTGCGCAAGCGCGCCCGGCGGCGCAACCGGGAACTCGGGGAAATGCCCGTTATTCAACCCAGCGCTCTACACACCAACACCGCTGTCATCGCGCGGCTCGACCGTGCCGTAGCCCGGATGGAGCCGAGAGGGCGCGCGAATGCGCGACCGATGGCGCAATCCGGGGGAGCCACACGCGACAGCGGCCCCGGATTGCGCCATCGGGCGGCGCGTTGCGCCGACCGCTGACTTCATCCGGGCTACGGGACTTGCATCCTAAAACAAACTCAGCTGCTGCCCGCTGCGCTTCGGGCGCGCGAAATGATCCGTCGTCAGTTTCGAGCGCCGCTTGTTGAGCCCGAGTTTTTCGCAGGCGATCTCGAAGCGGCGGCCGATCATCCAGGCCATCGGACCGGTGCCCTTCATCCTTGTGCCCCACTGCGAGTCGTAGTCGCGGCCGCCGCGCATGTCGCGGATCAGGGTGAAGACGTGACGATAGCGGTCGGGATAGTTCGCCATCAGCCATTCGCGGAAGAGGTCGCGGACCTCGAGCGGCAGCCGCAGCAGCACGTAGCTCGCTTCCCGGGCGCCGGCATGAAAGGCGGCATCGAGAATGCGCTCGATCTCGGAATCGTTCAGCGCGGGGATCACGGGCGCGACCATCACCGTGGTCGGGATTCCCGCCGCCGACAATTGCCGCAGCGCTTCCAGCCGCTTCGCCGGGCTCGAGGCCCGCGGCTCCATGGTGCGCGCCAGTTTCGGATCGAGCGTGGTGACCGACAGCGCCACCTTGGCGAGATTGCGCTTGGCCATCCGCGAGAGAATATCGATGTCGCGGGTCACCAGCGCCGATTTGGTGACGATGCCGACCGGATGGCCTGATCGTTCCAGCACTTCGAGAATGCCGCGCATGATTTTGCGCTCGCGCTCGATCGGCTGATAGGGATCGGTGTTGGTGCCGATCGCGATCATGCGCGGTTCGTAATCCTGCGCTGCCAGTTCCTTTTCCAGAAGCTGCGGCGCGTCGGGTTTTGCGAACAGCTTCGATTCGAAATCGAGCCCGGGCGACAGGCCGAGAAAGGCATGGGTCGGCCGGGCGAAGCAGTAGACGCAGCCATGTTCGCAGCCGCGGTAGGGGTTGATCGAGCGGTCGAAGCCGATATCGGGCGAGTCGTTGCGGGTGATGACCTTTCGCGCGGTATCGAGCGCGACACTGGTCTTGAACGGCGGCAAATCGTCGAGGCTCTGCCAGCCGTCGTCGAAGGCGACCCGGGCCTCGGCCTCGAAGCGGCCGCTCTCATTGGATTGGGCGCCGCGGCCGCGCCGCCGCTCGCGCTCGATGGCGACCGCGAGTTCGGGAAACGGAGCAGCTGCACCCGCCGGCTCGGAGGGCGCCGTGACCGGCGGGTGCTTGAGGGCATGTGAGGATGCTCGGCTCATGCCAGGAACATAGCAGTGACTTGGAACAAAGCAAGAACATTTAGTGCCCATCCACAATCCGAAAGCCTCATCACAAAATTTACGAAAACGAGCCCACGCAAAGATAGAGAGCCCCGGCCGCGGCAGCCGCCGATCGTCCGAGCCTGCCGCAAAAAGCTGCAAGCGGCAGGCTGATTTGAGTGTGACAAGGTGATAACAGTGCAGCGTTTTCCTCATCGAGGTACCGCAGCGACGTCCATGCTGAGTGTCATCATCCCCACCGACGGCGTCGAACAACCGGCCGTGGCCACGCTTGCCGCTTTGGTGCCGGGCGCCGCGGCCGGCGTGGTGCGCGAGGTGCTGCTGGTCGATCGCGCCGGCAACGGTGTGATCGAGCGGGTCGCCGATGTCGCGGGCTGCCATTTCCTGGCCTTTCAGGGATCGCACGCCGCGGCGCTGGCGGCAGGCGCCCGGCAGGCGCGCTCGCCCTGGCTGATGTTCCTGCATGCCGGCGCGGTGCTGGACTCCGGCTGGATCGAGGAAACCACCCAGTTCATCCAGGGCGTCTCCAGCAGCGGCCGTCCCCGCGCCGGGATCTTTCGCTATGCCCGCTCCCCCTATTCCGATCCGGGCTGGCGCGACGGGCTCAAATTCATCGCGCGGATGATAGCAGGGCCGTCGGCGGACCAGGGATTGCTGATCGCGCGCGATCATTACGACCGACTCGGCGGCCATGCGCCGGACGCCCGCCGCTCCGAGGCCCGGCTGCTGCGCCAGCTCGGCCGCTCCTCGCGCACGATGCTGCGCAGCCGGATCATGGTGGCGTAGCGGCTGGCTCGTCGGGATCGGCCTCCTCAAGACTCGTCATGCCCGTCCCGGCCATAAAGATGACTCTCCAAGATACTTGCCAAAGTCAAACAATTATTTGACAATGGCAAATATCGAGGTGCGCCATGTCTTCAATCGATTCCGTCGACGACCAGGTATCCGCGGTCCGGGCTTTCAACCGGTTCTACACCCGCAAGCTCGGCGTGCTCGACCAGCAGCTGCTGAAAAGCCCGTTCTCGCTGAGCGAGGCGCGGGTGCTGTACGAACTGGCGCACCGGGAAGACGCCGCCGCCAAGGAGATCGGGATCGAACTCGGGCTCGATCCCGGCTATCTCAGCCGCATCATCCAGAAATTCGACGAAGACGGGTTGATCACCCGCAAGCCGCTGGCGTCGGACCGCCGGCAAACCCGGCTCGGCCTCACGGCCAAGGGGCGTCAGGCCTCCGCAAAACTCGAGCGCAGTTCGCAAGACGAGATCGCAGCCATGCTGGGTGAACTGGATGACGGCCAGCGCGCCAGCGTGGTCCATGCGATGCGCACCATCGAGAACGCACTGGAGCCGCCGCCGCGAAAGTCCGCCGGCTTCCTGCTGCGCAGCCATCGCCCCGGCGATATCGGCTGGATCATTTCGCGGCATGGCGCCATTTACGCGCAGGAATATGGCTGGGACATCACCTTCGAAGCGCTCGCCGCCGAGATCGCGGCGCAGTTCATCCGGTCCTACGATCCCTCGCGCGAGCATTGCTGGATCGCGGAAATCGACGGCGAACCGGTGGGATCGATCTTTCTGGTCAGGGCTTCGGACCAGGTCGCGAAGCTGCGCTTGCTGCTGGTGGAAAAGAAGGCGCGAGGGCTCGGCGTCGGCCGCGCGCTGACCGGGCAATGTATCCGCTTCGCGCGCGAAGCCGGCTACAATTCGATCACGCTGTGGACCCAGAGCATCCTGGTGGCAGCCCGCGGAATCTACCAACGCGCCGGATTTGAGCGCACCAAGGAAGAGAAGCACCACAGCTTCGGCGTCGACCTCGTCGGCGAGACCTGGGACTTGAAGCTGTAGATCAGACCGACGCGCCCTGCGCCTTCGGCCGCCGTAAATGCTCGTCCAGCCGCGGCATGATCTCCACAAAGTTGCAGGGGCGCGTGCGGTAGTCGAGCTGCGGCGCCAGGATGCCGTCCCAGCCGTCGCGGCAGGCGCCCGGCGATCCCGGCAGGCAGAAGATATAGGTCGCGCCGGCGACGCCGGCGGTGGCGCGGCTCTGGATCGTCGACGTCCCGATCTTGGCGTGGCTCAGCATGTGAAAGGCGATGGAGAAACCGTCCATGCGCTTTTCGAACAACGGCTCGATCGCCTCCGGCGTGACGTCGCGGCCTGTAAAACCGGTGCCGCCTGTGGTGATGATGGCGTCGATGCCGGGATCGGCGATCCACCGCTTGATGATGATGCGGATCGCGTCGACGTCGTCGACGATGATCTCGCGCGCCACCAGCGTATGACCGGCGGCCGTGAGCCGATCCGCCAGCGTGGTGCCGGATTTGTCATCCGCCAGCGAGCGGGTGTCGGACACCGTGAGCACCGCGATGTTGAGCGGGATGAATGTTTTTGTTTCGTCGACGGAAGACATGACACACTTCTCTTTTCGTCATGCCCGGCCTTGTGCCGGGCATCCACGTCTAAAATCTCTCAACAGCAAGGACGTGGATGGCCGGGTCAAGCCCGGCCATGACGATCAATGCTCATCCGCCAATCCTTCACAACACCCCCGCGCCAAAGGTATTGCAGGACGTCACCGTGCCCTGCTGGTAGCCGGTCATGAACCACTGCCTGCGTTGCGCGGCGGAGCCGTGGGTGAAGGAATCAGGCACCACGCGTCCCTGCGCCTGGCGCTGCAGCGTATCGTCGCCGATCGCGGTGGCGGTCTGCAGCGCGGCTTCGATGTCGCCGGGCTGCACGAAGCCCGGGCGCTTCTTCTCCTCGCGGTTGACCCAGACGCCCGACAGGCAATCGGCCTGCAACTCGACCTTGACCTGCAGCGCATTGGCTTCGGCCTTGCTGCCGGCCTGCTGCTGCAGCCTGGTCACGCGCGGCAGGATGCCGAGCAGGTTCTGGATGTGATGTCCGGCTTCATGGGCGATGATGTAGGCCGCGGTGAACTTGCAGGCATTGCCGGAGCAGCCGCGAAACTTGGTCTCGACCTGGCGGAAGAACGCGGTGTCCAGAAAGATCTGCTTGTCGGGCGGGCAATAGAACGGCCCCATCGCCGACTGCGCCATGCCGCAGCGCCCGCCATTGGTGGCGTTCTTGAACAGCACGATGCGCGGGCCCTTGTAGGTCTGTCCGCTGGCCTTGAAGATCTCGTCCCAGCGATCGTCGATCTCGCCGAGCACGCCCGCGATCATGCTGCCCATTTCGTCGGTCGGCGCGCCGGTCTTGGCCGGCGCGGAGCGGCGATCGGATTGATAGGATGGCGACTGGTTGCCGCCGGTGAGAATTTCGGCGCCGCCGATCAGGATGCGCGGATCGATGCCGAAGGCGTAGCCGACGATGCCGAGCACGATGATGGTGCCGATGCCGAGCCCGCCGCCGCCCATCGGCAGCCCCATGCCGCCGCCGCCGCCTCCGCCACCGTCGTCGCGGCGATCATCGATATTGTCGCTGCGGCGGAAGTCATCGTAACGCATGGCGGTATTTCCTCATTCCGGCTGGCTGGCGGCGCACCCGCCGATACCCAACGCCGCAGTCACGTAAAATTTCCATTGCATTAATCAATAACCCGCCCGGCAATTATTGCCTAGTCATCAATGCCTTCCAGACCACTCAATACGTCCCCGCGATAACCCGGTGTTTACCTCGGCACGTCAATGTATGGCCAGTCGGTTGTTTAGTCCCGCGTCGCCGACAGCGTCGCCTGAGTCAGAGTAATTGAGTCATGGTTGAGTCGCGTCGCGGGGCGTCTGCAAGGGCGCCCCGCACACAATTTGAGTCCGAGTCGAGTGCTCGTATCGTCGTAGGCGATTGCGTCGCCGAGATGTCGAAGCTTGCCGCAGGGTCGGTCGATCTGGTGTTCGCAGATCCGCCGTACAATTTGCAGCTCAAGGGCGACCTCAAGCGCCCCGACGAATCGCATGTCGACGCCGTCAACAACGACTGGGACAAGTTTTCGTCCTTCGCCGCCTATGACGACTTTACCCGCGCCTGGCTGCTGGCCTGCCGGCGCATCATGAAGCCGTCCGCGACCTTGTGGGTGATCGGCTCCTATCACAACATTTTCCGTGTCGGCTCGATCATGCAGGACCTCGGCTTCTGGGTCCTCAACGACATCGTCTGGCGCAAGACCAATCCGATGCCGAATTTCCGCGGCCGCCGCTTCACCAATGCCCATGAAACCATGATCTGGGCGGCGCGCGACGAGAAGGCAAAAGGCTATACGTTCAACTATGAGGCGCTGAAGGCCGCCAACGAGGACGTGCAGGCGCGTTCCGACTGGCTGATCCCGCTGTGCACCGGCGAGGAACGCCTCAAGGGCGCCGACGGCAAGAAGGTCCATCCGACCCAGAAGCCCGAGGGCCTGCTGGCGCGGGTGATCCTGTCATCGTCGAAGCCCGGCGATCTCATCATCGATCCGTTCAACGGCACCGGCACGACAGGCGCCGTGGCCAAACGCCTCGGCCGCCGCTACCTCGGTTTCGAGCGCGACCAGACCTATGCGACGGCCGCCGAAGCCCGCATCGCCGCCATCGAACCGCTGCCGGAAGCCACGCTGGCGCCGTTCATGACGGCGCGCGACGCGCCCCGCGTGGCGTTCTCCGAACTGATCGAACGCGGCATGATTTCGCCCGGCACCAAACTGGTCGACTCCAAGAAGCGCCACGGCGCCCTGGTGCGCGCCGACGGCGCCATCATGCTCGGCGACAAGGTCGGCTCGATCCACCGCATGGGCGCGGTGGCGCAGGGCTCCGGCGCCTGCAACGGCTGGACCTTCTGGCACATCGAGACCAAGAAGGGTCTCAAGCTGATCGACGAGCTGCGCGCCGAAATCCGCTCCGGCATGGCGGCGGTCTAAGGCAGATCTTGGGTCCGGCGGTAATCGTCGAGTTCACCTCGCGAAATTTTTCCGTCATGGTCGGCATCGATCTTTCGGAACAATGCTTCGCCCGCCGCCGCGTGGTCCTGCCGGCTGATTTCGCCCTTTGTGCCGGACTCAAGCGTCAGCGCCCGGCGAGCCCGCCCGGCTTCGCCGGGAAAACCAAGATTTCGCTTCATCTCGGGGGATGCAAACTTGCCGGCCTCGGAAACGCTGACCTTGCCGTCCTTGTCGGTGTCCAGCGCCATGATCGACCGAACGGTATCGTCGATCTTCTCGGGCCCACTCCGTCCTGATCTCAGATAGTACCTCACGGCCCGGCGGATTTCGTCTTCCGTCACCGTGCCGTCGCCATCGAGATCGTAACGCATTACGAACTGCGAAGCGAAGGTGCGCAGCATAACGGCCTCCATCAAGGCATGAAGGTCGACATCACGCTGCGTGATCGTACCGTCGAGATCGGCATCGAGTTGCTCGAAATCCCGACGCAAGCTTTCGAAATAGCGCTCCAGCGTCGATCCGGAGTGCGGCAGCGGCAATTGGGAGGCCGGCACCGGCGGTTGTGCGGTAGTCTGCTGGGCGGTAGCAGCGTCTGGCGTGTTCAGTGCTGCCACCAATAACCCGGCGGCGGCCAGCCTAATGACACGCGAGACTGACCGTGTAGGAGAATGCATAAGCCCTCCGAGTTGCCGTCCCGGTACGGCGATGGGCTACGATAGCACTCAAGTTGCTCGGTGGTGCTTGGAGTTTGCACGAGAGAGGCACATCCTCGATGTGCACCTAAATCCGCTCCGGCATGGCAGTCGTGTAATTTCGGCGGCCTGCCGCCTCGATTCCTGCTATATATTACAGCATCCGTACTCCGCACCGGCCGTTATTGGGCGGACAGATGGAGCATCCGATGCGATTGCGAACGTCCGAGTCGTTGATTGTGCTGCCGCTGCTGCCGGTCTTTCTGGTCGGCCTGCCGCCGATGCTGCTGCTGAGCTTCCTGGGCTTTGCCGGCCTCGTCATTCTCGGCATTCTGTTGATCTGCGTCGGCCTCTCCGGCGGGTTCGACGCCAACCATGCCTTCAACGAGGAAGTCATCGTCCACGGCTATGCGCGCCGTTCGGAACGCGCCGTGCAGGCCTCGAACCTGCATTCGGCGATGCGTTTCGGCACGCTCATGACCGCGACCGGGGCCGGGTTGATCGTCGCGGGGTCGATCGGCTTTTTCTGTTTCAGCTGAGCGCCCTCACAAACTCGTCGGTTGCGCTTTCCGCAAAATATGAGCATGGAACTAGCGCCTGCGGCAACGTCGCCGCGTCCCGATCATCTCGGCACCATAACAACAAGGGGGATTTTCATGCTCAAATTCTACTTCAACGGATCGCCCAACCCGACCAAGGTCGCGCTCTTCCTCGAGGAAGCCGGCATCGCCTATCAGCCCGTGCCCGTCGACACCCGCGCCGGCGACCAGTTCAAGCCGGAATATCTCGCGGTCAATCCGAACGCCAAGGTACCGGCGATCGACGACGACGGCGCCAAGGTGTTCGACAGCAACGCCATCCTGCTCTACCTCGCGGAAAAGACCGGCAAGTTCCTGCCGCCGACCAGCCCGGCCAACCGCGCCGAACTGCTGTCCTGGCTGATGTTCGTCGCCACCGGCGTCGGGCCGTTCAGTGGCCAGGCCGTCCACTTCAGGCACTTTTCGCCGGAGAAGGTCGACTACGCCCATAACCGCTACCAGTTCGAGGCGCAGCGGCATTTTGGCATCCTCAACGACCATCTGGCCAATCGCCGCTATATGGTCGGCGATACCTACACCATCGTCGATATGGACGTCTGGGGCTGGGCCCGCATGATCCCCTTCATCCTGGGCGAGGACGCCTTCGCGAAATATCCCAACGTCAAGCGGCTGGTCGACGAGATCTCGGCGCGGCCGGCGGCGGCCAAGGCGATCGCGCTGAAGGACAATTTCAAATTCAAGGCGGAAATGGACGACGAGGCGCGCGCCAACATGTTCAAGCACCTCGCTGTGAAGGCGGCCTAAACGCAACGGCACGTCATTCCGGGACACGCGCCTGCGCGCATGGACCTCAGATGTGCAATTGCACATCGGGAATCCAGAGATGCGAGATTCCGGGTTCGCGCTCACGCGCGCCCCGGAATGACGATCAGTCGTCGAGCGCGGCAATCGCCTCGATCAGCCAGCCCGGCGGCGGCAGCGTCGCCGGGCTGAAGAATTCCTTGCTCATGCTGTTTCCTCCATGCATCAGCCCGTCAGCTTACGCTCTTCCGGGAAAGCGCCAAGCACGCGTTCGACCAGCGCGGAGTCGCAATATTCCTTGATCTGCCTGATCCTGCCGTTCTCGATGCGCCACACCATGCAATACTGGTTGTCGTAGCGCAGGCCCGCCTTGGTGACATTGTCGCCGCGCGCCTCGACCACGACGTAGTCGCCTTCGGCGATGAAATTGAATGCCACGGTCCGCGGTCGCACCGCGAAGAACGACCGGAAATGGCCCATCAGGCCTTCCTGGATCGCATCCCGGCCAATGAACTCATGCGACCAGGAATATTGCCCGGTGACGATCCAGCTGGCGTCGTCGGCGAGGTTGTCGACGAAGGTCGTGCCGCTGCGATTGGCGGAATCCTCATACACTTGTTGAACGAGTTTCTTGTTGGCTGCGGTGCTCATGGCGGTCCCCATTGTTCGGATGTTGCCAATCATGGCCCGCGGCACGTCATTCTTCCAATCGATAGCAAATATGATATATATTCATTCGATGAATTTGAATTCGCTTGACCTCAATCTGCTGGTGGCGCTCGAGGCGCTGCTCAGGGAAGCCAGCGTCAGCCGCGCCGCGATGCGGATCGGGCTGTCGCAGCCGGCGACCAGCCACGCGCTGCAGCGGCTGCGCGACCTGATCGGCGATCCCCTGCTGGTACGAACAGGCGCGCGCATGGAACTGACGCCGCGGGCGCAGGCGTTGCGCGGCCCGCTGGCGCAGGCGCTCGACCAGATCCGCGGGCTGTTCGTTTCGGACGATTTCGATGCCGCCAGCAGCGAGCGGCATTTTCGGCTGATGATGCCGGATCTCGCGGTCGAACTGCTGATGCCGCCGCTGATGGCGAAGGTCACCAGGGCCGCGCCCAACGTCACGATCGACGTGGTGCCATGGCGGGGACCGGCGATCTTCTCCGCCGAATTCGCCCGCACCATCGACCTCGTGATCTCGATCGGCGACGCCTTCAGGGGATTTCATCGCCAGCGCCTTTACACCGACAGCGACGCGCTCGCGGTGCGGCGCGGTCATCCCGCCGGGACACGGCTGGGGCGGCGGGACGCATTCCTGCAGGCGCGGCATGTCGCCGTCGTCATCCGCGGCCAGAACGAGGACCTGATCGACGGTTGGCTTCGCAGCAAAGGAATCGAACGGCGGATCGCACTGGTGGTGCCGGGCTATATCGAGGCGCTGCATGTCACGGCGCGCACCGACCTCGTCGCCTTCGTGCCGCGCCGGCTGATCGGCGCGCTCGCGAAACAATTGTCGCTGGTGACGGTCGCGCCGCCGCTCGATCCCGGGATCGACGAGCAGTTCCTGTTCTATCCCACCCGCGCGCAGATGGATCCCGGATCGATCTGGCTGCGCAACCTCATGCTCGGCATCGGGCGGGAGATGGAGGGGAAGCGCAAGGCGGCGTAGCTGCGTAGGGTGGGCAAAGGCGCGCGCTTCGCGCCGTGCCCACCATCCTTCGAGGGAAACGCGCTGCTAGATGGTGGGCACGCTTCCGCCTTCGCTCTGCGAGCTACCGCGGACGCTTTGCCCACCCTACGTAATCAGGCCTTCTCTTCCGCCAGCACCTTCTGCACCGCCGGGCGCTCCGACATCCGCTTGTAATGATCGGCGACCTTCGGAAACTGCGCGATCTCGACGCTGTCGCCTTCGAGCCATGACGCCAGCGTAAACAGATAGGGATCGCAGACCGTGTACTGCTCGCCCATGACCCACGGTCCCTTCACCATGTCGCGCTCGATCAGCGCAAAACAGGCGGCCATGGTCTGCGGCACCTTGCGCTTCATGTCGGCAAAGGAGGACTCGTCCGTGGCCCAGCGCGCGCCGCGCATCTTGTGGGCATGATTGATATGAACGGTCGAGCACAGATAGCTGTTGAAGGACTGCGCCTTCGCGAACGCAAACGCGTCGTCCGGCGCCAGCCGCGCCTTGGGAAAGCTCTGCGCGATGAAAGCCAGGATGGCCGGGGTTTCGGTCAGGATGCCCTGCTCGGTGACCAGCGCCGGAACCCGCCCCTTGGGATTGATCGCGAGATACTCGGCGCTGTTCTGCTGGTTGTTCTTCATATCGAGCCGTTCGGCGGCGTAGGCGGCGCCGGCCTCTTCCAGGGCGATGTGGGAGGCGCGCGCGCAGGTGCCGGGGCCGTAATAGAGCTTGAACATGTCGATCCTCACGTGAAAATCCGACGATAGCGGCCCGCCGCGCGATGGTCCATCCCGCCGGCAGCCTTTCGCAGTTGCCCCCTTCCGTCTCCCATGCCATGACGCCCCGGTAACGGGGGCGTATCATGACCGTACTTATCGCCGGCGGCGGCATCGGTGGGCTGACGCTGGCGCTCAGCCTGCACCAGATCGGCGTTGCCGCCAAAGTGTTCGAGAGCGTGCCGGCGCTGAAGCCGCTCGGCGTCGGCATCAACGTGCTGCCGCATGCGGTGCGCGAACTGATCGAACTCGGGCTGCTCGACCGGCTCGATGCATCCGGCGTGCGCACCAGGGAACTGGCGTTCTTTTCCAAGCACGGCAAGCCGATCTGGAGCGAGCCGCGCGGCATCGAGGCCGGCTACAAATGGCCGCAATTCTCGATCCATCGCGGCGCGCTGCAGCAGATCCTGCTCGACGCCGCGATCGAACGGCTGGGGGCTGCAAATATCCTCACCAGCCATCACCTCGCCGGCTGGACCGAGACCGCGAACGGGGTCCGCGCCGATTTCATCGACAAGGCCACCGGCCGGCCGGCCGGCAGTTACGACGGCAGCGTCCTGATCGCGGCCGACGGCATTCACTCCGCGGTCCGCGAAAAGCTCTATCCCGGGGAAGGTCCGCCGATCTGGAACGGGCGCATTCTCTGGCGCGGCATCACCGCGTCGGACGCATTCCTGTCCGGCCGCAGCATGATCATGGCCGGCCACGAAATCCTGAAATTCGTCTGCTATCCGATCTCGAAGGCGCCTGACGCCAACGGCAAGCACCAGATCAACTGGGTCGCCGAGCGACACATGCCGCCGACCTACCAATGGCGGCGGGAGGATTACAACCGCAGCGCCAGGCTGGAAGAATTTCTGCCGTGGTTCGAGGACTGGAAATTCGACTGGCTCGACGTTCCCGGCCTGATCCGCAACTGTCCGCATGCCTACGAATATCCGCTGGTCGACCGCGATCCGATCCCGCAATGGACCTTCGGCCTCACCACCCTGATCGGCGACGCCGCGCATCCGATGTACCCGATCGGCTCCAACGGCGCCTCGCAGGCGATCCTGGACGCCCGCGTCCTCACCCGCGAGATTCTGGCGCATGGCCCGACCCACGCGGCGCTCGAGGCCTATGAGGCCGAGCGCCGGCCCGCGACCACCGATCTCGTCCTGCTGAACCGGCGCAACGGGCCGGAACAGGTGATGCAGATCGTCGAGGAACGCGCGCCCGACGGCTACAAGGTCGTCACCGACGTGTTGTCGCAGCAGGAACTGGAAGACATCGCCGCCAACTACAAGCGCGTGGCCGGCTTTCAGGTCGAAGGCCTCAACGCCAAGCCGCCGATCGTGATGATGCCGGCAGCGGCAAACCATGCTTCAAGTGCCGGGTGAATTCCGCGTCACATGGACTCCCCTCCTCCCCACCGCTTCGCGGGTGGAGGGAGAAGGGGCCGCGCCCTGTTGAAGCGCCCTCGCCGTCTCGACCAGGCGCGCGCTTGATGTCGCGGTGGCGAGCACGTGGCCGTCGGCCGTCATCAGCCTGCCCGCGACGAACGCGACGGTCTTGCCGAGCTGGGTGACATCAGCCTCGCCGAAGATTGGTCCGGGTCTGGCCGGGGCCAGGAAATTGACGGTCATGGTGATGGTCGCGGTGTAGAGCCTGCCTTCGGTCATGACGAACACCGCCGGGCCCATGGTGTCATCGAGCATGGCGGAGAGGATCCCGCCCTGGATGAAGCCGGCCGGATTGCAGAAGTCGGCCTTGCCGTCGAAGCCGATCCGGACCCAGCCCTGTTTCGGCCGGGCATCGAGCAAATGCCATCCCAGCAGTTTTGAGGATGGCGGCGCGGTGAAATGGTCGAGCGCGGTTGCGATCATGGGAGCCTCCTGTCGGCGCCATGCTGGCGCAGACCTGCTGACAGGGTGGTGTCAGCATGCCGCGCTCTTTCGGCGGTTGGCTCCGTCCCGGAGGAATGCAATATGCGCCGTCCGTGACCGACCGACCCAATTCCAAGAGCCAATTCCAAGAGTAAGTGATGACCAGCCTTCCCAATCCGCTTCCGCGCCGAAAATTGCCGGCGCGCTATGCGCCGATCGTGCTGCCGCTTGTGCTGTCGCTGCTGATGACGTTCGTCATTTCAGGGGTTTCGACGCTGATGAGCCTCGGACCGACGCGGGCTTTCCTGGTGACGTGGCCGGCCGCGTGGGGCTTGTCGTGGGTGGTCGCATTTCCGACCTTGGTCGTGCTGCTTCCGCTGGTGCGGCGGCTGGTGGCGCTCGTGGTCGAACCACCACCGCAGAAGTAATCATTTGCCCAGGCCATGCGCGATCACCTTGCGCATGACGTTGGGCAGCGCTTCGTCGCCAAGCGTGGCCACCGGCACAAAGCGCATGCCCTTGGGCGCCCGGGCGCGCGCCGGCAGCTCGGCGGTGTAGACCGCCAGTTCCAGCGGGAAATGCGTGAATACATGGGTGACGACGCCGGCCTTGCGATGCCAGTGCGTAACACCCTTCAACGCGGGCGCCTGCCGCAACGCCTCCTGATCGTCCTGCGCCGCGAGCCAGTCCGAGCCCGGCACCTCGGTCATGCCGCCGAGCAGGCCTTTTTCGGGGCGGCTGCGCACCAACAGCTGATCGCCGCGGGTCACCACGAAAGCCGCGCCCCGGCGCAGCGCGCCGGTTTTCTTCGGCGCCTTGCGCGGATAGACCTCCTGCTCGCCGCGCAGCCGCGCCACGCAGTCGTCGTTGAGAGGACACAGCGCGCAGGCCGGCTTCTTCGGCGTGCAGATCGAGGAACCCAGATCCATCAGCGCCTGCGCGCTATCGCCGGCGCGACACTTGTCGTCGCCGGCGATAGACTCGCTCTCGTTGGCGCCGAGCAAGGTCGCCGCCAATTGCTGGATCAGCGGTTTGGCCTGCGGCAGCGGCTCGTCCACCGCGAACAGCCGCGACACCACGCGCTCGATATTGCCGTCCACCGGCATGGTGCGGCGGCCGAAGGCGATCGCGGCAATGGCCGCCGCGGTATACGGCCCGATCCCCGGCAGCGACCGCAGCCCTTCCTCGGTATCGGGAAACGCGCCGCCATGATCGCGCAGCACCGCCACCGCGCAGGCGTGCAGATTGCGGGCGCGGGAATAGTAACCGAGCCCGGCCCACATCCGCAGCACATCGTCGAGCGAGGCGCGGCCGAGCGCTGTAACCTCCGGCCAGCGCGCCAGGAATTTTTCGAAGTACGGCCCGACGGTTTTGACGCCGGTCTGCTGCAGCATGATTTCCGACAGCCAGACCCGGTACGGATCGGCGGCGACCCCAGGCAGGGGCCGCCACGGCAGCCGGCGGCGATGGCGGTCGTACCAGGCGAGCAACAGCGCGGGGCGTGCGGTGCCGACCTCGGCGATGGACTGTTTCTTTTTCATGATGGCTGGCGATCGGGGCACGTGTCTTTCTAGAATCAGAATCGAGGCATGACCAGCGGGCTTAATTGCCGGCTGCGGATTGCGAACTATAACGTGTAGCGTTATAGCAGCTTGCACCGCCGTCATCCTGAGGTGCGCACTGCGGCGCAATTGCGCCGCAGACTTGCGCCTCGAAGGATGCCGCAAGCACGGTGTTCGCTGCTCATCCTTCGAGGCTCGCCCCGCGATGCAAGTGCACCGCAAGGCTCGCACCTCAGGATGACGTCTTCTACTGGAGGACCGTCACGTGTCGAAATCGTCGACTACCACGACTAGAAGCGGGCTGCTTTCCAATCCCCATCCCGGCGAGATTCTGCTGGAAGAGTTCCTGAAGCCGATGGACCTCAGCCAGAATGCGCTGGCGCGTGCGGTTCATGTCGCGCCGCGTCGTATCAACGAGATCGTGCTCGGCAAACGCGACATCACTGCCGACACCGATTTGCGGCTGGCCCGCTATTTCGGCCTGTCGGAAGGCTTCTTCCTCGGCCTGCAGATGGACTATGATCTGATGCAGCGGCGGCGCGAGATCGACCGCGATCTCAAGGCGATCCGGCCGCGCGCCGCCTGAGGAACCAGCCCGCTAAGGAACCCATGGCACGCTTTTCCAAACCCGGTCCGATCAGCGCCAAGCCGTTGTCCGTCCTGCTCGGCGACGTGTTTTCCGACGCCTATGCCAAGCAGGGGTTCGCCGCGCGCGAGCTGGTGACGCGCTGGGCCGAAATCGCCGGGGCCGAGGTTGCCGCGCATTCCCAACCCCTGAAAATCCAGTGGCCGCGGCCGGTGGAGGGACAGCCGCAGGAACCGGCCACCCTGGTGCTGCGGGTCGAGGGGCCGATGGCGCTGGAGATCCAGCATTCCTCCGATGTGATCCTGCAGCGGGTCAACCGCTTCTTCGGCTGGAGCGCGGTGGGCCGGCTGGCATTGCGGCAGGCGCCGCTGTCGGGGCGGGAACGGCCACGGGCTTCCCGCGCCCCGGACCCCAAGGAGGTGGCGAAGGTCGCCAAAACCCTTGATGCGGTCGAGGACGCGGAATTGCGGGCGGCGCTGGCGCGGCTCGGCGCGTCGATCAAGCGAAATTGAGGCTGCCGCGGGGTCCCGGATCGGCGGCTCGCCATTGCCACAATTATGGTTTCAAGCTAGCCAACAGTTCCTTTTTGTCATCGGGCGTGAACGCGCCAATCCGGGAGCAAACCGTTGATCATCACGCGCCGCGCCTTCACCGCCGCCCTGTCGCTGACCGGGCTTAGCCTGCTTGCCGGATTCTCGCCGCTGCGGCTGATCGACGCCGCGATGGCGCAGAGCGCATCCGACGTCGCCAAGCCGCAGTCGCTGCCCGACATGGCGCTCGGCCCCGCCACCGCCCCGGTGACCATCACCGAATACGCGTCGATGACCTGCGGGCACTGCGCGCATTTCAACGAAACCGTGTTCCCTAAGATCAAGTCGGAATACATCGACAGCGGCAAGATCCGCTACGTGTTCCGCGAATTCCCGCTCGACATCAAGGCCGCGGCGGGCTCGATGCTGGCGCGCTGCATCGCCAAGGACGATGCCGGCAAATATTTCGCCGTGGTCGACATGCTGTTCAAGCAGCAGAACGAGTGGGTGGCGAAGAACACCACGGAAACCCTGACGCGGATCGGCAAGCAGGCCGGCCTGAGCGGACAGGCCATCGAGGACTGCCTGAAGGATCAGGCGCTGCTCGACAAGATCGCCGCCGACCAGAAGTTCGCCAGCGAAGTGCTGAAGGTCAATTCGACGCCGACCTTCTTCATCAATGGCGAGATGGTCAAGGGCGCGACCTCGTTCGAGGAGTTCGACAAGAAGATCAAAGCGCTGCTGAAGAGTTGAGCGCTTTTTCGGGATCGTCGTCCGGCGGTGCGCGCAGCTGCGCCCATCAACATCGCCATTGATACCGGGATCAACGGTCCTGGCGGAGCGCCGCGACGGCCTCGGCGAGTTCGGTCATGTCGATCTCGGGAATTGGCTTGTGAAGCCGCGCCATCGCCGGGGGTTGTCCGGCTCTGAAGATCGCGACAATCGTCTCGGTGTCGGGGCATCCCGGCTCCCGGCAGTTCAGCTCGGTCACCGACACTGTCGCATCGCCCGCCAAATCCAGTAATATGCGTGTTTCGGTCTTGATGCGGTCGATCGCTTCGCGATAGCCAGCCCTGGACTTGCGCGCCAGCGGGTTTGCGAATCCGGTCATGTTGAACCTTGCCATCGAGAATGCCGAAAGATCCGCCGGCGCCGCGCCGATTGCTGCTTCGCCATCAGCGCATATCAGCGCATGGTTTATCGCACTCCTGCGTCATGCTTGGCATCGTTGAAATCCTTCGCGCAGGATATCCTTGGGAAGGTTGCGACCGATGAAGACAAGGCGACTGCTCCGTATTTCGTCGGCCCTCCAGGGCCTCTGGTGCCCACCTTCCATCAGCATGTGCACGGCCTGAATGACGAAGCGGTCATCGTCGCCACGCATCGACAGCACGCCTTTGGTACGAAGGATATCGGGTCCCAGCCGCTGGATCACCTCGGATATCCAGTCCAGGAACTTCTCCGGGACAAGCGGGCGGTCCGTCACCAATGACAGGCTGCTGATGCCATCGTCGTGCTCGTGATCGTGGGCAGGATCCAGGAAATCCGGCTCGAATTCCAGGATGCGATCAAGATTGAAGGCATCCCTGTCCAGCACCTCCATCAGATCCACCCCGCATCGCTCCGTGTGGTGGATCTTCGCATAGGGATTGAACTTCCGGATCATCGCTTCGACAGCGGGGAGTTGATGAGGAAGCACGAGATCGCATTTGTTGACAACGATCACGTCGGCGAACGCGATCTGCTCCTTGATTTCTTGGGCCTTCTCGACTTCGCCAAGAAAATGGTTGGCGTCGACGACCGTGATGATCGCATCGAGCTTTGTCTTCCTCCGCACATCTTCATCGACAAAGAATGTCTGAGCGACCGGCGCGGGATCAGCAAGCCCTGTCGTCTCGACGATGATGCCGTCGAACCTGCCTTTGCGCTTCATCAGGCCTCCGAGGATGCGGATGAGATCGCCGCGAACGGTGCAGCAGATGCAGCCGTTGTTCATTTCGAAAACCTCTTCGTCCGCGTTGACGATGAGATCGTTGTCGATGCCCACCTCACCGAATTCATTGACGATGACGGCGTATCGCTTGCCGTGCTGCTCGGTCAGAATCCGGTTCAGCAGCGTGGTCTTTCCCGCGCCGAGATAACCTGTGAGCAGCGTCACGGGTGTTTGGGTTGCGATCTCGTTCATGGCTGCAGCCTCATCGGTATGCTGTTGTGAAACTCGGATGGAGATTTCCGCTCATCCTCAAGATGAGCATTTGCGACGCTGCGAAGTGCAAAGGAGAGCGCGAGAACGACAGCAATTCCTGCAAGCGCCAGGGCCGCAACCGTCGAGACGAGACGCACCTTCGTCCCCAACGACACCCCCGTGATAACCGTGAACAATGACCTCACGGCAACTGGATCGAGGTTGTGGGTGATAGCCACAAGCCGCGTGCGGCGATCACCCGACGGCCATTCGGAAAGCCGATACTTGTGAACCGCGTGCTGGACGGCGTGGATGACAAGCGGCCGATCGGGCGCATCTTCGAGTGCAACGATGCCTTTGAGTCGGAGAAGACGTGGTCCGGCAACGGTACTCAGCAAATCGAGAAAGGACATCAGGCTGCTGGCCGACACGGGCTCGTCGTGAATCAGCGCGAGACTCTCGATACCGGCCTTTGCGTGTCGGGTCGTTTCAGCCGGGGGCGCCGCCTTCGACGCTTCGGGTTCTGGCATCGCATTCTCGATGGCGAGCCAACCTTCGACATCTTCCCCGCGATCGGCGACCGCGAAAGCTCGCGGCCTGAACAGTTCGGCAATATCGAACGCCGAATCGTGCCGATCAACAATCGTCGCGGGCGGATTGATTTTGGCAAGCTGTTCGGTCAGACCTTCGACGCAGATGGGTTTCCGCCGATCGACGCCTTGAGCAACATCGGTCTTGGTCAGCACGATTCGGTCAGCGAATGCGATCTGCTTCAGGCACTCGAAATGCTGATCCATCGTGTGTTCGGCGGTGGTAACGTCTACGACGCAGACAAACCCCGCGAGATGGAAGCGCCGCGCCACCACATGATCTCGCAAGCCGAAAGCCCTTGCGCCGCCCGGAATGAGCTGATTGACCACAGGTGCAGGATCGGCAAGGCCGGTGGTCTCCACAACGACACGGCTAAAGCTGCGCCCGAGATGCCTCTGCATCGTCTCATGCAATTCGAACAGAGAAGACCTGATGTCGCTTCCAGCGACACAGCACATGCATCCGGTTGTCGTCACCATCATCTCGCGCTCGCCGACGCGAACGAGATCGTGATCGATCGAGACGTCGCCGAATTCGTTGATGATCAGGGCGGTGTCGCCAAAGTCCGGATGGATCAGAAGATCGTTGAGAAGCGTTGATTTGCCGGCGCCCAGAAAACCGGACAGGATGGTGACCGGCGTCGACTCCAAAGCCCGCATTTCAGACATGCGCCCCCGCACAGAGCGCGCATTGTCCCTTCAACTCGATGACAGCCTCGTCGGGCGTAAAACCATGCTTCACGGCCTTCGCCTTGAGGCGACCGACCAGCGTGGCTTCCTCCATTTCGTCCACGCTGCCGCAATCGCGGCAGATGGCAAACACGGTCGCTCCATGATGATGGGGCGTGATCGCGCATGGCACGTAGGCGTTGATCGATTCGAGCCGATGAACCAGGCCTTCGTTGAGCAACCGGGTCAGCGCGCGATAGACGGTGGGTGGCGCGGCAATGCCCAGAGGCCGAAGCCCGTCGAGAATCTCGTAGGCCGTCATCGGCTTGCCCGCCGCCTGCAGCAGTCGAAGTACCTGCTCGTGATTGGCGGCCAGTGGCCTTGAGCCCTTCATTGGAATCCAGCTAGCTCCGGTTGTTTACTGAATGTTATAACATCCGGCCTGGAATGAGAAGGAGAACTTTTTGACGGGAGTTTATTTTGACGACGGACGGCCGTTACTTACGGGCGCCCTGGATCAAAAAACGATACATCTCAACAAGATGCCGTGGAGCCGCGACGCCGGGACGCGTTTTCGTGATCGTCATGAACAGCAGAAGAAGATAACGTTGCACCGGTGGGGCGAGGCCAGCGCGCACGTGAACCGGCGAATCGTCAGTCCCGGCGCCGCGCCAGAAACGGGGTTGGCCGAGATCCTTCATGGATGAAATCGTTCGCGTAGCCGTCGCCAGCCGACGACGACGCCGGTGACTGAAAAGACGAACCCGAGGAGGCACAGGCTCACGACCATCACCCTCCTCGGCGTGGGATGATCCACGAAGAGCGGAACGTCAAATTTGTGCAAGCCGTTGAATGCCCACCGATAGGCCCGACGGGATGAGTCGAGCCGCTCGACGACGGCGCCGTTCGCGCCATCGATATGAAACCATACATCGCCGCAGACGGAGCGGTAGATCGGCGCCGAGGGTATCGATGATGTCGCCGGATAGCTGTCGTCGGCGAGCACGACGATCGGTGCCGCGCAATCCGGCGCAATCCGCATCACGGCGATAGCGATGTCGCTGGCTGTCAGGAATGACCGGGCCTGCCCTGAAACATGGTTGTTCGAGCCAGGGGACGAAATGACCTGTGAATCGACGCCGGTCCGATCACGCCGATAAATCTGTCCGCCCAGACCGAACCATTCCAGTTCTCGGGCTCCGGCCAGCATCGGACGCTCCGCCATCGTCAGCCGACCCATGTCGAGCGGCGGCGTCAACGTCGCACGTTCCGCATCGGACATCTGACCGCTCGAAAACAGCCGGCCATGATCCATTGATAACCATCCGCTGAAAATCCACGTCACGACAAAGGTCGCCGAGATCAGACCCAAGCCATGGTGCCACGCATGCCATCCGCGAAACGGCGTTCGCAATCCCGTCGGTGTCTTCCGCAGCCGCAGAATACCGAGTGTGACGCCCGTCATCGCCGCGATCAAGGCGACCAGCGACAGCGTCCATACAGTGCGGTCCCACGCCACCCAATGGCTTCGCAGGATCGTTGGATAGATCCAGTGGACGACACTGCCGAAATAGTTCCAGGCACGCTCGTGGCGCGTGGTGTCCTGCACGATTTCGCCCGTGATCGATGAAACGTAGAGCTCCGTCCCGGCGGGATCATTCAATGCGATACGGTATAGCGGACGGTGCGGGTCGTAGCCGTTCGGCACCGTCCACTGGTCATGGCTCGCAATCCCCTGACTTGTGATGCCGGCGGTCTTGATTGCCCCTCGGTGCGCATGGCCTGGTGCAAGTTCACGCGCAGCTTCTGTCGATGTCACGCGCGCGTCTGACAGATCATCCGCGCGAACCGCCGCCAGTCGCGACAGGCCGGTGACCACATAGACCGGGCCGTCCGCCCGCTGCACCAGTCTTACCCGCCGCGTATCGGCGATGCCGCTCGCAGTCACGGCCTCGCCGACAGCATGCCGGACACGTGGTGCATCGATTTCACCCAGCCCCGCGACACGTTCCGTTTCCGTTAATGAAGGAAACGCAACGAAAAGCATCGCGATGCCCGACGCAAACCACATCGCGAACAAGGCGCAAACACCAATGCCCAGCCATCGATGCAGCAGAACAAGCGCCCGCATGCGGATTATATGCCTGACGCAATCACCACCGGAACGCCGCGGCCAGTTCGAAGGTTCGCGGCGCGCCGAGCAGGATCTGGTCGGGATAGAACGGATCGCCCCAGACCGCGTAGCGCTTGTCCGCGATATTTCTCACCCGGAACGTCACGCGCGTCTGTTCGACGGCCGGAAAGAATGATTTCGGAATGTCGACGAAGGCGTAAACGTCAGCGACGGTGTAGGCATTCATCACGACCATATTGCTGTCCGTATTGAACCGATCGCCGACATGGCGCGCCGATATGCCGAGTTCGACGGGCAGCAATGCGTCGAAGCGATAGGCAGCGCCGATATTGCCCACGACGCGCGGAACGTTCGGCGGCGTATTGCCGGAGAACGTGCCGCCGGCAAAATCGTAATCCTCGTAGCGCGCATCGACGTAGGCGATATTGCCCCAGAATTTCCACGCCAATGTCGGGCGAACGGCCGCAGCCAATTCGACTCCTCTGGATTGCTGCCTCCCTGCAATATTCAGTGTCATGCCGCCCGCCGCCGCATAGACATTCCTGCGCTCGATATCGAAAGCCGACAGCGACCATTCGGCCCTGTCGCCCCACAGCAATTGCTTCACACCGGTCTCATAGGTGCGTGACGAGGTGAGGTCGAGCGGCTGCCTTGCGCCGAGCAGGAAGATGTTGTTGGCAGCCACGTCCGCGCCGGTGGCGTATTGGCTGTAAAATGTGAGACCCGGTATCGCCTCCCACGTGTAGCCGATGCGGCCTGTAACGGGCGCCCAGGATTTCGAGAGCGGAAAGTCGGGCCGCTGGGCTCCGCTGGCAAATGCCGAGGTGCGGTCGAGTGCGATGCTCTCGACGCGGACGCCGCCGATCAGTGCGAGATTTTGCGTGAGCCGAAGACGGTCCTCAAATGACAGCGACACGTTGTCGATATGCGCTGTCTGAAGCTGCGTCGTCAGCAAACCGTACGTGCCCCGGATCGGATCGACCGGCGACACCTGATCGCCGGGAAAAT
The DNA here is from genome assembly GCA_040390145.1 of Pseudomonadota bacterium. Classification (GTDB taxonomy): domain Bacteria; phylum Pseudomonadota; class Alphaproteobacteria; order Rhizobiales; family Xanthobacteraceae; genus Bradyrhizobium. The sequence continues at coordinate 44,777 of JAZJYY010000134.1, forward strand.
TCGCCGCGCCCGGACGCTGGAAATCGAGCCGGCTCGCGGCGAACGTCGTCACCAGCCGGTTGTCGAACCCGGCGACACGCGAGTTCCAGATCAAATCGGTCACGTTGCCAAACAGCTTCTGGTCATGCGCAACGAAGAAACGCTCACGATCAACCAGGCCCGACGCGGCGTTGAACGCCGAGATCTCGTTGTTGAACCAGTCGCGCCGCGCGCCGTAGCCATAGAACTGGCTCTTTAGTGTCACTTCGTCGTTGACGGCGAGTTCGAAGCCGCCACGCAGCCAGAGTTCCCTGGCCTGCATGTAGTTGTCGAGGACATTGTAATTCGTCGTCAGCGTGCGACGGTCGATGGTCACCGGCCCGAGATTGGTGCCATTATAGTTCGACACATAGGTTCCGGACACGATGCCGCTTGTTGCGTTCGGGCCGCTGAAGGCGGTCGAAACCAGCGGCGTGCCCCAATAGGCGCGTGACCGATCCTGCTTGTATTCGATCGCACCCCAGACTTTGAGGTTGTCCGAGAGGCGATAGTTCAATTGCCCGGATATGTTGAAGGTCTTGGTGCCGGTGTCATCGATAAAGCCTTGAAGCGACGAGCGGCTGACGTCGAAGCGATAATCGAGGCCGTCGACGTTGGTGCTGCCGCCGGAGCCATAGGAGCTGCGATATGACTTGAGCGAATCGTACGAGAAGAACGCTTCGTTCAGAACAGGCCCATGGGACGGCTGTTTGTTGACGAAGTTGATCGCCCCTCCGGATGCGCCTTCGCCGGAGAGCAGCGAGGCCGGCCCTTTGAGGATTTCAACGGCTTCGAGGTTGGCCGTGTCCATCATGCGGGACGTCATGTTCTGCGGACCGATCTTGATCCCGTTGTAAAGGATGTTGATCTGGCTGTTGGCGAAGCCACGCATCGAGAAGGCGGACGGATCGCCGGGGCCGTCGCCGGCCGTAACCCCGACAGCGCCCTGAGCGACCTCTGTGGTTGTCCGATAGCCTTGCTCGCGTATCGTCGTCTGATCGATGACTTCGACAGTTGCAGGTATCTCGCGCACGGTCAGGCCGAGCCGACTGGCGCTTGGCGCGACAGCATTGCTGTTCAGAGGCGATGCGGTGACCGCCGTACCCGTCATGGCGGATGGTGCCGCGACAACCGATGCTACCGGAATCGTGGGCCGAACCCTGGCACCTGCGGCGCGCTGGGCGCGCGTTGTGGCTGGCTTCGTGCGTCGGAGCGGCGGTTCATTGACGACGATCGGCCCGAGTTCGCCAGGCACGCGCGCGATCGGCGCTGAAGTCTGGGCCGAAACCGGCGGTGCCGCGCCGATCGACAGGCCCACCAGCAAGCCGACGGGAGGCGCCGACGATAGCAGCCATCGCGTCATGCTGGTCAGGCGGATTCCCGCCGCGATCGCGACGCCCGGCGGCAAAGATTTGCTGGTTCTCGGTATCAAGGTAGCTCCATGTAATGTTATAACATAACATATTTTGAAGATTTACGCTCCCAACGCACCCTTGGCAACTGCTAAATCCGATATCGGCTGCGCCTCCCCTCAACCGGGACAACAGCGCGCAAGCCTCTGATCGCACCGCAAATCCCTTGGGAAAAGCCCGGGGCGGCGGTTGCCCTCGGGCCCCGGCCTCGCCATTGTCGCGGTGCATAAGGGTTGCCCAGCGCGACTCGGCCACACACCGACATTGCCTTCTATGGTACTGTCCCGGCAGGGAGATTCGCGTCCTGCCAACAGAGAATCGCGTCCATGAAACTGACCCGTCTTCGCCTTCACGGTTTCAAATCCTTCGTCGAACCCACCGACTTCATGATCGAGCCGGGCCTCACCGGCGTGGTGGGACCGAACGGCTGCGGCAAGTCGAACCTGGTCGAGGCGCTGCGCTGGGCGATGGGCGAGACCTCGCATAAATCGCTGCGCGCCGCCGACATGGACGCGGTGATCTTCGCCGGCTCCGGCAACCGTCCGTCGCGCAACCATGCCGAAGTGGTGATGACGATCGACAATTCCGACCGCTCGGCGCCGGCGGCGGTGAACGACCGCGAAATCCTGGAAATCTCCCGCCGGATCGAGCGCGATGCCGGCTCGGTCTACCGCATCAACGGCCGCGACGTGCGCGCCCGCGACGTTCAGATCCTGTTTGCCGACGCCGCCACGGGCGCGCGTTCGCCGGCGCTGGTCCACCAGGGCAAGATCGGCGAGATCATTCAGGCCAAGCCGGAACAGCGCCGCCGCGTGCTGGAAGACGCCGCCGGCGTCGCCGGGCTGCATGCCCGCCGCCACGAGGCCGAACTGCGGCTCAAGGCCGCCGAAACCAACCTCACCCGCGTCGAGGATGTGGTGGGACAGTTGGCCGGACAGATTGACGGGTTGAAGAAGCAGGCGCGCCAGGCGATCCGCTACCGCGAGGTCGCCGCCAAGGTGCGCAAGGCCGAGGCCATGCTGTTCCATCTGCGCTGGCTGGAAGCCAATGCCGACGTTTCGGAAGGCGCCCACACCCACGACCTCGCCGTTCGCGAGCAGGCCGAGCGCACCCGTGAACAGGCCGAGGCCGCCCGCATCCAGGCGATCCGCGCCTCCGAACTGCCGGCCCTGCGCGAGGCGGAAGCCCGCGCCGCCGCCGGACTGCAGCGGCTCACCAATGCGCGCGAAACCCTCGACCGCGAGGAAGAGCGCGCCAAAGAGCGCGTCTCCGAACTCGACCGCCGGCTGATGCAGTTTTCCGCCGATATCATGCGCGAGCAGCAGCAGAGCTCGGACGCCGAGGTGGCGCTGCAGCGGCTCGAGACCGAAGACGGCGAGCTGAAGGAAGAGATCAAGTCGCGTGTCGAAAAGCGCAGCGGCGTCGACGAGCGGGTCTCCGAGGCCGAGGTGACGCTGGCATCGGCCGAGCGGCTGTTCGCCGAACTCACCACCGTGCTCGCCGACCTCACCGCCAAGCGCAACCAGCTCGAAGGCAATGTGCGGACCCATCGCGACCGGCTGGCCCGGCTCGATCAGGAGATCGCCAACGTCGCCAGCGAGGAGCAGAAGCTCGCGCAGGAAACCAGCGGGTTCGGCGACCTCGCCGAACTCGAAGGGATCATGGAGACGGCGCAGCTCAGTCTCGCGGAATCCGAGGCCATGGCGCAGGCCAACGAATCAGGTCATGTCGAGGCCCGCGCCAGGCTGGAAGCCGCCCGCGGGCCGCTCAACGAGGCCGACAAGCGGGTGCAGCGGCTCGAGACCGAAGCGCGCACGATTTCAAAACTGGTCAACAGCGAAACCAAGAACCTGTGGCCGCCGATCATCGACGGCGTCACCGTCGCCAAGGGCTATGAGAAGGCGATCGGCGCGGCGCTCGGCGACGATCTCGACGCGCCGGTCGATCCATCAGCGCCGATGCGTTGGACCAATTCCGGCGTCACCGAGGGTGATCCCACGCTGCCCGAGGGCGTCGAGCCGCTCGCCGCCCATGTCGACGCGCCGCCCGAGCTGGCGCGCCGCCTCGCCCAAATCGGCGTCGTGCCGAAAGAGCGCGGCGCGGAGCTGGTGTCGCAGCTGAAGACCGGCCAGCGGCTGGTGTCGCCGGAAGGCGACGTCTGGCGCTGGGACGGCTTCGTCGCCGCGGCCCATGCGCCGACCGGTGCGGCGCGGCGGCTGGCCGAACGCGCTCGCCTCGTCGATATCGAGAACGAACTCGAGCAGGCCCGCATCGACGCCTCCGCCAGGCGTCAGCAGCTGGAATCCGCCGAGGCCGCCCTGAAGGCCGCCTCCTCTGCCGAAGGCTCCGCCCGCGAAGCCTGGCGCGCCGCCCAGCGCGAGGCCGATGCCGCGCGCGAGCGCCATGCCCATGCCGAGCGCGAAATCAACCGCCACGCCGCGCGAAAATCGGCGCTGACCGAAGCGCATACGCGCCTCAATGCCGACCGCGCCGAGGCCGAAAGCGCGCATGAAAGCGCTGCCGCCGCGCTGGAAGAATTGCCGCCCAGCCTCGACACCGAGACCAGGCTTGCCGCCGTACGCAGCGACATCGAAGGCCGACGCCGCTTCGCCGCCCAGGTCCGGGCCGAGGCCCAGGCGCTGGCGCGCGAGGCGGAACTGGCCGACCGCCGCCTGCAGGCCATCATTGCCGAACGCAACCAGTGGCAGGAGCGCCGGGCGGGTGCGGCCACGCACATCGCCACCATCGAAGAGCGCATCACCGAGGTCACCGCCGAGCGCGCCGAGCTCGACAATGCCCCGGAGCTGTTCGCGCAGAAGCGCCGCGCCATCATCAGCGAAATCGAGGCCGCGGAATCCGCCCGCCAGGTCGCCGCCGACGCGCTCGCCACCGCCGAGAACGCGATGGCGGAAACCGACCGCGCGGCGAAGATTTCGCTGGAGGCCCTGTCGAGTGCGCGCGAGGCGACCGCCCGCGCCGAGGAGCGCATGGAAGGCGCCAGGCGCCGGCTCGCCGATATCGAGCGCGAAATCCACGACATGCTGGAAGTCGAGCCGCATGCCGTGGCCGGTCTCGCCGAGATCGAGCCGGGCGCCGACCTGCCGCCGCTGGCCGAGATCGAGGAAAGCCTCGAAAAGCTGCGCCGCGACCGCGAGCGGCTCGGCGCGGTCAACCTGCGCGCCGAGGAAGAACTGCACGAGGTCGAGGCCCAGCACACCGCGCTCACCACCGAGCGCGACGACCTGGTCGAAGCCATCAAGCGGCTGCGCCAGGGCATCCAGAGCCTCAACCGCGAAGCGCGCGAGCGGCTGTTGACCTCGTTCGAAATCGTCAACAGCCATTTCAAGCGGCTGTTCGTCGAGTTGTTCGGCGGCGGCGAAGCCGCCTTGCACCTGATCGAGAGCGACGATCCGCTCGAAGCCGGGCTCGAGATCATCGCCAAACCGCCCGGCAAGAAGCCGCAGACGCTGTCGCTCTTGTCCGGCGGCGAGCAGGCGCTGACCGCGCTGGCGCTGATCTTCGCGGTGTTCTTGACCAATCCCTCGCCGATCTGCGTGCTGGACGAAGTCGACGCGCCGCTCGACGACCACAATGTGG
>JAZJYY010000135.1:0-7885 GCA_040390145.1 Pseudomonadota bacterium
GTGGCGGCAGGGAACGGCGCGTGGCCCTGCAGCGCGATCCGCACCCGCTGGCCCGCGAGAGTGCCGGGATCGCTCATCTCCTCCGGCGCGCCGCCGAGCACGATCGGCAACGTGGTGGCGGCCGCGATGGCTTCCAACTCGGCGGGCGTCTTCACGCCGGTGAAGAACAGCGCGTCGACTCCAACCGCCTCATAAGCCCGCGCGCGCGCGATCGCGTCCTCGATCGAGGTCACCGACGCCGCCCCGGTGCGCCCCATGATGACCAGCGCGGGGTCGCCCCGCCCGTCCAGCGCCGCCTTGATCTTGCCGACGCCCTCCTCCAGCGAAATCAGCTGGGTTTTTGTCTGCCCGTAAGCCTGCGGCAGCAGCGTATCCTCGATGGTCAGGCCGGCGGCGCCGGCCGCTTCCAGCTCTTGCACGGTGCGGCGGACGTTGAGCGCGTTGCCATAGCCGTGGTCGGCGTCGACCAGCACCGGCAAGTCAGCGGCGCGCGACATCCGGCGCATCTGTTCGGCGAGTTCGGTGAGCGTAATCAAGGTAATATCGGGATCGCCTAACACCGCGAGCGAGGCCACCGATCCGCCGAACATGCCGAGCTCGAAGCCAAGATCCTCGGCGATCCGGATCGAGGTCGCGTCATAGACGGAACCGGGCCGAATGCAGGATGATCCCACCAGGATCGAACGCAACGCTTCGCGGCGCTTGCGGAAAGTCATGGGTCACCTCTGTCGAATTTCGTCATTCCGGGATGGTGCGCGAGCACCAGACCCGGAATCTCGAGATTCCGGGTTCGATGCTGCGCATCGCCCCGGAATGACGGCGGTTAGGCGAATTCCAGAATCAGCGCGTCGACCGCGAGAGTCGCCCCGGCCGCCGCGTGAATCTTCTTGACGGTGCCGTCGCGCTCGGCGCGCAGCACGTTCTGCATCTTCATGGCCTCGACCACCGCCAGGGTCTCGCCGGCCTTGACTTCCTGGCCCTCGGTGACGGCGATCGACACCACCAACCCCGGCATCGGACACAGCAGCTTCTTGCCGGTATCGGCCTTGACGCCGACCGGCATCAGCCGCGCCGCCTGGGCTTCGCTCTCGGTGAAGACGTTGACCGCGACTTCGAACCCCTGGTGCGCGAGGCGAATGCCGTTCGGAATCGGCCGCACCTGCATCGCCACCAGATGGCCGTCGATGGTGCCCTGCCAGACCGGATCGCCCGGCGCCCATGCCGAGACCAGATGATGCGGATGGCCCTGCGTGCCGTCGGTATTGATGAAGCGCACCGCGATGCCATCGGGTTCGCGCAGGATATCCAGCGCGATTTCGTTTCGCTCCAGCCATACCGCGCGGCGGCCCTCGCGCTGCACCGCCCTGCCCGTCAGCTGCCCGGAAATCTGCCGCTTGCGCTCGCCGAGCACGTGGTCGATGGCGGCGCCGACCGCGGCCAGCCTGCGGGCGATCTCGCCTTCGGGCACGCGAACCGCGAATCCCTTCGGAAACTCCTCGGCAATGAAACCGGTGGAGAGATTGCCGCCGCGCCAGCGCGGATGGTTCATCAGCGCCGACAGGAACGGAATGTTGTGGCGGATGCCGTCGATGTAGAAAGAATCCAGCGCGGTCGACTGCGCCTCGATGGCGGCGGCGCGCGACGGCGCATGGGTCACCAGCTTGGCGATCATCGGATCGTAATAGATCGAGATCTCGCCGCCTTCCTGCACGCCGGTGTCGTTGCGCACCGTGATGCCGTCGTGGGAACTCTCGACCGGCGGCCGGTATTTTACCAATCGCCCGATCGAAGGCAGAAAATTGCGGAACGGATCTTCCGCATAGACCCGCGACTCCACCGCCCACCCGGTCAGGGTGACGTCCTTTTGCGCCAGCGCCAGTTTTTCGCCGGCGGCGACCCGGATCATCTGCTCGACCAGGTCGATCCCGGTGACGAGTTCGGTAACGGGATGTTCGACTTGCAGCCGCGTGTTCATCTCCAGGAAGAAGAAGCTCTTGTCCTGGCCGGCGACGAATTCCACCGTACCGGCGGAATCGTAGTTCACCGCTTTTGCCAGCGCGACCGCCTGTTCGCCCATCAGGCGGCGGGTGGTCTCGTCGAGCAGCGGCGACGGCGCTTCCTCGATCACTTTCTGATTGCGGCGCTGGATCGAGCACTCGCGCTCGCCGAGATAGATCACGTTGCCGTGCTTGTCGCCCAGCACCTGGATTTCGATATGGCGGGGATCGACGATGAATTTCTCGATGAAGACGCGGTCGTCGCCGAACGAGGATTTGGCTTCGGCCTTGGCCAGCCCAAAACCTTCGGCAACTTCGGAGGTCGAATGGGCGATACGCATCCCCTTGCCGCCGCCGCCGGCCGAAGCCTTGATCATGACGGGATAGCCGATCTCGTCGGCGATCTTCACCGCGTGTTTTTCGTCCTCGATGACGCCGAGATGGCCGGGCACGGTGGAGACATTGGCCTTGGCCGCCGCCTTCTTCGACTCGATCTTGTCGCCCATCGCGGCGATGGCGCCGGCATTGGGGCCGATGAAGACGATCCCGGCCTTGCTCAGCGCCAGCGGAAAGGCCTCACGCTCCGACAGGAAGCCGTAGCCGGGATGCACCGCCTCCGCGCCCGACTTGCGGCAGGCGTCGATGATCTTCTCCATCACGAGGTAGCTGTCGGACGCCGCCGGCGGGCCGATCAGGACGGCGTCGTCGGCCATTTCGACGTGCAGCGCGTCACGGTCGGCCTCGGAATAGACCGCGACCGTCTCGATGCCCACGCGGCGGGCGGTCTTGATGATCCGGCAGGCGATCTCGCCGCGATTGGCGATCAGAATTCGTTTGAACATGGGGCCATTTACTTGCAACCGAAGGGCGGGGTCCAGCCCTGCGGGCCGGCGATACGAAGCATGATTTAGCAGTTCCGTCGTACAGCAAAACCGAACGGAGGCAACGGTTTATGCGCCCCAATTCCGCTTCAGGGAGAGATTTAGCGGATGGTCCGATCTGACGGAAATATCCCTCATCGCGCATTTTCCACGGGAGTACGCGCCGCATCAGCCGGAATAGGTGTTGAACCGGCCGCGCGTATAGGCATGGGAGACCGCCTTCATCAGCTCAGCCGCCTCGTTCTCCAGATATTGATTGGCAACGATCAAGGCGCGGATGGTGGATCGCATGTCGCCGCCACATGCCGCGATCGCCTGATCGACGGCGGCCTCCAGTCCGTTATCCTCTTCGGCATTGGCTGGTGAAGAGGACATCATGCTTGTTCCATTGGGGCGGTGAAGGCACACGTTCTTCTTTTGTTCTACTCAAGTCAACCAGTGTAATCAATCAGTCCCCGAGCCGTTTCGATGACCAACAGGCCTCTCGATCAAGCCGCGGACTTCCCGTAACGTTTGCCGCAAGTTTCGCAAAACCGAACAGAGGCAATGGGCTGGATGCGTTTCCTGATCGTGATACTCGCCGCTCTCTCGGCAAGCCAGAGCTGGGCCGCCGGCGCGGTGGTCAAGGACGGCGGCACCGTCCAGGTGGGCGGCATGACCTACCGGCTCGACGGCATCGATGCGCCCGAGCTCGACCAGATGTGCATCGACGAGCATGCCGACCCATGGGCCTGCGGCGTCGAGGCGCGCGATCAACTGCTAAAGTTGATCGGTGGCCGCGCGGTCCGCTGCGAGGATCTCGGATTGGCCCCCTACAAGAGCCGGCACATCGGCGTTTGCACCGTCGAGGGCGAGAAGGCCACCCTGAACCAACTCATTGTCCGCCAGGGCTTTGCCCTGAACTTCGAACCTTATGCCAGAGGCCGATACAAGGAAGACGAGGCCGGCGCCAGGGACCAAAAGCTCGGTCTTTGGAAAGGCTGTTTCGCATCGCCTTACGAATTCCGCAGGGGACGCAAGGACGGCACCTTATCGGGTGACGCCTGCAGGACCGACAAGGAACAGCAAATTCGCGCGGTGCTGTTCCCCGAGCATCCCGTGATGCCGCCGGGCTGCAGCATCAAGGGAAAACTGGCGGTGCGCGCCCGCGTCACCGGCAATGTCGGCGTCTATCATTTGCAGGGCTGCCGCAGTTACCCCGGCACGACCGAGCCGGATCGCTGGTTCTGCACCGAGGAAGACGCCCAGGCTGCGGGATTTCGCAAGGCCTATAATTGCCGGTCACCGAAGGGCAAGTGACGGCGCCTCTTCTCCCCTCCTCCCGCGAGCGCATTCCCGTAGCCCGGATGGATCGAAGGTCCCGCGAATGCGCGCCCGTAGCGCAATCCGGGGAAGCTTCGGCCGAGCGGTGTCCCGGATTGCGCCAGCGGCGCGGCGCGTTCCGCGCCGACCCGTTGTCTCCATACGGGCTACGGGACTGCTCGTGAACGAGTAAGACCTCATGCTGAGGGAGCGACGTGGGTGTCGGCTGCGAGGCGACCAGCCACCCGTCCCTCACGCCACCGCGGCGACGGCCTTGCGGCCATCAGCCAGCATCGCGCGGATTTCATCCGCCGGGCGCGCGGCGCTGAACAAATATCCCTGCATCTGCGTGCAACCGAACGACTGCACGGCTTCGCGCTGCTGCTCGGTCTCGACGCCTTCCGCGGTCGTGATGATGTTGCGGTCGGCGGCGATGCCGACGACGGCCTTGATGATCGACGCCGAACCGGTGCCGCGCGCCAATTCCTTGACGAAGCTGCGGTCGATCTTGATCTTGTCGAACGGGAACCGCTGCAGGTAGCTCAGCGACGAATAGCCGGTCCCGAAATCGTCCAGCGCGATGTGAACGCCGAGCCCGCGAAGCTGGTTGAGCGCCACCAGCGCCGCGTCGTCATCGGCGATCAGCACCGCCTCGGTGATCTCGAGTTCCAGCCGGCGCGGGTCGAGACCGGTATCGGCAAGCGCGGCGGCGACTTTCAGGGACAGCGTCGCCGACCGGAACTGGATGGGCGAAACGTTGACGGCAACGCGGATATGGGCGGGCCAGGTTGCGGCTTCGGCGCATGCGGTCCGCAGCACCCATTGCCCGATCTCCTCGATCAGGCCGGTTTCCTCGGCCACCGGAATGAACTCGGCTGGCGAGATCATGCCGCGCACCGGGTGCCGCCACCGCAGCAGCGCCTCGCATCCGGTCATTTCGTTGCTGCGCAGATCGACGATCGGCTGGTAATGGATCTCAAACCCGCCCGCGGTGATCGCAATCCGCAAATCCCGCTCGAGTTCGCGGCGGAGGTTGGCCTGCGCTTCCATCGACGGCTCGAAGAAACGATGGGTCCGGCGGCCCGCCGCCTTCGCCGCGTACATCGCCAGATCGGCGCTCTTGAGGAGCCCGAACAGGTCGGTACCGTGACGCGGAGCGATGGCAATGCCGATGCTGGCGTCGCTGCCGAGGCTGTGGCCGAGGCAATCGAACGGCGTTCGCAGCGCCTGATAGACCTTGACGATCAGCGCCTCGACGTCGGCGTCGGAGGTGACGTCGCGCTGCAGGATGGCGAACTCATCGCCGCCGAGCCGGGCCACGAAGTCGCTCGGTCCGACGGCTTCGAGCAGACGGCCCGAGACGCCCCTCAGAAACTCGTCGCCGATCAAATGGCCCAGGGAATCGTTGATGCGCTTGAACTCATCGATATCGATGTAGAGGATGGCGAACTGCACGTCGGCGGTCTGGAGCAGCAACCCTTCCGCATGCCGCTGGAACAGCGTCCGGTTCGGCAGATTGGTCAGTGCGTCATAATGGGCGAGATGTTCGATCTTGGCCGCGACCCGCCGCCGCTCGGTGACGTCTTCCAGCGTGGTGGCCCAGCCGCCGTCCGGCGACCGCTTGTAGATCAGCCGGATCATGCGGCCGTCGGGGGTCGAAATGACGGTGTCGTTGATCAGGTCATCCTTGCGATCGAGAAACCTCGCGCAATAGGCGTCGACGTCGCCGATGAACGAGCCCAGTTCCTGGCGGTGGCGGATCAGGTCGCGCAGATGACAGCCGGGCTTGGCGACCTCGGGCGATACGCCGAACATGTCGATGTAGCGCTGGTTGCAGATGACGAGGCGGCCCGAGGCGTCGAACAGCAGCAGCCCCTGGGTCATGTTGTTGATGGCGGAGTCGAGATGCTGACTCTTCTCGGAAAGCAGTTTCTGCGCAGCCGCGTGCTGACGCTTCAACTGGCGGACGATCAGGTAGATCGTGGCGATGACGACGATGACGGCGAGAAGGGCGGCGGAAAACTGCAACTTGGCCTGCGCCCGCCAGTCGGCGAGCGCCGACGATACGTTGGTTGTGGCGACAATCAGGATCGGAAAATTCGTCAGGGCTCGGATGGAGCCGACCCTTTCCTCGCGTTCGGTCGAGTGCTTGAAGCGCCCGGAAGCATTGCCACCCGCAGCCAGCGCATGCTGGAACGAGCGCGATTTGCTGACGTTCTTGCCGATCAGATCGTCGTGGTGCGGGTAGCGGGCGATGACGGTGCCGTCGCGGTGAACCATCGAGATCGTGGTATCGTTGTTCAGCGCCAGCGAGCCGACGAAATTCAGGAAGTGCGCGGGTTCGACTCCCCGGCTCGCAAAGCCGATCAGCTCACCGTTGCGGCCGGTAATCTTCCGCGCAAAGATCATCGTCCACTTTTTCGTCACCTTGCTGACGGCCGGTTCGACGATCACGTCGGGTGTCGGTCGACCGGAGGTGAACTCGCGGAAATAGCCCCGATCCGTAATCGTCACGTCCTCCACCGGCCATCGCTCCGACGTGTTGATGAGCCGACCCTCGATATTGAACAAGTTCACGCCACCGACGTGGGGGAGTGCCGCAAGCTTGGCCCGCAGCATCTCATGCGCTGACAGCGTCGACATTTGCCGTTCGAAGCTCTCGGCCGTGTTCATGCTGCCAGCCTGCATGTGGGCTACCACGTCATCGTGAACATGCTGGAGGTCGGCGAGTTGCTGGTCGAAATGACGGGACAGCAGCAGCGCGCTGTTGGTCAACTCGCGCTCGCTGACCTCGAGCGCGCGCTCGCGGAACTCGAGGGCAAGATACCCGGTGCCCGCCGCGATCGCGATGACGAGCGCGGCGCCGCACAGAACCAGCCACTGAATCGCGCCGAGCCTGAAGCGAAAGCGCGCATGCGACAGAAATCGGTTTACCGAACCGACACTATCCGATGGACCACCCGACATCTTTCTGCCCCTGCCTTGGCAACCTGTAGCGGAACCGGTGCAAAGAGGCCGTTAGGAAAAGCAGTTATCGGGAGGTTAAGACGGTATCAGAGTGGCGCCACGCCACGGGCGTAATATGGATTGCTTCGTCGCAAGGGCTCCCCGCAATGACGTTGATGGATTGGAGCCCAGCTACTGACACACCACAATTGTCGTCACCCGCGAAAGCGCGGGTGATCCAGTATTCCATAGGCGTCAACAATGGAATCGACAGGCCGCGGCGTACTGATCCTCCACTTTCGCGGAGGATGACGACCGTGGTGAGGTGACCGCCGATGCCAGCAGAAGCTGTCGCAACGGCGCTCGACGTTTACATCCCGATGTCGAACACGTTCGGCAGGTGTACCATGGGGAGCGCGGCGGCACCGACGACGGTGGCGACCATCCGCATCAAGGTACGGTTGCTGCGTCGCCTGCCGCGCATCTGGCTGGCGAGCCACTGCAGGACGGCGACATCGACAGCGTTGGCATGGGCCGGCGCCCAGCTTTCGATGGCGGTGTCCGGCGACAGCGCGACGGTGCGCGGCGGCACCGCAAGGCCGGACGCGGACGCGGCATGGTGCACGACCGCCTTGGCCAGCAAATCGTCGAACACGCCCTCGTCGCTGCGCTCGGAGGCGGCGTCGTTGATCTCGAACAAAGCTTCGGCTTCGGCGCGGCTGACCGGCTGATGCTCGACGGCGGTGGCGGTCAGGATGC
>JAZJYY010000136.1:0-21343 GCA_040390145.1 Pseudomonadota bacterium
TGGACACGTCATCACTCATCAACAAACCCTGGAACCCGATCACGCCGCGAATCACCTGTTCGATGATTGTCGCAGATGTCGTCGCCGGATGGGCGGGGTCCAGCGCGCTAAACACAACATGTGCGGTCATGGCCATCGGCAGGTCCGCCAGCGGTTGAAAGGCGGCGAAATCGGTCCGATTCAGCTCCGCTTGGGGCGTATCGATCTCCGGCAGCTTGAAATGGGTGTCCGCGGTGGCCCGTCCATGTCCGGGAATGTGCTTGAGAACCGGCAAAACGCCGCCCTGCTCCAGCCCCTCGGTCACGGCGCGGGCGATCGCCGCCACCTTGCCGGGCTCGGTGCCATAGGCGCGGTTGCCGATCACGGCATCGGCGCCGGGGACCGGCAGGTCCGCCAGCGGCAGGCAATCTACTGTTATGCCAAGGTCCAGCAGGTCGGCGGCAATCAGCCGGGCGCTCAGGCGCGCTGCGGCCAGGCCAGCCGCACGGTCGAGGTCGTAGAGCGTGCCGAACACGGCTCCCGGCGGGTAGACCGGCCAATGCGGCGGGCCGAGACGCTGGACCCGGCCGCCCTCCTGGTCGATCAGGACCGGGGCATTCGCCTCACCCACGGCACTTCGCAACTCCTGAACAAGCTGAGTGACTTGCGCGGGTGTCTCGATATTGCGCTTGAATAGGATAAAGCCCCATGGCCGTTCCGAACGGATGAATTCGCGCTCGTCCGCGCTCAATTCCAGTCCGGATACGCCAGTGATGAATGCGCGGCTGCTCATGCGGCGGATTAGACCGCTGGCAGCCCGGGGGTCAAGGAAACGGCCGTTAATTCCTTTGGACGACGCACTGTCCGCCGGCAGTTTTCAGGTTGCCGCAGAACTGCGAGGCCTCCTCGGAGGAACCGAACGGCCCGATCATGGCGCGGTAATAGACGCCCTTGTCGCCGAGATCGGCACGCTTGATCACCGGCGAACGTGAGCCGAGCACCGCCGGATACTTGCCCTGCAGGGCCCGGAACGAGGCCTGTGCGTCCGACTCGTTCTTCTGCGAGGCGACCTGAACCAGATATCCCCCGCCATTCGACGCGACCGGCGCGGGATTGGCGGCGGCCATCCGAGCTGCCGGCGCTGCCGGAGCCCCCGGGGCCGCCTGCGGCGTCAGGGACAGCGGTCCATTGGCGCTGGCATTCGCCGATGAGGGCGGGCTGCGCGGCGCAGGCGCGCCCGGAGGAGGTGCTAGAGCCTGAGGCGCAGCAGCCGCATTCGACTTGGCAGCGGGCGCGGGTCTGGCCGACGGCGGCGCATTGACCGGCGCCGCGGTTTTGTCAGCCTGGTCGCCGCGGATGGTGAAGGTCTTGATCGGCCGCGGCTCGGTGCCGTTGGGCAGCGTGCCATTGCCCGCGCCTGGCGGCATCGGGCCGGACGGCGTGACGCTCGCCACCGGTGGCGGATTGTTGTTCGCGATCAGCGGCGGAAACACCTGGCGCGGGCCGGTCCTGGCATTGACGTCGACCGGCGCTTCCTCGCGCGGGACGATCTTTTCCTTGCCGTCGCCCGTGGCCATGCGGTCCGGCACCTTGGCCGAGCCGTCCGAAGGCGCCGGCACGATCTTGGTTGGGCTGTTGTCAGCCTTGATGATCGGCGGCTCGCCCGTACGGGCCGATCCGGCAAAGGTGCGATAGGCAAAGGCCGCACCCGTCCCCACCACCGCCAGCACCAGCACCACCACAACGGTCATCATGCCGCCGCCGCGCTTCTTGACCGGCTCCTCGGCGACATCGCCGTAATCGTCCTGATAGGCGTAAGTGTCGTCCCCGTGAGCCGGATCGTGCTGGGCGTACTGCCCGCCATGATCGGGCTGGCCATACAGCGCGTCATCATAGCGCGACGGATCCGGCTCCTGACCGGCGTCGGCGTAGGACGGGGACGGTTGATAGTCCGGCTCCGGCGGGGCAAGCGGCGCTGCGTAGCGATGCAGCGGGTGCACGGCGCTCGGATAATCCTGTTCGTAATCCTCTTCCGGAGCGGCCGGGGTCGCCTGCGGGGTGGCGCGGCGCATCCATGGCGGCGGACCCGCGACAGGCTCGTCGTCGGCAGCAGGTGCCGGCGGCTGGTACGGCTCGCGCTCGCTGCGCGGCTGCACCGGCTGATTGGCCCGCCCCATCGCGAACGGGTCGGTTTGGCCGATCAGGCGCGCAAGCTCCGCCAGCGGATCGGCCTCGGTTCGTGCCGGCACATGAGGTTCTCCGCCACGATCATAGCCATCGTCGGCGGGAAAAGGCCTGTCCTGATATCGATCAGCCATGGTGATGGTGCGTCCCCTTCGGGAAAGCCGCCAACCCGCTTTTGCAAACGAACCGGCGCCTGCCAGATGCCTCACGGTTCCCCGCGTGAAGCGTACCCCCTATCGCATCTCGGTCGGGGCATGGACGCCAAGAACGGCGAGCCCGGATGCCAGAACCGAGACGACGCCCTGGACCAATGCCAATCGCGCCTTTGTAATCTCTGCATCATTATTGATAATGAAGCGTAAATAGGGCAAATCGCGCCCCCGTGTCCACAACGCGTGAAATTCGCTGGCGAGATCATACAGATAGAAAGCGATTCGGTGCGGCTCGTGCGCTACCGCCGCCGCCTCGATCATCCGGGGATAGAGCGCCAGCAGCCTGAGCAGGCTGAGTTCGGCCGGGTCGGTCAGCCGTTCCACCGCCGCATCGTCCAGGAACGCCGCCCGGGCGTCGGTATCATCCGGCAGGTCGGGAACCAGCTCCCGGGCGTTCTTGAAGATCGAATGGCCGCGGGCATGGCCGTACTGCACGTAGAACACCGCATTGTCCTTGGACTGCTCGATCACCTTGGCGAGATCGAAATCCAGCACCGCGTCGTTCTTGCGGAACAGCATCATGAACCGCACGGCGTCGGAGCCGACCTCGTCGACCACCTCGCGCAGGGTGACGAAGTCACCTGACCGCTTCGACATCTTCACCGGCTCGCCGTGGCGCAGCAGACGCACCAGCTGCACCACCTTCACATCGAGCGTGGCCTTGCCCGCCGTGACGGCCTTGACCGCAGCCTGCATGCGCTTGATGTAGCCGCCATGATCGGCGCCGAACACGTCAATCAAATTGGCAAAGCCGCGGTCGAACTTGTTCTTGTGGTTGGCGATATCGGACGCAAAATACGTGTAGCTGCCGTCCGACTTCATCAGCGGCCGGTCGACATCGTCGCCATAGGCGGTGGCGCGAAACAGCGTCTGCTCGCGGTCCTCGTAATCCTCCGCCGGCGCGCCGCCCTTCGGCGGCGGCAGCCGGCCTTCATAGACGTCGCCCTTGGAGCGCAGGAAGTCGATGGTCTCGGTGACCTTGTTGTTGCCGGTTTCGATCAGCGACCGCTCGGAGAAGAACACGTCGTGCTTGATATGGAGCGCGGCGAGATCGGTCTTGATCATCTCCATCATCATGGCGATGGCCTTGGCCCGCACCGGCGGCAGCCATGCGGCTTCCGACATCGTCAGCAGTTTATCGCCATACTCCGCGGCGAGCGCCTGCCCCACCGGCACCAGGTAGTCGCCGGGATAAAGCCCTTCCGGAATCTCGATGCTCTCGCCGAGCGCCTCGCGGTAGCGCAGGAACGCCGAGCGCGCGAGCACGTCGACCTGCGCGCCGGCATCGTTGATGTAATATTCGCGGGTGACGTCGTAACCGGCAAAATCCAGCAGGCTGCACAGCGCGTCGCCGAACACCGCGCCCCGGCAGTGGCCGACATGCATCGGCCCGGTCGGGTTGGCCGAGACGTATTCGACATTGACCTTCTCGGCCGCGCCCATCGGGCTCCGGCCATAGGCGGCGCCCTCGCGCAGCACGGTACGCAAAGCGTCCGACCAGGCCTGCGGCTTCAGGGTCAGATTGATGAAGCCCGGACCGGCCACGTCGACCGAGGCGATCAGATCATCGGCGCGCAGTTTGGCCGCGATGGCTTCGGCGAGATCGCGCGGTTTGGCCCTGGCCTCCTTGGCCAGCACCATCGCGGCATTGGTGGCCATATCACCATGCGCCGCGTCGCGCGGCGGCTCGACCACGACCCGCGACAGATCAATGCCGGCGGGCCAGCCGCCTTCGGAGGCGAGCGCGCCGCACACCGCGTGGACGCGCGCCAGCACATTGGCGAAAAGATGCTGCGGTTGGCTGGAATCGACCATGGGCGTGACTGGACCGGGGATGATGCCGCGTGCGGCTAGGCCGCCGCCTAACGCAAATCCGGGGTCAAGTCAAAAAGCCTTTGATGCTCGGTGATGGCGAAGCGGTCGGTCATCCCGGCGATAAAGTTGCCGATCCGCCGGACATGCTCGGTTTCGCTCGCGTGATCGCCGCCATCGCGCGACAGCCACTCCGCCGGCAGGTCGCCCGGGCTCTGCCGGTAGCGCGCGAACAGGTCGAACAGGATCGCTTCGGCCTCGCCCATCACCCGCATCACCCGGGGATGCCGGTACATCCTGAGCTTCAGGAACGCCTTGATCTCGGCCTCCGCCCGCGCCACCTCGGGTGGAAACGTGATCATGGTGTCGCCGAGGTGGCGCACATCCTCGACCGATGTCGGTCGCGCGGTGTCGAGCCGGCGGCGCGCTTCGGTGACGACAGCGCCGATCAGGTATGAAATCAGCTCACGCACCAGTTCGGCGCCGCGCCTGACGTCGTCGAGATCGGGATAGTGCCGGGCGATCTCCGCGATCATTTCGGCCGTCAGCGGCATCACCTTGAGGTCGTCGACCGTGAACAGGTCGGCCCTCAGGCCATCGTCGATGTCGTGGGCGTCATAGGCGATGTCGTCGGCGATCGCCGCGACCTGGGCTTCCAGCGAGGCAAAACTCCACAATTCGAGGTCATAGGTCGCCATGTAGTCGGATATGGCGGAGGGAATGCCGTGCTCGCCATACCGTCCGACCGCGGCGCCGCTGCGCTCGGTCAGCGGCCCGTTGTGCTTGACGATGCCCTCCAGCGCTTCCCAGGTCAGGTTGAGCCCGTCGAACTCGGGATAGCGATGTTCCATCGAGGTGACCACGCGCAGGCTCTGGGCATTATGGTCGAAGCCGCCATGGGCCTGCAGGCAGGCGTCGAGCGCCCGCTCGCCGGCATGGCCGAACGGCGGATGGCCGAGATCATGGGCCAGTGCCAGGGTCTCCGTGAGGTCCTCGTCGAGGCCGAGTTGCCGGGCCAGGGCGCGGGCGATCTGCGCCACTTCGAGGCTGTGGGTCAGCCGGGTCCGGTAATGATCGCCCTCATGGAACACGAAAACCTGGGTCTTGTGCTTGAGGCGGCGAAAGGCGGTGGAATGGATCACCCGGTCGCAATCCCGCCGGAACGGGCTCCGGGTCTTGCTCGGCGGCTCCGCAAACAGCCGCCCCCGGCTGCGTTCGGGGTCGCAGGCATAGATCGCGCGAGGGGCTGCCATTCCGACCGACACGGTGTTTTAATCCTTATCCAATTGATTCCGCTGGCCTGCGCACTTAACTATGGGGCGTGCCGGATACCAAATAATTTGGCTCAAGGCAGCGGCGACCGGAGATTTCTCACATGACGACAGCCGTCACCATCAGCGAGCGGGCCGCCCGCCGCATCGGCGAGATCCTCAAGACCGAGGGCGACGGCGCCATGCTGCGGATCAGCGTAGAGGGCGGCGGCTGCTCGGGTTTCCAGTACAAATTCGACGTCGAGCGGGCCCAGGCCGAGGATGACCTCGTGATCGCGCGCGACAGCGCCGTGGTGCTGGTGGATCCGGCCTCGGTGCCGTTTCTGGCCGGCTCCGAGGTCGACTTCGTCGACGATCTGATCGGCGCCTCGTTCCGGGTGGTCAACCCCAACGCCACCGCCTCCTGCGGCTGCGGCACCAGCTTTTCGATCTGAAACTTCCGATTCGCCCGATCGGGACGGTGTCCGCGACAGGGCATTGTCGGTGCGTCAGGCGACTTGGATAAAGTCCGCCTCGAACTCCCGGCGCATGCGGCGATGCGCTTCGTCCAGCCAGCCGATCGCATCCCGCAATTCGTCGGTACTGATGCTGGCGGCCCGGTGTTCGATCAACCTTGCGAGATCGGACATCTCGCTGGCGCCAAGGGTCCTCGCCGATCCTTTCAAGGCGCAGGCCTCGATTTCTATCAACTCCCGATCGTCGCCCTCCACGAACTGCCGGAACAATGCGAGGCGAGCTTCGGTTTCGTCCGCGAATGTCGCGAAAGTCTCCCGCACCCCGTCCTTCCCGATCGCGGCGGTCAGGTGCGCCAGCGCCATCCGGTCGAGCACCGGGGGAACGGCCGTTGACGTCGAATCCGGCGGCATCTCTGCGCTCTGTCCGACGGCCCGCAGGACGGCGGCCACCAGCGCCGGCTTGCGCAGCGGTTTGGCGAGGAAGTCGGACATGCCGGCGTCGCGGCACAGTTCGACATCTTCGGCGAATGCATTGGCCGTCAGCGCGATGATGGGCAGGCTGGTGAACCGGCCGCCCTGGGCACGGATCGCGCGTGTTGCCGCAAGACCATCCATCTCCGGCATGCGCACGTCCATCAGCACGAGGTCGTAGTCGGCTTCCGATGCCGCCTGCACCGCCTGCACGCCGTCGGCGACGACCCGGGTCTCGGCGTTGAACTCCCGCAACATCATCAGCACCACCATCCGGTTGGTGGCGTCATCCTCGGCGATCAATACCCGCAGCGGGCGGCCCATCGTATCGATGCGGGCTCTCAGGTCGTTGGGGCCGGCGCGGTCGGTGCGCAGATCGCGCACCGATTTGTCGCTCGCCGGCAGCGTCAGGGTGAATGCGAAGGTCGCCCCCTCGCCTGCCTTCGAGGCAACACCGATCACGCCGCCCATCTGCTCGACGATGCGCCGGCAGATGGCGAGGCCAAGGCCGGTACCGCCGAAGCGGCGGTTGATCGAGACGTCGGCCTGGGCGAAGTCGGTGAACAGCCGATCGATCCGATCCGGCGCGATGCCGATGCCGCTGTCCGACACCCGCCATTCCACCTCGGCGCGACTGCCCTCCCGCGATGTGCACGCGACCGCGATGGTCACGCCACCGCGCTCGGTAAACTTGACGGCGTTGGAGGCAAGATTGAGCAGAACCTGACGAATTCTCGCGACGTCGCCGCTCAAGGTGGACGGAAGGTCCGGATCGACTTCGACCTTGACCGCAAGTCCCTTGTTCTTCGCACTGGCTCCGATCGAGGAGGCAACGGCGTCCGCGAGCATCGCCGGTGAGAAATCAATGGACTCGAATTCCAGCTGGCCGGCTTCGAGTTTCGACAGGTCGAGAATGTCGTTGAGAATTCGCTGCAGGTTTTCGCCGGAATCCCTGATCGTGCTCACTGCGTGATACTGCTCCGGATCGAGCTTCGTCTCCAGCAGCATGCTGGCCAATCCAAGCACGCCATTCATCGGCGTCCGGATTTCGTGACTCATGGTCGCGAGGAAGCCGGACTTCGCCTGGTTGGCCGCCTCCGCCTGCTCCGCCCGCCAGCGTTCGGTGACATCGTGGCCAACCCCGCGGTAACCGGCGAAGTTGCCATCGTGATCGAGCGTCGGCTTGGCGGTCAACGCCCAAAGCCGGGCTTCGCCGCCGGCGACGACGTGAACGATGACGTCGCGCAGCGCCTCGTGTTTGTCCATCAGCGCGACAATGCCGGCAACCGCCGGCCCGTCCGCGGGACAAAGCATCTCCAGCGCGTCGGCAAGCGCGGCGCCCTGCAGCAATGGAAGCGGAATTTGCGCCACCTTGGCGAAGCGTTCCGGGACGTGCGTCAACCGGCCCTCGGCGTCGGTCTGCCAAAGCCAGTCGCTGGCGTTTTCCTGAAACTCCTTCAGCAGCAGCGAAATCGTCTCGGTCTGGCGCGCGAGCTGCAACTGCGCCCGTAAATTATCAAAGAACAGTCTGCCGTTCGAAATCACGTTGCGGGAGATGAAGACAGCATAAATCAGCAGGAAGACCGCCGTGACGGTGTAGACGTCGACCCGGCAGAGCAGCAGGGCTGCCGCGGAGGCGACGGTCATCGTCCATGTGTAGGTCAGCCCGGCGGCTGGGACGGTGGCCAGGGCGAAGCCGCCGGCCGATATCATTCCCGCCATCAGGCACGCGACGATGACCTGGTATGTCGGATCGATTGCCGGCAGCAGCACGATCGGCATCGCGCCCCAGGTCAGCGCGAGGACAAATGCCTGGACCGTCATTCGTCGCGTGGCGTTCGGCGAAGCTTCCGTTGGTGTGCGGCGGCGCGAGCGCAGCCATGACCGCGTCGCCATCGCCGCAGCGGCAACGATGGTCAACGCCCACACGCCGAGGAAAATGTTCGAACCGGTGTTCCAGAACACCAACAGGACGATCGCAACGTTGACCAGATTGATGGTCATGGTGATCGGAACGAGGCGGGCTATCGCGTCGATTTGCTTGGCGCGAATGCGGCGCATCTCGCGTTCGCTGAGATCGCTGGTGTCAAATCCGTTCCCGGGAGCGAGGCCGCGAAGCCAATGGGCAAGTCGACCGGGCGCCCCGTCATGGCTGGTCTGTGCGGTCACTGAATTTTCCGGCCAATGCATGCTGCGCGACACCTGATCTGCAGCATCAGCAGACGACAGCGCACGCTTAAATGACGTTAATCCGGAACACCGTAAAATTACGGGTCGTAAGCCCGTCAAATTGCCGGGATCGCAGCGACGGGCCAGGCCTAAGGGGTGGCGAACAGCGCCCGGGCGTTGCCATGCGCGATCTGCGCCGCGGCCTTCGGCGGCAACTGCGCCAGCCAGGCGCGGTAGCCGGCCATGATCTCACCGTAACTCGCCCAGCGCTCCGGCACCCAGGTGTCCGAGCCGAGCAGGAACCGGTCGGGAAACCGCTCGAACAGCGCGCGCCATTCCGCCGTCAGTTTCCCTCCCCCCTAGGTGATGCCGCTTCGGTAGGACAACTCGCCCCACAGCTTCGGATATTTCGCCAGCATCGCGGCGACGCGATCGCCCGACAGGCCGAAGCCGGTATGGGCCCAGATGATCTGCGCCTTCGGATTATGCCGCATCAGGATCTCGACCGCGGCGTCATCGGCATGGGCGTGCAGATAGAGATTATTCGCCACGGCGAAATCGACGGTCTTCCTGACCCACTCATTGTCGGCGTCGCCGCTCGACAGATGAAACTCGCCGATGCCGCGATAGTAGCCGCGTTTGAATTCCTCCTGCACCAGTTCGAAGATCACGGGGTCCTTGAACCAGGTCTGGATATCGGGACGGACCCGGTACGGCCTGATGAAGGGCACGATCTGCAGTCCGTCCGCTTTGGCGCCCACCAGCGCATGGGTGCCGCTGTTGGGCCGGCTGGTGGCGAGAATGCCGGTGACGCGATGTTTCTTGAACAGCGCCAGCACTTCGTCGAGCTGGTAGAACGGCTTCGGTTCCCAGTTGTAATGCAGATGCGCGTCGAAGATTTCGATCCGGTCGTCGGCGCGTGCGCCAGGGCTGCCGGCAATTAGCAGGCACGCCGCAGCCAGCATTGCCAACGCTCCGCAGCGCGCCTTCATCCTCATGCCGGAAACATCACTCCGCCGCGACGACATGCGGCCGCTCGACATTCTCGCCATCGTCTTCCTGCGGTTCGAGCCGGCGCTTCAAGAGGCGATCGAAGCGGTCGAGATAGATGTAGATGACCGGCGTGATGAACAGCGTCAGCAGCTGCGAGACGCAGAGGCCGCCGACCACGGCAATGCCGAGCGGCTGGCGCAGCTCGGCGCCGGCGCCGGCGCCGATCGCGATCGGCAGCGTGCCGAAAATCGCCGCGAATGTCGTCATCATGATCGGCCGGAACCGGAGCAAGGCGGCTTCGCGAATGGCGTGTTCGGCGCTCAGCCCGACACGGCGGCGCTCCAGCGCAAAATCCACCATCATGATGGCGTTCTTCTTGACGATGCCGACCAGCATCACGATGCCGATCATGGCGATGACGGAAAGCTCCATATTGAACATCATCAGCGTCAGGATGGCGCCGATGCCCGCCGACGGCAGGCCGGAAATGATGGTGATGGGGTGGATGAAGCTCTCGTAGAGGATGCCGAGAATGACGAAAGCCGCGAACACCGCCGCCAGGATCAGCACGCCCTGCCCGCGCAAGGAATCCTGGAATACCTGCGCGGTGCCCGAGAAGCCTGTCGCAATGGTGGCGGGAAGATTTGACGTTTGTTCGATCCTGGTGATCTGGTCCACGGCATAGCCGAGCGAAACGCCTGCCGCGAGGTTGAACGAGATCGTCACCGCGGGCTGCTGGCCCTGATGGTTGATCTGCAGCGCCCCCACGGTCGGCGTCAGCTTTGCCACCGCATCCAGCGGAATGGTCTGTCCGCTCGAGGTCTTCATGTAGAGCTTGGAAAGGTCGGATGGATCGACGCGAAACTGCGGCTGCGCCTCCAGGATGATCTGGTAGTCGTTGGACGGCATGTAGATGGTGCCGACCTGGCGCGCGCCGAATGCGTTGTAAAGCTGGTTGCGCACCTGATCGACGGTGACGCCGTAGACCGCGGCCTTCTCGCGGTCGATGTCGACCGTCATCTGCGGATTCTTGATGTAGAGGTCGGTGGTGACGTCGAGCAGTCCCGGCACCTTGGCGATGCGTTCGCGCATCTCCGGCGCCAGCCGGTAGAGCGACTCGGTATCGCCGCTCTGCAGCACGTACTGGTACTGGCTCTTCGACGGCCGGCCGCCGATGTTGAGGTTCTGAATGCTCTGGAAGAACGCCTGGATGCCGGGGATCTGCATCGCCTTCTGGCGCAGGCGCGCCATCACCACCGGTGCCGGCTCGCGTTCCTTTTTCGGCTTCAGGGCAATGAAAAGGCGGCCAAAATTGGCGGTGGCGTTCGGTCCGCCGGCGCCGGCGGTGCTGTTGATATACTCGACCGCCGGATCCTGGCTCAGGAGGTCGGCAAGCGCCTTTTGCCGGACCGACATCGCTTCGAACGATGTATCCGTCGCGGCCTCGGTGATACCGGTCAGGAAGCCGGTATCCTCCTGCGGGAAAAATCCCTTGGGCACGATGATATAGAGCGCGACGGTGCCGACCAGCGTCAGCAGCGTCACCACCAGCATCATGGGCTTGCGGGCCAGCACGATGTCTAGTGCCCATTCATAGGCGCGGAGCCATGAATCGAACATCCGTTCGAACGCGCGAAGCACGATGTTGGTCTTCTTGGTCGGATCGTGCGCCTTCAGAAGGCGCGCGCACAGCATCGGCGTCAGCGTCAGCGAGACGAAACCTGACACCACGATCGCCACCGCGATCGTGACCGCGAATTCGCGGAAAACGCGGCCGACGATGCCGCCCATCAGCAACACCGGGATGAACACCGCGATCAGCGAGAACGTGATCGAAATGATGGTGAAGCCGATTTCGCGCGCGCCCTTCAGGGCCGCCTCATACGGACGCATGCCGTTTTCGATATGGCGGACGATGTTTTCCAGCATGACGATGGCGTCGTCGACCACGAAGCCGACCGACAGGGTCAGCGCCAGCAGCGTCATGTTGTTGACGGAGAAATCCAGCAGGTACATGACGGCAAATGTGCCGCAGAGCGAGATCGGAACCGCCAGCGCCGGAATGAAGGTGGCCGATGCCGACCGCAGAAACAGGAAGATCACCATGATCACCAGACCGATGGCGATCAGGAGTGTCTCCTCGACATCAGCAACGGACTGGCGGATCGACTGCGAGCGGTCCATCGTGACGTTGATCTTCACCGACGGCGGGATCTGCGCCCGCAGATTCGGCAGTTTTGCCAGCACACCGTCGACCACGGCCACGGTATTGGCGTCCGGCTGCTTGTAGATCGCCAGCACGATCGAACGGGTTCCATTGAACCAAGTCGCCGTCTTGTCGTTCTCGACGCCGTCATGGACCTTCGCGACCTCGTCCAGCCGGACCGGCGATCCGTTGCGCCAGGCGACAATGACATGGCGGTAGTCGGCGGCCTTGTCCATCTGGCCGGACGCCTGCAGGGAGACGTCCTGCTTCGGTCCATTCAGGGTGCCGACCGGGGTCGAGGAATTGGCGCTCGACACGGCATTGCGGATGTCTTCGAGCGATATGCCGCGCGCCGCCGCGGCCTGCGGATCGGCCTGCACCCGGATCGCGAATTTCTGAGGACCGAAAATCACCACCTGGGCGACGCCCTGGATTTGCGACAGCGCCTGCCCGATGCCGATGTCGCCGTATTCGTTGACGGTCGACAGCGGCAGCGTTTCGGAACTCAGGGAGATGAACAGGATCGCGAAGTCGGACGGATTGACCTTCCGGAAGCTCGGCGGAATCCGCATCTCGATCGGCAAGCGGCGCTGCGCGATGGTCAGCGCGGTCTGCACGTCGAGCGCGGCGGCGTCGATGTTGCGATTGAGGTCGAACTGAATGGTGATCGCGGTGGTGCCCTGCGACGAGATCGAGGACATCGAGGAGATGCCGGCAACGGTCGAGAGCTGACGCTCGATCGGACCGGCGACCGAAGCCGCCATCGTGTCGGCGCTGGCACCCGGCAAAGTCGCAGTCACGGCGATGGTCGGGAAATCGACCTTTGGCAGCGCGGAAACCGGCAGCAGCCGGAACCCGAACACACCGAACGCGATGATCGTCGCCGTCATCAGCGTCGTCATGACAGGCCGGCGGATGCACAGCTCCGAAAGCGTCATGGATCAGGCTCCCGCCTTGGGCGCTCGCGGTGCGATCGGTGTGCCCTCGGACAACAGCAATTGACCGTCGGTCACGACGTCCTCGCCGCCGGACAGTCCGGAGGAAATGACCGACTGGCCGTCGGACGTGCGGCTGATTTCCACCGGCTGCACGTGGGCCTTGCCGTTCTGCATCACAAACACAAAGTTGCCGTTCTGGCTGCGCTGCACCGCGGCCGAGGGCACCGTCACGGCGTCCTCGGTGCGAATGATGAGCTTGGTATTGACCAGCGTGCCCGGCCACAGGGTTTCATTCTCGTTGTTCATCATGCCGCGCACGGTGACCATGCCGGTGGTGGAATCAACGGTATTTTCGACCATCGCCACCTTGCCGGTCTCCGAACGCCGATGGCCGGGGATCGTGGCGATCACCCTGGAGTCGCCCGCCGACATGCCCTCACGCAGATCGACCAGGACCCGTTGCGGAACGGCGAAGGTCACGTAGACCGGCGCCATCTGGTTGATGACGGCGAGCGGCGCGGTATCGGCCGGACGCACGAAATTGCCGACCTTCACATTGGCGACGCTGATCCGGCCCGAGAACGGCGCGCGGATGACGGTGAAGCTCTTCTGAACCTTCAGATTGTCCAGCGCCGACTGATCCGCCTGGATGGTGCCGGTCAGGATATCGGCCTGGGTCTTGGCGTTATCGACGTTGACCTGCGTGGTCGCGCCCTTGCCGATCAGTTCGCTGTAGCGACGGACGTCGCGCTGCGCCGCCTCGAGCTGGGCCCGGTCCCTGATCAGCACGCCCTCGGCCTGCTCGATCTGGGCGTCGATCTGGCGCGCATCGAGCGTGAACAGGAGATCGCCTTGCTTGACCTTGGCCCCATCTTCGAAGTGCACCGAGACGATGGTGGTCTCGACCCGCGATTTCAGCGCCACGCTGGACATCGGCGTAACCGTTCCGATCGAATCGACATCGACCGGCACCGGCTTGCGCACGGCCTTGGCCAGTTCAACCGAGACCACACGCGCGCGCGGCGGTCCCTGCACATTGGTGCCGCTACCCAGCCATGAAGCGCGGGTCCCGTAGGCCGTCAGTGCAGCAACAGCCAGCACGCCCGCCAGAATCGTCAGGTTTCTTTTTTTCATCACGTTTCACGTCAGCCGGTCCATCGACCGGGACGGTCCAATTGCCCTGCCCCTTTGATGGCGGCCTTTACGCCATAGTCTAAACGATTATCACAGGCCCGCGGCCCATGGTATGCCAGCGAACCTAAATTTGTCGTAAGCCAACGGAACCCCTTGATGCGTATTGCTACGTGGAACGTCAATTCGGTCCGGCAACGGATCGACCATCTCGTGGTCTGGCTGAAGGACTGCGCGCCTGACATCGTCTGCCTGCAGGAGATCAAATGCGTCGATGAGGCGTTTCCGCGGGAGGCCATCGAGGCGCTCGGCTACAATGTCGTCACCCATGGCCAGAAGACCTTCAATGGCGTGGCCCTGCTGTCGAAGCTGCCGTTCGAGGAAACCAAATCGGGCCTTGCCGGCGACGACGAGGACGCCCATGCCCGGTTTCTGGAGGGCGTGGTCCCGCTGAAGCACGGCGTGCTGCGGATCGCCTGCCTTTATCTGCCTAATGGCAATCCTCCGGAAACCGAGAAATATCCTTATAAACTCAAGTGGATGTCGCGACTTCTTGAGTATTCGAGGCAGCGGCTTAAAGCGGAAGAGCCGCTGGTGCTGGCCGGTGATTTCAACGTCATTCCGCAGGCCGCAGACGTCCATAATCCCGCGGCCTGGGTCAACGACGCCCTGTTCCGCCCTGCCACAAGGGAGAGCTTTCAATCGCTGCTCGGGCTCGGGCTCACCGACGCCCTGCGCGCGGTCACCGATGCCCCCGGCCAATATACCTTCTGGGACTATCAGGCCGGCGCCTGGCAGAAGAACCACGGCATTCGTATCGACCACCTGCTGCTGTCGCCGCAGGCCAGCGACCGCCTCCACGGGGTCGGAATCGACAGCTACGTGCGGGCCTGGGAAAAGCCGTCCGACCATGTGCCGGTCTGGATCGACCTTGATCTGGAAACGGCATGACGCCAGATGCGCAGCCGCCTTGCCAGCTCAATCGGAACCGGTAATCATGCTATGCTGAGGTGCCGTAGACAGGGGCCGCCATGTCGTTAGCCGTGAAGCTTATCGATCAGACTCCAGGCGGGCCGCCGGCGGTCGTGCGTCATTTGCGGCTCGCCAGTGAACGCATCACCCTGCGTGAGCTGTTGGCGCGGCGGATTGACGAAGAGGTGGCGGCGTTCAATGCCGGCAGTTCGACGATACAGCCCCTGATCGTTCCGGACGAGCGCGAACGGCGTCTCAATGAACGTACGCCGAAGCCGCGAAGGATCGAACCGGATCGGCAGCTTGCGGCCGCCATCGAGGCCTTCGAGCGCAATCGTATCATGGTGATCGTCGATAACCGGCAAATCGAAGACCTCGATGTGCCGCTCGGCATCACGTCGGACAGCGAGGTCCGGTTTCTCAAAATGGTCCCGCTGGTCGGCGGCTGAGGGCATGGATCTGATCGCCAGGCTCAGGTCCGTCTTCGGTGGAGGCGGGCTGGCTGCAGCGAAGGCGGACCTGTCCAAGTCCATTTCCGGACGAAATGGGCCTGCCGCAGTGAAGCCTGCGCCCGCGGTGATCGAGAGCGAATGGACCCGGGGCACGCTCGCCGCCCCACTCACGGAACCCGCTCGGCAGGCTATCGCGCACGCCCTCACCGCCGCCGGCAAGTCGAAGCCGAGCCAGTTGTTCCTCAAACGCGCGCGGCCGTTGATGGCGGCGGATTCCGAGCTTGCTTCGAAGGTCATGGGTTGGCTCGAGGCCTACACGCCGGATCCGCAACGGCCCGATCCCAACGAGGACACGATGCGCGGCCTGCTCTGGATGCTGGCGATCGCGGACGACGACGCGATGGCATCGCGCATCGGCAAGTTTTGCGAACTCTGCTTCAAGAAAATCCCCGATGTCGGTGCTCGCTCGATCAAGCTTGGGAACGGTGCGCTGGCCGCGCTCGCCACCATGGCCGGTCCGCCCGCCATCGCTGAATTGACCCGGCTGAAGTCAAGGGTCCGTTATCCCGTGGTTGTCGGCAGGATCGAGACGCTGCTGGCCGAGATCGCCTTGGCGTCCAATGTCAGCCAGGAAGAACTCGAGGAGACGTCGCTGCCGACCTACGAACTGTCGGCGGACGGCGAGCGGCGCCTCCCAATCGGTCCGGGCAGCGCCATCATCCGAGTCGCCGGGACGCGCGAGGTGGCATTGTCATTTGCACGGGCGGATGGCCGAGAAACAAATTCGGTGCCCAAGGAATTGAAGGATGCCGCGCCAGACGCGCTCGCAGCCGCACGGGCGCTTCGCAAGGAGATCGAAGGCACGCTTATCGGCCAAGCAGCCCGCATCGAGCGACTTTATCTGGCGAACCGGGCGATACCGTTCGAGGACTGGCGCCGCCACTATCTCGAGCATCCGCTTTTGTCGGCGCTGGTGCAGCGGCTGATCTGGTGTTTTACGTTGGCCGGCACATCGACGGTCGGGCTGCCGCTGGGTCGTACCATCGACGACATCGCCGGAAGGCGGCTGGTAGCCGGGCCCGACACCACCGTGACGTTATGGCACCCGCTGACTGAGCAGGCCGACACCGTGCTGGCCTGGCGTCGGCGCCTCGCCACGCTGGGCGTCATCCAGCCGTTCAAGCAGGCCCATCGCGAGATCTACCTGCTCACCGATGCGGAGCGGCATACCGACCTTTACTCCAACCGCTTCGCCGCTCACCTGCTGCGCCAGCACCAGTTCAAGGCGCTCTGCGATCAGCGCGGCTGGCACTATCATCTGATGGGCGCGTGGGATTCCTACAATACGCCGACCCGATTCCTGCCGCACCATCGGCTTGCAGTCGAGTTTTGGGTCAACATGGTGGACTCGGAAGTCACCACGGCAGCGATCTATCGGCTAATTGCGACCGACCAGGTTCGCTTCATCGGAGCGGACGGCGGCCAGATGGCGCTTGCCGACGTTCCACCGCTGTTGTTCTCCGAACTGATGCGCGATGTCGATTTGTTCGTCGGCGTGGCCAGCCTCGGCAATGATCCGAACTGGGTCGATGCCGGGCCGGGGGGCCGCTTCAGGACCTATTGGAACAGCGTCGCCTTCGGTGATCTCAGCGAGGCCGCCAAGATCCGGCGCGAGGTGCTGGCGAGCCTGCTACCGGCCCTCAAGATCGCCGACCGCTGCGAGCTTCGCGATCGATTTCTGACCGTGAACGGGCGTATTCGCAGCTACAAGATCCACCTTGGCAGCAGCAACATTCAGATGGCGCCGAACGACCAATATTTGTGCATCGTGCCCGGCCGTGGCCTCTCGAGCGCCTCGGATCGCACCGAATCCCTGGTGCTGCCGTTCGAGGGCGACAACACGCTGTCGATCATTCTGTCCAAGACGTTCCTGCTGGCGGCCGACGACAAGATTACCGATCCCAGCATCTTGAGCCAGATCCGGCGCACCTGATTTCTGTATGGAGAAGGCGGAAGCGGCGCTTGAGCCTTCCCAACCTGCCGGATCCCCGATCAGTCCTTGCGGCCCTGCACCCAGTGCTCAAGCATCTGCAGCGCCATCGCCCGGTCGTCCTCGGACGCCTTGGCGATTGCCTTGTTGTAGCTTTCCTTGATCCAAGTCTCGTCGGGCGCGGCGCTGTCGCGCGCCAGCGTCAGCCACATCAGCCCGCGGGCGGCCTGGCGCGGCAGCCGTTCGCCGTTGAACAGCATCTGGCCCAGCATGGCCTGGGCCTGGTGCTGGCCCTTCTGGGCGGCGAGGCCGAGCCAGCGCGCGCCGTAGCGGAAGTCGTCCCGCGACGAGCCGGCGCTCTTCAGATAGAGCCGGGCCAGGTCGTACTGGGCGTCGGCATTGCCGAAATACGAAGCGGCATAGGAGAACATTTCGCGAGCCCGGTCCGGATCGGACTTGACCTTCGAATTGGGGATGCCTTTGAGGTAATAGCGGCCGAGCGCCACGAAGGCGTTGGCGACCACACCGGCCTGCGGCGCCGACGGGCTGTCTTCCGCGTGCTGGTTGGCAATCCGGCTGAAATAATCGAAGGCGCGCAGATCGTCCTGGGCGACGCCTTCGCCATCGGCATACATCCGGCCGAGCTTCCACTGCGCGATCGGGTGGCCGCCTTCGGCAGCGTATTGCAGCGAACTCAGCGAATTGGTGGTGGCGGCGGTCGGCACCGACGCCGGCGGAACCAGCTTCTTGAGGGGCGCCGCGGTGCCGGGCTGAGCCGCAACCACCGGAATGGCGGCATCCGAATTGACCGGCGAACCGTCGAATCCAAGTGCCGGAGCCGCAGGAGCGGCCCCTAAAATCAACGCAAAAATGATACGCCTAGATGTCCGCATAACACTGTTTCTCGTGCGCACCACCCGGATGGGTTACGGCACCATCCACCGTCGGCCCAATCCTATGGGCATATTTTCCGAGAGCACCCGATGTATGGTTGGTCGCTCCGGGCTTCCATTTGGTCTTGCGTTCAACCAGCGCCGCGACGGTCAACTTTACGTTAAGAGTCTCGAGAAGCGGCATTTGGGCAATTTCGCCGCGGTCTTTGGCGACATAACGGCCACGCGGTTTCAAATCCGCGACACAGGGTGTTTTTTTGAAGATTTCGACCGCGGCAAACCTGCTGCGATTTGCATCGGCGATCGCCGGGTGACGCAGCGCAGCATTCGATCCACCCGCCGTCGACTGACGGCTCGGCAATCTGCCCCTGATGCTGGTCCTGACGTCCATCGCGAACCGTTTCCCCAATCCACTCTTGTCGGACCCGGGAAATCGAGGTTCCCCTTCGCCTTCGCGAGCGCCGTGGCTGTTGCCTACGGAGGAATGATTTCATTGAGGGGTGTGGCTAAAAAGCGGCGCGCGCAAGAGCTTGCCGCGATGACGGTTAAAAGTTCGTGGGGTGTTGCGGCTAAGCAACAATCGTGGCGCAATGGCATCATCACTCGCTAAAGATGCGGGTGTTTTCCTCGACTACCCCTGCGACAGGGTTCCGGCAACTGGTCACCGGCATGGTGAATCACCCTTAACCTTTGTTGGCTAGCCTTCGCCATGGCGCTCCCATACCGCGCCGGTATGTGAGGTCGTAAATGCACAGGGTTCTCATCGTCGCCGCTGCCATGATCGCTTCATCCGGAGCTGTGGCTGCGGATTATCGCTCGCCGTATTACGAGCCGCATCACTCCTCCGCGGTACGTGCCGCACCGGCCTATGTCCCCTATGTGCCGCCCGTGTACTACCTTCCCTCGCCGCCGCAATACGTCCAGGATTTGCGGACCGGTGCCCCGGGCCGCTGGGTGCAGCTGCAGCCTTCATTTCTCGACCGGCTGTTTGGCGTTGGGGACGGATACTGAGGTGCCTGTCATGACGATGCGACGTTGGGCGTTGGTGATCGGTGTCGTCCTGATCGGCGCGATCGCCGTGGGGTGGTACGTCAACTACCGAAGCAAGTGCCACGGCATCGATGACTGCGCCGCGCGGGCTGCTGAAAGCCGCGAACGGGACACGCCCTCCGAGGAGCGCTGACGTCACCGCCTCCCGACCGCGGCCCATGCCGCGAGAAGCGCCCAAGCAGCTTCCTTTGCGGCACGGCCGTTGCGCAGTGTCAATTCGCCGTTCAATCCACCTTCACATTCGCGGCTTTGATCATCGGCCACCATTTGGCGATTTCGGCCTTCTGCCAGTCGCCCAGCGCCTGCGGCGACAGCTTGTCCTTTGGCGGCATCTGCAGGCCGAGGTTTTCGAGCTGCTTGCGCACGGCGGGATCGTTCAGCGCCTCGGTCGCCGCGGCGTTGAGTTTTGCGACGATCTCCTTCGGCGTAGCCTTCGGCACCCACAGGCCGGACCACAGCGTCATGTGAAACCCGGGCAGCCCCGCTTCGTCGGTAGTCGGAATGTCCGGCGCCGATTCAGCGCGCTTGGTGTCGGTGACGGCATAGCCGCGGATGTTGCCGCCGCGGACCTGGTTGATCGAGTTGGAGAGCTGGTCGACCATGATGTCGATCTGGCCGGCGACGAGATCGTTCATCGCGGGTCCGGTGCCGCGATACGGCACATATTGCAGCTTGGCGCCGGTGGCGTTCTCCAGATACAGCCCCGCGATGTGGCTGCCCGAACCGGCACCGGCCGTGCCGGCGGTGGCGGGGGATGGCTTCGCCTTGATCCACTCGATCAGTTCCTTGAGCGATTTGGCCGGAATCGCGTTCTTGCTGACGATGATCATCGGATTGCTCGGCAGCAGCGCCACCGGATCGAGATCGGTAACAAGGTCGTAGCCGAGCTTGTAGACCGCGCCGTTGGCAACGTGGGTGCCGAGATGGCCGAAACTGACGGTGTAGCCGTCGGGTGGCGAGCGCAACGCCCTTCCGACCCCGATGGAGCCACCGGCGCCCGTCACATTCTCCACCAGCAGGGTTTCGCCGAGCGAGGTTTTCATGCGCTCGGCCAATATCCGCGCCATGACGTCGGACGGCCCGCCGGCGGCAAATGGCACCACGATGGTGATCGGTCGCGACGGGAAAGTTTGCGCCAACGCGCTGCCACCGAAGGCAAGGATTGCGGTCAAGGTCGCAAGCATGGTCTTACGCATGATGTTTTCTCCCCAATATGTCACGATCGTCATTGCGAGGAGCACTTGCGACGAAGCAATCCATTCTTTCTTTTTGTCGTTCGATGGATTGCTTCGCTGCGCTCGCAATGACGGTTTACAATTTCGCGTAGTCGATCGGCTGGTGGCGATCGAGCGTGCGGGTCACCGGCGGCAGCGGGTATTTAAGTCCCGTCGCGCAGTTGAACAGCATCACGCGGTCGTTCTTCGTCACACGGCCGTCGGCCAAGCTTTCCTTGTAGGCAGCATAGGTCGCTGCCCCCTCGGGACACAAGAGCAAGCCTTCCTCGCGCGCGACTTCGTTGAGCGCCGCCGAAATCTTCTCGTCATCGACCGCAATGGCGAAACCCTTGCTCTCGCGCACCGCGCGCAGGATCAGAAAATCTCCGATCGCCTGCGGCACCCGGATGCCCGAGGCGATGGTGTGGGCGTCTTCCCAGCGCGGCGCGTGCTCGGTGCCGGCTTCAAATGCCCGCACCATCGGCGCGCAGCCCGACGCCTGCACCGCGATCATGCGCGGCCGTTTTGAGCCGATGAAGCCGATCGCTTCGAGTTCCGCAAAGGCCTTCCACATGCCGATCAGGCCGGTGCCGCCGCCGGTCGGATAGAAGATCACGTCGGGCACGTCCCAGCCGAGCTGTTCCGACAGTTCCAGCCCCATCGTCTTCTTGCCCTCGATCCGATACGGCTCCTTCAGCGTCGAGGTATCGAACCAGCCGGCCTTGGCCTTGCCCTCGCCGACGATCTTGCCGCAATCGTCGATCAGGCCGTTGACGCGATAGACGGTGGCGCCCTGCAGCTCGATCTCGCTGACATTCACCTCAGGCGTATCGGCCGGACAGAAGATCGTGGTCTTGATGCCGCACGACGTTGCATAGGCGGCGAGCGCCGCACCGGCATTGCCGTTGGTCGGCATCGCCATGTGCTTGATGCCGAGCGCCTTGCCCATCG
>JAZJYY010000137.1:0-6391 GCA_040390145.1 Pseudomonadota bacterium
GTCCGGATACCTACCGACTGACACACGACCACAGGCACGTGCGAAATTGGGCAAGAGTGCAGATAGGGGATTTGATCTTGCTTCGCAACATTTTTTTTAGGCTGGGGACAAATTTGCCTAACATGTGATTGCAGTGGTGCTCACAGCGCACGCGCGCGGCGCCGAACGTGAACGGATGTTAAGTTTTCTTAATGAGACGCAAAGAAAACTTGAGTAGTTTCACGGGGCGCGCGAGGCGGCTTTGTTGCGCGGCCGACTTAACCGCGCCGCGTGAACGGCTCGACGGTCTGCGCGGTGCGCAAGAACACCACCATGACGAAGACGCCGATCGCGAACAGAATGGCCTGCAGGACGTGCGCCCAGTTCTCCTGCGGGATGCTCAGATAGAACGTCTCCGGCGGCATCACGATCGCGAGCGCCCAACCGCCGGCGAACGCGGCGCCGAACACCTCGGCGCCGATCAGGATCGCCGCGCTGACGACGGTGATGACGCTGGACCAGATGATCCGGCGGGGAGCGTTCGGGGAGGGCTGCGCGTTCATGGGCCAAGGTCCTGTTGCGGGCGCAATCTCTATGAAAAGACACCTGCTATCAAGCGCAAAAGGGCCTAAAAAAGCCCCATCGCGTGATATAGCTCCTTCCCATCATTCGCGACCAAACGGGAAATATTGATGTCGGAAAGCTCGGAAATGGCGGCCACCTCAAAGGCCCAGGCAAACCCGCTCCTGAAGGCCTGGCAGACGCCGTTCGAGACCCCGCCTTTCCCCGAGATCGCGCCGGAACACTTCCTGCCGGCCTTCGAACGGGCCTTCGCCGATCACGCCGCCGAGATATCAGCGATCGAGCACGATCCGGCGGTCCCCGATTTCGCCAACACCATCACGGCGCTGGAGCGCTCCGGCAAGCTGCTCTCCCGGGTGGCGGCGGTGTTCTACGACCTGGTCTCGGCGCACTCCAATCCGGAGCTGCTGGAGATCGACAAGGAAGTGTCGCTGCGGATGGCCCGGCACTGGAACCCGATCATGATGAACGCGGTGCTGTTCGGCCGCATCGCGCAGCTGCACGACGTCAGGGCCAGCCTCGGGCTGACAGGCGAGCAACTGCGGCTGCTGGAGCGCACCTACACCCGCTTCCACCGCGCCGGCGCCGGGCTCGACGAATCGGCCAAGAAGCGGATGGCCGAGATCAACGAGCGGCTGGCTCATCTCGGCACCGCCTTCAGCCACCATCTGCTCGGCGACGAGCAGGACTGGTTCATGGAGCTCGGCGAGACCGACCGCGACGGCCTCTCCGACAGCTTTGTCGCGGCCGCCAGGGCTGCGGCCGAGGAGCGCGGCATGGCCGGCAAGGCGGTCATGACGCTGTCGCGCTCCTTCGTGGAGCCGTTCCTGAAGAGCTCGAGCCGCCGCGACCTGCGCGAAAAGGTGTTCAAGGCTTTTACGGCGCGCGGCGACAACGGCAACGCCAACGACAACAATGACACCATCCTTGAGATCCTCCGGCTACGCGAGGAGACCGCGAAACTGCTGGGCTTTGCCACCTTCGCCGCCTATCGGCTCGAGGACTCCATGGCCAGGACGCCCGAGGCGGTGCGCGGCCTGCTGGAGCGGGTCTGGAAGCCGGCTCGCGCCCGCGCGCTCGCCGACCGCGACGCGCTGCAGGCGCTGGTCGCCGAGGAAGGCGGCAATTTCGCGCTGGCGCCGTGGGACTGGCGCTACTACGCCGAAAAATTGCGCCAGATCAGGGCCAATTTCGACGACGCCGCGATCAAGCCGTACCTCTCGCTCGACCACATGATCGACGCCTCCTTCGACTGTGCCACAAGGCTGTTCGGCATCACTTTTGCCGAGCGCAAGGATGTGCCGGTATGGCACCCCGACGTCCGGGTCTGGGAGGTCAAGGACGCCGCGGGCAAGCACAAGGCGCTGTTCTACGGCGACTATTTTGCAAGGCCCTCGAAGCGCTCCGGAGCCTGGATGACGTCGCTGCGCGACCAGCAGAAGCTCGACGGCGAGGTCGCGCCCCTGATCCTCAATGTCTGCAACTTCTCCAAGGGCGCTGATGGGGAGCCGTCGCTGCTGTCGCCAGACGACGCCCGCACCCTGTTCCACGAGTTCGGCCACGCCTTGCACGGCATGCTGTCGGATGTGACCTACCCCTCGCTGTCGGGCACCTCGGTTTTCACCGATTTCGTCGAGCTGCCGTCGCAGCTGTACGAGCACTGGCAGGAGCAGCCCCAGGTGCTCCGGCAGTTTGCCCGGCACTACCAGACCGGCGAGCCGCTGCCCGATGACCTGCTGAAGCGCTTCATCGCCGCGCGAAAATTCAACCAGGGCTTTGCCACCGTGGAGTTCGTCTCCTCGGCCCTGATCGATCTCGAATTCCACACCCAACCGGCCTCCGCGATCCCGGATGTGCGGGCGTTCGAACGCGCCGAACTGGAGAAGATCGGGATGCCCGCGGAGATCGCGCTGCGACACCGGCCGACCCAGTTCGGCCACATCTTCTCCGGCGATCATTACGCCTCGGGCTATTACAGCTACATGTGGTCCGAGGTGATGGACGCCGATGCGTTCGGGGCCTTCGAGGAAGCCGGCGACATCTTCGATCCCAAGGTTGCAAAACGGCTGCACGACGACATCTATTCCTCCGGCGGCTCGCGCGATCCGGAAGATGCCTATATCGCGTTCCGGGGCCGCGAGCCGGAGCCCGACGCGTTGCTGCGCCGGCGCGGCCTTCTCGAACAACCAAAGGCGGCCTGAGGTGAGCAAGGTGAAACTGAAACACGGATTGCTGGGCCTGCTGCTGCTGGCCGGCGTGGTCGTCTTCGGGCCCAGGCAGGCCCACGCCCATCCGCATGTCTGGATCACCGCCACCAGCCAGGTGATCTATGCCCCTGACGGATCGATGACCGGCGTGCGGCACGCCTGGACCTTCGACGACATGTTCTCGACCTACGCGCTGCAGGGCATCGAGACCAAGGTCAAGGGCGTCTACAGCCGCGAGGAACTGGCGCCGCTGGCGCAGACCAATGTCGAATCGCTGAAGGAATTCGATTTCTTCACCTTCGCCAGGGCCGACCGCAAGAAGGAGAAATTCCTCGAGCCGGTCGACTACTTCCTGGAACACAAGGACGGCGCGCTGACGCTGCATTTCACGCTGCCGCTGAAGACGCCGGTGAAGACCAGGACGATGGCGCTGGAAGTGTTCGATCCCGCCTACTTCATCGATTTCAAATTCGACGACAAGGACCCGATCAAGCTGGTCGGAGCGCCCGCTGCCTGCCAGATGAAATTCCAGCGGCCGACCGACGGCACCGCCGCGACGGCGAAACAGCTCAACGAGGAGAATTTCGCCAGCGGCGATAATTCGAACTACGGCGCGATGTTCGCCAACAAGGTCACGGTGGAGTGCCCGTGATCCCGCGACCCGGCTCGAGGTTTGCGCGCGGCCTGATGCTTTGCGCCGTGGCGGTCGCCGGCGCGATGATGCTCGATGGGCTGTTGCATCTGGCGTTGGCGCAGACGCCGTTCGGCGCGCCGAAGCGCGCCCCCGAACCCCAGGCCGGCGGCATCGTCGGCTGGATTCTGGCCAAGCAATCGGAATTCTACCGCGAGATGTCCGCCACCATCCGCGCCGCCAAGTCGGACGGCTCGGCGGTCTGGACCCTGCTGGCGATCTCCTTTGCCTACGGCATTTTCCACGCCGCCGGTCCCGGCCATGGCAAGGCGGTGATTTCGTCCTATCTGGTCGCCAACCAGGAGACCGCGCGGCGCGGCATCGTGCTGTCGTTCGCCTCCGCCCTGATGCAGTCGCTGGTCGCGGTGTTGATTGTCGGGGTTTGCGCCTGGCTGCTCAACGCCACCGCCAAGACCATGTGCGGCACGGAAAGGGTGGTCGAGATCGCCAGCTACGCGCTGATCGCGGCGTTCGGCGCCCGGCTGGTCTGGACCAAGGGCGGCGGCTTTATGCGCGCGCTGCAGGCGCGGGCGCCGGTGCCTGCGATGGCGGGCGCCGCGCAGCATCACGGCCACGGTCATGGCCACGCGCACGACATTCACCATCATGATCACGGACACCACCACCACGATCATGATCCCGGCCACGTCCATGACGAGCATTGCGGCCACTCCCATGGTCCGGCACCGAGCGAGCTGGCCGGTCCCGGCGGCTGGCGGCGCGGCTTTGGCGCGATCCTGGCGGTCGGCATCCGGCCGTGCTCCGGCGCCATCCTGGTGCTGGTGTTCGCACTGGCGCAGGGCCTGTTCTGGGCCGGCATCGCCGCGACCTTCGTCATGGGCCTCGGCACCGCGATCACGGTCGCCACCATCGCCGTCATCGCGGTGTCGGCCAAAGACCTGGCCCGCCGCCTCAGCGGCGGCAGCGAAGGCGGCGGCGCGCTGGTGATGCGCGGCATCGAATTCGGCGCCGCGGGATTGGTGCTGCTGTTCGGGGTGGGCTTGCTGTTCGGGTATCTGGCGGCAGAGCGGGTGACCTGCCTCTGACCGTAGCCGCGCGGTTGAGGAGGTGGCTTGGATTTGCTATGATGCTGTCATGGAGCGCGATGAGGCCATAAGCCGATTGCAGGAGCACGAAGCCGACTTGAAGCGGCTTGGCGTCGAACGTCTTTACATGTTCGGCTCGACGGCGCGTGGCGAGGCTCATCACGATTCCGACGTGGACCTCTTTTTCGATTATGAAAAGGGCAAGCTCGGCGTGTACGAGCTGATGGATGTCAAGGAATACGCCGCCAGAATCCTCGGCCGCAAGACCGACATCATGACGCGCGATAGCCTGCACAAGACACTCCGGGAAGTGATAGAAGCAACAGCCGTCCGCGTGTTCTAGTGACGGCGCGCTCGGTCATCCCTCGCTTAACGGACATCATCGAGGCGATCGAACGCGTCCATAGTGTATTGGCGCATTTGTCGCTCGAGGCATTCGAAAGCGACTGGCAGCGGCAATGGCTCGTCGAGCGCGGTGTTGAAATTATTTCCGAAGCCAGTCGTCATCTTCCAGATGACTTGAAAGCCCGCAATCCGGAAATTCCGTGGCAGAAAGTTGCGGGGATTGGCAACGTGCTGCGCCACAACTACGAGAATATCGCAGCAGCTGTCTTATGGAAGCTGGCACAGGCCGACTTGCCGACTTTGGAGAGCGCCTGCCGCTTCGAACTCGCTGCGGAACAGGCACGAGAGCGCCGCTAAGATCTGGACAACCGGGGAATTCATGTCACGCGCGGAATTTTGCTTCTTCCACCCGTTTCGGGTGCGATATTCCGAGATCGACGGTCAGGGC
This sequence comes from Pseudomonadota bacterium, assembly GCA_040390145.1. Classification (GTDB taxonomy): domain Bacteria; phylum Pseudomonadota; class Alphaproteobacteria; order Rhizobiales; family Xanthobacteraceae; genus Bradyrhizobium. Next base: position 5,299 of record JAZJYY010000137.1, read on the forward strand.
GTGGTGTTCAACGCGCACTATTTGACCTACTTCGATACGACCATCACCGAATACTTCCGCGCACTCGGCTATGACCAGTTTGCCGACGCCAAGACGACCGGCATCGACTTTCACGTCGTCAAGTCGCTGATCGAATACAAGGCGCCGGTGCGCTTCGACCAGGAATTGGACGTCGGCGCGCGGGTGGCGCGGATCGGCAATTCGAGTGTCGTGTTCGAACTCGCCATCTTCCTGAAGGGCGAGGTTGACACGCTGGTGACCGGCGAGATCGTGTGGGTCTATACCGACCAAAAGACCCATCGCCCCGTGCCAATTACAAAATCGATCCGGGACTTGATCGCCACGCGCGAGCCGCACCTCGCCTGATGCATCTCAGGGCAGGAAGGATGCGAAGGCGTTGGCGATCACCATCGCGAATGCCACGATGATCACGACCCACCACACCTGAACCGCGATGGCCGCGGCACCGAGTGTGGTCGCGATACCCGCCAGCAGTTTCTCCTCGCGAAAGATGATGGCGAACACCGCGAAGGCAATGGCGAGCAGGCCCAGCGCGACCGCGGCCGTTGAAAGTGCCTGCTCCCAGGTGGTGCCGGCCGGACGCGGCTCGGTCGTCTCGCGCGATTTGATATCGAGCCGCTTGATGCGGAGGATCACGTGCTCGGTCTCCTTCTTCGCTGCCACTTCGGTCACCTGAGTGACTGCCCTGTGCAGCAGCGTATCCGGCAACAAATAGGTCAGCGCCGAGACCAGCAGCGCCAGCAGGCCGACGGCGCTTCCGATGATGCCGAGCCGGCGGGATTGTTGGACAGTGGTCGTCACGTGAAAACTCCGCGCCACATCGGAGCGGGGCAACCGCCGTGCAGCCGCCCCTTGGTGCCCTCCGGCGACGGAAAGGTTCAAATCGATCCGGAACGGCGTTCCCCGGGCCTAGGGACGCGTCGACCCGACGGGATGCGACATAATAACCCGTCGGGTAAAATTTCGCTTTTCCAGAAGGGCGAAACACCTTTATGAATCACGCCATCCTGTCCTTGAGGAAGGGGCGTTGGCCATCGTTACCGAACGTTGGGGCAGGAGTTGCGGTGGACGC
>JAZJYY010000138.1:0-12947 GCA_040390145.1 Pseudomonadota bacterium
GTGTAGAGCCAGCAGTGCTCCCTTAACCTCTCCCCGCTTGCGGGGAGAGGTCGGATCACATCGTAGATGTGATCCGGGTGAGGGGGTACCGGACCGTCGGTTGAATCGCGCTGCGAGCGAAGCCATCTTCATTCCGCAGCCTCCGCCACCGGCGCGTCGTGGCCGAGGTCGACCACCGCCAGCGTGGTACGGATGCGCTGGGTGGTGCCGTCCTGGAAGCGGATCACGGTGTCGACGGGGATGTCTTTCTTGCCGCCATAGATCGCGTCGATAATCCCGGCGTATTTCTCGTTGATGACGCTGCGGCGCACCTTGCGGGTGCGGGTCAGCTCGCCGTCGTCGGCGTCGAGTTCCTTGTACAACAGCAGGAAGCGGGAGATGCGCTGCGCCGGCGGCAGCGTGGCGTTGACGGTTTCGACTTCCTTGCGCAGCAGCGCGTAGACTTCGGGGCGCGAGGCGAGGTCGGTGTAGGTGGTGAAGGATATCCGCTTCTTCTCCGCCCATTTCGAGATGATGGAGAAGCGGATGCAGATCATCGCCGCCAGTGCGTCGCGGCCGGCCCCCAGCACCACGGTTTCGGCGATGTAGGGCGAGAATTTCAGCTTGTTCTCGATATATTGCGGCGAGAACCGTTCGCCGCGCGCGGTTTCCGCCAGGTCCTTGATGCGGTCGATCACCACCAGCTGCTTGTTGGGATTGAAATAGCCGGCATCGCCGGAATGCATCCAGCCATCTTCCATGTCGGCGGCGGAAGCCTCCGGGCTCTTGTAGTAGCCGAGGTACATGTTGGGGTGACGGACCACGATCTCGCCGACGCCGTGGATATCGGGATTGTCGATGCGGATCTCGATGTCGGCGGCCATCGGCACGCCCGTGGTGTCGGGGTCGACCTGGCCGAACGGATGCAGGGTATAGGCCCCCAGGAGTTCGGTCTGGCCGTACAGCGTGCGCAGCGGCACGCCCATCGCCTGGAAGAATTTGAAGGTGTCGGGGCCAAGCGCCGCACCGCCGGTCGCCGCCGAGCGCAGCCTGGAGAAGCCGAGGCGGTCGCGCAGCGCGCGGAACAGCAGCACGTCGGCGACCGTGGAGTGCTTGCCGTGCGCCAGTGCTGCGAGGCCGGTCTTCATGCCGAGCTCGTAGAGGCTCTGCTTGAGCGGCGAGGAATCCATCACGCCGGCGCGGACGTCGGCGGCGATCGATTCCCAGACCCTCGGCGCGAACAGCACGAAGGTCGGCGCGATCTCGCGGAAATCGTGCATCATGGTGTCGGGTTGCTCGACGAAGTTGACCTTCATCCGGCACAGCAGGCCTTTGCCGAGCACGTAGACCTGTTCCATGATCCAGGGCAGCGGCAGAACCGAGACATATTCGTCGTCCGGCCCCTTCGGATCGAACGACAGGTAGGTCGCGCAATGCCGCAACACGCGGCCGGCGGCGAGCATCGCCAGTTTCGGATGCGCCGTGGTGCCGGAGGTGGTGCAGAGGATCGCGACGTCCTCGCCCTGGGTCGCGTCGACCAGCTTGTCATAGAGGCCGGGTTCACGCGCGGCGCGGGCGCGCCCCATCTCGGCGAGCTTCGCAGCCTCCATCAGGCGGGGATCGTCATACTTCCGCATGCCGCGCGGGTCGGAATAGACGATGTGCCGGAGTTGCGGCGCGCGGTCGGCCAGCGCCAGCAGCTTGTCAACCTGTTCCTCGTCTTCGGCGAACACCAGTTTGGCTTCGCCGTAACTCAGCAGATAGGCCGCTTCCTCGTCCAGCACGTCGCGGTAGAGGCCGAGCGACATGGCGCCGATGGCATGGGTGGCGATTTCGGCCGACACCCAGTCGGGACGGTTGTCCCCGATGATGCCGATGACGTCACCGCGGCCGAGGCCGAGTTCGACCATGCCGAGCGCGAAGTCATGCACCCGGGCCTGGTAGTCGTTCCAGGTGAACACTTTCCAGAGTCCGAAATCCTTTTCGCGCAGCGCGATCTCGCCGCCATGCTCTTTGGCATTGAGGCGCAGCAGTTTCGGATAGGTGTCGGCTTGGGCGACGCGGCCGGCGTAATCCATCATGCCGCGGTCTCCGCCGACGCCGGCCTGTCGTCGGGATCGACCAGGACCTCGTCCTCTTCGCCGAGATAGGCGCGCTTGACGTGCGGGTCGGCCAGCACCGCGGCGGGGTCGCCTTCGGCGATCTTGCGGCCGAAATCCAGCACCATGACGCGGTGGGAAATATCCATCACCACGCCCATGTCGTGCTCGATCATCATGACCGTCATGCCGAACTCTTCGTTGAGGTCGACGATGTAGCGCGCCATGTCCTCCTTTTCCTCGAAGTTCATGCCGGCCATCGGCTCGTCGAGCAGGATCAGCTGCGGCTCCAGCGCCATGGCGCGGGCGAGTTCGACGCGCTTGCGCAGGCCGTAGGGCAGGGTGCCGGCGGTGGCCTTGCGCACCGACTGCAGGTCGAGGAAATCGATGATCTCCTCCACCTTGCGGCGATGCTCCAGCTCCTCGCGCCGCGCCCCGGTCAGCCAGTACAGTGATCCCGTCAGGAAATTGTTCTTCAGCAAATGATGGCGGCCGACCATGATGTTGTCGAGCACGCTCATATGATGGAACAGCGCGAGGTTCTGGAAGGTGCGGCCGATGCCGAGCCTGGGCCGCGCGTTCGGATTGAGGCCGGTGATGTCCTGCCCGCGATAGAACAGCTGGCCCTCGGTCGGCTTGTAGCGGCCCGAAATGCAGTTGACGATCGAGGTCTTGCCGGCGCCGTTGGGGCCGATGATCGAGAACAGCTCGCCATCGCTCACGCCGAAACTGACCTCGGTCAGCGCGCGGACGCCACCGAAGCGCAGTGAAACCCCGCGCACTTCCAAAGCGTAATCCACTTATTCCTCCGAGATACGGCGCTTGACGCGCTCTTTATCTGTCTTGCTCTCACTCAGCCGATCATATACGGGCCGTCATGGGTAGGCCATTCCAACTGCGGTAACGCCGCACCCGTCAGCCCCTTGGTCTAAAGTCTGCCCAGACGTCATGAGCTCCGCTAAGAGATGGCCCTCAATAGGGTAAAGCGGTACTTTGAAATGTCTTGCGCCTGACAATCTCCAGGCAAATTTCGTCCCAACCACGATCGGCGTTTTGTTCCAGGGGATGGCGCGGCAGGGCACAGGATCATTGTTGCGGCGCAGCATGAAAGTCGTGCGACGCCCGGAAGACGGTTCGGCGGTTCATGATTGCAGCAGATTACCTGAAGCGCATCGCGGCATGGTCGCGCGAACTGAACGAGCGGGAGATCGAGATCGCGCGCGCCGGCATCGTCGAAAAATCCTACCGTGCCGATGAATTCATCTTCATGCGCGGCGACGATTTTGACTATTGGACCGGTGTCGTCACCGGCCTTGCCCGCATGGGCATCGTGTCGCGCGGCGGCAAGGCCGCGAGTTTCGCCGGCCTGACCGCCGGCGCGTGGTTCGGCGAAGGCAGCGTGCTCAAGAAGGAGCCGCGGCGCTACGACGTAGTGGCGTTGCGGGATACAAGGCTGGCGATGATGGACCGCGGTACCTTCTTCTGGCTGTTCGAGAACAGCGTCGGGTTCAACCGTTTCCTGGTCCGGCAGCTCAACGAACGTCTGGGCCAGTTTATCGGGCTGCTCGAATATGGCCGGACGCTTGACGCCACCGCCCGCCTGGCGCGGTCGATCGCCTCGCTGTTCAATCCCATTCTCTATCCTGACCTCACGCTTCATCTGGAGATCACCCAGGAGGAAATCGGCGCCCTGTCCGGCATGTCCAGGCAAAACGCCAACCCGTGCCTGAAGCGGCTGGAGAAGCAGGGGTTGCTGCGGCTGGAATATGGCGGCGTCACCATTGTCGACCTCGAGCGCCTGCGCCGTTACGGCGAGTAGCCGCTGGGCCGCGAACCTATGAATCTGCCGAAGCAGGCTTCGGCGCACTCGTTCTCAACAAATAGTTCCCGAAACGGAACAAACAAAGTGATTAGCAAGGAACTTTGACGGATCGTTGACAAGCAAATGCGAACACGCCACTCCCCAAGAATAACGAAATCGTTAACTAGGGAGCGCTATATGAAATTTGTAAAAGCAACCGCTTTAAGCTTTTTGGCTTTAGGTTACGTCACCGCAGCCAATGCTGTGGCCATCAATGTCACGCCTTGGCTTGCACCCAATGCATTCGGATCGCCGTCATACAATGCGGCGGTTGCCAACGAGATCGCCGGCTTGCTAGCCGGACAGACCACGTACGGTGCCGCGGGTCCGACGCAGTTTAACGCGCAGACCACCACTGTAACCTCAGCGCAGGTAGTCGTCACCGGCTTCAACTCCTGGATGGGCGTTGCCGGTCCGACGGGTGCCTACGCCAACGAGCTTGGCAACCGCATGCACTTCGGTGTGCTGATCGACGGGCAGGGAACACAGTTCTCCATTTCCCAACTCTCGTTTAACATGCACAGCACCGATCCGGGCAATGGCCTCGACTACACTTACGGCGCGGGCGCTTTCAACTACAACCCCGGCTACTGGGGCATTCTCAAGGGCTCCGACGGAATACTGTTTACCGGCGACGACACCTACATCACCGGCGGTGACAACACGCAGCTTGTCGACGGTCTGGTAGGACGCGGTCCCGGCAATTCCTATGCCGCGTACTGTCCGGCTGTCGGGCCGTGTGGCACTGCAGAGCAACAGGCGGCGATCAACGACGTTGCGGCGTGGCCCGGGTCTCCCTTCCAGTTTACGGGCACCTACAATCTCGGCCTCGACTCCGGCAGCGGCACCTTCAACATTGCTTCTCCGGTCCCGGAGCCCTCTACTTGGGCCATGCTGATTCTCGGCTTTGCAGGGGTCGGTTTCATGGCCTATCGCCGCAAGCAGAACGGTTCGGCGCTTCGTATCGCCTGATCCCACTTCACATTCACTATGAGAAGCCGCCCTCGCAGGCGGCTTTTCTTTGGGTGTTCCGGGGCGACACACACAGTCCCTAGCGGCTTGCCTCAGACTTCCAGCCATTCCTTGCGAACGGCGTCGTTGGCCTTGAGTTCGGCCGGCGTGCCCTCGAACACGATGCGGCCGTGGCCCATCACGTAGACCCGATGCGAGATCCGCATGGCGATCGAGAGTTTCTGCTCCACCAGCAGGATGGCGACGCCGCGGCGGGCGATCTCGGCGATGAGATCGCCGACCTGCTGCACGATGATGGGCGCCAGCCCCTCGGTGGGCTCGTCGATCATGACGAGTTCGGGGTCGCCCATCAGGGTGCGGCAGATCGTCAGCATCTGCTTTTCGCCGCCCGACAGCACGCCGGCGGCGGTATCGGCACGGGCGGCGAGGTTCGGGAACATCTCCAGCATGTCCTCGAGCCGCCACTTGCCGGCGCGGCGTGTATCCTTGATGCCCAGCATCAGGTTTTGCCGCACCGTCAGGCCGGGAAAGATATCGCGATGCTCGGGCACGTAGCCCAGGCCCAGATGCGCGATCCGGTAGCTCGGCATCCCCGCGATATCGGTGCCCTTGAACTTGATCGAGCCATGCGGCGGCACCTCGCCCATGATGGCCTTGACGGTGGTGGAGCGGCCGACGCCGTTGCGGCCGAGCAGGCTGACGACCTCGCCGGCGTCGATATGCATATCGACGCCCTGCAGGATGTGGCTCTTGCCGTAATAGGCGTGCAGATCGCTGACCTCCAGCATCAGGCGGCCTCCTCACCGAGATAGGCTTCCCGCACCTTCGGATTGCCGCGAATCTCTTCCGGCGTGCCCGAGGCGATGATCTGGCCATACACCAGCACCGAAATGCGGTCGGCGAGGCCGAACACCACGCTCATGTCGTGCTCGACGATCAGCAGCGTGCAGCCCTCCGTCAGGCGGCGGATCAGTTCCACCGCGCGCTCGGTCTCGGCATGGCTCATGCCGGCGGTCGGCTCATCCAGCAGGATGACATTGGCGCCGCCGGCCACCGTGATGCCGATCTCGAGCGCGCGCTGCTCGGCATAGGTCAGAAGGCCGGCCGGCACGTCGCGCCGCGCCGTCAGATTGATGTCGCTGAGAATCCGGGCGGTGCGCTCGCGCACCTCCGGCAAATTGTCGATGTTCTTCCAGAACGTGTAGCGGTAGCCGGCGGCCCACAGCACGGCGCAGCGCAGGTTCTCCCACACGCTCATATTGGCGAACACGTTGGTGACCTGAAAGCTGCGCGACAGCCCGCGGCGGTTGATCTGGTAGGGCGGCAGGCCCGACACAACTTCGTCGCGCAGCAGGATGCTGCCGGCCGACGGCACCATGTAGCCGCTGATCAGGTTGAACAGGGTGGATTTGCCGGCGCCGTTCGGTCCGATCAGGGCATGGCGTTCGCCCTGCGCCACCGTCAGGTTGACGTTGCGGATCACCGAGGTGATGCCAAAACTCTTCTCGACGCCGCGCAACTCGATGGCGGTGCTCATGCCACGGCTCCCTTTTCGCGGGCGCCGCCGGTGGCCTCGTCCCAGGCATGTCCCACCATCGTCCAGGTCTTGCGCGCCACCCCATAGCCGCCGAACAGCAGGACCGCCGCCATGGCCCAGACATACCTGTTGGCCGCGTCGAAGGGGACGCCGAACGCCTTGATGTGAGAATCGTCGCCGGAGTGGACGGCATGAAACACAATGATTTCGGTGGCGAGGATGAGGCCGGCGAGCATCGCCAGCGTCGGCACGAAAGCGATCAGATAACTCGGCAGCACCTTGCCGATCGTGCCGGCCTTCAGCAGCGGACGGTGCATCATCAACAGGCCGGTAATGCCGCCCGGCGCGAACACCACCACGGCGATGAAGATCAGCCCGAAATAGAGCTGCCACACCTGCGTCAGGTCGCTGAGCCCGAGCGAGAGAAACGTGACGAAGACCGCGCCCACGATTGGTCCGATGAAGAACCCGACTCCGCCGATATAGGCGGCGAACAGCACGGTTCCCGACTGTACGGCGCCGAGATAGGCCGAATTGGCGATCTCGAAATTGATGGCCGCGAGCGCGCCCGCGATGCCGGCAAAGAATCCGGAGAAGCAGAAGGCGAGGTAACGCACGACATGCGGATCGTAGCCGACGAACTGCACCCGCTCGGGATTGTCGCGCACCGCATTGCACATCCGCCCGAGCGGCGTGCGGGTGAGGGCGTACATGGCGATGATGGCCAATAGCGTCCATGCCGCGACCAGGTAATAGATCTGGATCTGGGGCCCGAAGCTCCAGTCGAACAGCCTGAAGACCTTGGTGCGGTTGGCGGAGATGCCGGCTTCACCGCCGAAAAAGGTGCGCAGGATCAGGGCCGAGGAGGCGATCAGTTCGGCGACGCCGAGCGAGATCATCGCGAACGCCGTACCGCTGCGCTGGGTCGAGACCCAGCCGAGAAGCATCGCAAACAACAAGCCGGTCAGTCCGCCGATCAGCGGCACGAGCGGCAGCGGGATAGGTAGCTTGTTGGCGCTGATGATGTTGATGGCGTGGATCACCAGGAAGCCGCCGAGGCCGTAGTACACGGCATGGCCGAACGACAGCATACCGGTCTGGCCGAGCAGGATATTGTAGGACAGCGCGAAGATGATCGAGATGCCGATCAGGCTGAACGTGGTCAGCGATCCGCCGGAGCTGAACAGTTTCGGCAGCAACAGCAGCACGATCGCGGCCGCGACCCACAATCCATAGAATTTGAGTTTTTCGGCGGTGGCCGGCGCGGGAGGTGCCCCGCTCGAGGTTGTCTCGGTCATGTGTCGCGTGTCCCGAGCAGGCCCATCGGGCGGAAGATCAGGATCAGGACCAGCAACAGGTAAGGCATGATCGGCGCAATCTGGGCAATCGTCACGTTCCAGATATCGGCGAGCCAGGTCGCCGCATAATCGGGGCTGAGCGGGCCGAAGGCGCCGGACAACGAGCCGTTCATCGATACCGCGAAGGTCTGCACCAGGCCGATCAGCAGCGAGGCGACGAAGGCGCCGGGAAGTGACCCCAGTCCGCCGACCACCACCACCACGAACAGGATCGGTCCCAGCAGTCCGGCCATGTTGGCCTGCGTCACCAGCGCGGGACCGGCGATGACGCCGGCGACCGCGGCGAGCGCGGTGCCGACACCAAACACCAGCATGAAGATGCGTCCGACGTTGTGGCCGAGGTGACCGACCATGTGCGGGTGGGTCAGCGCCGCCTGAACGATCAGGCCGATCCGGGTCTTCTTGAGCGTGACCAGCAGGGCGCCGAAGATCACGATCGACACCAGCAGCATGAACATCTTGTAGGCGGGGTAATTGGTCGAGAAGATCGTGAAGGCCGGGAAATCGAGCAATGGCGGCACGCGGAAATCCACCGGGCTCTTGCCCCAGATGATCTGCACGACTTCCTCGATCGCAAACGCCAGCCCGAACGTGAACAGCAGCTCGGCGACATGGCCGTTCTTGTGGACGCGGCGCAGGCCGTAGCGCTCGACGGCGGCGCCGATTGCGCCCGCCAGCACGGGCGCGATCACCAGCGCGGGCCAGAAGCCGAACCACCGGCTGATCTGAAATCCGAAGAACGCGCCGAGCATGTAGAAGCTGGCATGCGCGAAGTTGAGTACGCCGAGCATGCTGAAGATGACGGTGAGCCCGCTCGCCATCAGAAACAGCAGCATGCCGAACAGAACACCGTTCAGCGTGGAGATGACGATCAGTTCAAGCACGGCGCACCGCCTGGGGGATAAGGGACGTCCGCCCCGAAGACTCGGGGCGGACGGGTTACGCGTGAATGCTTACTTCGGCCGTTCCATCTTGCAAGTGGTCGGCAGCATGGTCTGGGGGGTATCGATCTTGGCGACGAGCTTCCAGCCCCAGCCGGTCTTTTCCTCTTCGAACGGCTCCTTTGCGGTGCGATCGCCGAGCGAGGAAATATAGATCGGCTGGAAGAACTGGTGGTCGTCCTTGCGCATGTTGCCCTTGCCGCCGTTGAACACTTCGTAGTCCATGCCTTCCAGGGCGAGCGCGACCTTGACCGGATCGATCGACTTGGCCTTGTCGGCGGCCGCCGCCAGCATGCGCATCTGGTTGACGGCGCGGGGGTAGAACAGGCTGAAGTCGTACTTGGCGCGGAGCGCCTTTTCGAACTCCTGCGACGGCTTGTGGTCGAGGTTGGCGATGCCTTCGGTGATCTGGAACACCTGATGGTTGAGGTTGGCCTGCTTGACCGCGGTCGGGCCGCCGGTGCCGCCGGCGTAATAGGTATACCAACTGACCTTGAGCCCGGCGTCGGCCGCGGCCTTCAGCAGCAGCGCGAAATCCTGGCCCCAATTGCCGGTTACCACGGTGTCCGCGCCCGATGCCTTGATCTTGGCGATATAGGGAGCGAAATCCGTGACCTTCAGCAGCGGATGCAATTCGTCGCCGACAATCTTGATGTCCGGCCGCTTCTCAGCCAGCATCTTCTTGGCGGTGGTGCGAACGGACTGGCCGAACGAGTAATCCTGATTGATCAGGTAGACGTTCTTGATGGCCGTCGCGGTCTTCATGTAGTTGGTGAGCGCTTCCATCTTGATGTCGGAATTGGCATCCCAGCGGAAATGCCAGAAGCTGCATTTTTCGTTGGTGAGGACGGGGTCAACCGCGGCGTAGTTGAAATAGAGAACTTCCTTGCCGGGATTGCGCTCGTTGTATTTCGAAACGAAATCCGTCAGCGCGCCGGCCACCGACGAACCGTTGCCCTGGGTCAGGAACCGGATGCCCTGATCGATGGCCTTCTGGGCCTGGATCAGACTTTCCTGCGGGTTGGTCTTGTTGTCGAAAGCGACGATCTCGACCTTCTTGCCCTGAATGCCGCCCTTGGCATTCAACTCCTCGGCGAGGAACTGGAAGGTCTTCAGGCCGATTTCGCCAATGCTGGCGCCGCCGCCCGACAACGGATCGATATAGGCGATCTTGACCGTCTCCTGCGCCATCGACGGCAGGGCGGTAACGCCGAGTACGGACAGCGCGAGTGCTGCCGTGGCAAGTTTCTTCGCAAGTGTTTTTCTCATGGACTTCCTCCGCGTTGGACCTAACCGTTTACTCCCTGAACGAGAACCGTCTCCGAAGATGACGGCAACCGCTCGCGCCCAGACCTGTGCTTCCGGCACGCATTTCTTCTTCGAAATTACAACTTCCCAGCCACGATCTCAGCCCATTTCTCACCAGCGCACGTCGTGCCGGCTTTCTGGGCTGAACGGATTGTTTTGAGCTAGCCGACCCGATCCCGCAATGCAATGCGGCCACACGTCCGAGGGGGGCGTCTTCGGCGATCACGTCAGCTGCACGCGCTGCGTTGGCCACGCTGATATGTTTCGCCGGTAAGACCACTGATTTATTGCCGCCCGAACCGGTCGGCATGAATTCGCCCGACGGCGCTCGCGATCGCTACGCGATACAGCTTCATCTGTACGCAGTCCTCCCGGTATCCCCACTGTGTTGTATTATTGTTAGCTCACTGGTGAGTGAACCATATTCACAAGACATTCCCCAGCGCAAGGCTCTTTCAGGCGCTTGCCGGGCTTTTTCCACGCGTGCACAGGGCCAGAAACCCGGCCGCCATGAACGTCGCCATTCGCTCCTTTACGGCAGCGTAGTCACTCGACTTGCACAAGCCTTCCGAGAGTTTATCGATGCGACCGGTTCGCGCCAGCGTGAGCATCAGTGAGCCGGTCACGAAGTGATATCCCCAAAAAATGTCCTGCTCCGCACAATCCGGAAGCGCCTTCTTGAGCAGACCGATCAGTCGCAAAACCACCGGATCAAAATGCCGGTCCATCAATTCGGCCCCCCATTCCGGCGTGTTCGCCACTTGCGCGCCGAGGGCGCCGTAGTTCCTCCAGCTTTCGCCGCCCTCGATGTAAAGATCGAGGTCACTGTCCAGGAATACACGCAGCGCTCCCTCAACCGAAGGCTTGCCTCCGGTTGCCCGATCATACTCGTCAAGTAACCGCATGCGCCGCTCACTCGTTATCACCGCGCGTCGGGCAAACACGGCGTCGAACAGCTTCTTCTTGTCCTCGAAGTAATAGTTGATCAGGGTATGATGCACGCCGATGCGTGTTGCGACGTCCTTCAACGTGACTCCATAAAGTCCGTGTCTCGAAAAGAGAAACTCCGCGGCATCCAGTATCTGCTCCATCATGTCGGCTCGCCGCTCCGCCTTGGCCGAGGTCGTGCGCGCAGCTTTGTTTTTTTCGAGCAAGTCGATTTCCTTCCCTGTTTTCGCCACATGCGGGGCCGGCAGCGAGGCGCGAGCCGAGCATATTCCGGTCGCGGGCGCATCTTTTCAATACGCCCGGGCAACGGCACGGGCTCAGCCGCTATTTTGTTGCCGGAATCCCATTACACTTTCACCGCTCCCGGATAAATCCCGTTGCATGGGGGTGTCCTGCACACATCCCGGGAGAGTGTGTCGTTGGTCGACACACGATTTGCCTCATCGAAGCGAGGCATGATAGGGGTTTGGTCCGTCCGGCTTGCGTCCCCCGGGACCGAAAACGACTAGCCGGTCCAGCGCGATATACTGCGATTTTGTGACGTTGGGCTGCCGTCAGGGAGCTCCGGCGCGTTGTTGAGGTGAACATGACGGTTCAGGATTCAAAACGGCGCGTTGCGCTGATTACCGGCATTACCGGCCAGGACGGCGCCTATCTCGCGGAATATCTGCTCGGCCTCGGCTATACCGTGCACGGCATCAAGCGGCGATCGTCCTCGTTCAACACCGCGCGCATTGACCATCTCTATGAAGACCCGCATGCCGGCAACGTGCCATTCCTGCTGCATTACGGTGATATGACGGATTCGACCAACCTGATCCGGCTGATGCAGCAGATCCGGCCGACCGAGATCTACAATCTCGCGGCGCAGAGTCATGTCGGCGTCAGCTTCGAAAGTCCGGAATATACCGCCAATGCCGACGGGATCGGCGTGCTGCGGTTGCTCGAGGCAATCCGGATTCTAGGCATGGAAAAGGAGACCCGGTTCTATCAGGCCTCCACCTCCGAACTCTACGGCCTGGTCCAGGAGGTTCCGCAGAAGGAGACCACGCCGTTCTATCCGCGCTCGCCCTATGGCGTCGCCAAGCTCTACGGTTACTGGATCACGGTGAACTACCGCGAGGCCTACGGCATGTATGCCTCGAACGGCATCCTGTTCAATCATGAAAGCCCGATCCGCGGCGAAACCTTCGTGACCCGCAAGATCACGCGCAGCGTCGCCCGCATCGAGACCGGGCTCGAGGACACCCTCTATCTCGGCAATCTCAGCGCCAAGCGCGACTGGGGGCATGCGCGGGATTATGTCGAGGGCATGTACAGGATCTTGCAGGCGGATGCGCCTGACGATTTCGTGCTGGCGACCGGTGAGACGCGCTCGGTGCGCGAATTCGTCGAGCTGGCATTCGCCGAACTCGGCCGTGGTATCGAATGGCGCGGCGAGGGCGTCGATGAAACCGGCGTTGACCGCAAGTCCGGCAAGACGCTGGTTCGCATCGATCCGGCCTATTTCCGTCCCACCGAGGTCGATCTGCTGGTCGGCGACGCCAGCAAGGCGCGCGACAAGCTCGGCTGGAAGCCGAAGACGACGTTCGCGCAGCTGGTCAGCGAAATGGTGGCGGGCGATCTCGCGATTGCACGGCGGGAGGTCGCCAATGGCAAAAACCCCGTTTGAGCTGAAGGGCAAGACCGTCTTCGTTGCCGGCCATGGGGGCATGGTCGGCGGCGCGCTGGTGCGCCGGCTGGCGCAGGAAGATGCCGAACTGCTGACGGTCAAGCGCGGCGAAGTCGATCTGCGCGATCAGGCCGCGGTGTTTTCCTGGTTCGCCAAAGCGCGCCCGCAAGCGGTGTTTCTGGCGGCAGCGAAGGTCGGCGGCATCGTCGCCAACAATACGCTGCGCGCCGAATTCATCTACGAGAACCTCATCATCGCGGCCAATGTGATCC
>JAZJYY010000139.1:0-3361 GCA_040390145.1 Pseudomonadota bacterium
CCGACCAGACCGGGGCCAGCGTCGAGATCAACGTGCCGGTGGAACGGCCGCTGACACTGTATCTGAACGCGCAGGAGATCGTCACCATGATGACGATCGGCGATTACCCCGAATATCTCGCGCTCGGCTATCTGCTCAACCAGAACATGCTGAAATACGACGACGTCGTCACCGAGGTCGAATATGACGACGATCTGCAGGTGGTCGTGGTGCGCACCGAGCACCACACCAACTTCGAAGCCAAGCTGAAGAAGCGCACGCAGACCTCGGGCTGCGCCCAGGGCACCGCGTTCGGCGACCTGCTGGAGGCCGTCGAAAGCGTCGCGCTGCCGAAGGCGGAGCTGCGCACCTCCTGGCTCTACCAGATGACGCACGCCATCAACACCATGCCCTCGCTCTACCTCGAGGCCGGCGCAATCCATGGCTGCGTGCTGTGCCGGCAAGGCGAGCCGGTCTGCTACACCGAGGATGTCGGCCGCCACAACGCGGTCGACAAGATCGCCGGCTGGATGTTCCGCCACGGCGTCGATCCCGCCGACAAGATCCTCTACACCACGGGACGGCTGACCTCCGAGATGATCATCAAGACGGTGCGGATGGGCATCCCCATTCTGGTGTCGCGTTCGGGCTTTACGGCCTGGGGCGTCGATCTCGCGCGGCAGGTCGGGCTGACGCTGGTCGGCCGCGCCAAGGGCAAGCGCTTCATCGCGCTGGCGGGCCAGGAGCGCATCGTCTACGACCAGAACCTCGCTTTCGTCGCCGAGGAATCCGCACGGCACAAACGCAAGGGCGGTGAAGGTGAAGATTGAAACTCCGGGCGTATTGCTCGCCGGCGGTCTCGCGCGGCGGATGGGCGGCGGCGACAAGCCGATGCGCCAGATTGCTGGCCGCACGATTCTGGATCGCGTGATCGCACGGCTGGCGCCGCAATGCGACGGGCTGATCCTCAACGCCAATGGCGATCCGGCGCGGTTTGCGGCGTTTGGGCTGCCCGTCATTCCAGACGGCGTCGCCGATTTTCCCGGACCGCTCGCCGGCATTCTGGCCGCGCTCGACTGGGCCGCGGCCAACCGTCCCAATATTGCGTGGATGCTGAGCGCCGCGGCGGATTGCCCGTTCCTGCCGCGCGACCTGGTCGCGCGGCTGCATGCGGCGCGCGCCGCGGAGGATGCGCAGCTCGCGGTCGCCGCCTCCGACGGCCAGTCGCATCCGGTGATCGGATTGTGGAGCGTGGCGCTGCGCGAAGAACTTCGCCACGCGCTGGTCGTGGAGGACATCCGCAAGATCGACCGCTGGACCGCGCGCTACAGGCTCGCCACGGTGGAATGGCAGGTCGATGAACTCGATCCCTTCTTCAACGCCAACACCATGGACGACATCGCCGAAGCCGAGCGGCTGGCGGCGCTGGACGGAGGCTGATTCACCGCAAGCGGAGACTTCGATCATGACCGTCATACCCGATCTGAACGGCCACGTCGCGCTGGTGACGGGCGGCTCGCGCGGCATTGGCGCCGCGATTGCAATAGCGCTGGCCGACGCCGGCGCCGCCGTGGCCGTCAATTACCTCGAGCGATCCGCGAAAGCCGACGCGGTGGTGGCCGGCATCAAGGACAAGGGCGGCCGCGCGATCGCGGTGGCGGCCGACGTCTCACAGGCCGCTTCCGTCGCCGAGATGGTCGATCATGCCGCGTTCGCGCTGGGCCCGATCGACATTCTCGTCAACAATGCCGGCATCGCGATCGTTCGAAACATCGATGAACTGACCGAAGCCGAGTTCGATGCCACCATCACCGTCAACCTGAGATCCGCGTTCCTCTGCACCCAGGCCGTGCTGCCCGGCATGCGGGCCAAACAATGGGGCCGCATCGTCAACATCTCGTCAGGCGCCGACGCGGCGCCGGCGCGATCGGCGTGCACTACAATGCGTCGAAGGCCGGCATGGAAGGACTGACGCGCGGCTACGCGTCACGGCTGGTCAAGGAGGGCATCACGGTGAATGCGGTGGCGCCCTCGCTGATCGAGACCGCCATGATGCGCGGCCGCTCGGAACTGGCGGCCCGCATCCCGCTGGGGCGGATGGGACGGGCGGACGAAGTCGCGCAGGCGGTGCTGATGGTGCTCGGCAACGACTACATGACCGGGCAGACCATCATGCTGAACGGCGGCATGGCGTTTGTGTAGGGGCGGGCTCTCCTTACCCTCCCCTGGAGGGGGAGGGGCGATCGGGGTGGGGTGGCAGTCCATCATCGCAGGCGGTATTGCGATGGTCCTTTCTCGGCATTTCGCTCGCGGATAGATCACCCCACCCCGCTCGCGTCGGACGATGCTGCGCATCGTCGAGCGCGAGCGACCCTCCCCCTCCAGGGGAGGGTAAGAAATTACACCGGCCTGAATCCCGCCTTCATCAACGCCGCACGCCCTTCGTCCGACGCCAGCGCCTGCAAAAACGCCTGCACCGCCGGCCTATGCTTGCGCGCGGTCACCAATGCAAAATCATAATGCTCCTCGGCGAACGGAATGAACCCGAGACCCGCGGCATGCGCCACCGGCGCGATGGTCATGCCCCAGTCGGCGCGGCCCTGCGCCACGGCGGCTGCGACCGCGTTGTGCGACTTCGGCTGGTTCCAGTAGCCGTCGGGCCTGACATCGCCGAGCAGCCGGTCGATCAGGATGCGGGTGCCGGCGCCCTGGTTACGGTTGACCATGATGCAGGCGGGGTCGGCCAGCGCGGCGCGCACCGCATCCTCTGCGCTGAGGCCTTCGAAACGCGTGTCGCCGGCACGAAATACGATGCCCTGCATGCGGCGCCAGCCCGGCACCAGTTCGAGCCCGGCGGCGAGAAACGGCGTGTTGTAGCTTTCAGTCTTTTCATCGAACAGGTGGATCGGCGCAAAATCGCATTCGCCGCGCTTGGCCGCGGCGAGGCCGCCGAGACTGCCGACCGCGATCGAGCGCACCACCAGACCCGCGCGCGCCAGCGGCGCGGTGACGAGATCGAGCCCGGTGCAATGGCTGCCGACGATCACGAGATCCGGCACCCGCACATGCGGCGTGAACAGCGTGACCTCGGCATCGGTGCCTGACGGCATCTGGTCGGCCAATGCATCGATCTTCAAGAACCCGTCGGCCTGCGCGAACGAGGTGATGGCGCCAGACCCCTTGCCGGAGGGATAGGCGATCAGGCCGTCATCGCCCTCGACCAGCGACACCATGACGAATTCGGTGCGGCCGAGTTCGCTTGATATCCGCACCGGAACTTTGGCGAACACCTTGGCATCGGAGCGCGGCGGCAGGCCGGCCATGCGGCGCAGCACCGGCACGATCATGTCGTGAAAGGTGAACATCGCCGAGGTCGGAAATC
>JAZJYY010000140.1:0-26335 GCA_040390145.1 Pseudomonadota bacterium
GCGCGATGCCGGCGGCCTTGGCGAAGGCCGGCCACATCACCCGCGAGGCGTCGCCGGGCGGGTTGCCGATCTTGTGGCCGGGAAAATCCTTGGCGCCGTTCACGCCG
The DNA here is from genome assembly GCA_040390145.1 of Pseudomonadota bacterium. Taxonomy (GTDB): domain Bacteria; phylum Pseudomonadota; class Alphaproteobacteria; order Rhizobiales; family Xanthobacteraceae; genus Bradyrhizobium. The sequence continues at coordinate 108 of JAZJYY010000140.1, forward strand.
TAGCTCTTCAGCCAGTAGAAGGTCTGCCCGGTATTGGCATAGATGCTCATCAGCGCCACCACGTCGGCGCCCTTGCCCTTCGCCACCAGCGTGGTGGCGAGATCGGCGATGCCGAACGGCGAACCGCCGGAGCCGACCTTGAGCGAGGAGACGCCGGAGCCCTTGCCGACCTCGATGGTGAGGTCGATGCCGGCCTTCTCGTACCAGCCCTGCGCCTTGGCGTAATAGAACGGCGAATGGTCCGCGGTCGGCGCCCAGTTCAGGATCAAATTGACAGCTTCGCCGGCGCCGGCGGGAACGGCGGGCGCAACGAGGGCCAGCGCCACACAGGCAATCCCAAAGCACTTCATCGCAACTCTCCTTGTACTGCGGCCCATGGCCTTGTCCTCAAGCTCCGGCGCGTTTACCAATGCAACAAGGGACGAACCGTATTGTCAACTATCTGGTTGGAAATGCCCAAAATTAGATCAGGCGGCACAAAGCCGCAGCGCCGCGATCCCGCCGCCACGCGCAGGAAACTGCTGACGGCGGCGCGGCGCGAGTTTGCAAGGAACGGACTGGCCGGCGCCAGGGTCGACGAGATCGCCGCCCGGGCCGGCGTCAACAAGCAGCTGGTCTATCATTACTTCGGCGACAAGGACGCGCTCTACCTCGCCGTGCTGGAATGGGTCTACGAGGAAATCCGGACCCAGGAGCGCAAGCTCAATCTGGAAGGGCTGGCGCCGGAGCGGGCGATCAAGAAGCTGATCGAAAGCTCTTTCGACCACCTCGCCGCCCATCCCGATTTCATCGTGCTCCTGAACGACGAGAACCGCGGCGGCGCGCGCCATGTGCGCGGCTCCCGAAAACTCGAGGCGATGCATTCGCCGCTGGTCAGCATGGTCTCCCACATCCTGGCCGACGGCGTGCGCTCAGGGGTTTTCCGCAAGGGGATCAATGCGGTGCACCTCTACATCTCGATCGCGGGCCTCAGCTATTTCTTCTTTTCCAATACGCCGACGCTGTCGGCGATCTTCGGCAAGGATCTCTCCAGCCCATCCGAGCGGCGCGCCCGCCGCAAGCACGTCGTCGATCTCGTGATGCAGTCATTGCGGCCGTGAGTGCTTGCACACACACCGCTGTAATTGCGGGGAGCGCACCGCGCACGCAACCACCTGTGTCATCGCCCGGTTTAACCGGGCGACCCAGTATTCCAGAGGCCGTCATGTTCAGCCGAGACGCCGCAGCGTACTGGATCGCCCGGTCAAGCCGGGCAACGACAAGTTCGTGCTTTAATCAACCAACTGGTTGAAACCTGTTCCGGACCCCGATAGACTGAAACCCGTTCCACATTCCGGTGGAACTCCGAAGGGAGCACCCAGTGTCCAGCGACGGACTGCGATCGGCCCGCTCGGTTGCGATCATCGTGATCGTGCATCTTGCCGTGATCGTGCTGTGGCAGGTGCTGGTCGACGCCTTTCAGGTTCCGAAATTCGTGCTGCCCTCGCCGCTGGCCACGCTGGCGACGCTGACCTCGGCGAAATATGCCTGGCTTTCCAACCTCGCGGTGACGACGGCCGAAATCCTCGGCGGCTTCGCGCTCGGCGCCTTCGTCGGCGTCACGCTGGCGGTGCTGTTCTGCTGGTCGCCGCTGCTCAGCCTTGCGCTGCTGCCGCTGTTCGTGACGCTGAACATGATCCCGAAGGTGGCACTGGGGCCGCTGTTCATCGTCTGGTTCTCCTACGGCATCTTTCCGAACATCCTGATCGCCTTCTCGATCTGCTTCTTCCCGATCCTGCTCACCACGGCGCGAGGCCTGAGCGAGGTAGAACCGGACCTGCTGGATCTCGTCAAATCGCTGCGCGGCTCGCGCTGGACCCTGTTCAGAAAAATACAGCTGCCGGGCGCGCTGCCTTACGTCTTCTCCGGCATGAAGGTCGGCGCCATCCTCGCAGTCGCCGGCGCCATCGTCGGCGAGTTCATCGCCTCCGAGCGTGGGCTCGGCTACCTGATGATCCAGGTGCAGTCCTCGCTCGACACCCCCGCCATGGTGATGGCGGTGGTGCTCTTGACCCTGATCGGGGTCGCGCTTTACGGCCTGGTGCTTGGCCTCGAACGGCTGTTCGTGGTCAAGGATGTGCGGCTGCAATAGATCGATCTGGAAACAACCATGCTGCTGACGCGCGACACGCTGCCGGAAACCATTCCCGATATCGCCGCCCTGGACGAGCTGTTGTGCCGGCCGAGCCAAGCGCTGATCGACGACCTCGCCAAAGTCGATGGCGACATCATGATTCTCGGCGTCGCCGGCAAGATGGGACCGACGCTGGCCGGCCTCGCCAAAGCCGCCCTGCCCGGCCGCCGCGTGATCGGCGTCGCGCGCTTCAGCGATCCCGATGTGAAGGCATGGCTGGAGGCCCGCGGCATCGAGACGCTGAACTGCGACCTGCTCGATGAAGCCGCCATCAAGATGCTGCCGCAAGCCAAAAACATCATCTTCATGGCCGGCCGGAAATTCGGCGCGGAGGGCGACCTGTCGCTGACCTGGGCCATGAACGCCCACGTCCCTGCGCTGGTGGCGCAGGCCTTCTCAACTTCGAGAATCGTGGCATTCTCGACCGGCTGCGTCTATCCCTTCGTGCCGGTCGTGGGCAAGGGCGCCGACGAGAACCTTGCGCCCGATCCGCCCGGCGAATATGCGCAGTCCTGCGTCGGGCGCGAGCGCATGTTCGAATATTTTTCGCGCAAATTCTCGACGCCGGGCCGGCTGTTCCGCCTGAACTACGCGATCGACATGCGCTACGGCGTGCTGCACGACATCGCGACAAAAATCCTGCAGGGCAAGCCGATCGACGTCAGCCTCGGCCATGTTAATTTCATCTGGCAGGGCGATGCCGCGGCACAGGCGCTGCGCTGCCTCGCGCATTGCGACACGCCCACCTCACCGATCAATGTCAGCGGCCACGAGATCCTAGCCGTGCGCGATCTCGCCGCCGAGCTCGGCGCCCGGCTCGGGCGCGCGCCTGTCATCGTCGGCACCGAACAGCCGACGGCATGGCTGACCGATACATCCCAGGCGGTGAAACTGTTCGGGCTGCCGGTGGTCGATACCCGACAGCTGATCACCTGGACCGCGGACTGGGTTGCGCGCGCCATGCCGAGCCTCGGCAAGCCCACCAAATACGAGGTCCGCGATGGACGATACTGATGACATCGCCATCGTTCGACTGGGTCCCGACGACGCCCCCGGCGGGCTCGTGCTGTCGACGGAAACCCACTGGAACCAGAACGAGGCCGACTGGCGCTTTTTCCTGAAGGAAGGGATCGTGTTCGGCGTGCGCGATCCCGGCGGCCGGCTGGTGGCAACCGCGGCGCTGCTGCCCTATTCCAGCGGAAATGCCTGGATCAGCATGGTGCTGGTCACCGAAAGCTGGCGCCGCCGCGGCCTCGCGACCAAACTGGTCGATGGCTGTCTCAACGTCGCAGCCAAGCAGGGCCTGACCTGCTGGCTTGATGCCACCCCGGCCGGCGCCGGGGTCTATGGTCCCCTCGGTTTCACGCCGACATTGCAGCTTCGACGGCTGCGGTTGGAGAGTGCGGAACCTGCGATCGCTGGCGCTGACAGGTCGCTCGTGACCGGCGACCTCGTCCAACTGGTCGCGCGGGATATCGGCGCGATGGGCTTCGATCGCAGCGCGCTGCTGGCGGAGTTTGCCGGGCGTCCCGGCTCCCGGCTGCTGTCGAATGGCGAAGCGGTTGCGCTGGTCCGCGACGGCCGCACGGCCCGGCATATCGGCCCGCTGTTCGCCAACCGCCCGGATCGCGCGCTGGCGCTGGTCGATTCCGTCGTTCGCTCCGAAGCGGGACCCTGGTTGATCGATGCCGTTCATACCCAGCAAGCGTTCCTTGCGGGCCTCACCGGCGCCGGTTGGAAAATCGAGCGCCCGTTTCAGCGTATGCGGTTCGGACGTGCCAACACCAAGCCGGCGGAGCAGCCGTTCGCCGTCGTCGGCCCGGAATTTGGATAGGGATTAGCGCCATGCATCATAGCCGGATGATTTCAGAGGTGCGGCGCCTGATTGCCGACGGCACGGTTATCCCGGCGCATCCGCTGGCGCTCGATGCCGATCGCGCACTCGACATAGTCCATCAGCGCGCGCTGACGCGTTATTACATCGACGCCGGCGCTGGCGGCCTTGCGGTCGGAGTCCATACCACGCAGTTCGCGATCCGCGAGGTCGGCCTCTACCGGCCGGTCCTCGAACTGGCGGCGGAAACTGCGGCGGCCTGGACCAAACGCCCCCTCGCGCTGGTCGCGGGCCTCGCCGGCCCCACCCGGCAGGCGATCGCGGAAGCCGGCATCGCCCGCGGCATCGGCTACCATGCGGGGTTGCTCAGTCTGGCCGCGATGAAATCGGCTTCCGAAGACGACATCATCGCCCATTGCGAAGCGGTAGCCCGCGAAATTCCCCTGGTCGGATTCTACCTGCAGCCGGCGGTCGGCGGCGTCATCCTCAGCGCCGATTTCTGGCGGCGCTTTGCCCTGATCGACAACGTCATCGCGATCAAAATCGCACCGTTCAACCGCTATCGCACGCTCGACGTGCTGCGCGGCGTCTGCGCCGCCGGCGCGCTTGACCGCGTCGCGCTCTACACCGGCAATGACGATCACATCCTGCTCGATCTCACGCTGCCGTTCGACCTGCGCGACAACGGCGTCACGACGCGTACGTATTTCCGTGGCGGCCTGCTCGGCCACTGGTCGGTCTGGACCGCCAGCGCGATCAAGCAGTTCGAGATGTGCAAGGCCGCGCGCGGCAAGGACACGGTGCCCGCCGACCTGCTCGCCCTCGACGCCCGCGTCACCGACTGCAACAGCGCGTTCTTCGACGTCGCCAACGATTTCCATGGCTGCATCGCCGGCTGTCACGAGGTGCTGCGGCGGCAGGGGTTGCTGGAAGGCATCTGGTGCCTCGATCCGGCCGAGGGGCTGAGCCCGGGCCAGTTGCACGAGATCGACCGCGTCTGCAACGAGCACGCCGATCTCAGCGATGACGGTTTTGTCAGCGCCAATCTGGAGAAATGGCTGGCATGACGGCGCAGCAGGAACCGTTCATCAGGCTGCGCAACGTCCGCAAGGTCTACCGCTCGGGCGGCGCGGAGTTCCTCGCCGTCTCCGACGTCACGATGGACGTCGCGGAAGGCGAGCTGATCTCGCTGGTCGGCCCGTCCGGTTGCGGCAAGACCACGGTGCTCAAGATCCTGGCGGGGCTGCACGAGGCCGATGGCGGCACCATCCAGATCGGCAATGCCAAGACCCCGTTCGATCCCGGCCGCGACATCGGCATGGTGTTCCAGCAGGCGCTCCTGCTGAAATGGCGGACCATTCTGGACAACGTGCTGCTGCCCGCCGAGATCGTCGGCCTGCCGATGAAGGCCGCCCGCGCCCGCGCCCGCGACCTGCTCAACCTGGTTGGCCTCGCCGGTTTCGAGGACAAGTATCCGCAGCAATTGTCCGGCGGCATGCAGCAGCGCACCGCGATCGCGCGCGCCTTCATCCATGACCCCAAACTGATCCTGATGGACGAGCCGTTCGGCGCGCTCGATGCCCTGACCCGCGAGCAGATGAATCTGGAAATGCTGCGGATCTGGCGCGAAAGCGGCAAGACCATCATCTTCGTCACCCACAGCATCCAGGAGGCCGTGTTCCTGGCCTCGCATTGCGCCGTGCTCACCGCGGGCCCGGCGCGCATGGCGGAATACTTTCCGATTGATCTGCCGTTTCCGCGCACGCTGCCGATCAAGACCACGGACGAATTCGGCGCCTATGCAAGGCGGATCTACGCGAGCCTCGGCCTGGGGCCGAGCGCGTGAGCTATCTCAACGTCATTGCGAGCAAAGCGAAACAATCCATTTCTCAACGTGAAGAAAGAATGGATTGCTTCGTCGCAAGTGCTCCTCGCAATGACGGTTCTCTTCTCGAACAGGAGTGACGATGAAAAGTCTCAGGACCGCAGCAGCAACTCTCGCCCTCATCGCCTCAACCCTCTCCGCACATGCCGGCCAGAGCATCAGCCTGATCCTGAACTGGACGCCGGCCGCAGACCACTCCCCGTTCTATTACGCCAAGGCGCAGGGCTGGTACGAGAAGGCCGGCATCGATCTCAGCATCGAGGTCGGCAAGGGCTCGGGCGTCTCTTCGCTCAAGGTGGGGTCGGGCGGCGCGCCGTTCGGGATTTCCGACCTCGCGACCATGCTGGTGGCCCGCAGCAAGGGCGCCGACGCCGTCGCGCTGATGAGCATCTATGCCAATACCGGCCAGACCTTCTATTGGCTCAAGAGCTATGGCGTGAATGGCCCGAAGGATTTTGCCGGCCGCAAGATCGGCAATCCGCCCGGCGACGCTTCCCGCGTCATGTGGCCGGCCTTCGCAAAAGCCGCCGGGATCGCGCCGGATTCGGTTTCCTTCGTCAATGTCGGCCCGACCGCGAAATCGGCGGCGCTGAAGAGCCGCACCGTCGAGATCATCAGCGACTTCTACAACTCGCACGACCTGAAGCTCAGGGAATTCGGCAGCGACCTCGGTTCGCTGAACTGGAAGGACATCGGGCTCAATGCCTACGGCAACTCGCTGATCGTCAACGGCGCGTTCCTGCAGAAGAACCCAAAACTGTCGGAGGATTTCGTCCGCATCACACAGAAGGCCTACGCCGCGTGCGTCGCCGACTTCGAGCCCTGCCTGAAAGCGCTGCTCGACCAGGTCACCGGCCTCGACCGCGAGGAGCAACTGCAGCAGTGGGGCCGCATCAAATACCTGATGGCGGACGAATTCACCACGACGAAGGGGCTGGGCTGGATCGACGAAGGCCGGATGCAGAAGGACTACGACCTGGTGCAGACATATCTCGGCATGGAAAAGCCGTTCGCGGTGGAAAGCGCCTTCACCAGCAAGCTGCTGGATCCCACCATCAAGATGGATGCGAGCAAGGTTGCGAAGTGAGGCGACCCGCCCGAACAAGCACCGCTGTCATCGCCCGGCACTTGACCGGGCGACCCAGTATTCCAGAGACGTTTGAAATACACCGAGAAGCCGCGGCGTACTGGATCGCCAGGTCAAGCCGGCGACGACAAGTTTTGATTGTGGCAGCTACTTCTGACGCCGTTCGTTCCTGTAGCCACCCTACTCGTACGTCGATGCCCCGATATCGCGATACGCCCAGCACCCCTCGCGCGGCAACGACACCGTGGTTTCGACTCCGACCTGATGCCGTGCGGCGGTGCCGAGTTCGAGCGCCTCCAGCCGGCAGCCGAACAGATCGACGTCGTACACGGTCTGGGTGCCCTGATAGCGGCGATCGACCACGCGCGCGGGAAACGCGTTGACGCCATCGCTTCTGCCGAGCCCGATGGCTTCCGGCCGCAACGCGATCCGCACCTTGTCGCCTGTATCGAGCGACTGCAGCAGTGCCGCCTCGCCAGAGTGCCCGCCGCCGAAATCGACCACGCCGAATTCGCCGTTGCGCCCGACCAGCGTGCCGGTCAGTTCGTTGGTGGCACCGGTAAAGTTGGCGACGAACAGGTCGGCCGGCCGGTTATAGATCTGGTCCGGCGTGCCGATCTGCAGCAGCTTGCCGTCGCGCATCACCCCGATGCGGTCGCCGAGCACCACCGCTTCGGCCTGGTCGTGGGTGACGTAGAGCGCGGTCATGCCGGTCTGCTTGAGGATGACCCTGAGATCGTCGCGCAGCCGCAACCGCAATTTCGCATCGAGGTTCGACAAGGGCTCGTCGAGCAGCAACAGCTGCGGCCGGTACACGATGCTGCGCGCCAGCGCGACGCGCTGCATCTGCCCGCCCGACAGCGCCACCACAGGCCGGTCGGCGTATTCCGTCAGCCCCACCAGCGCCAGCACCTCGTCGACCTTGCGGCGGGCCTCGGCGCGCGCGATCTTGCGGTGCTTCAACGGATAGATCACGTTCTGCCGGACAGTCATGTGCGGCCACACCGCGTAGGACTGGAACACCATACCGAGGTCGCGCGAGCGAGGCGGCACCATGACGCCGCGCCCGGGCGACGACACCAGGTTTCCGGCGATGCTGATGTCGCCGCCGGTCGGATGCTCGAGCCCGGCGACGCAGCGCAGGGTGGTGGTCTTGCCGCAGCCGGAAGGGCCGAGCAGCACCACGATCTCGCCGGCCGGCACGGCGAAGCTGACGCCGTCGACGGCCGGCCGGCCGATCGGAAACTGCTTGCGCAGGTCGGTGACGTCGAGGGTCGCCGTCATGACGTCATCCGTCTCATGAACGCGACGGTCACTGGCGGTATCCGAAGGTCTTGTCCCATTCGGCCACCCACGGCTCGTGCAGCTTGGTATATTCCTCAAACTTCGGGAACCAGACCTTGACCACGTTGGGATCAAAACCCTCGGGATAGAACGGCGCCACCTTGAGCGAGGTCAGATTGCCGAGCTCCTTGATCATGAAGGTTTGCCCCTCCTTCGACAGGCACCAGTTCATGAACAGTTTTGCGGCATTGGGATTGGCGGCGGTCTTGGGAATCCCGGTGGCATAGGGATTGGCCGGTGTTCCCTCCGGCGGGAAGAATATCTTGATCGGCGCGCCGTCCTTCTGCTTCGGATAGATCGCATTGTAGAGCAAGGGGCCCATCGCGACCTCGCCGCGCACCAGCGAATCCGCCATCGGCGCGCCCGATGGATAGAGAACCGGATGGGTCGACGCCTGCTTCTTCCAGTAATCCTCGCCCAGCACCTGGCGCTCGAACATGATGCGGGTCCAGGTGGTTCCGCCGGACCGCGCGAACACCTGCCCGGTCATCTTGTCGTATTCCGGCTTGGTCAGGTCCATCCAGCTCTTCGGCGGATTCTTCACCAGTTCCGTGTTGTAGGCGATCGACCAGACCACCGTCGCGCGCGGCCACAGTTTCGGCGAGACCATCGAGTCCGGATTGTAGTCGGCGGCATTCGGCGGCGCATAGTCCTGGAACATGTCGGCCAGCGGTAGCATCAGCGCGCGATCGGAGTGATCGACCACGTCGGCGATCAGCTTGCCGGCGGCGGCTTCGGTCTTGACGCGGGTAATGAGCTGACCGCCGGGCGCGCGCACCATTTCGACCTTGATCTCGGGAAACCGCTTCTGGAATTCCTTGATCACGCGCTGTTCGACCTCGGCGAAATTCGCGGTGTAGAACACCAGTTTGCCTTCCTTCTTCGCCGCCGCGATCAGTTCGGGCGAGCCGAATTCCTGGGCCTGCGCGGGTAGCGCACCTGACGCGAGCCCAATACCGAGACTGAGACCGGCAGCGCCGGCTATGGCGACGAACCTTGCAGTCATCCTGGCAGTGATCCTGGCAACATTCTTTTTATTCATGGCCGATCCTCCCTTGGTTTCCATTTATCCCGTTCGGGCAACACTGCCCTGAGCCTGCCCGCGCGACAGCCAGTTGGCGCCGCCGATGAGAACGCCGAGGATCAGCGTCTGCACCAGGCTGAAGGCGGCGGTCTTGCCGAGATTGCCGCCTTCGTAATAGTCGAGCAGCAGCACCGACATCACCATGGTGTTGCTGGTATAGAGAAACAGCGACGAGCCGAGCTCGCGGATCGCCAGCACGAACAGCAGGGTCATCGCGGCCAGCACGCCCGGCCGCGCCAGCGGCAGCACGATGGTCCTGATGGTGCCGAGCATGCCCTTGCCGCAGACCCAGGCGGCTTCCTCGAGCTCACGGTGGATCTGCAGGAACGAGGTCGACAGCGCCTTCACCGTGTCCGGCATGAAGCGCGCGATGAAGGCCAGCGCCAGGATCCAGATGGTGCCGTAGAGCCCGCCGGGAATCCCAATCCAGGCCCAGAGATAGGCCACGCCGACCACGAGGCCGGGGATCGCCACCGGCAGGGTCGAAATCAGATCGATCGAGCGCCGGCCGCCCACCTTGGTGCGGTGGATGGTGTAGCCGATCGCAAAGGCCAGCGCGCCGCCGACCACCGCGGTGATGATTCCGACCTCGACCGCGTTGTACATCGAGCGCAGCGTCAGCGGATTGTCGAAAATGCTCTCGAAATGCATCAGCGAATATTGCCGCATATCGAACAGGCTGGCGACGTCGCGGATGAACATGAACTTGCGGAACGCCGCCACGATCAGCGCGAGAGATGGCAGTATCACGACCACCACGAGATAGACCATGCCGAGGCCGAAGGTGAACCAGCGCCACGGCCCGAGGTCGAGGTTACGTGGTCGGTAGGCCTTGCCCGCCACCGTGGTGTAGCTGCGCCCGCTCAGCACCTTCTGCTGCAGGAACACCAGCGCGCCGGTCACCACCATCAGGATGATCGCGACCGCGGCGGCGGTGTTGTAGAGCGGCGGCGACCAGTTTGTCAGTTTGAAAATATAGGTGGTCAGCATGCTGATGTTGGTCGGCGCGCCCAGCACCGCGGGGATGCCGTAGATGCCGAGCATGACGATGAAGGACAGCAGCATGCCGGATACGATCGCCGGCATGATCAGCGGAAACGTCACCGTGAACACGGTCGTCAACGCGCTGGCGCCGGAGATTTCCGCGGCCTCCTCCAGGCTCGGATCCATGTTGCGCAGCGCCGAGGAGGTGAACATGTAGACGTACGGCGCGTAATAGATGCCGAACACGAACACCAGGCCCCACATCGAATAGAAATCGACGCGCCAGTCGGATCCCATCCACTTGAACATGGTGTTGATCAGGCCGGTTTTGGGCGAGCCGAGAATGGCCCAGGCCACGCCGGCGACCAGCGGCGGCGCGAACAGCGGCAGGATGCTGGCGGCCGCGATAAATCCCTTGAACGGCGTGTTGGTGCGCACCACGATCCAGGAAAACGCGAGCCCGATCACCACCGCGATCAGGGTGCCGCCACCGCAGGCGATCAGCGTATTGATCAACGCCTCCGCGACGTTGGGGTTGGCCAGCACGACGAGGAAATTGGCGATCGACAGATGGCTCAGACTGAAACCGTCGACCACCGGATTGGTGTCGGTCAGCGCGCCCAACAGCAGCGTGAGCAGCGGATAGATCACCAGAAAGCCGAGGATCGCCAGCAACAGCGCGACCCAGGAGCCGGCCAGCACGCGCCGACGCACACTCTCGCCGCCGCTGCGCGCAACCTCGATGCGCCGGCCCTCCTGTCCGTTCAAAGCGTTCTTCCCCTTGGCCGTCGAGCGGCCTTCTTGTCTTGTTGGCGACAAGCCTAGACGAAGGCGGCGCCGACGGGAAGTGGCAGAAAGCCCGATGATGGAGCGCATTCGTCGCACCCGCCGAACATGGCCGCGTATCCGCTGGTGAAATGCAGTGACTTGTCAGCTGACTTGCCAAGTGTTTAGCCAGGTGACTAGCCTCGTCCGTATCCCTTAGGATGCATGCCTTCAGGAGGACTACCTGTGAAGAATGCGATTTATCCAAGCCTCAAGGACCAAGTGGTTTTCATTTCCGGCGGCGCCAGCGGCATCGGCGAATCGATCGTGCGGCACTTTGCCGAGCAGGGCTGCAAGGTCGGCTTCGTCGACATCGCCGATGACGCCGCCAGGGCGCTGATCGCCGACATCGGGCCGGCGGCGCGGCTGCATTACGAGCATTGCGACGTCACCGATATCGTGGCGCTGCAGCGGGCGATCGATGCGGTGCGCCAGGCGCTCGGCCCGATCACCATACTGGTCAACAACGCCGCGCACGACCAGCGGCACACGATCGCCGACGTCACGCCCGAATTCTGGGACGACCGGATTGCCGTCAACCTGAAGCACCAGTTCTTCGCGGCGCAGGCCATCTATCCCGACATGAAAGCCGCCGGCGGTGGCGCGATCATCAATTATTCATCGAGCGCGTGGATGACCGCAACGCCGAACCTTTCGATCTATTCGACCGCGAAGGCCGGCGTGCTGGGCCTGACCAAATCGCTGGCGCGCGACCTCGGCATTCACAACATCCGCGTCAATGCCATCATTCCGGGCTGGATCATGACCCAGCGCCAGATCGACCTCTGGCTGACGCCGGAGGCTGAAAAGGGCCTGATGGAGCGGCAATGCCTGAAGCACAAGCTCTATCCCGCCGATTGCGCGCGAATGACCCTGTTCCTGGCATCGGACGATGCCTCTAGCCTGACAAGCCAGAGTTTCATTGTGGATGGCGGCAGGCTCTAGATTGCCCGCGGCAGCCATTATGCGCCGTCGCGTTATCGGATTGTTCCCAAATATCTGAATGATCGTATGCAGCTTGATGGGCCCGGCGTCCCGACGTAGTTTGCCGGCAAGCGCTGGCCATCAAACGGAACAAGCCAGCCAATAAATGGGAGTGACCTATGCGGTTCAATCGTCGCGCGATCCTGACCGGCGCCCTCGCCACCATCGCCGCCTTCGCGTCGCAGGACGTCGTCGCGCAGACCGCCTTTCCGACCAAGCCGATCACGCTGATTCTTCCCGCGGCATCCGGCGGGCCGACCGACACGGTCGCCCGCCTGATCGCGGAGTCGATGGGCAAAACCCTCGGGCAGACCGTGCTGGTCGAAAATGTCGCCGGCGCCAGCGGCACGCTCGGCATGGCCCGGCTGTCGAAGTCGGCGGCCGATGGTTACACCATCGCGGTCTGGCACATCGCGCACGCGACTGCGCCCGCGCTCTACGACTCCCTCAAATACGACGTCGTCGAGGATTTCGATCACCTGGGACGCATCACCGACGTGCCCATGACGCTGGTGTCGAAGACGGATCTGCCGCCCAAAAACGTCACCGAGCTGCTGGCGTGGATCCGCGACAACAAGGACAAGGCGACCTATGGCCACGCCGGTGTCGGCTCCGCCTCGCATCTGTGCATGCTGATGCTGATGAAGGAAGTCGGTGTGCAGATCAACGGCATCCCCTATCGTGGCACCGGGCCGGCCATGAACGACCTGCTGGGCGGCCAGTTCGACGTGATGTGCGACCAGACCACCAACACCACCAACCAGATCAAGGAAGCCAGGATCAAGGGTTTTGCGGTCACCACCAAGATGAAGGTTTCATCCCTGCCCGACCTGCCGACGCTGGACTCCGGCGCCATCAAGGGTTTTGAGGCCTCGGCATGGCACGCGATGTGGGCGCCGAAGGGATTGCCGAAGGAGGCGTCCGACAGGCTGGTCGCCGCGCTTCAGGCCGCACTGAGAGATCCCAAGGTGATCGAGCGCTTTGCCAGCCTCGGCACCGAGCCGGTCAAGCCGGAGCTGGCGACGCCGGCGGCCCTCAAGGCGCATCTGACCGCCGAAGTGCCGCGCTGGGGTGCCGTCATCAAGGCGGCCGGCGCCAAGGGAAACTGAGCTCTCCGCCACAGCCGATCAATCATCAAATGCCACGCGCTTATCCGCGCTCCGGAGAGATTCCATGAAGACCTACGCCATCGCAGCGATCCCGGGTGACGGGATCGGCACCGAAGTCATTTCAGCCGGCGTCGAGGTGCTGCACGCCCTGGCCCAGCGCGACGGCAGCTTCACCTTCAAGGTCGATCATTTCGACTGGGGCTCCGAGTACTACAAGAAGCACGGCATCATGATGCCGGAGAATGGCCGCGACCAGATCAAGGGACATGACGCCATCCTGTTCGGATCGGCCGGTGCGCCTGATGTGCCCGACCACATCACGCTGTGGGGCCTGCGGCTCGCGATCTGCCAGCCGTTCGACCAATACGCCAATGTGCGGCCGACCCGGATCCTGCCCGGCATCACCAGTCCCTTGCGCAATGTTCATGGCCCCGAACTCGACTGGGTCATCGTCCGTGAAAATTCGGAAGGCGAATATGCCGGGGTCGGCGGCCGTGTCCACAAGGGATTGCCGCTGGAGGTCGCGACCGACGTTTCGATCCTGACCCACGCCGGCGTCGAGCGCATCATGCGTTTTGCGTTCCGGCTGGCGCAGTCGCGGCCGCGAAAATGGCTGACCGTGGTGACGAAATCCAACGCGCAACGCCATGCCATGGTGATGTGGGACGAGATCGCGACCGAGATCGCGGCCGAGTTCAGCGACGTCACCTGGGACAAGATGCTGGTCGATGCCATGACCATGCGCATGGTGATGAAGCCGGAAACCATCGATACCGTGGTCGCGACCAACCTGCATGCCGACGTGCTGTCGGATCTCGCGGCGGCGCTCGCCGGCTCGCTCGGCATCGCGCCGACCGCAAACCTCAATCCGGAACGGACGTATCCCTCGATGTTCGAGCCGATTCATGGCTCGGCCTTCGACATCATCGGCAAGGGCATCGCCAATCCCGTGGGCACGTTCTGGTCTTCGGTAATGATGCTGGAGCATCTCGGCGAGCTCGCCGCCGCGACGCGGCTGATGCAGGCGATCGAGCGCGTCACCGCCGATCCACGCTTTCATACCCCGGATCTCGGCGGCAAGGCCCGGACCACGGAAGTGACGGGAGCCGTCATCGCATCCATCCACGGCGCGAACGCGTAAGGCGCGCCTTCTTCTCCCCTCCTCCCGCTGCGTCCGCCGAAGCCGCTTGGCGAAGGCGGCGAAGCGGTGGGGAGGGGTCGGGGGTGGGGGGTCTGTCGGGGTATTCGACTGTCAGCGAATTTGCTGAACTACCCCCCGACCCCTCCCCGCCACGCGCAAGGGCGCGTGGGAGGGAGGGGAGAAGACTAATTTTTGGGTCCGCGGCGGCCGAAGGTTTCCGCATCGGGATCGACCGGCTTCACCCCGGTCGCGCGGTTGAACAGGACCGTCACGAGCCAGAGGCCGACGCCGATCGCCAGCAGCACGCCGCCGACCTTGTATTGAACCACGTCACGTCCGGTCCACGGACCGGTCAGAAACGCGCAGAACACCGCGCCCAGAATCGGCAGAAAAGTCGGCGTGCGGAAGTGATCGTGCTCCACCGGATCGCGCCGCAACACCAGCACCGCGACATTCACCACCGTGAACACGCAGAGCAGCAGCAGCGCCGTGGTGCCGCCCAGCGCCGGCACCTCGCCGACAAAGGTGATCAGCGCAAACGCCAGCAGCGTGGTGAAACCGATGGCAATGTAAGGCGTGCGCCGCGTCTGGTGCACCTTGCCGAGGACGGGCGGCAGCACATGCTCGCGGCTCATGCCATAGACCAGGCGGCTGGCCATCAGCATGTTGATCAGCGCGCTGTTCGCCACCGCGAACATGGTGATGAAGCCGAATATCCAGAGCGGAAAATTCGGCGCGCCCTGCTGCACCACTTGCAGCAGCGGCGTCTCGCCCTCGGCCAGTTTCTCCGGCGCCACCAGCGTGATCGCCGAAATCGAGACCAGGACATAGATGGCGCCGGTGATCGCCAGACCCGCGAGCAGCACCTTTGGGAAGTGCCGGGTCGGATCCTTGCATTCCTCGGCCATGTTGACCGAATCCTCGAAGCCCACCATGGCGAAGAACGCCAGCGTGGTCGCCGCGATCACCGGCCAGAACATGCCGCCGTCGGGCGCCGCCTTGAACTGCATGACGCGCGAAACATCGCCCTGCCCCATCCCGATCGCCCACAACCCGATGAAGATGACGATCAGCAGTCCCGTCAGCTCGACGCAGGTCAGCACCACATTCGCCTTAACGCTCTCGCCGACGCCGCGGAAATTGACCGCGGCCACGATGGCCATGAAAGCGAGACCGGTGACGGTGATGCCCCAGCCCGTCAGGCCGAGCCCCATCGCATTCGACATGTTGGCGGCGAACGCCCGGGACGCCGTCGAGGCCGAGGTAATGCCCGAGCACATCACCGCGAACGCCACGATGAACGTGATGAAATGGATGCCGAAGGCCTTGTGGGTATAGAGCGCGGCCCCCGCCGCTTTCGGATATTTCGTCACCAGCTCGAGGTAGCTGAACGCGGTGATGAGGGCGACCACGAAAGCAACGAGAAACGGCAGCCAGACGACGCCCCCCACCTGTTTGGCGACCTGGCCCGTCAGCGCATAAATGCCGGTGCCGAGGATATCGCCGACGATGAACAGCAGCAGCAGCCAGGGCCCCATGACCCGGTGCAGACTCGGTTCGACGCTGGTGGCTGAAGTGGAGGCGTTGACGGGGATATCGGTCATCGACGGTTCCTCTCGCACAGGTTGCCAAGTGTATCGACAGTCCAAGGCCACCGGCAATAGCGGCCTCCGCGAATCTGAACATGCGCAAATCTGCGAATCTGCGAATCTGCGAGTCTGTTTGTGCTTCGTCGTGAGGAACCGGCATCGCCTCGGCGATGGCAACTCCCGTAGTTCTGCGTGATGAGGTGCAAAATTAATGCACGATGCGCGCTATTTAACCTCGCATTAAGGGGCACCTGTACCTATCTCTGGATCAGGAAGGAATCGCTCGAGGACAACTCCAAAAAAAGGAGCCACCTATGGCGACCGTACTGACTACTGGGGCCTGGCTTTCTGCCCCGACCAAAAAACCTTCCTTTTTCGCACGATTGTTGCGCGTCCAGATGGAAGCCCGTCAGCGACACGCTGAACGCGCGGTCGAGCATTATCTGGCCGCCCGCGGTTTCAAACAGACCGATGACGCCGAGCGTCAAATCGGGCATCTCCTCATGAAAGCGGGCCGCTAGCCATGATCGCACTCATCATCGTACAGGCCGCCAACAAGCTGGCTCGCATTGGCAAGGAAGTTCTCGAGACGTGGCGCGAAACCCAGCGGCTTCGTCAGGCCCTTTCCGGCCCGACCGAGGAGTAGCGACTCCCGTTCGCGCCTCGCCCGGAGCGGGTTCCTGCAACGCCCCATTGACCAATTGGAACCCGCTTGCCCCAGCTACGCCCTTGACGCAGCCGCGCCCTAGGCCAGAATGGTCATCGCGTTGCGCCAGGAGCCAATCATATGAGATTCTTGATTACTGCGCAGGATACCGCGGGTAGCGTCACGCTGAACCGGGAGTCTGTCCCGGCAGCACTGAAGAAAGCCGGGGAGTTGATATCGGACGGTTGCTGGGACGTTGCGATAGCAGCGCCCGACGGCACCCTCTATCGCCCCGGCCAGTTCGATGAGTTGAAGGAACGGGTCGGCGCCTGACGAGCGCCGCCGCTCACATTCCACCCTTTCGCGGCCGTCACCGGAAGCGAAGGAAGCTAATGGGGCTCGATCGCCCTTATGCTCCGCCTTGTGCCTGGCTTCCACCGCAAGGCCCCTCACCCGTACAGCAATCGCGATAGAGCGAGGCCGAGAGCCGAGGCTGCGTGCTGACGCGCTGGCATACGCGAACGCACAGGTTTGCCGAACCGGTTCAATCCGCCCACCCGACGGGCAAATCACTTCTGTTTATCGGAAGTCATGTCAATTCCCCGCTGAAAAAATATTTCTGTTTTACAGAAATTGAAATCAGATTATATCAACATCCATCCCGTCCCACTCAGAGGGGCATTGCAAGGTCATCAGTGCGGGGCGGGGATGCGGTGGACGTGGACGGCGCTCTGGACCCGGGCGTTTGAAGCGGACGAGCGAAATGGTGTGGTTCCGGCACCCCAAGGGCTGGTGTCAAGTTCGCAAGCTAAGGCGCTGCGGGCGACGGTGGCAAAAGCGCATGGCTCACCGAGGAGATCACCTATAAGCCGTAAACCATTGCGCGGGGAGTGCCGGGTGATTCCGGTGTGACCTGACTAACGCGTGTGCCTTCTACCACTACCCATTGCACACGCGGCTATCGGGCGCATCGGGCGCCCGGCCTCCCCGCGCCCTCTGATTGGAGGGCAAGGAAAATAACCAGCAAACCTCGGGTGCAGCGCACCGCGAGATCGCGAAAGTGCGTTTGCTGCGTGATCTCCAACTCGCGCAACAAACGGCACGTCGTCCCGGACAAGTGAGCGCAAGCGAGCGCAGATCCGGGACCCATAACCACCGTGGTCTGCAATTGCACGACAGCCGTCCAACAGCATGCTCTCAAAACAGGCGCCGCGGCGTATGGATCCCGGCTCGGCGTTCGCATGCGCCCACTTGGCCGGGACGACGACAGGGATTGGATCAAGTGCCGTAGCCCGGATGGAGTCAACGATCGGCGCACAGCGCCGCACGATGGCACAACCCGGGGCCGGTCTCACCGCGCCTTTTCGCGGAGCATGACAACCGCCCGTACCCCCAACCGCCCCCCGCAACACCGGAAAATCAATTCTCTTCCATTCCGCAACGCAGAATCTTGATTTGAACAATTCCAGATTCCGGTCCACCATCGATCCAAGGTTCAACCGATGGGTGAATCAAACAGGGGAAGCGCGATGGCGAATCTTAACATCAATGGCAAGGCATTTGACCTCGACGTCGAACCGGATACCCCGCTGCTATGGGCGATCCGCGAGAATGCCGGCCTGACCGGCACCAAATATGGTTGCGGCATCGCACAATGCGGCGCCTGCACCGTCCACATCGACGGCGTCGCGGTACGCTCCTGCGGCACGCCGGTCAGTGAAGCCGTCGGCAAGCAGATCACCACCATCGAGGGATTGGCGGCCGCCAATGGCACGCTGCACAAGGTGCAGCAGGCCTGGATCGCCAACGATGTGCCGCAATGCGGCTATTGCCAGACCGGAATGATCATGGCGGTGGCCTCCCTGCTCAAGGAGAAGCCGAAGCCGACCGACAAGGACATCGACGAGGCCATCACCAATATCTGCCGCTGCGGCACCTTCCAGCAGGTGCGCGAGGCCATCCACGCCGCCGCGACCGCCTGAGGAGGCAGCCATGAACCATATGCCCAGCATGCCCAAACTGAACCGCCGTACCTTCGTCATCGGCACCGCCACAGCCGGCGCCGGCCTCGCACTCGGTCTCGACCTGCCGTTCGGCGGCCCCACCGTGGTGCGCGCCGCCGACGGCTCGCCCGAAGTCAACGTCTGGGTGGTGATCCGGCCCGACGACACCGTCGTGATCAGGATCGCCCGATCGGAAATGGGTCAGGGCACCCTCACCGGCCTTGCCCAGCTGGTCGCCGAAGAACTCGAATGCGACTGGTCGAAAGTCACGACCGAATATCCGACGCCCGGTCAAAGTGTCGCACGCAAACGCGCCTGGGGCGATTTCTCCACCGGCGGCAGCCGCGGCATCCGCACCTCGCAGGATTATGTCCGCAAGGGCGGCGCCACCGCGCGCATCATGCTGGTGCAGGCCGCCGCCAATGAATGGAAGGTGCCGGCTTCGGAATGCACCGCCGCCAACAGCATCATCACCCACACGCCCTCGGGCAAGACCACGACCTACGGCAAGGTGGTGGAAGCTGCGGCCAAGTTGACGCCGCCCGCCGATGCCGACGTCAAGCTCAAGGATCCCAAGGACTGGAAAATCATCGGCAAGGGCGTCAAGCGGCTCGACACCGCCGACAAGACCACCGGCAAGATGATCTACGGCATCGACATCAAGCTGCCGGGAATGCTGAACGCCGCGCTGAAGGATTGTCCGGTATTCGGCGGCAAGCTGAAAAGCTATGACGAAGCCAAGGTCATGGGCATGAAGGGCGTCAAGAAGGTGGTGCGGGTCAACGACTCCACCGTCGCCGTCGTCGCCGACACCTGGTGGCACGCCAAGACCGCGCTCGACGCGCTGCCGATCGTCTGGGATGAAGGCGAGAATGCCAAGGTCTCCAGTGAATCGATCGCCAAATGGCTGGCCGAGGGCCTCGACAATTCGCAGCCCGCGTTCGTCGGCAACCAGAACGGCGACGCCAAGGCCGCCATTGCCGGCGCCGCCAAAAAGATCGAGGCGGTGTACAACTATCCCTACCAGAACCACGCCGCGATGGAGCCGCTGAACGCCACCGCCCTTTACACGGCGGACAAATGCGAGGTCTGGACCGGAACGCAGAATGGCGAAGCGGCGTTCGCCGCGGTGCTGGAAGTCTCCGGCCTGCCCGCCGAAAAGTGCGAGGTTCACAAGCAGATCCTCGGCGGCGGCTTCGGCCGTCGCGGCATGACCGACTATGTCCGGCAGGCCGTCGCCATCGCCAAGCAGATGCCGGGCACGCCGATCAAGCTGTTGTGGTCGCGCGAAGACGACATGCAGCACGGCACCTATCATCCGATCACCACGTGCAAGCTGACCGGAGCCTTCGACAAGGACAACAACCTGACAGGGTTGCACGTGCGGATATCGGGTCAGTCCATCCTGTACACGGTGCGTCCGGCGGCGCTCGTCAACGGCATGGACCCCGCCGCCTTCCAGGGCCTCAGCCCCACCGGCGACTGGGCGATCGGATATACCTTTCCGAACCTGCTGGTCGAACATTCCATGCGCAATCCCCACGTCCCGCCGGGCTTCTGGCGCGGCGTCAACGTCAATCAGAACGCGATCTATCTCGAATGCTTCATGGACGAACTGGCGCATTCGGTCGGCGAGGATCCGGTCGCGTTCCGGCGCAAGCTGATGGCCAAGCACCCCAAGCACCTCGCCGTGCTCAATGCGGTGGCCGAGAAAATCGGCTGGGACAAGCCGCCGCCGAAGGGCATCTACCGCGGCATCTGCCAGCACATGGGCTATGGCAGCTACGTCGCGGGTGCCGCCGAAATCTCGGTGACCGACGGCAACAAGATCAAGGTGCACCGCATCGTCGCCTCGACCGATCCGGGCTACGTCGTCAATCCGGCGCAGATCGAGCGGCAGATCGCGGGCTCGTTCGTCTATGGCCTGTCGGCGCTGTTCTATGGCAACTGCACCGTCAAGGGCGGCGCCATCGAGCAGACCAACTTCGACACCTACAATTCGATGCGGATCGCGGAGATGCCGAAGGTGGAGTCGGTCATGGTGCCCTCGGGCGGGTTCTGGGGCGGCGTCGGCGAGCCGACCATCTGCGTCGCGGCGCCCGCGGTGCTCAATGCCTATTTCGCGGCGACCGGAAAACGTATCCGTTCGGTGCCGCTGAAGGATCAGGACATCAGCTTCGCCTGATCATGCAGGCGGCGGCCACGCTGGCCGCCGCCACCCACATCCGGATATCAGTCGATGAAAGCGTTATGCGTCGCCGTTGGAATGGCAGCGGTCGTGGCATGTAGCTCTCCGGTGCTGGCAGCTTCCGAACCGCCGCCCGGTGCGGCATCCTGTTCCGGCTGCCACGCCGCCGAGGCGACGGCGGCATCGCCCATCGTGCGGCTGAACGGCCGCGATGCCGGCGAAATCACCACCGCGCTGGCGGGATTTCGCAACGGTTCGCTCCCCGCAACGGTCATGACCCGCATCGCCAGGGGCTTCTCGGACGACGAGGCACGCGCGATCGCGGCGTGGCTCGCGGCACAGAAGTAAGGGAGCGCCGGCATGGGCATCGGCCATCGCATCAACCGTCGGCAGTTCGTCGGCGCCGGCGTCGCAACCGTCGCGGCGCAGGCGTTTACGCCGCCTGCGTTCGCGCAAGCCGTGGCGCGTGTCGTCGTGATCGGCGGCGGTTTTGGCGGCGCCAGCTGCGCGCGAACGCTGAAACAACTCGACCCGAAGCTGCAGGTCACGCTGGTCGAGCCGAACAGGACTTTCACCGCCTGCCCGTTCAGCAACAACGTCATCGCCGGATTGCGATCGATCGAGCAGCAGCAGTTCGGCTATGACAGGATCGCCGCCGGCGGCGTGACCGTGGTGGCGCAGGCGGCAACAGCGATCGACGGACAGGCGAAGACCGTCGGGCTTGCCGACGGAACAAAGCTTTCCTATGACCGGATGGTGCTGTCGCCCGGCGTCGACCTCCGTTTCGACGCGCTGGAGGGTTACGACGAGGCCGCCGCCGTGAAGATGCCGCATGCCTGGAAAGCCGGCGAGCAGACGCTGCTGTTGCGCAAACAACTCGAAGCCATGGACGATGGCGGGCTGGTGGTGATCGCAGCGCCGGCCAATCCGTTCCGCTGCCCGCCCGGACCTTACGAACGCGCCTGCCTGATCGCGCACTATCTGAAAACCAAAAAGCCGCGCTCCAAACTGCTGATCCTCGACGCCAAGGACAATTTCTCAAAACAGCGGCTGTTCCAGAATGCCTGGAAGGAGCTTTATCCGGGGATGATCGAATGGATATCGCTGTCACAGGGCGGCAAGGTGAATGCCGTGGACCCCGCCACCAACACGCTGATCACCGATTTCGGCAACCACACCGCGCAGGTGGCCAACGTGATTCCGCCGCAGCGCGCCGGCCGCATCGCGACCATCGCAGGCGCCACCGACAACACCGGCTGGTGCGCGATCGATCCCGTCACCTTTGAATCGAAATCGGCGGCGAACATCCACGTCATCGGCGATGCCTGTCTCGCCGGTGCCATGCCGAAATCGGCGTTCTCGGCGAATTCGCAGGCCAAGGCCTGCGCCAGCGCGGTCGCCACGCTGCTCGCCGGCAAAACCCCTGCCGCGCCAAAACTGATCAACACCTGTTACAGCCTGGCGGCGCCCGGCTACGGCATCTCGGTCGCCGGCGTCTACGTGCCGAAGAACGGCGTGTTCGCCGATGTCGAAGGCGCCGGCGGCGTAAGTCCGGCGGATGCGCCGGCCGACTTCCGCGCGCGCGAGGCCGACTATGCGCAATCCTGGTTCGCGACGACAACGGCGGAAGTCTTTGGCTAAACGGAAGCACCGCATGTCGGTTCCGGTCCTTGCCGGCGCATTGCTCGCTTGGCCCGGCTTCGCTGCCGCGCAGGAGCTTCGCAGCTATGCCGTCACAGGCGACTCGATTGCGGCCTCGCTGACCGGAGCGCCCGGCGATGCCGCGCGCGGGCGTTCGCTGGTGCTCGCTCGCACCAGCACCTGCATCCTCTGCCACAGCGGACCGTTTCCGGAACAGCGATTCCAGGGCGATCTCGCGCCTGACCTCGCCGGTTCCGGCAGCCGCTGGTCCGAGGGCCAGCTTCGCCTGCGGCTGGTCGACGCCGCCAGCCTCAATCCCGCAACGATCATGCCGTCCTATTACCGGATCGACGGATTGACGCGCGTAGGCGCCGCCTGGCGCGGCAAGCCGATCCTGTCGGCCGGGCAGATCGAGGACATGGTGGCGTATCTCGTAACACTACGCCAATAGGAAGTGAATTGAATGAGGGACGAATCCACACGACGTCAATTTCTGGGTTTTGCCGGCAGTGCGGCCGTGCTTGGCACCGTTCCGCTGGTGACAACGCGGCCCGCCGCGGCGACACCCGCAACCATGGCATCGGCGATCCGAACCGTCGTCGGCGACGCCGTGCTGCGTACCGGCAAAGTCAAACTCGAGGTGCCGCCGCTGGTCGAGAACGGCAACACCGTGCCCATGATGGTCAGCGTCACCAGCCCGATGACACCTGCCGACCATGTCGTCAGCATCCACGTCTTCAACGAAAAGAACCCGCAGCCGAACATGGGCAATTTCTATCTCGGCCCGCAAGCCGGCCGCGCCCAGGTTTCGACCCGCATCCGCCTCGCCGACAGCCAGAAGATCGTCGCCATCGCAAAACTGTCGGACGGGTCGTTCTGGTCCGCGACCGCTGACGTCGTGGTGACGTTGGCGGCCTGCACCGACGAGGTGATCTGATGGCGTCCGCCCTGATCAACGTTCCGGCCAAGGCGAAACGCGGCGAGATCATCGAGATCAAGACGCTGATGTCGCACATCATGGAAACCGGTTATCGCCATACCGCCGAAGGCGCGGTGATTCCACGCGACATCATCACAAGCTTCTCCTGCCGCTACAACGGCAACGAGATCTTTCGCGCCGACCTGTTCCCGGCGAGTTCGGCCAACCCGTTCATCGCGTTCTTCACCACCGCCACCGAGAGCGGCAAATTCGAATTCGAATGGACCGGCGACAAAGGCTTCACCGCGGCCGCGTCGGTCTCGATCATTGTCGAATGAAAATTGTCGGCCCCATCGTCGTTGCGGCGCTGATGATCGCGGCATCGCCTGCCGGCGCCGTGGAAATCCCGCTGGCCGAGCGCCGGTCCGGCTACAGCTTCATGGCGCCGGACAGTCAGGCGATGCAGAACGACGACACGACAAATCCTGGAATGCTGTGGGTGCTCGACGGCGAGAAATTGTGGAACAGCAAGGCAGGCGCGGCCAGCAAGGCCTGCGCCGATTGCCACCAGGATGCGCGTGTCAGCATGAAGGGCGTCGCGGCGCGTTATCCCGCTTTCGACAAGACGCTGGCGCGCCCTGTCGATCTGGAGCAGCGCATCAATCTGTGCCGCACCGGGCAGCAGCAAGCCACCCCGCTTGCGTATGAAAGCCGTGACCTGCTGGCGCTGACCGCGCATGTCGCGCGACAGTCGCAGGGCATGGCGATCGAGAGCGGCGCCGATCCGCAACTCGCGCCGTTCGTCGCCAGGGGTCGCGATCTCTACATGCAACGGCAGGGACAGCTCAATCTCGCCTGCACCAACTGCCACGACGACAATTGGGACAAGCGCCTCGCCGGCGCCGCCATTACGCAAGGACACGCCACCGGCTATCCATTGTATCGGCTGGAGTGGCAATCGCTCGGCTCGCTGCAGCGCCGGCTGCGCGCCTGCCTGTCCGGCATCCGCGCGCAGCCTTACGATTACGGCGCGCCGGAATTGGTCGAGCTGGAGCTTTACCTGATGTCGCGCGCGCGCGGCATGCCGATCGAGGCGCCGGCGGTGCGGCCATGAAACGCACTTCGCAGTTAATGATTCGGGTGATTGCCTTCAAACAAATTGTTGTGACAATCACGCTTCGATCGATTCCAGTCCGCGACGGTTTTAAAAAATCCCTTAATCGAAATCCGGACTCATTGTGGTCGCATCCCGTTCACGCTGCCTATGTAAGAGGTGCCCGCAAGCAACATCGAGGCAGCCATGAACACGGAATTCGACTACGACCTGACACGTGATCAATGGGAAGCGCTGAAGGCGCTTCGCCTGCCCGCAGCCGAGCGCCGTATCAGGGATCGACTGACGGCGAGCCTGATCGCGCTTCAACTGGCGGCCATGACCGGCGATGGTCCGGCGATTACACCGAAAGGCCGCAGCGTGCTGCTGCGTGGTTCGCCGCAGCTGTGGGACCTGGCGGCATGATGGGCGGTTCCAGGCCGAAATAGCGATGTCACGGGTTTGACATGTTATAACATTTGCGTAATGTCCTAACTTAACCGGTAAAAGCCGGATTACAGGGAGGACACAGGGAAATGAAGCCATTTGCGCCGACGCGACGCACATTCCTCAAGGCCGGCACGGCCACGGCGGCCCTGATCGGCCTGGCACCGGCGGTGCTGCGGCAGGCCGCCGCCCAGGACGCCGATCTCGCACCGTACAAATCCGCCAAGATCGACTGGCAGCAGACTTCGGGCGAAACCATCACGGTCGCCGTGATTCCCGCGAGCTATTTCGAAAACCTGATTTCGCTGGCGCCGCAGTTCAAGGCGCTGACCGGCATCGACGTCCGCTTCGAAAAGATTCCGCCGGCGCAGATCCGGCAGAAGAGCGTCATCGACCTGACGTCGAAGACCGGCACCTACGCCACCCACGCCGCCGACCCGATGTATTATTCGCTCTATGCCGCCAACAAATGGGTCGAGCCGCTCGACAGCTACCTCGCCGACAAATCGCTGACCGACGCCGACTGGTTCAAGTTCGACGACATCATTCCGGCCTGGCGCGCCGCCGACAGCGTCGACGGCAAGCTCTACGGCGTGCCCTATGACGGCGAAGTCACCATTCAGGTCTACCGCAAGGACCTGTACGACGCGAAGGGCCTGAAGCCGGCCGACGATCTCGAGACCTTCGTGAAGAACGCCGCCGCGCTGAATGCGCCGAACGACCGGATCTGGGGCACCGCGCTGCGCGGCGTCGCCGGCGCCGGGCAGAACATGTACATCTATCCCTCGATTTTCCGCGAGTTCGGCGGCGAATGGTTCAAGGGCGGCAAGCTCACCGTCAACGGCCCCGAGGCCGAGGCGGCGCTGGCCTGGTATGTCGACGTGATGAAGAAATACGCGCCGACCGCGGCCTCCAACTGGAACTGGCCCGATATCGCCGATGCATTTTCGCAGGGCACTGTCGCCTCCTACATCGACGCACATTCCTCCGCGTCGGTGATCAACAATCCCGAGAAGTCGAAAATCATCGGCAAGGTCGGCTATGCGCGCTGGCCCAAGGGTCCCTCGGGCAAGCGCGTGTCCTCGATCTGGAACTGGGGCTTCCCGATCAACGCCGCCCAGAGCGAGAAGAAGAAGAAAGCGACATGGCTGTTCATCCAGTGGGCCGCCAGCGCCGAAACCCAGGCCCGCACCGCGCATAAATTTGCCGGACCGGCGAAACGTTCCGGCGTCAACCGCAGCTCGATCTGGAA
>JAZJYY010000141.1:0-42166 GCA_040390145.1 Pseudomonadota bacterium
GAGTGGGTGGCCGAGGCGATCGAGGCCTATTACCCCGCGATCGAGATTGTCGACGACCGCTACGTCAAATGGGAAACGATCGGCGCGCCGACTTTGGTGGCGGATGATTTCTTCGCCGCCGGCTGCGTGCTCGGCGAGCCGGTGTCGCGCACCGGAGCCCCCGATTTAGCCCGCGTGACCGGCAGCGCGGTGATCAACGGCGAGCAGGCCGGGCAGGGCACCGGTGCCGACGTGCTCGGCCATCCCCACCACGCGCTGGCCTGGCTCGCCAATCACCTCGCCGGCGAAGGAAAAGGCCTCTTTGCCGGGCAGATCGTCCTGACCGGGAGCCTGGTCAAGACGGTGTGGCTCAACGCCGGCGACAAGGTGGTGATGGAGTTGGAAGGGTTGGGGAATGTGAGCGCGTCCTTCGCGTGACGCGGCGGACATATGTCGCCAAGTTACTCCCGCTGCCGCGCCACCCGAAGACTGTCGTCCCTGCGAACGCATATGGAAGTGCAGTCGCCGGGAATGGGTTAGATGTAAGCGCGTACCGATGCGTTGATGTCGCGGGCAGAAACCGGAAAAATTGCACCGCGTCCATCGTTCCCCATTGCGTCCGGTTGTCACCCGGCGACTGCAGATATCAACGATTTCGAAGCATTTTGGTTCAACGTCCACCACCGGCAGTTACTTCGGTGATCCATCGCGCCCGCGGTCAAAACCGCAACGCGCCGAACATGAACAACAAAACCATCGTGATCACGACCGAAATCAGCACGGATCCGAGACAGCCCATGCGGCTTGAGAAAAACAGAAACATGTTCCGGGTCCCGCGCTGATTTCGTCTGACGTTCTGGTGTCGTGCTATCGGCCCGGCCGCAACACCACCTTGATGACGCCGTCTTCCTTGTCGCGAAACTTCCGGTACATCTCCGGCGCGTCTTCGAGGCTGGCCGGGTGGGTGACAACGAAGCTCGGATCAATTTCGCCGGCTTCGATGCGCTTCAACAGCGGGGCGGTGTAGGCCTGAACATGGGTCTGCCCGGTCTTGATCGTGAGCCCCTTGTTCATCGCGGCGCCGATCGGGATCTTGTCGCCCATGCCGACATAGACGCCGGGAATCGAAATCGTCCCCGCCTTGCGGCAGCACATGATGGCCTGGCGCAACACGTGCACCCGGTCGGTGGCGAGAAACGTTGCCGCCTTCACCTTGTCGAGCACCGCATCCGCGGCGCCGTGGCCCGCAGCCTCGCAACCGACCGCATCGATGCAACTGTCGGGACCGCGCTTGCCGGTCCGCTTCATCAGTTCGTCATACACATCGGTCTTCGAGAAATCGATCGTTTCGGCCCCGCCGGCTTCCGCCATCGCCAGTCGTTCGGCGACTTCATCGATCGCGATGACGCGCCCGGCTCCCAGCATCAGCGCGGAGCGGATGGCAAACTGTCCGACCGGACCGCAGCCCCAGATCGCAACGGTGTCGCCCGGTTCGATCTGGGCATTGACGGCCGCCATATAGCCGGTCGGAAAAATATCGGACAGAAAAAGCGCCTGTTCGTCGGTGACGCTGTCAGGAACCTTGATCGGGCCGACGTCCGCCATCGGGACCCGCAGATATTCCGCCTGGCCGCCGGAGTAGCCGCCCAGCATGTGGCTGAAGCCGAACAGACCGGCGGGCGACTGACCCATCGCCTTGGCCGCCAGCTCGGCATTCGGGTTGGTTCGGTCGCAGCAGGAAAACAGACCCTTCTGGCAGAACCAGCATTGCCCGCAGCTGATGGTGAACGGTACGACGACGCGGTCGCCGATTTTGAGATTCTTGACCTCGGAGCCCAGTTCGATCACTTCGCCCATGTTCTCGTGACCGAGGATGTCGCCGCTCTCCATGGTCGGCTGGTAACCGTCGAGGAGATGCAGGTCCGAGCCGCAGATGGCACAGGCGGTTATTTTGATGATCGCATCGCGGGGATGCTGGATCTTCGGGTCGGGAACAGTATCGACACGGACGTCGCCTTTTCCGTGCCAGCATAGCGCGCGCATGATTCACTCCTGTAAAATGCCTGCGCCAACCTCCGAGATTGTGAAGCGTTCCTGCCGTGAGGGAATTGATCTCGCTTCGCTGACAGAGTGCGAATCTCCGGACGGTAGGCTCAGTTATATGTCGGCTCGGAAACATTCAGGGCATCCATGACAGCCCCCGAAACCTCTGAACGCGGCAGCGCGCCGACATTGAGCAACAACCAGATCCGGTAGATCGTCTCGTGAGGATTTTGCGAATTGTCGAAGTGGTCGCTGAGGATCGAGCCCAGCGCTGCTTCCATCGAATTTGGTTTGGGAGGGGACATGGCACGCTTTCGATACGGAGGAAATCAATCCACGAGATATGCGATCGGCTTGAAGGCATAGTTGTTGGACTGCAGCGCCGAGCAGGCGGTGAGGCCGATGATCAGATCCATC
Source organism: Pseudomonadota bacterium (assembly GCA_040390145.1). GTDB lineage: Bacteria > Pseudomonadota > Alphaproteobacteria > Rhizobiales > Xanthobacteraceae > Bradyrhizobium. The sequence goes on from JAZJYY010000141.1 coordinate 2,440, forward strand.
TCGGCGCGGAACTTGATCAGGTCGCCGCTGCGGCTGAGCGGAGCCTCGACGGTGAGGACGCCCGTGGCCGGCTCGATTACGACATTCATGAAACAGTTGAACGCGACCGGAATCTGATCGGGCCCGATCCCGAACGGCGCCAGCGCGGCCTCGAGATTTCCGAAGCACCCGCGGTGCGGATCCTTGTCACCATAAATGATCCTGAACGTATCCCTGGAGCAGGGTGTCAAAAGGAAATCGTGGCGGCCCACACGGTCCTCGACGATCCCAAGCATGACGTTGCTTCGATTCGAATAGATCGAGTCGCCGGTCGTCAGATACAGCTTGCTGGCATAATCCAGGCTTCGGCCCGACGAGATCGCCTCGCCGACATCCGCCGCGCTGAACGCCACGAGATCGGAAACCTGCTCGCCCTCGGGATCGATCACCGTGAGCGACTGGCCCTTTGCCAGGCGGAAGGCGGTGCCGGAACGCGGGGCAATGATCGCCGGCTCCTTCACGTCCGTTCCACCGGATTGAACGGGCATTTCCATTCGGACTCCGCGACGTTGCGGCCGCTGTACTGGCGCGCTTCGGAAATCGTGCCGTGTCGCGCCAGCATCGGATTGACAGATCCTGCCAGTGCGACGTCGCGCTCGATGATCTTGGCTCTCATCCGTTCATAACGCCCTTGCTCGCGCAATTGTTCGAACTGGTCGTGCAGGTTGAACACCAGCACCGGCCGCTCGAAACGTCGCGCCGGCCGGCTGGCGTTCGGGTGCAGTCCGACGATGAAGAAGGCTTCCTCGCCAAAGCTCAGCGAGAAATGCGGATCGTCCGGATCGTTGCTGACGCGCTCATCGCGCGGCGCGCCGAGCCAGGTGTCCTTGTTGGTCAGGCTTTCGGCGCGGGCCCACAGAAAGGTCTCGAACGTCTTCTCGTCCAGGTCCACCGGCCCTTCGAAGATCACCGCAAAACTCTGAAACAATGCACGATCCTCGCGGTAGTTCTGCACGATGCGGGTGATGCCGTCGTAGATGCGCCTGTCGTCCCAATTGGACCTGATGTCGCGTGCGGTCAGGACATCCAGGGTTCCCTTGGCGAGCGCGGACTTCGCGCCCACGCATGGAAATTCGGTCCGGTGAATGAAATTGCGAAAATTCTCGGCGAGACTCGACGGCGTCATTGGTGCTCCGATGATTGCGCGCAATAACCCTCGGCATCTGATTAAGTGCCAGCGGGCTGCGAGTTATTTGAGGCGGAACGAATGGTGCCTCCGCCGATTGGGATATTCTCGTTTTTGAAGCGAAATCCGACGTCGAGATTGCTAGCGCCCGGAATTGGCAAGGCTGCTGTTGGCCCATTTGGCTGCATCCGTTTTCATCGGATCGACGTTGTCGCATTTCAGGCATACCAGCTTGGTCCGGCCGGTTCTGTCGGTCATGGCCATCAGTCGCTTCTTGCATCGGGGACAGCGGCTCGTATCCATCGGTAGCTCCATTCAACGTCAACGATCAGCCGGAACGGAAGAAAATAAACCCGGCCCGACAAGCAACGCTTGCGGAACATAGCCGTTAGTCAATGCAGTCAACGTATCATCTGATACGATCGAAAATATTCCGGAGGGGCCTTGTCGAAAGCGCTTCAAATACTTATCCGCAAGCTCCGGGAGCATTCACGGCTGACGGCCGAGGACCTCGTCAGCATCAACGAACTCAGCCATACGGTTCGGGAATTGAGGTCCAATGAAGACTTGATCCGGCAGGGCGATGATCCTGACGTTTCGGCTGTCGTCGTGACCGGGATGGTCGCCCGCTATCATTTGCTTCTGAACGGCGTTCGTCAGTACCTCTCGTTTCACATGACCGGCGATATGCCGGACTCACAGGCACTTTTTATCCACCGGATGGATCACGCTGTATGTGCGATCGGGCCTGCTGGCATTGCATTGATCCCTCACAAGGAACTGCTCGCGGCGTTCGATCGCCGGCCTTCGGTCGGTTTCGCCATATGGCGGGAAACCTTGATCGATGCCGCGATCTTCCGCGAAGCGATTACAAATAACAGCGCCAGAACGTTGCCGGCGCGGATGGCGCATCTGTTCTGCGAACTGCTGTATCGGGCCCGCGCCTCCGGTCTGACAAGGACCAGTACGTTCGCGGTCCCGATCAGCCTCGTTCAGCTGGGCGAAACCCTGGGCATGTCCATCGCCAGCGTGAACCGTACGCTGCAGGAGCTTCGCGCGTCGCGAATGATGGATTTTCAACGAGGCCTGCTGCAGGTCAGCGACTGGAAGGGACTGGCCGAACTGGCTCAATTCAATCCCGGCTACCTGCATCTGAAGAGGCCACCGCTCTGACGTTGTCCGAAAGTTGTCTGCAAAGGCCTGATCCTGCCGGCGGAAGGGAACCGCAGCAGCGGTCCCGGCTTCTATCCCTGCACAACCCGAGGAGGATTTATGAGCAAGGAAACCCCGGCGGACGATCCGCGACAGAAGACCGATAAGGGCTCCATCAGTCAGACCGAAAAGCCGTGGAAGGGGAACCCGGAGAAAGAGCAGCGAAACGACGATGCCGGGATCGACCTGGAAAAATGGCATCGAACCAACACGCACTGATCGCGCGGGCGCATCGCACGCCGTCCTGCAGAGGGCGTGCGGAGCGGCACGTGGATTGATCGCGCCGGCCGGCCTCGCCACCAGCCCGACTGTAACGTCACCACAGTGTCGCTGACCACCAGGGGCGGTTTGCGAAGGTAAGCGCGAATCAAGCCGAGTTGAAAGGGTCGCGGCGCAAGCCGCTGTGCGGAACCAATTTCCGTCTGATCGATTGCCTGCGAGCAAGATGGAGATTTTCAAGCATGAACGACCAGACCTCACCGCCGCCCTATGTCTATGACGGCCTGGACCCCGCGGCGGAGCCGAAGTCCGCGATCTCGGAAGTGTCCGACGCGGTGAAGGGCGCGGCCAACCGGGTCTCCGAGGCCATCGAGTCCGGCCGCAAGCCCGGCATGCCGCTCAGCATTCTCGCCAACGTCGCCCGCGAAGCGCCGCTCGGCTCGCTGCTGGTGGCGTTTCTGCTCGGCGTTGCCGTGGCGCGGCGCCGCTAGCAGCGGGCTTCTGGACGCGGAAGCAACGACGCCGGATGGCGTCGACACTGATCGCACAAGCGAGGCGTCGCCGGGCCGCCCGGTCCGCGCGCCAACCCTTTGTTAACCGGGAACCCGTGGCGATCGTGCCTTTGCTCCCATTGTTTTGATAAATTTCAGGATTGTTGGTGCTCATGGCGGTGCGGCGTTCGGGCCAGATTCTCAGGCCTCCGCGATTCTATTTCGGATAACCGCATCAATGGACGATTCAGTTCAGGTCTGCTGCACCCGGTGCAAGAACGTGTTCCGGGACCGGGCGCGACGGATCCAGAGCGGCTATTCCAGGCAGTGTCCCGGTTGCGAGGTGGTGCTGTTCTTCGAGGAAACCTCTCCCGACAAGAACATCAAGCGCGCCCTGACTTCCGCGCGAGGCCTGCGCAAGGTGTTGCGCGACATGGAAGCCGCCGGTCCGCGCCAAGCGAAGGCCGCGCCGGCCACGCGCAGGTCGTATTGATACGGACGGGTTTGAGGGCGCGTTGCGATCCCGCCTTCGTCATACAGCCCAATTGACGACGAGCAGTCCCGGCACGCGCTCGAACTCACGTTGGTTTGCGGTGGCGAGCGTAGCGCCGCGGCGGCGCGCCTGCGCGGCGATGAGGCAATCATAGGGACCGATTGGCGTACCCTTGCGCTCCAGATCGGCGCGGATGTCGCCGGCATGTTCGGCGTCTTCCGCTTCGAATGGCAGGACGGCGATTCCCGGCGCGAGAAACTCCGCAAGCAGACGATCGGATTCGGCCCGCCGGTCGCTCCGCGCGTGACCGTAGCGTAATTCAAACAAGGCGACCGCAGGAAAACCGATCTCCGTTCCCAGCCGCAAATGTTCCGCGAGGCGGAGTCGAACCGAGGAAATGCGCCGGTTGATGACGTAAATCGCGATGTTGGTGTCGAGGCAGATCATTCGTCGATGAAGACGCGGGGATCCGGTTCGACCGGCGGATCGTCAGGAATTCCGTCGGGAAGGAAATCCCGCCCGCCGAGTTCATCGAGTCGCGCGAACCACGCCTCAATGTCGACCGGCCGCTTTTTCAACGGCTCGAGGATCACCTTGTCCCCGACCTTGCTGACCCGCACCTCGGTGCCTTCGAAGCGGAATTCCTTGGGCAGGCGGACGGCCTGGCTGCGGCCATGCATGAAAAGCTTGGCGGTGGCGCTCATGATCGCCTCCTTTTGGTAGATACCAATGATAGATACCACGGGATCGGCGGTCGGTCAATTTTCCGGGCAGTGCCGGCAGCCGCACGCGGCGCCGCCCTTGCCTTGACGATGCGGCTGCGCCCGGCAAATTGCCGCGCGTAACGCAGCGTGCGCTCCATGGGGGTATCAAGATGATTCTGGTCACCGGCAGTATTCTGGCGCGGGAGGACTCCTTCGCCGACGTCCGCCGCCTCTGTCTCGAGCACGTCGAGCGCTCCCGCAAGGAGCCGGGCTGCATCGCGCATGCGGTGCATGTCGACTGCCAGAATCCGCTTCGGCTGTTTTTCTTCGAGCAATGGGCCGACGAACCCGCCTTGCGCACCCACTTCGCGGTCGAGGGATCGCGCGAATTTGTGAAAGCGCTGAAGGGACGGATCGTGGAGACCACGGGCACGCAGATCTACAGTGCCTTGGCGATCGCGAGGTAGCAAACGACCGCGGCCCCTGCCAGGGGAGACTGGCAGGGGCCGCGTTGGAACACTTCATCGCGCCTAGGTTCGCAATGAGGTGTGGGAGCTCTTGAAGATCAGAACGGCAGCAGGATATCCGTGACCTGCTGGCCGTAGCGCGGCTGCTGGACGTCGGTGATCTGGCCGCGGCCGCCATAGGCGATGCGGGCCTGCGCGATCTTGCTTGAATCGATGGTGTTGTCGCTCTGGATATCCTCCGGGCGGACGATGCCGGCGACGATCAGTTCGCGGATTTCGAAGTTGACCCGGATCTCCTGCTTGCCCTCGACCACGAGGTTGCCGTTCGGCAGCAATTGCGTGACCACGGCGGCGACGGTGGTCTGCAGGTTTTCCTGCCGCACCACCGAGCCCTTGCCGTCATAGGAGCCCGCGGATTCGGTGACCAGGATCTTGCCGGGCATCACCTTGGCGACGTCGCCGGTCAGCAGCTTGGCGCCGGCGAAATCGGAGATGCCGGAATCATCCTTGGAGGTACGGCTGCGCTGGCTCTGGTTGGCCATGTTGGCCTTGTCGGTGAAGTTCACGGTGATGGTGAGAATGTCGCCGATCCTTGCCGCGCGCTGATCCTTGAAGAAGGCACGGGAGCCGTTGCGCCACAGCGAGTTGGCGTTGTACGAGGCGGTCTCCGGCTTCGGCATCGGCATCTGCACCGGCTTGTAGCCGGGCTGCGCCGTCGGATTCTCGATCGCCGACAGTTTCGGCTTCTCGCCGATCTGCGACAGCCGGTCGAACGAGGAGCAGCCGCTGGCAAGCGCCGCGGTCGCCAGCAAGGCGCCGGTCAGGATCAGGCGTCGGATACGGGAAGCGTACATTACCATTACTCGGCTTTTGGAGACACGGTTGAGGCGGCGTTGGCGATCGCAACCAGCGTGGCGGCCTGGCTCGACTGAATCGAGGAGGTCGCGTCGGACGTTTCGGGCAGGCGGGGCGCGGGGCTTCCGGGGATCGAAGGTGCGTTGATGGAGACCTGGCCGCGGCCGGTGACGACGCCGGTGACAGTGCGCTTGGACTGCAGGTTCATGACGCTGACGACGTCGCCTTCGGTGCCGCCCTCCAGCGCCTTGCCGCGAATGGTGAGGTGGAGGCCGACCGCCTGGTAGATCAGCACGACGGCCTGGTCCTTCTGCACCAGGTCGGGCCGGGCGAGATCGGCGGTCTTCAGCGCCTGGCCGACCCGCAGCTGCCTGCGGGCCTGCATGCCGACCGCTCGGTCGCGGGCGGCGAGGTCATTGCCGACCTCGGCCTTGGGGCGGCGCTCGATCACCACGTCGGAAGCCTTGATCACTTCATTGCGCTCGACGCCGCGCGCCAGGATGGCGGCTTCGACGGTCTCGATCGCGGTGCCGGTGAAGCGCAGTTTGGTCGGGGCGGCCATGCTTTCGTTGGCGATCTCGAAGGTGATGTCATAGCGGTTGCTGCGGCTGTCGAACCGGGTCGAGACCGCCTGCATGGCGCCGGTGTTGGAGGCTTCCAGCCGCAGGTCCTGCACGTCGCGGTCGAAGGTCAACGTGAGGTTGGCGGCATCGCCGAGGCCGTTCTTGTGCTGCAGCGCGCGGCCGATCGCCGCCTCGATGTCCTTGCTCTCGACCGTGCGCGCCAGCCGCGAGATCGAAATCTCCTGGAGATTGCGAGTATCGACCCCGATCACCTGATGCGCGCGCAACGCGATCAGCACCCGCTCCACCGGCATCGCGCCCGTGGTGCCGAGATCCGGCGCACGATAGATCGCGATCTGCGCCGCCGGTCCGGCATTGTCGATGACATCGCCGATCCGCACCAGGTCGCCCGACACCGTGACGTGGGCGCGCAGCACCGGGGTGGCGATCATCTCGTAGCGGGCCTGGGCCGAGGCGGCCGCCGACGTGGCCGCGAGCAAAGCGAGGGCGAGAGCGAGCGAGCGAAAGGTCATCATCATCATCTCCCTCAGCGGAACATGTTGGCGGTGGATTGCATCATCTGGTCGGCGGCGCTGACCACCTTGGCGTTCATCTCGTAGGCGCGTTGTGCCGAGATCAGGTCGGAGATTTCGGTGACCACTTCGACGTTGGCCTGCTCGAGGCTGGACTGCTGGATGTCGCCGAAGCCGTCGGTATTGGCGATGCCGTCCTGCGGCGCGCCCGAGGCCGGGGTGTCGGTGAACAGATTGTCGCCAATCGGCTGCAGGCCGGCCTTGTTGATGAAGCGGGTCAGGCCGATCTGGCCGACCGTGACCGGCGTGGTCGATCCCGGCAGCACCACCGAAACCTGGCCCTGCGGGTTGATGGAGAGGCCGGACGAGTTCTGCGGCACGGTGATGGTCGGCTGCACCGGGTTGCCCTGCGAGGTGACGATGCGGCCCTGCGCGTCCATCTGGAACGAGCCGTCGCGGGTGTAGGCGTAGGTGCCGTCGGGAACCTGGATCTTGAAGAAGCCTTCGCCGCGGACCGCGACGTCGAGCTCGTTGCCGGTCGGCGCCAGCGTGCCCTGGCCCATCAGCCGCGGCGTGCCGACGGTCTTGACGCCGCCGCCGATGTCGACGCCGACGGGCAGAATGGTGCCCTGATCGGAGGCCTGCGCGCCGACCCGGCGGACGTGGTCATAGATCAGGTCCTGGAACGCGGCGCGCTGCTTCTTGTAGCCGGTGGTGCGCATGTTGGCGATGTTGTTGGAAATCACCTGAACGTTGAGTTCCTGTGCCATCATTCCGGTCGCTGCGGTGTACATAGCGCGCATGGAATCAAACCTCTCTTATGCCGGAACGTCGGCGAGTTTCTCGATGGCGGTCTTGCGCAGGTCGCCCTGCTGCTGCAGCATCGCCGAGATCGACGTGTAGGCACGCGTCACTTCGATCATGCGGCTCATTTCGAGCACGGAATTGACGTTCGATTTCTCGATGTAGCCCTGGTTCACCTTCGAGACGGTGTCGGGCTGGGGCCCGACGCCGGCGTCGGCGGCGTAAAGGTTGGAGCCTTCCTTCACCAGCTTCTGCGCGTCGGCGAAACGGACGACCCGCAGCTTGCCGCGCACCGAGTCGATCCGGTTGACGCCTTCGATCACCGTGACGTTGCCGTCGGCGGCAATGGTGATGTCCTTGTCGGTCGGCTGCAGCACGATCGGGCCGGAGCCGCCGAGCACCGGATAGCCCGAAGAGTTGACGAGCTGGCCCAGGTTGTTGACCTTCAGTCCGCCGTCACGGGTGAAGCGCTCGCCGGCCGGGGTCTGCACCACGAGGAAGCCCGCGCCGTCGATCGCGACGTCGAGCGGGTTCTTGGTCAACTCGGCCGCGCCCTGCGCGAAATCCTTGAAGGTGCCGCGGTCCTGCACGAAGCTGATGCGGCGGTCGCGGCCGACGAAATTGTCTTCATGCGCGCGCGAGGTGAGGAATTCCTCGAACAGCGAGCGGTCGGCCTTGAATCCGTTGGTGTTGATGTTCGCGACGTTGTTGGCGACGACATCCATCTGCCGTTCCAGCGTCAGTTGCCGCGAAAGTCCGACGAGAAGCTGGTTCCCCATCGCATGTCTCCCTCAAATGATCCGCTCGCTGCTCTCCCAAGCCCGGTTGCGGATCGTGCGAACCACCGGCTCTCCCAAGCCTCGGTTCACCGTCCACTCAGCGAAAGCTGTGCCAACTGGGAAAACATCGGAATTTGAATGAGTTAGCTGTTTGGCCGGGATCGCCAGGGCGGCAATAAAGGTTTGTTGACCATGTTGGCCCGGCAGTTTTTTCCTAGCGGGGAGCCGGCGGAAAGGTTCCGTTAACCATTATTACCTTAGCGTCACCATCAAGAGAGCGCTTGTGCGCCGGGGCATTTGTATCGCGTCAAGCCTGCCTCGCGGCAACGGGTTGGTCTCTCCCTAACGTGGCGGGCAGGCGATGGCAGACACTGAACAGGCAGAGGGCGCGGCGGAAGGCGCCGAGGTTGCGGCGCCGAAAGGCAAGCTGAAGCTGATCATCGCGGTCGCGGGCGTGGTCACGATCCTTGGCGGCGGCGGGGCGACCTGGTTCCTGTTCTTCCGGCACAGCCCTGCCGATGAAAAGCACGCCGCGGCGCCGGTGGCGAAACCGCCGGTCTTCATGGATGTGCCGGAGATGCTGGTCAACATGGTGGGGGCGCCCGGCGAGCGCGTGCAATATCTCAAGGTCAAGGTCGTGCTGGAGATCAAGGAAGACAAGCAGGTCGAGGCCATCAAGCCGTCGCTGCCGCGGGTCACCGATCTGTTCCAGACCTATCTGCGCGAACTGCGGCCGATCGATCTCAATGGCTCCGCCGGGCTGTTTCGCCTCAAGGAAGAATTGACCCGGCGCGTCAACGTGGCGGTCGCGCCGAACGCGGTCAACGCCGTGCTGTTCAAGGAAATCGTCGTTCAGTGACGAGACGGATCTAGGATCATGGCCGGCAATCCCTTAGACGACCAGGACGCCATCGCAGCCCAATGGGAAGCGTCGCTGGATTCCGAGGATCCGGCGGAAGCCGCGGCCGCGGCCGCCGCCAACGAAATCTCCGGCACCATGGCGCTGCAATGGGCCGCCATGGTCGAGGACGGCAGCCGCGACTTCGGCGGCGGCAAGAACGGCGGCGAGCGGGTCCTGTCGCAGGAGGAAATCGACAACCTGCTCGGTTTCACCGTCGGCGAAGTCAATCTCGACGACCATTCCGGCATTCGCGCCATCATCGATTCCGCGATGGTGTCCTACGAGCGTCTGCCGATGCTCGAAATCGTGTTCGATCGCCTGGTGCGGCTGATGACCACGAGCCTGCGCAATTTTACTTCCGACAACGTCGAAGTCTCGCTCGACCGCATCACCTCGGTGCGGTTCGGCGATTACATGAATTCGATTCCGCTGCCCGCCGTGCTCAGCGTGTTCAAGGCCGAGGAATGGGAAAATTTCGGCCTCGCCACGGTGGATTCCAGCCTGATCTATTCGATGGTCGACGTGCTCTTGGGCGGACGCCGCGGCCAGACCTCCATGCGTATCGAAGGCCGTCCCTACACCTCGATCGAGACCAACCTCGTCAAGCGGCTGGTGGAAGTCGTGCTGGCCGATGCCGAGCAGGCGTTCCGGCCGCTGTCGCCGGTGACCTTCTCGATCGACCGGCTGGAAACCAATCCGCGCTTCGCCGCCATCTCCCGTCCGGCCAATGCCGCTATCCTGGTGCGCCTGCGCATCGACATGGAAGACCGCGGCGGCAATATCGAATTGCTGCTGCCCTATGCCACCATCGAGCCGATCCGCCCGGTGCTGCTGCAGATGTTCATGGGCGAAAAGTTCGGCCGTGACCCGATCTGGGAAGGCCACTTCGCCACCGAAGTGGGGCAGGCTGAAATTTCCGTCGATGCCGTGCTGTACGAGGCCGAAATCCCGCTCAAGCAGCTGATGATGCTGAAGGTCGGCGACACCCTGCCGCTCGACATGCGCGCCGACGCGCTGGTCGCGGTGCGCTGCGGCAACGTCCTGTTGACCGAAGGACGGATGGGGCGGGTCGGCGACCGCGTCGCCATCCGCGTCACCAAGCAGTTGCGCAAGCCCAATACCACCTTCGCGATGTTCGAGAAGGCCGATGAGCAAACCAAGTTGATGGAGGCCCAATGAGTCATTCATTCGGAATTGTGATCGAGAGCCTGGTGGCGGTCCTGCTGATGCTCACGATCGGTTATTGCATGCTGCTGAACACGCGGCTGAAGCGGCTGAAGGCCGACGAGCATTCGCTGAAGGCGACGATCGGGGAGCTGATCACGGCGACCGAAATCGCCGAGCGCGCGATCGGCGGCCTCAAGCACACCGTGCGCGACGTCAACGAGAATCTCGGCAACCAGCTGACCTCGGCGGCGCAGATGTCGCAGCAGTTGAAGAAGCAGCTCGCCGAAGGCGACAATGTAATCCGGCGGCTGTCCCGGATCGCGATCGCCGCACGGCCGCTGTCGGAATCGGAGGCGGCGCCGGTGGCCGCGGCTCCCAGGGTTTCATCGGCCAAGGCGGTTGCCGCGGCGGCGCAGGCGTTCTCCGAGCGCAGAAGGTCTGACGGCCTGGCGGCATGAAATCCTTCCGTGACATTCGCGTTATTCCGGTCGTCCTGGTCGCGATCCTCGGCCTTGCCGTGCTGAAGGTCGCCGGGCTGGTGATGGACGGCGGCTACGTGTTCGACCATCAGTCGAAACCGGCGAAGAAGTCATGGGCGCAGGATACCTTCAACTTTCCGTCGGCCGGCAAGGCCGAAACCGTCGAGATCACGGGCTCGGTGGCGGCCAAGAAGGAAGAGCCGAAGCCGCCGGCGCCGGCTGCCGAACCGCCCAAGCCCGACGGCGTCGTGGTCTATCCCGAGCAGACCGCGCCGGTATCGGCCTCGGAGCGCGCCATCCTGGAACGGCTGCAGTCGCGGCGGCAGGAGCTGGAGGCGCGCGCCCGCGAAATCGACATCCGCGAAAGCCTGCTGAAATCCGCCGAAAAGCGCATTGAATCCAAGGTCGAGGAGATGAAGGCCGTCGAAGGCAGGATCTCGACGGCGACCGGGGCGAAGAGCGAGATCGACGCCGCCCGTTTCAAGGGCATCATCACCATGTATGAGGGCATGAAGCCGAAGGATGCCGCCAAGGTGTTCGACCGGCTCGAGATGTCCGTGCTGTTCGAAATCGCCTCGCAAATCGCGCCGCGCAAGATGTCCGACATCCTCGGGCTGATGTCGCCGGAAGCGGCCGAGCGGCTGACGGTCGAAATGGCCCGCCGCGCCGGCACCGACAAGGCCGCCGCCGTCGTCGAGCTGCCCAAGATCGAGGGCAAGGTGCTGCCGCAAAAGTCCAATTAACGCGGATAATTAACAGCCCCTTAATGCGCCGATTCTAGGATTCAGCAGCGCGGGGCGAGGGCGTCCCGCCGCCGAACAGAACGAACGAAGCTGAAAGACCCGGTTGGAATGGCGCTTATAGCTGCCACTGGATTCTGGTCGCGAGGCCGCGCTTGCGCGCGGACGGCGCGGCTTTGTCTTGCGGCCGGGCTGCTCCTGATCGGCGTGACATCCAGTGCCTTCAGCCAGGCCGATCCGCCGGTCAGGGGCGAGGCGACGTTTTCGGCCGCGGGCGGTTACGCCCGGCTGGTTCTCAAGCTCGCCGAGGATGTCGATTCCCAGGTATCGACCGCCGGCTCCATCGTCGTGATCCGGTTCAAGCGCCCGGTGGATATTCCGGTCGACCGGCTGTCCGACGCGGTGCCTGATTACGTCGGATCGGTGCGGCGCGACCCCGATGGCTCGGCCATCCGGCTTGCGCTGTCGCGCAAGGTCACCGTCAACACCATGACGGCCGGCGAGCGGGTGTTCGTCGACCTGCTGCCCGACGGCTGGAGCGGTCCGCCCCCCGCGCTTCCCGCCGAAGTCGTCCGCGAACTTTCCGAACGTGCCCGGGTCGCCGAGCGCGCCTTGCGCCAGCAGCGCGCCGCGACGGCGGCTCAGAAGCGTGCGCCGATCAGGGTCCGCGCCTCGGTGCAGCCGACCTTCGTGCGCTTCGTATTCGAAATGCCCGACGGCATCAGCGTCTCCAGCGTGCTGAACGACCAGCGACTGTCGCTGTTGTTCAACGCCGCGCTCTCTTTCGACCTCGCGGACGCCAAGCTGGCGCTGCCGCCGAACATCGCCTCGATCGGCCAGAAGATCGAACGCGAAACTTCCCTGGTGGAGGTCGTGCTGATCGGCGACGTCGATGTGCGCTCCTTCCGCGAGGAGAAGAACTACATTATCGACGTCGCTTTCCAGCAATCGGACAAGGCCCCGGCGGCGAAGTCGCCATTGGCCGCAGCGCCGCAGGTCCCGGCAGCGGTCGCGCCGGCTGCGGCGGCCAGATCCGCGGAGCCGCCGGCATTCCAGCGTTTCGGGGTGATCGAGCCGCTGACCTCGGAAACCTTTGCCCAGCAGGCGAAGATCGAGATCAAGCCCGATCAGGCCGCGAAAGCCCCGCCTGCGTCCGAACCGCCCCCCGCAAGGGAGATACCAAAGCAGGCGCAGGAAACTCCGAAGGTGGCCCAGGCGCCGCCAGCCGATATTACGCCGCCAGCCAACGTCGCGCCGCCGGCCAATGTCGCGACGCAAGTCACTGCCGCGCCGCCCGTCAATGCCGTGCCGCCGGTGATCGATGCGCCCGCCGCGATTCAGGCGCCGCCGGCACCGCAGGGATCTCCGCCAGCCGTCCAGGCGCCGCCCGCCGTGCAGGCGTTGCCGGTCGGGGCGGGGCCCGCCACGGTCACCGCCAGGCGGGACAGCGACGCGCTTCGCCTGACCTTCGCGTTTGCGGCGGCTACTCCGGCGGCCCTGTTTCGCCGCGCCGATACGGTGTGGCTGGTATTCGATTCCCTGCAGCCGATCGATGTCGACCTCATCCGCAGGGGCGGCGGAGCGTTGATATCGGATGTCAGCTCGTTGCCGCTGGAGAACGGACAGGCGATTCGCATTCGTCTCAACCGGCCGCAGATGCCTTCGCTGACCGGCGACGACAAGGGCGGGGCGCACTGGATGCTCACCTTTGCCGACACGATGCAATCGCCGCAGCTGCCGCTGAACGTGATACGCAATGTCTCCGATCCGGCGTTCGCCAATGTTACCGTGCCGTTATCGAGGCCCGGCCTGCTGCACCGGTTCATCGATCCCGAAGCCGGCGATACGCTCCTGGTAGTGACGGCGCCGCTGCCGGTCCGCGGCTTCATAAAACAACATGACTTCGTCGAGATGTCGCTGCTGGAGTCGATTCACGGCGTCGCGGTTCATCCCAAGTCCGAAGATGTCAGGGCGGAAGTCGCGCCCGACAGGGTCATCATCGGCCGTCCCGGGGGCCTGACGCTGTCATCGGCCGACGTCGCCTCCGAACGCGCGACCACGGCGGTGCGACCGATTTTCGACGTCGCCGAGTGGCGGAAAAACCAGGCGGAGAATTTCATCGCCCGCGAGGATGAACTGATCGCCGCGGCCGGGGCGTTGGAGCCGGCTCAGCGCGCCCAGGCCCGGATCAATCTCGCCCGCTTCCTGATGTCGCGCGGGATGTATTGGGAAGCCAAGGGCGCTGCCGATCTCGCACTGGCCGACGCCAAGCCGGGGTCGGAGGATTCGATCGCGCTGATGGTGCGCGTGGTCGCCAACATCCTGATCGGCCGTCCCGAGCAGGCGCTGAAGGACCTCGCCAATCCCGTGATCGGGCCGAATTACGATTCGCAGCTGTGGAAAGCGCTGGCGTTCGCGCGCCAGGGCAAGTGGGCCGAAGCGCGGGAAAAATTCAAGAACGTCGAATTCGCCATCACCTCGCTGCCGATCGAGCTGCAGCGAATCGTGATCTCGGAAGCGATGCGCGCCTCGCTCGAGGTCAGGGATTTTTCCGGCGCCGCCAAACGCGGCAGCGACCTGCAGGTGGTCGGTGTTCCCAAGGAAATGAAGGCGGCGACGGCGGTGCTGTTCGGCCGGCTGGCCGAAGCGCTCGGCAACGACAAGGACGCGCAGAGCGAATACAAGGTGGCGATCGACTCTCCGGATCGCGCCGCGGCCGCCGAGGCCAAGCTGCTCGACATTATCCTGCGCCAGCGGCGCGACGAGACCAATCAGGCGGACGCCTTGCGCGAACTGGAGACGCTTGGGGTGTTATGGCGTGGCGACGCGACCGAGGTGCGGGCGCTGTCGATGATGGCGAAGATCTATTCCGATACCGGGCGCTACGGCGAGTCGCTGGCGGCGGCGAGAGCTGCAACCAGGTTGCAGCCCAATTCGGAAATTTCGCGGGCCGGCCAGGATGCGTCGGCGGCGCTGTTTACGCAGATCTATCTCGGCGGGAAAGCCGACGATCTGCCTCCGGTCGACGCGCTTGCGATGTTCTACGAATACAGCGAGCTGACGCCGATCGGACGGCGCGGCGACGAGATGATCCGCCGGCTGGCGGACCGGCTGGTCGCGGTCGACCTGCTCGATCAGGCCGCCGAACTGCTGCAGTATCAGGTCGACAGGCGGCTGGAGGGCGCGGCACGCGCCCAGGTCGCCGCGCGCCTGGCCATGGTCTATCTCACCGGCCGCAAGCCGGACCGCGCGATAGCGGCGCTTCGCACCACGCGGATCGCGGACCTTTCCGGCGAACTGCGCACGCAGCGGCTGCTGCTGGAGTCGCGCGCCCAGAGCGACGTCGGACGCCACGACCTCGCGCTCGACATCATCTCGAATATCGCCGGCCGCGAAGCGATCCGGCTGCGCTCCGACATCTACTGGGCGTCACGGCGCTGGCGCGAATCTGCCGAGCAGATCGAACTGTATTATGCCGATCGCTGGCGCGACTTCAAACCGCTCGATTCGGTGGAGAAGGGCGACGTGATCCGCGCGGTGGTCGGATATGCGCTGGCCGAGGACGCCATCGGCCTGGCGCGTTTCCGCGAGAAATACGCGCCGCTGATGAGCGGCGAAACCGACCGCGTCGCGTTCGAGACCGCCGGCAAGTCGACCGGCGGCAGCAGCGCCGAATTCGCCATGATCGCGAAAATGGCGGCCAGCGTCGACACGCTCGACGGTTTCCTGCGCGAAATGAAGGTCCGTTTCCCCGACGCCACCGCCAAGGCGCCGCTGCCGCCGGAAACCATGAAGGGCGACCCGGTCAACACCGGCTCGCTGCCGCGGATCATCAGCATGAAGCGCATGGAAGCGAAGCGGTAGCGCGTCGCGGTTTGCCCCCTCGACGGGGGCGTGCCGAACCGGCAAGCTGCGGTGAACCAACGCCCGGAGGAAGCCGTTGCCATGACCAAACCCGTCAAGACCGAAGCCGAGCTGATCGCGATGGCGAGGGCCGAGTTGAAGGTTCACGCCGACGGTCCGGACCAATTCGAAATCTCGGTGCTGCGCGACGGCGACAGCTGGGAATTCCGGGCTTCCGCCGACGCGGCGACGATCGCAAAACCCGGCTACCCCGAAACCGTCATGATGCTGGTCCAGATCGGCGACCACCTCAGCAAGCAGTATGACGTGGAGGGGTAGGGCGGGTGCAGCAGCGGGGCGCTTTGCGCCGGGATCTGCAATAATGTCGTCCTACGTGCGAACCGCCGATTACCAGCTGTAGCGCAGCGCTCCCTTGCCCGCGTAGGAGCGCGTGACGTTGGAGAATTCGCCCTCGAACGTCCCGGTCGCCGACCAGCCGTTCATCCACTTCACTTCGGCCGACGCCGTGGTCAGCGCGGCGTCGCTGGCCTGACGCGCGCCGTTCACGACAAAGGATGCGCCTGGCAGGGTCTGGAACGTCGCGCCGACGGCGCGGTCCGAATTGAAATCGTGCGCCCAGGCGGCGCGGCCGCGCAGGGTCATGATGGCGGTCTGCATGGCAAAGGATTTGTCGGCACGGAAGCCGAGTTCGGTGCGCGTGGCGGTGACGCTCTTCGCGGCGTAGGCCAGCGCGAAGGTGTTGACGCCGGATACGACCTGCTCGGTATAGGCCGGCAACTCGAAGGTGGTGAACTGCCCCGCCGCATAGGGCGTGATGCCGACGCCGCCGATCCATGGGGTGACGAAGCGATAGCCGCCCTCGGCACGGCCGGAGAAGGCGTTGGCGTTGAACTGGGCGCGGAGGCGGTCGATGCCGGCGATGGTGACGGTGCGATCCGTCGTCACGTCCTGCCAGCCATAGGCCAGCGCGCCGGTGATATAGGCCTGACCGACATTTTGCTTGATGAAAGCGCCGGCCTGGAACAGGTCGGAACGGCCGCTGCCGAAACCATTGACGCCGAAGCTGGTGCCGCCACCGGCAAGGGCAAAACCTGCGACGGTGTCGGGCGAGAAGAAATAATCCGCGCCGGCTGCGACGCCGAACAGGCGGCTGGTGGTGGTGCTGGATCCGAGCGTCGCGCTGCCATCGGTGGTTTGCGAACCGCCAAAACCGGCGCCCCACACGTTCCAGCGCGCGACAAACGACACGGGCGCTTTGCTGTAAACCGCCGCATAGGCCTCGCGTTCGCCGTTCGAGCGCGGCTTGCCGGACGACGCGTAGGCGTTCGCGGCAATATCCTCCCCGGTATAGGCAGGCGCATTGGCGCCATCGGCGCGCCCCGCCGTGAATGGATTGGTCATCATGCCCAGGAACTGCGTCATGGCGTTGAAGGTGCCCTGCTGCGATCCGGTCGCGGTCTCGCCCGCGGCTTGCGACAGCGCGGGCGCCGACAGCGTAGCGAAGGTAAGGGGAATGCCGCCCATCGTGTTGAAGGAGTGGATCAGCGCGTTGGCGACGTTGTTCTGGTTGCCGTTGATGGTGCCGGCCGCGGGCGTCGTGAAGGTCAGATCGAGGTTCAGATAGGCGTGGGTGGCGTCGTAGCTCAGCGAGTCATGGAAATTCGGCGAGATGTTGGTGTTGGTCAGCGTGCCGAACGTGCCGTTGATGCTGCCGGCGGTGAGGATGGTGTACTTCTTCGAGACGTAGGTGCCGGGGGCGAAAATAGCATTCACGGTCGCGCCAGCGAGCGTCGCCGCGCCCGAGACGTTGGCGAACGACGATGTCGCGGGATTGACGGTGACGGCGTAGGTCGAGGCGGCGTTCAGTCCGAGCGTGCCGTTGACCGTCAGCGACGTGCCGGCGGTGCCGTTGCCCGCCAGGAGCGTGCCGCCGCTGTTGACGATCGTATTGCCGACGATGCCGGCGCCCACCAGCGTGCCGCCGCTGTTGACGGTAACGCCGCTCGAAGCGGTGATCGAGCCATCCACCCGCAAGGTGCCGGCGTCGACCGTGGTCGCGCCGGTGTAGGTGTTGATGCCCGACAGCGTTTGGGTGCCGGAGCCGGTCTTGACCAGCGAAGCGCCGGTGCCGCCGCCAAGGCCGCCGTCGGCGATGATTCCGGTGACGTTGGTCGGGAGGTCGTTGCCGCCGACCGTCAGTTCGTTCTGGCCGAGCCTGAAATTGCCGCCGCCGTTGATCGAACCGGCGCTGAGCTTGTTGTCCCCATTGGGACCGGTCGACAGGCTGAAATCCGTGGTGGCCGAGGCGCCATTCGTGGTGGCGGCGTTGCCGGCCGTCGCCGTGCCGATATATGCAAGATTGGCGTTGTTGGTGACCGTACCCGACGCAATGCTTCCTGAAATCTCGAGCGTACCGCCGTTCACGGTGGTTGCGCCGGTGTAGGTGTTGATCCCGGACAGCGTCAGCGTGCCGGCGCCGGTCTTGATCAATTTGGCGCCGGTGCCGCCGCCACCGCCGCCGTCGGCGATGATTCCGGTGACGTTGGTCGAGAGGTTGTCGCCGCCGACCGTCAGTTCATTGGCGCCGAGGTTGAAGGTGCCGCCGCCGCCGAGCGAGCCGGCGCTGAGCTTGCTGTCGCCGGCGGGGCCGGTCGAAAAGCTGAAATCCGTGTTGCCGAAGGCGCCGTTCGTGATCGCAGCGCTGCCGGCGCTGCTGTTGTCGAAGAACTCCAGCAGGTTGTTGTTCGTGATCGTGGCGCTGTCGGCGCTGCTGGCGCCGCGAAACTCCAGGAGATTGCCGTTCGTGATCGTCGCCGTGCCTGCCCTGCTGGTTTGGTAGAACTGCAGGATGGCGCCAATAGGGTTTGTGATCGTGGCGAAGTCGGCGCTGCTGCTGCCGGAGAACACCAGAACACCGTTGTTCGTGATCGCGCTGCTGCCGGCGCGGCTGCTGTCGAAGAATTGCCCGAAAGCATTGTTCGTGATCGTGGCGCCGCCGGCGCTGCTGTTGTCGCGTAACTCCAGCACACTCTCGTTCGTGATCGCCGCGCTGCCGGCCGTGCTGGTGTTGTTGAAGTACAGGCCGTTGTTGTTGGAGATCGTGGCAGACCCGCCGTTGACGGCGATGCCGGCGCCGTTGAATTCAAAAATCCCGGAGTTGGTGAAGCTGTAGTTGGACGCCCCGGCATTGAAGGTCCAGCCGCCCACGGTGGCAGTGCCGAGGCTCAGGCTGGTCGTCGCGGAGGTGTCGAAGAACGCGGTCCCGGTCGGCACCGTGCCCGGGCTCCAGTTGGTCGCGGTGTTGAAGTCGCCCGAGCCGGGCGCGTTCAGCCAGGTGGCGTCCTGCGCCGCCGCCGGCAGCGCCGCCAGAAAGGGCGCCACGCACAGCGCCGTCGAGGCTAGCAGCGCGGCCCGCCTGGTTGAAATCCGCCGAAAACCCGACATTGGTACTGCCTGACGTCTTGCCGACTGTCAGGCCATGGCGGCGCGACATTCCCCGCCCGGAGGCTAGCGGAAGGGGACGCGGCGAGTCCCGAAGGCAGGCCGGCTATTTTCTGAAGTTTTTCTGATATTTTCCAATTGAGCCGGCAATTGAGCCCATTTAGGGTGATTTTATTCGTAATTGGCGGCGTGACCTAGCCGCGCAGCCTCCGGCCCAGCGCTGCAACAAAACGGTCGCAATCGGCCTCGTCGTTGAAGACGTGGGGCGAGATTCGCATGCGGCCGAGCCGCGGCGCCACGTAGATGCCCTCGGTGGCCAGCCCCTCGACCAGCGCTTTCGCGGTCACGTCCTTGAAGCCAAGGCACAAAATATGCGGCGCCCGCACGTGCCGCTGCGGGACGGCGACGCCGAGCTCGCGCACGCCCTCCGCGATCCGCTCCGTCAGCGTGGCGAGTCGTTGCGCAATGGCGGCGGCGCCCCATTGGGCCATCATCTCCATGCCGATCGATGCCATTTCCATCGAGACGAAATGGTCGCGCTCGCCCATGTCGAAGCGGCTGGCATCGCCGACATAGCTGGTGTCGGAGAGATAGACCGCGTTTTCGGCGCGCACGTCGCGGCGGCCAGCTGACGTCTGCTCCAGCGGCGTGCCGTCCTGGTGGCGCCTGGCAATGTAGAGAAAGGCGCGGCCGTAGGGGCCGAGCAGCCATTTGTAGGTCGGGAAGATCACGAAGTCAGGATCGAGTTGCCGGACGTCGAGCGGCAGCACGCCGGCGCTTTGCGTCGCGTCGATCAGGAACAGCGCGCCTTGCCGGCGCAGCGCGGTGGCGATCTTGTCGAGGTCGATCAGGCCGCCGTCGGACCAATGCACCGACGAGATCGATGCCAGCGCCACCGGTGCGGCGCCCGGCCGCTCGATGGCGGCTGAAACCGCCGAGGTCCAGTCAGCGTCGTCGGGCTGGCGGATGGTCTCGACGGAAAAACCCTGCGCCTCCGCGCGCGCGTGCCATTCCAGCACCGGCGAGGAGTGATCGTTCTCCAGCACGAGCACGCGTGCGCCGCGCGGAATCGTCAGCAGCTTCGCGGCCGTCGCCACGCCGTAACTGATCGAAGGGATCAGCGCGATGTCGGCGGCATCGGCATTGATCAGGCGCGCGGCGGCAACGCGCGCGCGGTCGTGCTGGCGGCCGGCAAATCCGGCATCGAGCGTCCAGGGTCGGCCCTTGCGCCCAACCGCTTCGCGGCCGGCTTCGAGCGTTTTCAGCGGCAAGGGACTGTAGGAGGCGGAATTCAGGTAGCAGATATCGCGCGGGATATCGAAGTGGTCGCGCTGCGAGGCAAGCATGTTCGCCTTACCGCACGTCGTACTGGTCCGGCCCCATCGCCCAGTCCCACTGGTCATGGCCGTGCGCGTAAGTCTGGTTGGTCGTGGCCGGATTGCGGTTCACCAGCGGGCGCAGGTACATCGGGTGGGTGGCGCTGCGCACCTCGTGCTCGACCGTGAACAGGTGCCTGCCGTCGGCGAGATCGACGATGTCGCGAAAGCGGTACTGGTACGGGTTGTCCTCCTGGGAGATCAGGCCGCGATCCAGCAGCCGGCGGTAGGGACCGGAAAAATTCGTGATGTACATCTGCACGTGATGACCGTCGTAGTCCGGCTGCGCGCGGTCGGTCTCGCGGAACTGGAGGTACTGGTCCTTGCCCATTTTGGCGCGCGCCACGGTGCCGTCGCCGTTCTGCAACCCGGCAGGTATTCCCATGATCTCGGGATAGAAACCGGCAATGGCTTTCGCGGTCCCGACGGGTACGTCGAACTCGACATAGGGAATGCCGAGCGTGATGCGGCCGAAGCGTGCGGCGTCCGGCTCGTAGCAGCGCACGCGATTGCCCCACGGGCATATCGCCTCGACATAATCGTTGTGCTCGCTGAAGGCAAAGGCGGTGCCGGCCAGTTTTGGCGCGACGGCAGCCAGGCGCCTGAGCAGGGCTTCGCGGCCGGAAATAACGAGGCCGGTATGGCCGCGCAGCACCTGCGGATTTCCGTTCGGCAGATGAAACTGGCTGCGGCCGACATTGATCCACATGTTGGTGTCGGACACCATCAGATAGGGATCGCGGGTCAGCCCGAGCCCGGCGACGTAGAACAGGGTGGCCAGCCGCTGGTCGGGCACCTGGACGTTGACATGCTCGAGATGGATTGAGTTGCCGAGGTCCTCGGCGGCGCGGTCGAATTGTTGCTGCATGGACGAGGCTCCCGGACGCATTTCGGGGCATCATAGGGGAGCGCGGGGCGCCGATCCAATCATTCGAGAGATGCCGCCGCCTCGGGAAGACGCCGGCCGAACGGACCGCGCCTTTCTTTGCATGGGGTCGTTTTCGAGTTTTTGTATCCGGCCCCCGGTTCTGGCCTACCCCCCGTAGCTCTGCACCAGGCTTCCCGCCACCAGCGACCAGCCGTCGACCAGCACGAAGAAGATCAGCTTGAACGGCAGCGACACCACCACGGGCGGCAGCATCATCATGCCCATCGACATCAGCACGCTGGCGACCACGAGGTCGATGATCAGGAACGGCAGGAACAACAGGAAGCCGATCTCGAAGGCGCGCTTCAGTTCGGAGATCATGAAGGCCGGAATCAGGATGCGCAGCGACAGGTCGTCGGGCGTCGCCGGCGGCGGCTCCTTCGACAGGTCGATGAACAGTTTCAGATCCTTCTCGCGGACGTTCTTCTGCATGAAGCCGCGCAGCGGCACCGACGCCCTCTGCAGCGCGTCCTCGATGCCGATCTGGTTGGCGATCAGCGGCTTGATGCCGTCGTCATAGGATTTCTGCAGTACCGGACCCATCACGAAGGCGGTGAGAAACATCGCCAGCGCGATGATGACGGAATTCGGCGGCGCGGTCGCGGTGCCGAGCGCGGTGCGCAGCAGCGACAGCACCACCACGATCCGGGTGAACGACGTCATCATGATCAGGATCGACGGCGCGACCGACAGGATCGTCAGCAGCGCGATCATCTGGATCGCGCGCTCGGTGACGCCGCCGCCACCGCCGCCGAGATTGATGCTGATGTCCTGCGCAAACGCCGGAGCTGTCAGCGCTCCGGCGGCTATCAGGTTGGCAAGGAATAAAACAACTCTACGCGGGGAGGCCGCCGGCCTCACGAAGGGTTCTTTGGACGGCCCAGCAAGGATGCCATCTCGTCTTCGAGATTCTCAAAACCGCTCTTGGCCGGCGCCGGCGGCGGAGCAGGTTCGCGGTGCGGTGCGGCGCGGCTTTGCGGCGGCTCGGGCGCCACCGGCGGCGCCACGGTTTCTCCGGCGGGCCGGCGCAGGGCGGCTTCCAGCCGCTGCGCCATCTCGGCGAGATTCTGGTCGGCGCTGGATTGCGCCGGAGGCGGAGGCGGGGCCGGGGGCGGCGGCGGTGCGACGGGCCGTTCGGCGCGCGGCGGCGCCTTCGGCGGTTCCGGCCGCGGCGGCCGCGGCATCATGGGCTCGCTGCGCGAGGTGACCCGTGACGGCATCGGCTCCGGACGCAGTTCGGGGCGGGGCTCGGGCCGGCCGCCCAGCGGCTCCGGCGCGAAGCCGGCCAGCGGATCGATGCGCTCGGCCCGCTCAGCCCGCTCGGGCCGCCGTTCCGGCATCGGCATCTGCGGCGGCGCCGGGCGGCGCACTTCGTCGGCAAAGGAGGGGCGGACCGGCCGCGGCGGCGGCTCGGGCATCTGCGGCTCGGCGTGGTCGAACATGTCGATCCGGGCGGTCTCGGCATCGCTCCAGCTGGTGTCGGGCAGCGGCGCGATCCGGGGCGCCGGCTCGGTGCCGCCGGCGACGGCGGGCCGGGGCGCCTGCTCCCGCCCGGGCATGGCGCGCACGATATTGGCTTCCACGACGATGTCGGTGGGCCCGCCGATCATCAGGAGATGCTCGATGTTGTCGCGCCGCACCAGCACCAGCCGCCGGCGGCCGTCGACCGCGGCGGCGTCGATGACCGCCAGCCGCGGCATCCGCCCGCGATTGGTATTGGCGCCGAGGCGGTTGCCGGCGAATCGGCGAACCAGCCAGGCGCTTAGCCCGATCAGCGCCAGAACCGCCACGAACGCGAAGAAGAATAGAAGTGGTTGCGACATGCTATGTCCCCAATAGCGCTTTCTTCACGTATTTCGTTGCTCCGGCGAACCGGAACCGGACCAACCTCAAGGCCGAAAAAGCCCGAAGATCAGTCGTATATCTTAATTCCCCACGGCAAGAACTGCCGCCCACGCCTTCTAATAAACCAAGAATCGCTTGAGCCAAAACGACTTCTCAGCGCCCCACAGGGTTGGTTAACGCAGCTTTCGTGGCAAAAATGCGCTTTGTCGCGGACCGGAACGCCACCGGTGGCCCGCTACGGGCGATTGTCCACGGCTACATCGGCGAATCTTAACCAGCCGTTAACCATACACACGGCAAATTCTGCCTACCTCAGCGGGCGCCGTGCCCCCTGACGTAACAGGGCCGATGCGATGGCTATCAACGATTTTCCGATGTTGTCGGCGCTGCGCACCAAGATGCAGTGGCACCAGGAGCGCCAGCGCGTGCTGGCCGAAAATATCTCCAATTCCGACACGCCGAACTTCCGGCCGCGCGAGCTGGTGGAGCCGAAATTCGACAAAAACGGCGCCAGCCCGGCGGCGATGGGCTCGCTGGCGATGATGCGCACCAGCGCCAGCCACCTCGCCGTCGCGGGCAGCGGCGACACTTTCGCGCAGAACAGCCGGGGCGGGTTCCATACCAGGCCGGCCGGCAATGCGGTCAATCTCGAAGACCAGATGCTCAAGGTCTCCGCCAACCAGATGGATTACGCGGCGGCCACCTCGCTCTACACCCGCAGCCTCGGGCTTCTGAAAACCGCCATCGGCAAACGCTGAGTTTTAGGGAAACGCGATCATGGCAAGCGATGGAAATGATTTCGGACGCTCGATGAGCATCGCGACCTCCGGCCTGCGCGCGCAGGCCGGGCGGATGCGGGTGCTTTCGGAAAACATCGCCAACGCCGATTCCACCGGCGCGACCGCCGGCAGCGATCCCTATCGCCGCAAGGTGCCGACCTTCACCTCCGAACTCGATCGCACGCTGGATGCCAGGGTGGTGACGCTCGGCAGGGTGCGGCCCGACGCCTCGGCGTTCCGGGTCAAATACGAGCCCAACAATCCGGCGGCGGATGCCGCCGGCAACGTCAAATACCCGAACGTCAATTCGGTGATCGAAATGACCGACATGCGCGAAGCACAGCGATCCTACGAGGCGAACCTCAACATCATCAGCGCCACGCGCCGGATGATTCAACGCACGCTCGACATCCTCAAGGCCTGAACAGGAAACCCCGGACCATGGCTTCACCCACAGTCGCTGCAAATGCCTACGCCGCACTTGCCCGCATGACCTCGAGCGCCGGCGCCGGCGCCACCAAGGGCGCCGAGATCGGCGGCGGTCAATCCTTCGGCGCGGTGCTCCAGGAGGCGCTCGGCAGCGTGATGGAGGCCGGCCGCAAATCCGACGCGCAGACGGTGGCGATGACGACGGGCAAGGCCAACGTGATGGACGTGGTGACGGCGGTGGCCGAAACCGACGTCGCGGTCTCGACCCTGGTGTCGGTGCGCGACCGGATGATCCAGTCCTACGAAGACATCATGCGGATGCCGATCTGACGGGCGAATGGCGAGTAGCGAGTGGCGAATAGCGACGATCCATTCGCTATTCGCCACTCGCCATTCGCGATTGCCGAAACAAGACCTACAGCGGAAAAAACAATGACCGGTGCTGAAACCCTCGATGTGGCGCGCGATGCGATCTGGACCATCGTCGTGGTGTCGTCGCCACTGATGGTGGTGGGCCTCGTGGTCGGCGTCGTGGTGTCGCTGTTCCAGGCGCTGACCCAGATCCAGGAGCAGACCCTGGTGTTCGTGCCCAAGATTCTCGCGATCTTCGTCACGCTGCTGCTGGCGCTGCCGTTCATGTCGGAGTCGCTGCACGGCTACATGATGCGGATATCGTCGCGAATCATAGGCGGTTGAGGCATGATGCGCGTGAATCATGCGCATCGACATCTCATTGCTGCCGGCACTCGCCGCCGCCTTCATGCTGGTATTTGCCCGCATCGGCGCGATGGTGATGCTGCTGCCCGGGCTCGGCGAGGCCAATATTCCGGTTCGCATCAAGCTGGCGATCGCGCTGCTGCTGACGCTGGTGATCCTGCCGCTGCACCGCGCGGCCTACAACATCGACATGCAGTCGATCACGGCGCTGCTGGTCCTGATGATGCACGAAATCGTCATCGGCATCGTGCTCGGCGCCACCGCCCGGGTGACGCTGTCGGCGCTGCAGGTCGCGGGATCGGTGATCGCCCAGCAGCTCGGGCTCGGATTCGTCACCACCGTCGATCCGACCCAGGGGCAGCAGGGGCTCCTGATCGGCAACTTCCTCACCATCCTCGGCCTGACGCTGCTGTTCGCCACCGACACCCATCATCTGGTGATCGCAGCCCTCAACGACAGCTATTCGATCTTTTCGCCGGGCGAAGCGATGCTGAGCGGCGATGTCGCTTCGCTCGCGACCCGCGCCTTTACCGCGGCCTTCAAGATCGGAATCCAGCTGTCGGCGCCGTTCCTGGTGTTCGGGATCGTCTTCAATATCGGGCTCGGCGTGCTGGCGCGGCTGATGCCGCAGATGCAGGTCTATTTCGTCGGCGTACCGCTGTCGATCCTGTTCGGTTTCCTCATCCTGGCGCTCGTCCTCGTCACCATGATGGGAACTTTCCTCGAGTATTTCATCGGCGTCATGCATCAGCTGATACCCTCAAGATAAAGACTTGCAAGGTAAAGGCCTGATCGATGTCCGACGAGAATGACTCCTCAGACAAAACAGAAGACCCCAGTCAAAAACGTCTGGACGAAGCCCACGAAAAAGGCGACGTCGCCAAGAGCCAGGAGGTCAATACCTGGTTCGTGCTCGCCGGCGCCACGCTGGTGCTGTCGTCCTTTCACGGGTCGATCGGCAGCGGCATCCTGGCGCCGTTGCGCAATCTGGTCGCCAATTCATGGATGATCCGCACCGACGGCGCGGGCCTGCTGGCGCTGACGCAGAGCCTCGGATATTCGATGCTGGCGGCGCTCGGCGTGCCATTCCTGATGTTCGCGATTGCGGCGATTGCGGGCAACATGATCCAGCACCGGCTGGTGTGGTCGGCCGAGTCGATCAAGCCTAAATTCAACAAGGTGTCGCCGGGCGCCGGCTTCAAGCGGATCTTCGGCAAGCAGGGACTGGCGAATTTCGTCAAGGGCCTGTTCAAGGTGCTGGCACTCGGCGCCGTGATGACGGCGGTGCTGTGGCCGGAGCGCTTCCGGCTTGAGTCGATGGTGCGGTTCGACGTTTCGTCGATCATGGTCGTCACCACAAGCCTGACGCTGCAGTTGATGGGCGCCGTCGTGGCGATGCTCGCGGTGGTCGCGATCGGGGATTTCTTCTTTCAGTACCGGACCTGGTGGGAGCGGCAGAAGATGTCGCTGCAGGACATGAAGATGGAGTACAAGCAGTCCGAAGGTGACCCCCACATCAAGGGCAAGCTCAGGCAGCTGCGCCAGCAGCGCTCGAAAAAGCGGATGATGGCCGCGGTTCCCCAGGCCTCCGTGATCATCACCAACCCGACCCACTACGCGGTGGCGCTGCGCTACGAACGCGGCATGCCGGCGCCGATCTGCGTCGCCAAGGGCATCGATTCGCTGGCGCTCAAGATCAGGGAAATCGCCGGCAAGCACGACATCCCGATCGTGGAAAACGTGCCGCTGGCGCGGGCGCTGCATGCGACCGTGGAGGTCGACGACGAAATCCCGGTTGAACATTACCATGCGGTCGCCGAGATTATCGGCTACGTCATGGGCCTCAAGCGCGGGTTTTCCGGCCGGCAGGCGTGAAACCGGGAATAGAAGGCGCTTCGAAACAGGCTGGAAATGACCGCGGCGGGCGAAATAGCTGGTGTGACGGCCTTGCGTTGGCAGGCCCGATTCAGGCACTCAGGAGCGGGCGGGCAAAAGCGCGCCCGGCCGCGCGCGCCAGCGCGTAACATGTATGTCGACAGGCTCTACCCGCAGGCATGACCGCCGAACCCGACAACGATCCGTCGCCACCGCCCTTCGCCGCCCACGAGCCGGCGCGGCGCAACGGCAGCATCGTTCTGGTGCTGCTGGTGGCCTTTGCGATTGTCGCGGTCGCGGTCGCGCTGATGACCATCGGCCGATCCCAGGCACAGCCCTATATCCTCGGGCTGCTGGCGCTGCTGGCGATGGTCGGGCTGTTCAACCTGTTCGCCTTCGCCGCCGGGATCATCCGGTTCGCCGACCGCGCCGCCGCCGATCCGGTGATCAGCCGGATTGCCGACCACGCCTATGACGGGCTGGCGGTGACCGATTCCCGCGGTCATGTGGTCTATTGCAACGCCGCCTATCTGGCGCTGACGGGGGCTGCGACCGCGCAGGAAGCGCGCCCCGTGGAGCGGGTCTTCATCGGCAATCCCGACGTCTCCGAAGCGGTGTTTCGCCTGCTCAAGGCGGCGCGCGAGGGCAAGCGGCAGCAGGAAGAGGTCCGTATCGCCGGTTCCGACGGCAGCCACGGCCGCTGGCTGCGGATGCGGGTCCGCCCGCTCGGCCAAGCCAAGCGCGAGGCGAAATACGCGGTGTGGTCGATTGCCGACATTACCCGCGACCGCGAACGGCAGGAGGACGTGTTCCAGGAACTGCAGCACGCCATCGAATATCTCGATCACGCGCCGTGCGGGTTCTTCTCGGTCAATGCCGGCGGCGACCTCGTCTACGTCAACGCCACGCTGGCGAACTGGCTGGACCATGACCTCGCGGAGATCGGCAATGGCGGCCTCAAGCTGACCGACATCGTGTCCGGCGACGGCGCCTCGCTGCTGACCTCGATCGTGGCGGTGCCCGGCGAGGTCAAGACCGAGGTGTTCGATATCGACCTGCGGATGCGCAGCGGCAAGACCATGCCGGTGCGGCTCTACCACAAGCTGGCATTCGGGGCCGACGGCGCGGCCGGCGCCTCGCGCACGCTGGTGATCAGCCGGGCCCGCGACGAGCATTCCGATCCGCA
This sequence comes from Pseudomonadota bacterium, assembly GCA_040390145.1. Lineage (GTDB taxonomy): Bacteria > Pseudomonadota > Alphaproteobacteria > Rhizobiales > Xanthobacteraceae > Bradyrhizobium. The sequence goes on from JAZJYY010000141.1 coordinate 30,452, forward strand.
GCGCGCCGCCGAAGTCCGCTTCATGCGCTTCTTCGATCATACCCCGATGGCGATCGCGACCGTGGACCGGTCAGGCGCCGTGGTGCGCGCCAATGCCCGCTACGCCAAGCTGGCGCAGGGCCTGAATTCCGACGGCGCTGCCGGCAAATCGATTTTTCGCGCGGTGAATACGCGCGACCGCCACCTGCTGATCGCGGCCATCAACCAGGCGGCGGAGGGGCAGGGCGACATCGCGCCGGTCGAGGCGATGCTCGACGGGCCGAAGGAGCGCTGGGGGCAGTTCTTCGTCACCGCGGTCGAGGAGAACGAGCGCGAGACCGAGGCCGCCATCGTCTATCTGCTGGAGACCACCGAGCGGCGCACGCTGGAAAACCAGATCAACCAGTCGCAGAAGATGGACATGGTCGGCCAGCTCGCCGGCGGCATCGCCCACGATTTCAACAATGTGCTTTCCGCCATCATGATGGCGAACGACTTCCTGCTGAACGCGCACAAGCCGACCGACCCGTCGTTCCAGGACATCATGCAGATCAAGCAGAACGCCACCCGTGCCGCGACGCTGGTGCGGCAGCTGTTGGCGTTCTCGCGCCGCCAGACGCTGCGGCCGCAGGTGCTCGACCTCGGCGATGCCCTGAGCGACCTGACCATGCTGCTGCGCCGGCTGATCGGCGAGAAGGTCAAACTCGATCTCGTGCATGGCCGCGACCTGTGGCCGGTCAAGGTCGACGTCTCCCAGTTCGAACAGGTGATCGTCAACCTCGCCGTCAACGCCCGCGATGCGATGCCCGACGGCGGCAAGTTGACGGTCCGCACCGCCAATGTGACGACCGAGGAATCCGGACAGCTCGCCTACAAGGGCATGCCGGCGGCGGATTACGTCCGGATCGACGTCGCCGACACCGGCACCGGCATTCCCGCCGATATCGTCGACAAGATCTTCGAGCCGTTCTTCTCGACCAAGGAGGTCGGCAAGGGCACCGGCCTCGGCCTGTCGACGGTGTACGGCATCGTCAAGCAGACCGGTGGTTTTGTCTACGTGGACTCGGAAGCCGACAAGGGCACCTCGTTCCACATTTTCCTGCCGCGGCATCATGCCGAGCAGGAAGTGCAGCCCGAGCCGGCGGCTGCCAGTGAGGCGGCCAAGGCTCCGTCGGCGGAAGCGAAGCCGCGGACCGACCTGACCGGGCAGGGCACCATCCTGCTGGTCGAGGACGAGGAGGGCCTGCGCTCGCTCAATGCGCGCGGCCTGCGCTCGCGCGGCTACAGCGTGATCGAGGCTTCCAACGGCATCGAGGCGATGGAGGCGCTGGAGGAAAAGAACGGCGCGGTCGACCTCGTGGTGTCCGACGTCGTGATGCCGGAAATGGACGGCCCGACGCTGCTGCGGGAGATGCGGATCCGCAATCCCAACCTCAAGATCATCTTCGTCTCCGGCTATGCCGAGGAAGCTTTCGACAAGAGCCTGCCGGAAAACGAGCAGTTTGCCTTCCTCGCAAAACCGTTCGCGCTCAGCGCGCTGGTCGCCAAGGTCAAGGAGACCATGGCGCTGTCGTGAGGGCGTTCGCGTGTCCGGGCCGTCGGGAGAAATTACTCCCGCCTGCGGATCACGCCTTCGAGCTTCGTCGCCGCAGCCACGGTGTTCGAGATGGTGCCGTATTTGCGGACATTGGTATGCAGCAGCTCGAGGCGCTGATCGGTTTCTTCGGTATCGACGATGAGTTCGTAATCGACCGAAATCATCTTCGGTGGGCTGTCCTGCCGGATACCGTGCAGCTTCACTTCGACGCCGCGCAGATCGAACTTGATCATCGGGGTTACCCGTTCAATTCCCTTGATCATGCAGGCGGCGATCGCCGCAAGGAACAGCTCCGCCGGATTGAAGGCGTCGGGCCGGCCGCCGACGTCGGTGTCGAGAATGATCTCGGCTTCCTTGGTTGAGGCGACGCTGCCATGCGAATCGATCCGCCTGGCGCCGACACGGTATTCCAGCATCGGTTTCATCTCAGGCCGCGAGCCAGCGTGTGAGGTCGTCCGGCCTGGGCAGGCCGCCCGTATGAACCACCTTGCCGTCGATGACGATCCCGGGCGTGGATGCGATGCCGTAACCGGCGATGGCCGCATAATCGGTCACCTTTTCAATGGTGACGGGAACGCCGAGCTTGTCGGCCTCGGTCTGAACCATTTCCACCGTCGCGGCGCAGCGTTTGCAGCCGGGACCGAGAACCTTGACTTCCTTCATGGATATTCTCCGTCAGTTCACGAGAACAGGGCGTTGAAGATGAATCCCACCGCCAGGATGCCGGCTCCGACGACGCCGACGAACACGGCGATGAGGCGGATCGTGAGCACCTTGCGAAGGATGATCATCTCCGGCAGCGACAGCGCGATCACCGACATCATGAACGCGAGCACGGTTCCGAGCGCGGCGCCTTTGGTGATGAGCGCTTCCACCACCGGGATGATGCCGGCGGCGTTCGAGTACATGGGGATGCCGATCAGCACCGCGGCGGGTACCGACCACCAGGCGTCCCGGCCCATGATCGAGGCCAGCAGGTCCGATGGCACGTAGCCGTGGATGAATGCCCCGACCGCAATACCCGCGATGATCCATGGCCAGACCTTGCCGACGATTTCCTTCACGGCGTCGATGCCGGCCTTGATGCGGTCGACAGCCGAGAGCTCTTCCGCGGGAAGCTCGACCGCGTCCGATCGAATGTTGCGAACCCATTCCTCCAGCCAATGCTCAAGATGCAGCCGGCCGATGATCCAGCCGGAAACGATGGCGATGGCGAGGCCGAAGGCGAGGTAGGTCAGTGCCACCTTCCAGCCGACCAGCGCGAACAGAAGGCCGAGCGCCACCTCGTTCACCATCGGCGCCGCGATCAGGAAGGAAAAGGTCACTCCAAGCGGCACGCCCGCGCTGACGAAGCCGATGAACAATGGCACGGCGGAGCAGGAGCAAAACGGGGTGACGATGCCGAGCGACGCAGCCAGCACGTTGCCCACGCCTTCGCGCTTCCCGGCCAGCAGCGCCCTTGTCTTCTCCGGTGAGAAGAAGCTGCGCACGACGCCCATGCTGAACACCACCAAAGTGAGCAGCATCAGAACCTTCGGCGTGTCGTAGGCGAAGAAGCTGATCGCCTCGCCGAGATGGCTCTTGGGATCGACCTGGGTCGATGCGACGATCCAGTTCGAGAACGGAACGAGCTGGCTGTAGACGGCGCCCCAGGCAACCAGGGCAGCCACCGTCCATCCGATCCATTTGGCGGTCGAAGGGCCGGCGCCCGGGGCTCGTTGGGTGACCGAACTCAGGGTCATGCGGACTACCGTTTCCGATTTGCCGGGATCGCCAGGGCGGGGGTGCCGGTCGATGGGCCGGCCGATCACGACATCCCGCGCGGCCGACAGGCCGGGCGAGGTCACAGGATAGGGGCGGTCAGGCCCGGCAGGTTGAGCGAGATCAAGACCGGGTGCGGGATAAACGCCGCGCCATCGCTCGCCGGAATGGCGGCGGAGCATCCGGGCCGCCCGGAAACCGGGGCAAACCCTGCCTAATTGACGCATCCCCGCGACCGAGGGCCGCAGCGGTGCGTCCCTATGGCGGCTTCACTTTTGGGCAGCGCTGCCCATGTTAGTGGCTGCTTCCCCCTGCTGGGGATTTTGAGGAAAAAGACATGAAATTCACGCAGCGTACGCGCGGCATCGTCAAGGCTCTTGCCGTCGTCCTCTCGTTGGCGGTTCCGGTGATGGTCGCGATCTCCGCGGCCGACGCCCGGCCGGGCGGTGGCGGCAGCTCGGGTTCCCGAGGATCGAGGACCTTTTCCGCACCCCCGCCGACGGCCACCGCGCCGAACGCGGCGCAACCGATGAACCGCACCATGACCCAGCCCGGCAGCCCCGGAATGGCCGGTCCCGCGGCCGCGGGTGCGGCTGCCAAGGGCGGCTTCTTCAACAGGCCCGGCATGGGCATGCTCGGCGGCCTCGCCGCGGGCTTCCTCGGCGCCGGCCTGCTCGGCATGCTGTTCGGCGGCGGCTTGTTCTCCGGTCTCGGCGGCTTGTCGTCGATCATCGGCCTGATCCTGCAGATCGGCCTGATCATCATCGTGGTCCGGCTGGCGATGTCGTGGTGGCAGCGCCGCAACGCGCCCGCCGCGGCCTCGGCCTATGCGGGCCCGGCGCCCGGAGCCGCAGTCGGCCCCGGCGGACCGCTGAACTCCTTGCGCACCGGCACCGGCTTCGGCCTGGGATCGGGCTCGGCGCCGCTTGAGATCCAGCCGGCCGACTACGAGGCCTTCGAGCGCTTGCTCGGCGATGTGCAGACCGCATGGTCGAACGAGGATGTCGCCAAGCTGCACACGCTGGCGACCCCCGAAATGGTGATGTACTTCACCAAGGACCTCGAGGAGAACAAGGCCAAGAACGACATCAACAAGGTGTCCGACGTCAAGCTCCTGCAGGGCGACCTCGCGGAAGCCTGGCGCGAGGGCGAAACCGACTACGCCAGCGTGGCGATGCGGTTCTCGCTGGTCGACAAGACGCTGGAGCGCGGCACCAACCGTCTGGTCGCGGGCAGCGAGCAGCCGATCGAGGCGACCGAGGTCTGGACCTTCGTGCGGCGGCGCGGCGAAAACTGGGAACTCTCGGCGATCCAGCAGGCCTGATCGTCTCCCAAAGGCTGATATCAAGGGCGCCGCGGTTGATTCCGCGGCGCCTTTTTCTTTTGGGATGTCGCCGGATCTTTCAATGTCGCGGAGGCGGAATAACCATTGCCGCGTCGTGTTGATCTCAGAACAAGCCGGCGCCCAACGAGCCGGCGGACCAAACAAGCAAACGGAGGATGCGATGCCCGCTCTCGCCCAGATGATCACGCGGCTGTGCTACGGCCTTGCCGCGGCCTCGTTCGCCACGCTGGCGGCGCAGCCGGCTTTGGCGCAGGCGGCCGGTACCAGTTTCTTCGTCACCTCGGTCGGTATCGGCAATGGCGGTAATCTCGGTGGCCTCGCCGGCGCCGACAATTATTGCCAGCAGCTGGCGCAGGCGGCGGGTGCGGGCGCCAATGCTTCAGGAAACAAGGTTTGGCGCGCCTATCTTTCCACCCAGCCCGCGGACGGCAAGCCGGCGGAAAATGCCCGCGACCGCATCGGCAAGGGGCCCTGGCAGAACGCGAAAGGCGTCGTAATCGCCAGGGATGTCGCCGACCTGCACAGCGCCAGCAATAACCTCACCAAGGCGACCGCGTTGAGCGAGAAGGGCGAAGTCATCAACGGCCGCGGCGACACCCCGAACCGCCACGACGTGCTGACGGGGTCGCAGGCCGACGGCACCGCGTTCGCCGCCGGCGACGACCGTACCTGCAAGAACTGGACGAGCAGCACCCAGGGCGCGGCGATGGTCGGACATAGCGACCGCATCGGCCTGCGCGACGATGACGCGTCGAAATCCTGGAACACCTCGCATCCCTCGCGCGGGCCGGATGGCGGCTGTTCGCAGAACGACCTGAAGAGCACCGGCGGCGACGGGCTGTTCTATTGTTTCGCGGCGAATTGAGGCGAGGGACGCAGGCTCGGCATGTCCGGGCTTGTCCGAGGCACCGACGCCTTGCGTCGATGCGAGCAGGAAAAAACCTGGATGGCCGGGACGAGCCCGGCCATGACAGCGAGACACGCGCCGTGGCCAGCCCGACCTACAACGCCTTGAAATACAGTCCCTGCGCGGACAACTGGCCGTAGGTGAAGGGCTCCTGCTCCTTGTTGGTGCTGGTATAGACATCGTCGTGCACGAGACGGAACAGCAGGTTGATTTCCAGTCCCGGCGTCGGCATGCGCTTCACCAGCGCCGTCGCGAAGGGGCTGTTGGCGCCGGCGCCGTCGGCCGCGACATGGCCGTGCTTGGTTGCAAAGGCCACCAGCGTGCCGCTCTCGGGCTCGATGCGCGCAAGGCCGCGCCCGACCACGGCCGCTTCCCCAGCGGCGAGGTCTGCGACGAAGGGGTTATCCCGGCACGCATCCAGTATCACCAGGCGCAGCTTATTGGCGTTTCGCACGCTGTTGAGGATCTGGTCGAGCGCGATGCTCTGTTTGGCCACGTCGGCATTGCCCTGCAGCTTGAAATCGACGGGAACCAGATAGTTGCTGCCATCAAGCTCCAGGCCGTGGCCGGCATAGTACACCACCGCCCAATCGGCGTTGGCGGCCTCCGCGGAAAATGACTTCAGCGCGCCCGCGATGTCCTCGCGAGTGCCGTCGATCATCAGGCGCACCTTCTCGAAGCCGGACCGGTTGAGGGATTCGGCGATCAGCCTGGCGTCGCGCTCCGGATTGGTCAGCGGTGCAGTGGCCTGGTAGCGTGAATTGCCGATGACAAGCGCGACCCGGACGCCGGCACGGTCGGACGCGGTGCGCGGCGCCCCCGATGCCGCGGCGATTTTGGACTGGATCCGTTCGCGACCGGCCAGGGCGACGCCATGGGTCGGTATGATGTCGAGCGCCGCCTGAAAATCGGCGTTCGCATCCTTCAGGTTCTGCGCCATTTCAAGGGATCTTGCCCGGCCGACCAGTGCGGTGACATTGCGCGGTTCTATGCTCAGCACGACGTCAAGATCCTTGATCGCGGCGTCGTATTTGGCTTGCTCGAAATAGATCCGCGCCCGGTTCGTGAGGGCCCGTATCGATTTCGGAGCCATCGCGAGCGCCGCATTCAGGTCGGCAAGCGCGCGCTCCGTATCACCAAGGTTGAGATAGCCGAAGCCCCTTCCACTCAGGAAGTTCGGACCGTTCGGGGAGATCTGCAATGCCTTGGTGTAATCGGCGACGGCCCGATCGTACTGCCGCAGCTTGTTGTGGACCAAACCCCGATTGCCATAGGCAGCCGCATAATTCGGCCCGAGCTGGACGGCCTTGTTCAGTTCGTTCATGGCCCGATCCTGCTCGCCCATGTCGGAATAGATCAGGCCGCGGACCGCGTAGGCGCCGGGGTTTGACGGGTCGAGCTCGACGGCCTTGTTGAGGTAGACCAGCGCACCTCCATTGTCTTTCGTCGCGTATTGAGAATAGCCGCGGTTGACCAGCGCAAACCCGTTGTTGGGGTCGATCTTGAGCGCCTGATCGAGGTCGGGGATCGCTTGAGCATGTTGCCCGAGCAGGCCGTAAGCGCGCCCGCGCCAGGCCAACGCTGCGGCGGAATTCGGATCTTTGTTGACGGCCTGATCGAGTTCGGAAATCGCCGACTGATACTTGCCCTGTTTCATCAAGTCGCGGGCACGTCCGATCGATGCGAAGGCCGGCGGCCCCTGCGGGCTCTGCCGGTTTTCACCTTTCGGGGCGCCGGTCGATCTCGCACCGTCCGCTTTGCCGGAGCCCGCCGTTCTCTGCATGCATTCCTGCATTTTCGGGCGATGCATCTCCCGGCAGGCATCCCGGTCGCCGCCTCCCGTTCGCATGCAATTCTGGACCAGCGGGCGCATGACCGTCTGCCGGCATTGCTCCCTTACGGCTTCGCTGACCTGAGCCCTGGCCTGGCCGAGGCCCGCCGTCAGGGCGATCGCAGCGATCGGTATCAAGCGCAAAAAATGAAAATCAGGTCCGATCATAATCTTCTCATCAAACGTCGATGTTCGCTAAAGCTACCGGCTGATCCGATGGTAGAATAGAATGAGCGCCGCCGCCACACCGTCCATATCAGGCGCTTTCGCGCGACGCGGGGCGTGGGCAAGGCCGGCGCAGAAACAACGCGGAAAATTCGCATCGGCCCTGCACCGAAACTGCGGCAGGCGAATTGTCCGGGGGTACCGAACCGAACGAGGGATTGCCGATGCGTTATGAGCTTTATTACTGGCCGCAGATCCAGGGACGCGGCGAATATGTCCGCCTGGTGCTCGAAGAGGCGGCCGCCGACTACGCCGATGTCGCGCGGCAGCGCGGCATGGGCGCGATGACGAAGCTGATGGAGGCGCGCGGCACGCCGCCGTTCGCTCCGCCGTTTCTGAAGGCCGGAAAGCTCGTGATCGGGCAGACCGCCAACATCCTGCTCTATCTCGGGCCGCGCCATGGTCTGGCACCGAAGGCGGAAGCGGGACGATTGTGGCTGCATCAGCTGCAACTGACGATCGCGGATCTCGTCCTCGAAATCCATGACACCCATCATCCGCTCGGGCCTTCGATGTATTATGAGGACCAGCGCGCGCCCGCGAAAAGACGGAACGCGGATTTCTGGAAAGAGCGGGTGCCGAAATATCTCGGATATTTCGAGCAGTTGCTGGAGAACAGCGCCGGTTCCTGGGTCGCCGGCCGCCGCATCAGCTATGTCGATCTGTCGCTGTTTCAGATCGTGGCGGGGCTGCGCTACGCCTTCCCGAAACGCATGAAGGCCTTCGAGCCCAAAATACCCGGCCTGGTCGATCTGCACGACCGCGTCGCCATCAGGCCGAACATCAAGGCCTATCTGGAAAGCGATCGCCGCATTGCCTTCAACGAGGAGGGCATTTTCCGGCGTTACAAGGAATTGGATGGTTAACCTTCGTCATTCCGGGGCGCGCGAAGCGCGAACCCGGAATCTCGAGATTCCGGGTTCGATGCTGCGCATCGCCCCGGAATGACCGCGATGCGGTCACCTGTTCCGTCCGTCGATCGGCGTCATCGTCAGGTTGGCCAGCTCGATCCCGTCGATGCAGGCGACGTTGAGCGCCACCACCTCGGTGCCGTCCGGCTTGCTGCCGCGGGCAAACACCTCGACGCCGCAGTCGAGGCAGGACTGATGCCTGATCGCGTGCTTGTTGAAGAGGTATTCGCGCAGATTGTCCTCGCCGGCGCGAAGCTGAAAACTGGTCGACGCCAGGAACGCGAAATGCAGGCCCTTCTTGGTGCAGATCGAGCAGTTGCAGGCGGTGACCATGGCAAGGTCGGTGGTGCATTCGAAACGCACCATGCCGCAATGGCAGCCGCCGGTGTAGGTCCTGGTATCGGGCATCGGTCCGCATCCGTTCCGTGGGGTGTGGCCGGCAGTATAGGCCATTTGCGGGGTGTGTTCGACCGTCAGCGGCCGCCGCCGGAACGAACAACGGCGCGCCATGGTGTCACCATGACGCGCCGTTGCTGTAGATGCCGCGTGCTTCGCTCGATCGCTACCCGCCTGGGGCGGATGAAGAGCCCAGCCTTACGCGAGCTGGTCGATTCGTGTCCCCTGGCCCGGGGGCAGGGCGGCCCGCACGGGCGGCGGCGGCGTGCGATCCTCGACCTTGACCTCCGGCGGCTTTAGCACGCTGGCCTCGGGCGGTTTGATCGGCGCGGACGTGGCGACTGCAGAAATACTCATCGGACGGGATCCTCGGCTTCGTTCCCGCCGACTGTGACCGGCCGAAGACGAATGCTTTATGAATCCACGGCCGCGATTGCGAGACATCGCGGCGATTGCGGCGCAATGGTGAATGGCGGGCTCGAAGATGATTCAAATGCCACCGATCCTGTTGGCAGATCGCTGGCCATACCGCCGCCGCCCGCCTATTCGTCCTTGCCGCGCGTGATCGCGATCGCCGCCTCGGTCTTGGTGCGGGTGCATTCCATGTTGAGCCGGCGGAAGCGCATCTTGACGCTGTCGCCGCGCAACAGCCCCATCCGGTTGATGCAGCGGGTCGAGCCGGTCAGCACGTCGGGCTTCGGAATGGTGAACACGATGGCGCCGGCGCTGGCGACCAGCTGGAAAAATTCCGGCTTCGGCTTGCGGCGGTCGGCCTTGACGTAGAGCTCGTTGGAAAAGCTGGCGCCGCGGCAGCCGAGCGAAAACTCTTTGGCCAGCGGGTGCGACAGATAGATGGTCTTGCCGGTGGTGATGCCGATCTTGACGCCATCGACCTGGGCCTTCAGTTCCCTGGCGATATCCTCGCAGCGGTCGGCGCGCGCCGGTGTGCCCGATGCGGTCAGAGCCAGTGCCGCCAGCAACATTGCGGCCAACATGGTCGATCTGCGAAAGTCCGTTCTCATGCAAAATGCCCCTTCACGCCCATTGAACCGCGCACGTCGATTTCCTGCAAGGACCGGGGGCGGATGTCAATCGCAACGGTCGGTCATCGCGGCATGCGGATTGCCAGCATTGGTAGGGGGCCGGGGCCGGTTGGGTTCAGCGGAAGCCGATCGTTTCGCGCGGCCTTCCGGCCACTCGCATTTTCCTCATCCGCTGATATATTGGCGGCATGAGCAAAGAGCAGGTGAAAGCCGTCCTGGACCGTGTGCTGACCTGGCCCAGCGAGCGTCAGGAGGATGCGGCAAAGCTGTTGATGCTGATGGAATCGCAGGACCAAAGCGTCTATCGGCTGACCGATGCGCAGGTCGAGGAAGTCCGCCGGCGTCGCGCTGATCCACACCCGCGCAGGCTGACGCTCGAAGAGTTCAAAGAGCGCCTGAGCCGTCGTCTTGACGTATGAGGATTGTCGTCCGCGAGGCGGCCGCCGGGGATCTCGACGAGATTCTCGATTGGATTTCCAGAGACAACCCGCGCGCTGCGGCCGACTTGACCCGGCGCATCCTTGCCCGCATCGACCGCCTCGCAATCCCGGGGCTCTCTCACATGGGGCGGCCGGGTTTGGTCGAAGGAACGCGCGAGTTGGTGGAACCGCCCTATATCATTGTTTATATGATCGACGAGCCAGCAGAGGAGATTTCCGTGCTTGCCATCGTTCACGGTGCGAGGGATCGCGAATCCTGACGCTGCGTTCGCTTCCTTTTGCCCCAAAAGTGCTTAGAACGGTTCAATCGCCGGTGCCGCCTCCAGGGGCATCCGGCTCCTAACCCCGCGAGCTCCCCATGAACGCCCCCACACCCATCCCGTCCGCCGCCACCCCCGTTCCGCCCTACAAGCACACCCCGCTGTTTCCTCTCGGCGCCGATACCGCGCCTTACCGGAAGATCACGTCCGAGGGCGTGCGGGTCGAAAGCGTGCTGGGCAAGGAGATGCTGGTGGTGACGCGCGAGGCGCTGCGGGCGCTCTCGGAGGCTGCCTTCGGCGACATCAACCATTATCTGCGCCCGGGGCATCTGCAGCAGCTACGCAACATCCTCGACGACAACGAGGCCAGCCCCAACGACAAGTTCGTGGCACTCGATTTCCTCAAGAACGCCAACATCGCCGCCGGCGGGGTGCTGCCGATGTGCCAGGATACCGGCACCGCGATCATCATGGGCAAGAAGGGTTTTCGCGTCATCACCGATGGCGACGACGAGGCGGCGCTGTCGGAGGGCGCGCGCGACGCCTATCTGCGCCGCAACCTGCGCTATTCGCAGGTGGCGCCGCTGTCGATGTATGAGGAAAAGAACACCGCCAACAACATGCCGGCGCAGTGCGAGATCTATGCCGAGGGCGATGACGCCTACAAGTTCATGTTCATGGCCAAGGGCGGCGGATCCGCCAACAAGAGCTTTCTGTTCCAGGCGACGCCCTCCGTTCTGACCAAGGACCGTATGCTGGCGTTCCTGAAAGAAAAGGTGCTGACCTTGGGCACCGCGGCGTGCCCGCCCTATCACCTCGCCATCGTGATCGGCGGCACCTCGGCCGAGCTCTGCATGAAGACGGTGAAGCTGGCGTCGGCGCGCTATCTCGATGCGCTGCCAACCCATGGCTCGGCCGACGGCAACGCGTTCCGCGATCTGGAGATGGAGCAGGAGATCCTGAAAATGACGCAGTCGCTCGGCGTCGGCGCGCAGTTCGGCGGCAAGTATTTTTGCCACG
>JAZJYY010000142.1:0-5320 GCA_040390145.1 Pseudomonadota bacterium
AGAAATTCGCCCGCGATTCGGGCACGCTCGGCGCGCTGATCACCCGCCACATCTCGGAATTCGACCGCACCGTCAAAACCTTCGGTGGCGAAATCGTCGACCGCATGGGTCAGCGCACCCAGGACATCTCGGAAACCCTGAAGACCTATGTCGACACCTTCGACAACCGCCTGGCCACCAATGGCGGCGAGATCACCGCGTCGCTGGACCAGCGCCTGGTGCAGTTCGAGACCACGCTGGGCAGCCGTGTCGCCCATCTCGACACCTCGCTCGACAGCAAGATCGCATCCTTCGACAGCTCGATCGGCGGCCGGATCGAATCCTTCGATAGCTCGATCAGCGGCAAGATCGCATCGTTCGACACTTCGCTCGACAGCAAGATCAAATTCTTCGACGAATCGGTCGACGGCCGGCTCAAATCGCTCGAACAGAATTTCGATACACGGGCGAAGTCGGTCACCGAGACCATCGACAACCGTCTGGGCACGCTGGCTTCGTCACTCACCGACGGCGCCTCGCAGGCGGTCGGCATGCTCGACTCGCGCCTGACCCACCTCACCACTTCGCTGACCGACGGCACCGCGCAGGCGATCCATTCGATCGACTCGCGTCTCACCTATCTCACCACGTCGCTGACGACGGGCGCCGCCCAGGCGGTCGAAGCCATCGAACTGCGCATCACCAATGCCACCGAGACGATCGATGGCCGCAGCGCCCATCTGACCGACACCATCACCGCGCGCTTCCAGGAAATCCATCATGGCATCGAAACCCGGGTCGGCGCGGTTGCCTCCGACATCGACATGCGCGTCGCGCAGTTCGAGGACCTGCTGGGTTCGCGCATCGAAGCCGTGGCAGGCCGCATCGAGAGCAGCGGCCGGCAGGCCAGCGAGGGCCTGATGGCCCGCGCCGAGGAATTGTCGTTCGGGATCAGGTCCCACGTCGAGGACGCGGAACGCTCGCTGACGAACCTCGTGGTCAATACCAGCGAAACCATCCAGACCGGCGCCCGCGCCGCGCAGCAATCGCTGGTATCGGTGTCCTCAGACGTCACCGCGCAGCTGCAGCTGACCTCGGGTGAGGTCGAACGCGCCCTCACCGCCGTCGGCACCGGGGCTGCAAACTCGATCCTGACCAGCGCCCGCGATGCGCAGTCCACCCTGGTGCTGGCCTCCACCGAGGCCGCCGGCCAGATCAAGTCGCTGGCCGCCGACGTCGAGCGCACGCTGTCCGCCGCGGGCTCCGCCACCGCGAGTTCGATCGTCTCCGGCGCCCGCGAGGCGCAGACCACGCTGGTCACCGCTTCCGCGGATGCGGCAAGCCAGGTCAAGTCGCTGGCCGCCGACGTCGAGCGCTCGCTCTCGATGGCCGGAACGTCCACCGCCGAAGCCATCACCGCCGGCGCGCGCGAAGCCCAGAGCACGCTGGTGAACGCGTCAACGGATGCGGCGAACCAGGTCAAGTCGCTGGCCGCCGACGTCGAGCGCTCGCTCTCGATGGCGGGAACGTCCACCGCCGAAGCCCTCACCGCCGGTGCGCGTGAAGCCCAGAATGCGCTGGTCACCGCTTCGATGGATGCGACCAGTCAGGTTAAGTCGCTCACGGCCGACGTCGAGCGCACCCTCCTCGCGGTCGGAACCTCCACCGCCGAGTCGATCACCGCCGGTGCGCGTGAGGCGCAGAGTACGCTGGTGACGGCCTCGATGGATGTCACGAGCCAGGTCAGGTCGCTGGCCGCCGATGTCGAGCGTTCGCTGTCGATCGCCGGCACCGCCACCGCGGAAGCGGTCACTGCAGGCGCTCGCGAAGCCCAGAGCACGCTGGTCAACGCATCCGCCGAAGCGGCCAGCCAGGTCAAGTCGCTGGCAGTCGACATCCAGCGCTCGCTGTCCATGGCAGGCACCTCGACCGCCGAGATGCTGACCAACGCGTCCGCCGATGCGGCCAGCCAGGTCAAATCGCTCGCCGCCGATATCCAGCGTTCGCTGTCGATGGCCGGGACGTCCACCGCCGAAGCGCTCACCACCGGCGCCCGCGAGGCCCAGACCACGCTGGTCGCCGCTTCGTCGGATGCCGCCAACCACGTCAAGTCGCTCGCGATCGACGTGGAACGCACCTTGACGGCGGTCGGCGCCGACACCGCCGCCTCGATCCTCGCCAGCGCACGCGAGGCGCAAAGCTCGCTGTCGGCGACCTCCGCCGACGCAGCCAGCCAGATCAAGGCGATCGCAACCGACATCGAGCGTTCGCTCAGCGCGGTCACCGCCAGCACCACAGACAATATCCAGACCAGCGCGCTCAACGCCCAGAGCGCACTGGTGGCCGCGTCGAACGAAATCAGCTCCAAGATCAAGTCGACCTCGGCCGAGGTCGAGCGCACGGTGCTGGCGTCCAGCGGCTCGTTCGGCTCCACCATGACCGGCAAGACCGACGAAATCGTCACCTATGTGCAGCAGCAGACCGACCGCCTGTCGCAGATGATCGACGGCAAGCGCGGAACGCTGGTCGAGGCGATCGGCTCGAAGACCCATCAGCTGCAGACCGACATCGACCGCGTCACCTCCGACGCCCTGAAATCGATCGAGGTCAGGGGCCAGGCGTTCTCGCAGACGATGATGACCAACGGCTCCGACGTCGCGCGGACCATCACGTCGGCCGGCGAACTCGCCACCGGCGCCGTGGCCAAGTCGCTGAAGGAGCTCGAGCAGTCCTCGCGCGCGGCGATCGACCAGTCGCGTCAGGTATCGATCGCGGCCGTCACCGAAATGCAGGAGACCAGCAAGATCCTGCGCACCGACACCGTCGCCCTGTTCGAGCGGCTGCGGGAAGGCAACATCCTGCTGCAGGAAGTGCTGACCGGCGCGCATGACAACCTCAACTCGCTGGAGCGCGCTTTGGTGACCCGCGTGGCCGACTTCGTGTCCGCCATGAACGACGTCACCTCGCGCAATGGCGTCGCGACGCAAACGCTGGAAGATCAGCTCAGCGTGTTCAACTCAAAGACCTCGAAGGCGCTGGTGGACCTCGGTGCGTTGTCCAGCCAGTTCGAGCATCACGGCCAGGCCCTGGTCGAGGCCGCAGCACTGGTCGAGCAAAGCAACCGCACCACCACCGCCTCCGTCGCCGAACGCAAATCGGCGCTGGAATCGCTGGTCACCACCATCGACCTGCGCACCGCCGATCTCGATCAGCGGCTGTCGCGCTTCACCGGCCTGCTGGATGAATCGCTGGCGGCCGCCGAAGAGCGCGCTCGCGATATCGCCCGCGTGGTGGCGGAAACCGCCGGCGCGGGTTCCGCCGCGATCAGCCGGCAGTTCGAGGCTGTCAGGGCTTCGGCCGAGGAAGAACGCCGGATCACCGCCGACACCATGGCCGAGCTCTATCAGCAGGGCACCCAGGAAGCCGACGCCATGTTCACGCAGTCCGCGGAAAAGTTCGCCACCATGGTGGCGAGCATGAAGCAGATGGCGTCGGAGATGCACAACGAGCTCGAAGCCACCCGCAACGAGCTGCGCCGCGGCGTGCTGGAAATGCCGCAGGAGGCCGCCGAAAGCACCGCGCAGATGCGCAAGGTAATCGTCGACCAGATCGAGGCTTTGGCCGAACTGAACCGGATCGTCGCCCATCACGGCCGCGGTCTCGACGTGGTCGCAACCGGCCGCGCCAGCGTGCAGCGCGAGCGCGAGCACGAGGAAGAGCCGATGCTGGTCGCCGCCGGCGGTCAATCGCGCGCCGCCCCGCGCAGCGGCAGCGCCGCATCGACCCTGCCGCCGCCGGACCTCGGTGGCCCCGCCCCGCGCCGCACCGAAGCGCCGCCGGTCAGCCCCGGCAGTGCCGACCAGGGCCGCGACGGCTGGCTGTCCGACCTCTTGAACCGCACCGATGCCGCCGGGCCCGCTCCGGCGCCGCGCCGCCCCGCTCCCGCGCAAGCGGCAGCGAGCGAAAACCCGCTGGCGTCGTTGTCGCTCGACATCGGCCGCCTGATGGACCGCAACCTCGCCGCCGAAATGTGGGACCGCTACCAGCGCGGCGAGAGCAAGGCGTTTACAAAACGGCTCTACACGCCGGCCGGCCAGAAGGCCTTTGATGAGGTCGCCCGCAAATATCGCGCCGACCGCGGCTTCAAGCAGACGGTGGACCGCTACATCACCGAGTTCGAGCGGCTGCTCGACGAGGTCGCCCGCGACGAACGCGGTCCTGCGATGCTGCGCGGCCACCTCACCTCGGAAACCGGGCTGGTCTATACCCTGCTCGCGCATGCGGCGGGACGGCTGGGTTAAGGCCCTCGGGCCTGATGACGGAATGAAAAACGGAGGCAGCGATGCCTCCGTTTTTGTTTTTGGGAGTTCTCGTAGGGCGGATTAGCGAAGCGTAATCCGCCATCTTGTCTATCAGAAGAGCGGCGGATTACGCTCCGCTAATCCGCCCTACGGAAATCACATGGTGCGCTCACCGAACTCGCCGATCGCACCAACTTCGCCTGCCCAATCGTTCGGAAAAATCCCTGCGCGCACATCCCGATGAAACGACGTGTGCGGCCAATCACTGACCTTTTTCACCAGGCCGTGTTTCACCGGGTTGATGTGGCAATATTCAACATGACGGGCGTAGTCCGCCTCGTCCCTGATCAGATGCTCCCAAAATCGTCGCTGCCAGATGCCGCGCTCACCACGAGCCTTGCGCACTTCACTTAGGCGCTCTGTCTTCGGCAGCGACTGTGCGAACCGCGACTTGATCAGACGCCAGCGCACGGAAAAGTCGGCATCACCGGGTGGTAGCGTCCATATTGCATGGATGTGATCCGGCAGAACAACGAAGGCATCAATTACGAATGGGTACCGCTTGCTCGTTTGCTTTACCGCATCGCGGAGAGCATCCACGTGATCGACGAGCAGCGTTTTGCGGCGGTCGAGAAGATTGACCGTGAAGAACCAGCACCCTCCGGGTACGAATGCGCGACGGTAGTTGGGCATCACTCGCTCAGAGCCGTAGGGCGGATTAGCGAAGCGAAATCCGCCGATAGATCCGCATTGACAGGCTGTGGGTCGCCTCACCGAACTTCAATTCAACAACGTCGCCTACGCAATCCGAAGTTGGCGGATTACGCTTCGCTAATCCGCCCTACCGACGCTGATCGCTATTGCCGCGCGCCGCCCGCTACTGCTGCCTGCGCGGCGCCGCCGACGGCCTTGGCCCCGCTGACGGCGCGGGTCTTGCGGCCGGCGGAGGCGCGGGTTCGGGTGCGGCGGCGTTGTTGCTGCCGCCGAAGATCACCCGGCTCGGGTTGCGGTCGAAATTGTTCACGGCGCGGCTGATGTCG
>JAZJYY010000143.1:0-25495 GCA_040390145.1 Pseudomonadota bacterium
TCGGCTTCGGCGCGGCTGACCGGCTGATGCTCGACGGCGGTGGCGGTCAGGATGCGGGCGCACCAGGCGGCGTCATCGGCATCCAGCGCGCGGGAAAAATGAACGCGGCCCCTTGTGGTGGGGCCCTCGCCGGTGATCACGCCATCGCGCACGACGGTGAGCGCAAGGGCGGCGGAATCGCGACAGGCGATCCTGGACGGTTCGAGGGCAATACGGTCGGCGAGCATTCCGGCAGAGGCAGACATAGGTACACTTCTCATTTTCTTGTTCTGGTTCAGCATTTTCATGGGCGCGTAAACGAGTGGTTAACGAATCAAATCTTCGGTCGCGAGATTTTGCGGCAGTTGCCAATTAGTCGCTGTGACCTGCGTCACGGTTCGCTGCATCGCAACCGGGTCGGATGTGTTGGGCGCGATATCAGGCAATATCGGGGCGGTCCGGAGAAGCGCGCGGACATAACGGGCGTTTCACCGTTCGGGCATCGACGCCAGGAAGATGCTACGACTAACCGCGCGCGGAGAAGGATTGACCCTTTTGCCCGGCGCCGGTTCCCTCGAGAGCCAGCACCCGCTATACTGGCGATGACGAATTCACCTGTAACTTGAATGACATGAGGTCGCAAAATGGCGCTCCAAATTGGCGCTACCGCCCCGGACTTCGAAGCTGAAACCACCGAGGGAAAAATCAAATTCCATGACTGGATCGGCAGCAGCTGGGCGCTCCTGTTCTCGCACCCAAAGGATTTCACCCCGGTCTGCACCACGGAACTTGGCGCCCTGGCCAAGCTGAAACCGGAGTTCGACAAGCGCGGCGTCAAGCTGATGGGGCTCAGCGTCGATCCCGTCGACAAGCACGCCAAATGGTCCGAGGACATCCGGGAAACCCAGGGCGCGGCGCCGAATTACCCGATGATCGGCGATACCGATTACAACGTCTCGAAACTCTACGACATGCTGCCGGCCTCGACGTCAGGTGATCCCGCGACGCGCACCGCCGCCGACAACCTGACGGTCCGCAACGTCTTCATTATCGGACCGGACAAGAAGATAAAGCTGGTGCTGGTCTATCCGATGACCACCGGCCGCAATTTCCAGGAAATTCTGCGCGTGATCGATTCGCTGCAGATGACCGCCAAGCATCGCGTCGCGACGCCGGCCGACTGGAAACAGGGCGAGGATGTGATCATCGCGGGCTCCGTCACCGACGACGAAGCCAGGACGATCTATCCGCAGGGCTGGAAATCGCCAAAGCCCTATCTCCGGATCGTGCCGCAGCCGAAATAGGCCGCGACCAACCCGCCAGTGGAAAGGGGATGCACGCGCGTCCCCTTTTCGTTTCAGTGGATCGGCGCAAGCCAGCGGACCCAACCGACGCGCTCCGCATTGAGAACATAATGGCCCGCAAATCCGCTTCCCCCCACATCGTCTGGTTTCGCGACGATCTCCGCCTCTCCGACCACCCTGCCCTGCATGCCGCCTCGAGCAACGGCGCGCCGGTGATCTGCCTCTACGTGCTCGACGAGGTGAGCCACGCGCAACTGCGGCCGCTCGGCGGCGCGGCACGCTGGTGGCTGGCGCAGTCGCTGCGGGCCCTGCAGGCCAGCCTCACCGTGGCCGGCTCACAGCTGGTGCTGCGGCGGGGACCCGCGGCAAAGGTCATTGCGAGCGTGGTGCGGGAGACCGGCGCCGACGCGGTGTTCTGGAATGAGATCGCGCAGGCGCCGCATCGGGCCGTTGCCGAACAGGTCGAAGCGGCCCTGCAGGCGATCGGTGTTGCCG
The DNA here is from genome assembly GCA_040390145.1 of Pseudomonadota bacterium. GTDB lineage: Bacteria > Pseudomonadota > Alphaproteobacteria > Rhizobiales > Xanthobacteraceae > Bradyrhizobium. The sequence goes on from JAZJYY010000143.1 coordinate 1,779, forward strand.
CGGAAAGCTTTCCGGGTGACCTGCTCGCGGTCCCGCCGTCCATCCGCACCAAGGAAGGCCGCGGGTTGCGGGTATTCACGCCGTTCTGGCGCCGGGTGCAGTCGGCAGGCGATCCCGCCAAGCCGTTGCCGGCCCCGAAGAAGCTTGCTCCGGCACCTGAACTCGCGAGCGACAGCCTCGAGACGTGGTGCCTCGAACCCTCGCGTCCCGACTGGGCCGGCGGTCTGCGTGAGAGCTGGCAACCGGGCGAGCGTTCGGCGCAGGCCCGGCTCGACGCCTTCCTCGAATCCGCCGTGGCCGGCTATTCCACCCAGCGCGACCGGCCCGATCGGGACGGCACGTCGGGTCTGTCGCCGCATCTGCGTTTTGGCGAAATCAGCCCGCGGCAGATCTGGCATGCCGTGCGCTTTGCCGCGGCCGCGCGGCCGGAACTGGCGGGCGATATCGACAAGTTTCTGAGCGAGGTGGGCTGGCGCGAATTCTGCCGGCATCTGCTGTTCGACGTACCCGACCTTGCCGACCGCAACCTGCAGCCCTCCTTCGACGCGTTTCCCTGGCGGCGTGACGTCAAGGCGTTGCGAGCGTGGCAGCGCGGCCAGACCGGCTATCCCATCGTCGATGCCGGCATGCGGCAGCTCTGGCACAGCGGCGTGATGCACAACCGGGTTCGGATGGTGGTGGCCTCGTTCCTGGTCAAGCATCTCCTGATCGACTGGCGCTGTGGCGAGAGGTGGTTCTGGGACACGCTGGTCGATGCGGACGCCGGCAGCAACCCTGCGAACTGGCAATGGGTGGCCGGCTCCGGCGCCGATGCCGCGCCTTATTTCCGCGTGTTCAATCCGATCCTGCAGGGCGAAAAGTTCGACCCCGACGGCGCCTATGTCCGGCGCTGGGTGCCCGAGCTCGGACAGCTGCCGGCGGGCCTGATTCATCAGCCCTGGAAGGCGACGCCGCTTGAACTGAAGGGCGCCGGCGTGGAGCTGGGCAAGAATTATCCGGAGCCGATCGTCGATCACAAACGCGGCCGCGAGCGCGCGCTCGAAGCCTACGCGAAGACCCGCGGCAGTTGAGCAGGCCGCGCCGTCCGCTTTACACATTTGCGAATCCCGCTATCGTTAAGGCTTCGACAACACTGGGGGATGACATGGACGACGATAAACCGGTTCTCGATCAAGTGACGGATGCGCTGAGCAGTGCCGCAACGGCCACCGCGGAAGCCGCCAAGACGGCGGTCAAGAAAGTAAAGAAGGTCGCCAGCAAGGCCAAAAAAGCCGTGACCAAGTCTGCGCCGAAGAAGAAATTCAAGAAGGCGAAGAAGGCCGGCAAGAAGGCGGGCAAGAAATCCGCAGTGAAAAAGTCGGCCAAGAAGGCCGTCAAGAAAACCGCGAAGAAAGCCGCCAAGAAAACTACGAAGAAAACTACGAAGAAAACTGCGAAGAAGAAAAAGAAGGCGAAGAAGTCGAAGCGCTGATCGCCTGCGGCATCAGCCTCGAAGGCCCCCGGATGAAAGTCCGGGGGTCTTTTGTTGTGAGGCCTGTCCGCATCAGGCTCACGCCCGCCGGTTGACCACGAACACCGCGGCGGCGCAGGCCACCATGCCGATCATGGCGACGGTATCGAGCCGCTCGTCGAACAGGACATAGGCCATGACGGCGGTCACCGCCGGCACCAGGTAGAACAGGCTCGCCACCGAGGTCGCCGCCCGGCGCCGGATCAGCCAGTACAACAGCCCGATCGAACCGATCGACAGCACCACCGCGAGCCAGACCACCGACAGCACGAATTCGCTGGTCCAGTGCACGACATTGCTCTCCAGCAACCACGCCGCGGCGCCGAAGCACACCGTGACCGCGACGAACTGCACGAGATTGCCGGAACGCCAGTCGATGCGGTTGCAATAGCGCCGCTGGTACAGCGTGCCCAGGGTAATGCTCACCAGCGACACGCCCGAAGCCAGCCAGCCCCAGCCCGCCTCCCCGCCCATCGGTCGATCGTGCAGGATCAGCACCACGCCGGTGAGCCCGAGCAGCAGCCCGGTCCATTGCAGCGGCGTGACGCGCTCGCCGAGCCAGCGGTTCGCCAGCGTCGAGGTCAGGATCGGCTGCAGCCCCGGGATCAGCGCCGAAAGTCCTGCCGGAATCGAAAGCGAAATCGCGATCGCCGTGCCGCCGAGATAGAACCCATGCACCAGGATGCCGGCGACAATGCTGTGGCCGATCTCGGAGCGGTTGGGCCATACCGGGCGAGCGATCGCGACGATGATCGCCATCAGGGCGACCACCAGCGCCATGCGGATCGCCAGATAGGTCAGCGGCTCGGCATTGTGCAGCACGTATTTGGTGCCGATGAAGCCGGTGCTCCAGAGCACGACAAAAATCGCCGGCGCCGCGCGCGCGGCCATATTTTCGAAGTCCCTGCTCATGGACAGGCCTTGCCTGAACATGGGCTATCCGGCAATCGCAAATCCCGCGGGCCACTCGCCGGAAAACGCAGGCGCAGGCCGACAGGATAGACGGCACGGTTGTCGCTTATATCGGCGGTCGCGCGCGGGTGATGTCAGGGACGATCGATCTGGCCTCAGCCGATCAGAAGAACTCTTCCGGACAGGGATCGACGATCTTCCACAGATCCGTACCGTTCCTGATTTTTTTCATCTCGTTGGTCAGCCCGCCATTGCGGCTGATCCAGTCCTTCACCGGCCGCGGATAATAGGACATCAGGTCGGAGGTTCCTTCCGAACTGTTGACCTTGATGCCGAAGGTAAACGCTTTGTCGTAATAGGCCTGGTGAAAGCCGAGGCTGGCGCGCGGCGTCACGCAGACCTTGTTCATCGGCACGATGCCGAACACCATGGTACAGGCCGAGTTGCAGATGCCGTCGATGATGACGCGTTCCTTGCGGTCGCGGATGCGCTCGTACTTCGCCTTGTATTCGGTGACATAGCCGCCGTGATCGCGGGTAATGCGAAGATCGGCGCGCGCCGGCGACGCGACCAGCAGCGAGAGCAACAGCAAGGGCAGAAATGTGATGCGCATGGATCGATCGAAAACCGGGTAGACGGACAAAATCGGCCCTCAAGTGGACCTTGGGCAGGACTCTGGCGGCACTATGTTGGAATTTCGTTAAGCATCCCGAAAGGGCAAAAAAGGGGCATTCGACGACCGCCTGCACCATTTTAAGAGGAATTTCGGCCCGGCGGAACCCCAGTCGCCCGAACTTCGACGTTCCCGTTCTTTTGGAGCCACACTTGGGGCTCCATCCTGCCGTGGCCGGGCCCCATCCGCCCGCCCGCTATAGCCCGTCTGAACGCCTATTCATGTGCGTGGACAAAGTGTCATCATCCGTTCTGTTGCAAACGAAGACCTGCCTCCTATGTCCCTTCAAACGGGAGGCATCGATGAAGCAGTCACAACATTTTCTGGAAAACGCCGAGAACTGTGCGCGGATGGCCGAACGGGCGCCAGACGAACCCAGCCATAAGCGCTACCAGCGCATGGAGGCCGCCTGGCGAGCCCTTGCATTCGAGCAGGACTGGCTGGATGGCCAGATGCCGCCGGTCCGGATCGCGACCAACGGAGACGCACTGAGCCCGCGGGCGTGACGCGGTGGCCTTTCTGAAGAGCCGACTAAAGGTTGTCGGGCGTGCGTAACGTCGAAGACTTATCCGCGTTCCGCAGCTCCTGTTCCGCCTGATGATAGAATTCATCATCCCTGCCCTCGGGCTTGCCCGCCTGCTCCCAAAGTTCGTAGGCGCGGTGAATGATCTGCTCTTTGGTCGGCTGTTCCATCGCATTGCTTTCCGGAATGAGAGGCACAACCCGCCGGGCTTCGGCAGGTGCAGGCCCGCTCCTGAGACGAACGCAGCCCGATAAGGAAAGTCCGGTTTTTCCAACTTGTTCCGGACGAAGGGCGTTCCCACCCTGAGGGCCACGACGGCGCGATTTTAGCCGAACTCACCGACGTGAAACTGCGACAGCACTGGTTTCGAAGCCGGCCTCGCGGCTCGGAAGGTTACGGACCTCGCCCGGAGGCTTGCAGCAAACCGCCTCGCGGTCGATCCGGCGCCGCAAGCGGGATGGCCCTCCCCAGCCAAGTCTGGTAATCGAAGCCGTCGAAAGTAGTTCGGCACCCGTCTTCAGTGCTCAGACAGGGCTCCTTAGAAATGAGAGCCCTGCGCTAACACATTGAAAACATTGATGCGCTCGTAGCTCAGCTGGATAGAGCATCGGATTTCGATTCCGAGGGCCGGGAGTTCGAATCTCTCCGAGCGCGCCATTTTCCCCGACGATTGCCCGAGCAAACGGCTTCAACACAACAGTCCCCCGACCGCCTCTTTACCCCGCCAGCGTTCGCCGCAGCCGCGCGATTGCGGCCGGCAGGCCGCGGACCCTCATGACGCGGCCGTTGGCGTCGTAGTCCTCGGAAAGCACGCGGGCGTTCTCGTAGACATCGCTGAGCAGTCCCTGCTTCGCATAGGGCAGCATCAACTCGTCCTCCACCATCGACGCCTCGAAAAACGCGATGATGGTCTCGCGCAGCGCGGCTACGTCGGACGCTGACGCCGCCGAGAGCAGGATCGCGTCGGGATGCTTTTCGCGCAGCGCGGCGCGATCCTCCTCGCTGACGCGGTCGATCTTGTTCAGCAGCAGGCGCGACGGAACGGTGTCCGCGCCGATCTCCTTGAGCACGTTGCGGCTGACCTCGAGCTGCGATTCCCAGGTCGGATCGGAGGCGTCGACGACGAACAGCAGCAGCGACGCTTCCAGCGCTTCGGCAAGCGTCGAGCGGAACGAGGCGACGAGATCATGCGGCAGCTTCTTGATGAACCCGACCGTGTCCGAGACCAGCACGCGCGGCCGGTTCTCCGGCTGCAGCGCGCGTACCGTGGTATCCAGCGTCGCGAACAGCTTGTCCTCGACCAGCACTTCGCTGCCGGTCAGTGCGCGCATCAGCGATGACTTGCCAGCGTTGGTGTAGCCGACCAAGGCGACGCGGAGCTGGTCGCGGCGCGCGGAGCGGCGCTCGTCGCTGTCGCGCTGGATGGTCTCCAGTTGCTCTTTCAGTTCGGCGAGGCGGTCGCGAACCTTGCGGCGATCGACTTCGAGATCGGACTCGCCGGCGCCGGGCCCCTGCTGCCGTCCGCCGCCGCCCGACGATTCCCTCAAGCGCGGCGAGACGTATTTCAGCCGCGCAATCTCGACCTGCAGCTTGGCCTCGCGGCTATGCGCATGGCGATGGAAGATCTCGACGATCACGCCGGTACGGTCGAGCACCTGAGCGCCGGTTGCACGCTCGAGGTTGCGGGCCTGGCTTGGCGATATCTCGTGATCGACGATCACGAACTCCGGCTTCCGCTCCGGATCGGGTTCGGCGGACGCCATCGTCGGCTTCCTGCCGCCGGTATCATCAAAGCGCTCGCGGGCCTTCGACTTGCGGGCCGGCGCCATCGATTCGACAACGCCGGTGCCGCCGGTTATCGCCGCGAGTTCCTCAAGCCGCCCCTTGCCGAGCACCGTGCCGCCACCGATATCGTCGCGCTTCTGCGATACCGTGCCGATAACCTCGTAACCAAGTGTCTTCACCAGGCGACCAAGTTCCCCAAGGCTCGCGGCATGCATGACGTCGTCAACGCCAGGGAGCTGGACGCCGACGAGAATTGCGCGCGGAACTGGCGGTTTGGTTTCCATCATGCGGCGCGCCGGTTCCGGCGCACTCCCAATCTTGCCATTTGGCCATTTGCGGACGGCGCTCACGCGGCATGCGCGAATCCCGGGGGCGATCGCCGCCCCCTCCTGTCTTGCCCATGTCTGACATTGATCCGCAATAGCCGGAGCCTGCGCGTCAGACGGCTTGCGAATGAGGAGCCTGCATCTGCCGGAGTGGGCTCGATCGCTCTAAGCCCGTCAAGGGCGCAGGATCACCAGATATTGCTGGCGAAAAAGCCGAATTGCGGCTGCTGCGCGACACGCATCGGCTGGGTCGTCGGGGCCTTCCGGACCTTGGCAATCTTGCGCTTCGGAATCGGCTTGGCTTCAGGCTTCGGCTCTTCGGCCTGCGCGAACGACTCGCGCGCCATCGCCTTCGGCGGCATTTCCGCGACGGGTGCGGGAGCTGCGGCGGCGATCTCGACCTTCGGCGGAACAATGGTGGGAAGGCTGGTATCGTAGACCACGCGCTCCGGCCATTTCCGGTCGGACCGGATTCTGAGCGTGGGGTTCGCGTCGGGAGCGACGGAAGCGGCGGTGGCAGTTGCTATCGGCTCTTTCGGCGCAAAGGCATCCACACCGAACAGCAGCGCGAGTAAAACCCCGCCGACAAAGAGAAAATATCGCGCTATCGGCATCTTGGTCCCGCTCCATCCGCGCTTGGCCGCACGGATCATTTGCTCAACTGGCAAACAGGCTATTGGTTCCTGGTTATTAGTCCTCGGCCTGCCCGTCGGGTTCAAACGCGTCGGTTACTTTTCGACATCGGTTAACGATTCGTGAACGGGGTCAGGACTGCGACGAAGCAGCAGCCGGAGGGATGGCGCCGCCGGCATCCGGTCGCTAAAATTGTGGCGCCGCGTCGATGTGCGGCCAACAAGGGGGAGCAACGATGCCGATCGTCACCTGGGATCATATCCATTTGCGCAGTCCGGATCCCGAGGCCACCGCGGCGTGGCTCGAAGATATTCTCGGCGGCGTCATCATCCGCGCGCCCGGGCGGATCGACGTCAAGCTCGGCGGCGCCAACATCTTCATCGCACCGGTGACGGCGGGCGACGGCGTGAATACCCCGCCGGTAACGCCCTATCAGGGGCTCGACCATTTCGGGCTGGCGGTAAAGGACATCGATGCGGTGGCCGCCGAGATCAAGGCCAAGGGTGTGGAGTTCACCAAGGAGCCGACGACGCTGCGGCCGGGCGTCCGCATCTGCTTCATCCGCGGGCCGCAGGGCATCTCGATCGAGCTGTTGGAGCGCGACCCGAAATACACCTGAGCCGCGCGCCCTCGCGACGGGATCCGCTGTCGCACCGGCGTCACAATTTGGCAGAAAGCGAGGGGTCGCCTACAATGATCGCGGTCCCCGCGCCAAGCCGCGCGTTGACGCTGCGGGTCTTGCTTTGGCATAACGGATCGCCGGCTTCCGGGGGCAACGGACGCCGGCATCGGGGCATCATGAAGAACGGTCTGTATTCGATCCACGTCAGCCTGCAGGATGGCCGTTCGGGCAAGGGCAGCGGCGTGATCATGTTCCGGGATGGCCAGATCCACGGCGGCGACGCCTATCTGTTTTACACCGGCAGCTACACGGTGAAGGACGATACCTTCAAGGGCGAAGTCCTGGTCCAGCGCCATACCTCCAGCCCCGATGCCAATCCGCTGTTCGGCGGTCCCAATTCGGTCGGCATCGGCGTCTCCGGCACCTTCACCGATACCCGCGGCGTCATGAACGGCACGGCGCTGGTCGGAAAGGCCAGCCAGATTTTCGGCGCCACCCTGCACAAGCTCGCCGACATCGACTAGCGCGAGCCCCGTCATTTACGGTTTCCGGTGGCCGCCGTGTCCGGTCGTGACAAAGATCACATACATCGACACGACCCGCCCCTAGGTTTTCCGCAGTCGATCTCGCGCCGAGATTTCCTGTGGGAGAATACCATGCAGCTTTTCAGGGTCACCTTGTTCGGCGCCGGCCTCGTGGCCGGTCTGTTGTTCGCCGGACCGATGCGATCCGCGCACGCCCAGGCGGCGCAGGCGATTGAGAAGCCGGCCAGCGCCGGCACCTCCCTCGCGCTCAGCGGCCCGGAGCAGCGCATCGCGCTGGTGATCGGCAATTCGAAATATCAAAACACGGTTCAGCTCGCCAATCCCGGCAACGATACCAAGGCGGTCGCGCAGTTGCTGAACTCCGCCGGCTTCGAGGTGATTTCCGCCACGGACCTCAGCCACAACCAGATGATCCAGGCCGTGCAGGAGTTCTCCGGCAGGATTGCCGGCCGCGGCCCGAATACGGTGGCGATGGTTTATTATGCCGGCCACGGCGTGCAGCTGGCGGGCGAAAATTATCTGGTACCGGTCGATGCCAAAATTTCTTCCGAGCCTGACCTGGTCAGCGGCTCGCTCCGGCTGGTCGACGTGATGGCGACGCTGGAGGCGATTCCGAGCCGGGTGCGCATCGTCATCCTCGATGCCTGCCGGAACAATCCGTTCCCCGCGCTCAACGACGCCGGACGCGGCCTCGCCATCGTCGACGCGCCGAAGGGCTCGATCGTCGCCTATTCGACCGCACCGGGCACCGAAGCATTGGACGGAACCGGCGACCATAGTCCGTTTACCGCGGCGTTCCTGCGGCTGGCGAACGAGAAAAATCTGCCCATCGAGCAGCTGTTCAAGCGCATTCGTCTCGACGTCGGCAATTCGACCGACGGGCAACAGACCCCGTGGGAAAGCTCGTCGCTGACCAGCGACTTCTATTTCTTCGGCGACACCGCCGTCGCGGCCACCAGACCCCCGGCGCAGACGAAAATGGCGTATGCGGCAAGCGATCTTCCGTCGCGCTCCTCGCGCCAGGCCTATGAATACGTGCTGGCGGAAAACTCCATCGAGAACTATCAGGAATTCATCCGGATCTACCCGCACGACCCGATGAGCGACCGCATCCGGATCCTGCTCGGCAACCTCATGCAGGCGAAGGCCTGGCATCATGCCGTGCAGACCAATTCCGCCGTCGCGTACAAATCGTTCTACGAGAAATTCTCCAGCGGCCCCTATGCGCAAAGCGCCCTGAAGATGGCGGCGCAGCCCAAACTCATTCCGCTGACGCAGCCGACGCGGATTCTCGCTCCGGCGTCGATCAAGCTCGGCGGCTTCGGTTCTCCGAAGGACCATTTCACTCCGGGCGCGCCGGGCCTGCCGCAGGGCGGCGGACAGATCGTTACCTTGCCGTCTCCCGGCGCCAAGACCATTCCCGGCAAAGCTGGTCTCGGGAAGGCTGGCGCCGACACCGGCGGGATCGCCAACACGCCCGGCAGCGGCGTTGGCAAAATTGGCGAGCGGCCGAAACCGAAGTTCGATGGCAAACTGACCCGGTTCGAGAAACCGACTCTGAAATCCACTCCGCTGGCCGGCGTCCGTCGCGAGCCTGCAGGAATCGCGGGTGCCGGCAACAAACAGCGGTTCGCGAATTCGTCCCAGTTCCGCGGCTCGCCCGGTCAGGTGCGGACGGGTGGTTTCGGAACGATGCGGTAAGGCCAGGGTCACGAACGAGGCTACTCCGCGGCCTGCTCCAGCGGAGCGACCCGGGGCAGGATGATCTGGATCCTGGTGCCGCCGCCCGGCTCGGAATCGAGGTCGAGCCGGCCGCCCAGCCGGTTGGTCACGATCGAGTAGACGATATGCAGGCCGAGCCCGGTGCCGCCCTGGTCGCGGCGGGTGGTGAAGAACGGATCGAACGCCCGGCGCCGGACGTCGAGACTCATGCCGCAGCCATTGTCGGAAAACAGGATCTCGACATTGTCCTTGCCGGACTCGCGCACCTGGATATCGACCGCGCCGGTCTTGCCGTCCGGAAAGGCGTGCGCCACCGAATTGAGAAACAGATTGGTGAGCACCTGGCCATACGGCCCCGGATAGGAGTTCATGGTGAGATTGGGCTGACAGTCGACGTTGAGCGTCAGATTGTGTTTTCGCAAGCCCGGCCGCAGGCTCATCACCACCTGTTCGGTGAGGTCGCCGAGGTCGAAGGTACGCTGGTCCGAGTAATTGCGGTCGGCGGCGACCTGCTTGAACGACGTGATCAGTTCGGCGGCGCGGTTGAGATTGGCCACCAGTTGCGACGACGCATCGCGGCAGGTCTCGAGGAAATCGGTCAGGCTCGATCGCCTGAGATCGCCGCGCGCGACTTCGGCGGAGAACAATGCGGTCTTGCGCTCCAGCGAGGAGGCCACCGTCAGGCTGATGCCGACGGGGTTGTTGACCTCGTGCGCGACGCCCGCCACCAGCCTTCCCAGCGCCGCGAGCTTTTCCGCCTCGATCAGCGAGTTCTGGGTCTCGCGCAGATTGCGCAACGCCGCTTCCGCGGCGTCCTTGGCCTTGCGCATCTCCAGCTCGCCGCGCTTGCGCTCGCCGATGTCGAGCGCGACGGTGACGATGTTCTCGATCTCGCCCTCGGCGTCCAGCAGCGGCAGCTTGTTGACCAGCCATTGCCGCATGTTGCCGGAGGAATCCTTGTACTCCTCCTCGTAGAATCCGAGCTCCCGGCCCGCCTCCAGCACCCGCTTGTCGTTCTCGTCGGTCTTCTCCGCGCCGTAACGCGACATCAGATCAGTGGTGGTGTGGCCGATCGCATCACCCGGCTCGACCCCGAAGATGCCGGCCATGTAGCGGTTCATCAGGACATAGCGCAGCTGCTTGTCCTTGACATTGATGACGGCGGGCACGGTGTCGATGACCTGCTGCAGCAGGCGCCGCCCTTCCGCGATCGCGTCCTCGGCGCGCTTCTGGTCGGTGATGTCGCGCACCGTTCCCTCATAGCGCACGATTTCCCCGCTTTCGTCGCGGACGACGGTGGCGCTGTCGGAAAGCCAGAGCACCCGGCCGTCGCGGGCGCGAACCTGGTATTCGAATTCGCGAACCATGCCGTCGCGCTGCATCAGCCGCTGATATTCGGCGCGCGCCGGCGGATGGACGTAGATCTGATCGGCGATGTCGCCGATGCCCTTCATCAGCTCCTGCGGGGTGTCGTAACCCATCATCCGCGCCAGCGCCGGGTTGGCGTTGAGAAGCGCGCCGCCCGGCGTCGTCACGTAAATTCCGTCGACCGACCCTTCGAACAGCTTGCGGTAGCTTTCCTCAGCCAGCCGTTGCTCGGCCAGCGCACGCACCGCCGCCTCGCGCGCGGCGTCGGCCTCGACCAGGGTGCGACGGAACACTTCGGCGGCCCGCGCGATATCGCCGATCTCGTTGCTGACATCGGTGGCGGGAATCGAGGTGTCCTTCTTGCCCCCGGCCAGCGCCCGGATCGAGGTACCGATCGCCGCCAGCGGCCGGACCGTCCGCCGCACCACGAACCACGCCGCCCAAAGCCCGACCAGAACCCCGGCGGTGCCGATCACGATGCTTTGCCATTTGTCCCGGGCCAGCGTTTTCGCGAGATCGCGGGACAGCACATGGCTGCGCCTGGCGCTGACCTCGCGCAACAATTCGGTGACGCGCCCGATCAGGCGCCCCTCCGAGCCCAGCACCTCCTTGTCGATATCCGCAATCTGGCGTTCACGGACCGACAGCGCGACGATCGCCTCGGCGTAATTGTCGACGGCGGCGCGAAGCTTCGGTTCCGAAATCGGCAGTGCCCGCATGCTTTGCGCGGCCTGTTCGGCGTCCGCGGGATTGCGCGCCAGCAGGGCCGAGGCGATGCGGCTTTGGGCCTGAAATAGTGTCGAGGCGATCACCGGATCGGGCGTGTCGGCAATGGCGGTGTCGAAGCGCTCACGCAATGGCGGCAAGCCGAGAATGAGTTCGGCTCGACGGTTGATCAGCGCCGAAATCCGTTCGATGCCGTTGCGATAGGTCGTCAGCCGCACGGTGACGCCGTCGATCATGTCCTGCTGCTCGGGCGCGAGCTCCAGCCGGGTCTTCTTCAGGAGTTCGCCCATCGCCACCGCGGCGTCCCCGACCTGGGTCGACTGGTTACCAGGATCGGTCACGAAGTCCCGGGCGGCAAGCCGCAATTCGTTCATCCTCCGGTCAATGTCTTCGGCGAGGTCGCCGACACTCCGCAGCCGCTGCAGTTCGGCAAACGTCGCATCGATCTGCCGGATCGAGACCACGCTGGCGATGCTGGTGGTCGCGATAGCCGCCAGCACCAGCAGAAAACTGCCGAACGTCAGCTGACCGATCGAGAGCGAGAACGACCTTGTCTTTTGCGGCGGCTCAGCAGGCATGGTTATCGGGACCGGGCTCCGGTTGGGCCGCTTTTATACGATGGAATGCGCCCAAAGGGGAACATGCCGCACCGCCGCAATACAGACAGCCGCGGTGCCGGACGGCCCGTGATGGTCCCTTGTCCGGCACTGTCCGTTCCCTGCCAGCCCCGGGCGGAAACGCCCGGCGGCAACCCGACCGTATCGTTTCGGCTCAGTCCGCCGTAATTCCGGCGTCCTTGACGACCTTGGCCCACAGGGCGACGTCGTTCTTGATGATGTCGGCGAATTGCGCCAGCGGAGCGCTCTTCGGTTCGCACCCGGCGATATCCAGCTTCTCGCGGACATCCGGCGTCGCCAGCGCCGTTTCCAGTGCCTTGCTGATGCGCTCGACGACCGGTTGCGGCGTGCGGGCGGGCACCACGAGGCCGAACCACGGCGTCACCTGCGCCTCGGCAAACCCCTGCTCCGCCATCGTCGGGGCATCCGGAAAATACTTCGAACGGACGTCGTTGATAGCCCCGATCACCCGGATCGCGCCGGACTGCTGCTGCGCCAGCGCCTGGTTGGCGGACAAAAAGCTCGCGCTGATCAGACCGCTGGTGATATCAGGCACCATCAGCGGATAGCCGCGATAGCCGACAGCCGCGACATCGATTCCGGCGAGCCGCTTGAACAGTTCGAAGCCGAGATGCCCGGTCGATCCCTTGCCCGGATGGCTGTAGTTCAGCGTACCCGGTTTGGCCTTCGCCATGGCCACGTATTCGGCGACGTTCTTCACCGGCAACGTCGCCGGCACAATGAAGAAGTTCGGCGCCCGGCAGACCTGCCCGATCGCGGTATAGTCGCGCACCGGATCCCATCGCAGCTTGGGATCGAGAGCGGGCGTTGCGCTGAAGAAGGTCGTCACCAGCAGCCACGTATAGCCATCGGGCGCCGCGCGGGCGACTTCATCCGCAGCGATCGAACCATTGGCGCCGGATTTCGATTCGACGATGATCGTTCCGTTCCACTGCGCCTGCATGTTCTGGGCGACGATGCGGGCAAACACGTCGGTCACGCTTCCGGCCGCATAGGGCACCACGATTCGGACTGGACGGTTCGGGAAGTTGTCCTGGGCCTGGCCTGCGGTGGGTGCTGCAAGGAGCGCCAGCCACGCTGCGAGTGTTACGCCGATAAGCCGCATCTTCATGTGAGTTTTCTGCCCTATTTTCTTCGTGTGCCGGAATGTATTTCCAGGCTTGCCGGCACGATGCCGGTTATGACCGGCCGTGGCAAGGTGGTGGAAGTCCTTTCAGCTCGTCGTCTCTGCGAACGCTGGACGCGAGGCTGGCCCCGGATTGCACGGACGTGCGGCGCGACGCGCCGAACGTCGGCTTCATCCGGGCTGCGGTCTCAAACGCGGTTTCGCGATCTCGCGGCGCGTTTCGCCCGAGGTTTGCCATTTGCTCACCGCCCTCTTCAATCAGAGGGCGCGGGGAGGCCGGGCGCCCGATGCGCCCGATAGCCGCGTGTGCAATGGGTAGTGGTAGAAGGCACACGCGTTAGTCAGGTCACACCGGAATCACCCGGCACTCCCCGCGCAGTGGTTTACGGCTTATAGGTGATCTCCTCGGCGAGCCATGCACTTTTGCCACCGTCGCCCGCGCTGCCTTAAGCCGCGAACTTGACACCAGCCTGGGGGTGTCGGGACCACACGATTTCGCTCGTCCGCTTCAAACGCCCGGGTCAAGAGCGCCATCCGCGTCCACCGCATCCCCGTCCCGCACTGGTGACCTTTGCGCAATGCCCCTCTGATTGGGACGGGATGGCAATTGATATAGCCTGATTATCGATTCTGGAAAACAGAATTATTTTTACACGAAGGGCTTGACAATGATTCTGTTAAACCGAAGTGTTTTGCCCGTCGGGTAGTCACACAACATCACACATATCAGGACGACACGCCGGCCATCGCAACTTTCCGCGCCGGGATCGTCATCGCGGCGACGCCGACCACGACGCAGGCCAGGCCGATCCACGCCGTTGCCGTCAGGCTTTCGCCGAGAAACACCACGCCGGCGGCGACGCCGATCGGCACCCGCAGATAGGCCTGCGCTGTGGTGCCGACCGAGCCCAGCGTCTGCACCAGGCGGAAATAGATCACGAAGGCCAGCGCGGTTGAGAACACGGCCAGCACCAGTAACGCCAGCAGCGAACTCGCCGACGGCGCCAGCGTCCAGGGCCTGTCGACCACGAGGCTGAGCGGAATCAGGATGGCCGTCCCTGCCAGCAGCGAGCCTGCGGCCGGCGCCATCGGATCGAGGCCCTTGAAGCCGCGGCCGAAGATCGCGGCGCCCGCGTAGCAGATGGCGGCCAGCACGGCGACGATCTGCGCGATCAATTGCTGGCCCAGTCCGCCGAGCGCCTCCACCCCGACAATCAGGCAGATGCCGGCCATCCCGGCGCAAACGCCGAACAGTTTGCGCGGCGCCAGCGCCTCGTGCCGGGTGAAGGCCAGCGTCAGGAAGAAGGTGAAAATCGGCGACGTCGAGTTAAGAATAGTGGCGAGCCCGGCATCGAGCGAGCGCACGCTCCAGGCCAGCATGGTCCAGGGGATCACGCTGTTGAGGCAGGCCTGCCAGAAGAAGCGCCGCCAGGTCGCGGCATCCATCGGCAGCGTTATCCCGCGCCAGCGCATGATGACGAGGAGCAACAGGCCCGCGATCAGGGTGCGCGCGGCGATCAGGGTGACCGGCGGAATCGTCGCGACGCCGAGCTTGATGAAGCTGTAGGACGCGCCCCACAGCGTCGCGAGCGTCAGCAGCAGCGCGAGTTCGACGGCGATGTTCGGCGGGCGCGGTTGGGAGGGGTGCATGGTGGTCCGTTCTCGTCTTGAAGACGGACACTATAGGTTTGGCAGTTAGAATACCTCGTTGCGTGACGAACTATGGTCGACGTCTGCGTGCACCCTCAACGTAGTGAGTTGGCGTTCCGACCGTCACCCCACCGCCCCGACCTCGAACAAGTCGCCGTCATAGCCGGCTTCCAGCGGAATCCGCAGTTGCCGGCCGCCGTTCAGCATGGTCATGACCGGCATCACCGTCACCACCGCCTTGCCCCTGCTGTCGTCGAGCGCAGCCTGCACGCTCGGCTGTTTGCCGAGCCGGATCAGGTTGCGGGTGGTCGGGAATGGCAGCTTGAAGCGGCCGCTGTCGCCGCCTGCGAGCGCCTCGCGCGGCGAGACCCAGATCGAATCGGTGGATTCCTTGCCGTCATGGGCACCGGCCTGCTCCGGCGGCGCCGCGGCGAGAAAGAACCAGGTGTCGAAACGCTTCGGCATGCCCTCGGGCGTGATCCAGTGCGCATAGGGCACCAGCAGATCGAGCGCCAGCACCATACCGTTGTCGGCCAACACTCTGAGAAACGTGATCTTGCTGTCGCAGAGGTCGGCGCGGTGCGCGGCTTCGATCTCGCTCGCCTTCCTGGCATCGACCAGCGCCTTCGATCCCCTGGGGCGCGCCAGCAGGATGCCGCTTTCCTCAAAAGTTTCGCGGATCGCAGCGATGCGAAAACTTAAAGTGGCGGCGTCGAGCCCCTCGCCGCCTGAATACAGCGTGGGATCGGCGATGATCTCATGGTCACCCTTGTCGACGCTGCCGCCGGGAAACACCAGCGCGCCGGAGTTGAAGTCGATCTCGTAATGGCGCACCATCATGAAGACTTCGATTTCGCCGAATGTCGCGAGACTATCGCGCAACAGCAGGATGGTCGATGCGGCGCGCGGCGGTTTAGCGGGTTCGGCGGACATGTCTCACTCCTCGTTCCCTCATCCGGAGGAGCCGCGCCTACTTGCGCGGCGTCTCGAAGGATGGGCGGCAGGTGGGCTCTCATGGTTCGAGACGGCGCTGAAGAAGCGCCTCCTCACCATGAGGATCTGACAGCTACTCCGCCGCGCTGGCTTGCGGCTGCAGATTGGCGCGCTTGTCGATGCGGGCGACGCGGGACAAGAGATAATCGACTTCAGCCTTCGCGGTGGCGGTGATGGTGGCGCCGGGCTTGCGCTGGGCCGATGACGCGATGATGCCGCGCTTCTGCAGCACATATTTGCGCACCGCGAGGCCGGCGCCCGGCTGCTGCTCGTAGCGGATCAGCGGCAGATGGGCGTCGAACAAATCATGCGCGGCGTCGCGTTTGCCGGCCTTCGACAGTTTTACCACGTCGATCAGCAATTCCGGGAAGGCATAGCCGGTCATGGCGCCATCGGCGCCGCGCTCCATCTCGAAATCGAGAAACAGGCCGCCATTGCCGACCAGGATCGAGAGCGGCTTGAGCGAGCCGTCCTTCTGGAACGCGCGCAGCGCGGAGATCTTCTCCAGTCCCGGCCAGTCCTCGTGCTTGAGCATCACGCAGGACGGTGAGTCCATCACGATCTTGCGGATCACGGCGGGCGTGAACACCACCGTCAGGGTCAGCGGATAATCCTGCAGCACCCAGGGGATATCGTCGCCGATCGCTTCCTGCGCCTGCTTGAAATAGCCCGTGATCTGGTCGTCGGTGCGCAAATGCGGCGGCGGCGCGATCATCACGCCGGCAGCCCCCGCATCCATCGATTTCAGCGCCAGCGAGCGCATGGTGGCAAAGCCCGGCGCGGAGACGCCGACGATGATCTGCATGGTCTTCGCGCGTTTGACGAAACGCACCGCGACCTGCTCAGCCTCGGCGGCGTCCAGCTTCGGCGCCTCGCCCAGAATGCCCAGCACGGTGACGCCGTCGCAGCCGACCTCGGCATAGAAGTCGGTCAGGGCGTCGATCGATTTGTCGTCGATGCGGCCGTCATCGTGGAACGGCGTCGGCGCAATCGCGAAGGTGCCGGCGGCCTTGGGGGTGAGTTTTGTCATGTGTGCCTCTTGTTCAAACTAGGTTTTCGTCATTCCGGGATGCGCCCCAGGGCGGCAATGGCCGACTTGAGGCGCAGGCCCGGAATCCATACGCACGATCGTGGTTATGGATTCCGGGCTCGCTCGTTTCACTCGCGCCCCGGAATGACAGGGTAACTCAAAACCGCCGCGCACCCATTTTGATCTCCTCTTCCGAGAAGAAGATGTCCTTGGCATGCTCGGCGATATCCTGCGCCTTCCAGCCCTCGTGCGGCGGCTTCCAGCCTTCCTTTTCCATCATGCGCATCTCCCGAACCCCGCGCGGGCCGGAGACGCCGAGGGTCTTGCCGGTCTGGTCGCCCGAGAGTTCGCTGACCATGTATAGCACGGCCGGCGCGATCCCATCAGGCCCAAGGGCCGCCTTGGGGTTTTCGATGTAGCGCGGCAGGTCGGCGGTCATGCGGGTCAACGCGCCCGGCGCCAGGGTCCAGATCCGGATGTTGTATTTCCGGCCCTCGATCGCCAGCACGTTGGACAATCCCCAGATACCGCCCTTGGCGGAGCCGTAATTGCTCTGGCCGAAATTGCCGATCAGTCCGGAGGTCGAGGAGGTATTGACGATGACGCCGCCGCCGTTCTCGCGCATCCAGCGGAACACGGGTTGCGTGACGCAGAACGTCCCCTTCAGATGCACCTTCTGCACCTTGTCCCAGGCCGCCTCCGTCGCCTTGGCAAAGGTCTGGTCGAGCAGGATGCCGGCATTGTTCACGAGGATGTCAGCGCGGCCGAAATGCTTGATGGCGTCGTCGAATACCGACTGGCCGCCGGCCATGGTCGAGATATCGGCGCCGTTGGCCACCGCCTTGCCGCCCTCGGCCTTGATCGCGTTGACCACCTGCTGCGCCATCGAGACGTCAGCGCCTGAGCCGTCGCGGGGACCGCCGAGGTCGTTGACCACGACAGCCGCGCCTTCGCGCGCGAATAGTTTGGCGTAGGCCTCACCGAGCCCGCCGCCCGCGCCGGTGATGATGGCAACCTTGCCGTCGAGTAGTCCCATGTGTTTGCTCCCTATTAATTGCCGTCATTCCGGGGCAGCCCGCAGGGCTGAACCCGGAATCCGGAGATTGAGATTCCGGGTTCGCGCTGCGCGCGCCCCGGAATGACGGCTCAGCCCAGCACCGTCCGGCCGCTCTTGATGACCGTGACGTTGCGTGACTTCACCTTGGCTTCGAACGAAATCACGTTGCCGTCCTTCCACATCTCCATGGTCACGGTCTCGCCGGGATAGACCGGCGAGGAGAACCGCACCGCATGCTGTTTGAAGGCTGTGGCGTCGTAATCGGCATAGGTCTGCAGCACGCCGCGGCAGGTGATGCCGTAGGTGCACATGCCGTGCAGGATCGGCGCCGGGAAGCCGGCGCGTTTGGCGAATTCGGGATCAGAGTGCAGCGGGTTGCGATCGCCGCACAGGCGGTACACCAGCGCCTGGTCCGGACGGGTCGTGATATCGACCGTCTTGTCCGGGCTGCGGGTGGGCATCGCATGCGGTTCGGGCTGCCCGCCGGAAGGCCCGCCAAAGCCACCGTCGCCGCGCGCGAAGCGCGACGCCACCAGGGTGGCCAAGGGCTCGCCCTTGTCGTCGCGCAGCACGGTCTTGTGGCGGATCACCGCGCCCTTGTCCTTGCCCTTGTCGAACACGTCGAGCACGCTGGAATCGGCGGTGATATTGGCGGCGGTGGCGAGCGGCTTGTGAAAGGTGATGTCGCGCTCGCCGTCGACCACCATGACGCGGTTGAGGTTCATCTCGCCGGGCCCGGCGCCCCAGGCCGCGACCGACGCAAAGGTCGGCACCACCTTCAGCGGGCGCGGCGTCGCGGTGGCCTCGTTGACGAAGGCCAGCTCTTTCTCGTCCATGGGATCGGCACCCAACCCGATGCCATAGGCGTACAGCATCACCTCGCGGTCGCTGTAGGAATATTTCTGGCCGAGATTTTTCAGCGCCATCAGTTGGTCGTAGACGATCGGCATATCTTGCGTGCTCCCCGAATTTTCTTCCTTAACCGGCGCCAGTCGCATCGCCCTCTCCCCCTGTGGGAGAGGGCATCGCCGGTGCCGCAACGAACTCTCTTGGGTGAGGGGTTGTTCAGCGAACAGATTGCCCGCGGAGAGGACCCCTCATCCGGCGCAGACAAGTGTCCGCGCCACCTTCTCCCACAAGGGGGAGAAGGGAAGAAAACTACACCGGCGTGAAGAACGGCAGCGGCGCGCCGTCGGTCGGTTTGAACACGACCTTGACCTTCTGCCCGATCTTGAGCTTTTCCAGCTCGCAATCGACAAAATTGGTCTGCACCGACGGGCCTTCCTTCAGCGTGACGTAGCCGATCGCGTAAGGCCCGGTCGGGGATTTGCGCATCAGGCTGAAGGTGTAGATCTCGCCCTCGCCCGAGCTTTCTTCCCACACCGTCTTGTCGGAGAAACAGAACGGGCAGATCGAGCGCGGAAAGTAATGCGGCTCGCCGCAGGCGGTGCAGCGCTTGATCAGGAATTTGCCCGCCTTGGCGGCTTCCCAGAACGGCGCGGTTTCGGGATTGCCCTGCGGCGCCGGATATTTCTTGGCCTCGGTCATTATGCACGCTCCAGGATGCAGGTTGAGGCGGCGTGGCGCACGCCGAGCAGGCCGCCGGTGCCGTGGGCGATGGCGAGATCGCAGTTCGGCACCTGGACTTTCGGATGCGCTTCGCCGCGCAGCTGCCGCACCGCTTCGATGATCTTGGTCATGCCGCCGCGGTTGACCGGGTGATTGCTGCAGAGCCCGCCGCCGTCGGTGTTGAATGGCAGCTTGCCGACGCCGGAAATCAGATTGCCGTCGGACACGAACTTGCCGCCCTCACCCTTTTTGCAGAAGCCGAGGTCTTCCAGCTGCATCAGCACCGTGATGGTAAAACTGTCGTAGATCGAGGCGTATTTGATATCTTTCGGCGTGACGCCGGCCTCCTCGAACGCGCGGGGACCGGACCAGACGCCCGCGGAGTATGTCAGATCGAGGTCCTTGCCGCCGCGCGGGCCCTTCATCGCCTCGCCATGGCCGATCAGGCGCACCAGCGGCTTCTTCAGGCTTTTGGCGATTTCAGGCGTGGTGACGATCAATGCGCCGCCGCCGTCGGAGACGACGCAGCAATCCATCCGGTGCAGGGGATCGGAGATCAGCGGCGAGTTCAGCACGTCCTCGACGGTGACGACGTCCTTCAGCATCGCGTGCGGATTCCATTGCGCGTGGTGCGAGGCCGCGACCTTGATCCAGGCCAGCTGTTCGCTGGTCGTGCCGTAGTCGTGCATGTGGCGCATGGCACACATGCCGTAGGCGTTGTGGGTGGTGGCGCCATAGGCGGTCTCGAAATCGGCCTCGGCGCCCTGCGCGCGGGCCGGCATCACGCCGGTGCGCGGCTTGCCCGCCAGCGTGATCAGCGCGATCGAGCACTTGCCGGCGGCAATGGCCTCGGCGGCGTGGCCGAGATGGATCAAATAGGAACAGCCGCCGGTCTCGGTGGAATCCATGTGGCGGACTTTTAAACCGAGGTAATCCACCATCGGCCACAGCCCGCCGGGGGCGTCGCCGGCGCAGAAATAGCCGTCGATATCGGCCTTGGTCAGCCCGGCGTCTTCAATGGCGCCCTTGGCGACTTCGGCGTGCAGCTGCGCGGTGGACTTGTCGGGTGCGTGCCGGGTCGGATGCTCGTAGATCCCGGCAATGTAGGCCTTGCCCTTGATGGTCAATAAAATGCTCCGCTGGTGTTTCTTCCCAGCGGATGTCTTCGCGCGTCAGACCCGCGTTGGCAAGCGCCCGAAAGCGCAAGGCCCTATTCCGCCGCGATCTGGCGCGGCGCCGGCGGCGGGTTGACCAGATCCCGGCTTAATTCCGCATAGCGGATTTTGGCCGCCTGCTGGTCCTGCCCACCTCATCCCGAGCGGAGGCTCTCAACCTATTTGAAACGTTGATACGTCGTTTTCATTATTGATAGCAATCGTACGTCCGTTATCGAACAGGAACATGACTTGGCCCTCGCTGCCGTTGGCAGCCATCCTATAGTTTTTGAGACGTTGCCCGATAACATCGGCAATAGCCCCCACATCGACGTGCGGATATTCCCAGCCCTCGCTCGCGACCATCCATGGTTCCGGCCGACCCACTGAGCGTCGCCAGAATATGACGCCGCAGTCGATACTCAGCGTCTGCCATTCACCGGCGAAACAGAGATAAACGACGTGGGCATTCGACGCGAGTTCGCCCTTGTAAACGAACGCCTGACAGATGAATGCCTCACACTGGAGCCCAGCCAATTCGGGCGCGCGACCGACAATTTCCATAGGCGTTCTCTCTAACGCCACTCGGCAGCGCGAGCGGAGTCCCTTATTCCGCCGCGATCTGGCGCGGCGCCGGCGGCGGGTTGACCAGATCCCGGCTTAATTCCGCATAGCGGATTTTGGCCGTCTGCACCGCCTTCTCCTTCACCGGCCCGTAGCCGCGGATGCGTTCGGGCAGCGAGAGGATTTCGATCGCGGTATCCAGCGTGACCGGCGACAGCAGGCCGAGCACGGTGTCGACGTCCTTTTCGTAGGCGGCGATCAGATCGCGTTCGAGCTTGCGGTCGGGGCTGTAGCCGAAGATGTCGAGGGCGGTGCCGCGCAGGCCTTTCAGTTTTGCCAGCATGCGGAAGACGGGCATCATCCAGGCGCCGAAGGCGCGCTTCTTCGGCCGGCCCAGCGCATCGACACCGCCGCCGAGCAGCGGTGGCGCGAGGTTGAAGTTGAACTTGAAGTCACCGTCGAACTGGTCGCGCAGCTGCTTTTCGAAGCGGCCGTCGCTGAACAGCCGCGCCACTTCATACTCGTCCTTGTAGGCCAGCAGCTTTGCATAATTGATCGCCACTGCGCGCGGCAAGACTTCGCCGTAGCCGCCGTCGAGCGTGGCGTTGCGCACTTTTGTCACGAGGCTGCGATAGCGGTCGGCGAGCTTGGCGTCCTGGTAGTCGGTCAGCAGCGCGCTGCGATGGGCGATGATCTCGTCCAGCGACATCTCATCCTGCGTCTTCACGGCCACGGTGTCGTCCTGGCCCTTCATCATCGCCACCAGCCGTGCCGGATCGGCGGCGGCCAGACGGCCGAGCTGGAACGCCTGGGTGTTCATCTTGATGGCGACGCCGTTGACCTCAATCGCCTGCTCGATCGATTTGGCCGCCAGCGGCAGCATGCCCTTCTGATAGGCATAGCCCATCATCATCATGTTGGTGGCGATGGAATCGCCGAGCAGCACTTCGGCGGGTTTGGTGAAGTCGAAGAAGGAAGAGTCCTTGCGCAGCGCGGTCTCCAGCACGTGGTTGACCTTGCGGCTCTGGAAATTGAAATCGCGGTTGAGGATGAAATCCGCGATCGGAATCAGGTGGGTGTTGATGACGCCATAGGTGCGGCCGGATTCGCACAGCGTCATGGTTTCCTTGGCGGCGGCGACCACTTCGTCGGCGGCCAGCACCAGATCGGCGGTGCCGGTGACGATGCGCGAACAGGTGACGTCGGCGGTATGCTCCGACAGCCGGACATGGCTGAGCACCGCGCCGCCCTTCTGCGCGAGGCCGGACATGTCGAGGATCATGCTGGCCTTGCCCTCGATATGCGCGGCCATGCCGAGCAGCGCGCCGATGGTCAGCACACCGGTGCCGCCGACGCCGCCGACCGCAACGTTATAAGGCCGCTCCAGCGTGGGCCGTGACGCCGGCTCCGGCAGTTCGCCGATCTCGCCGACGCCCGCCGGCGCGCGCTTGCGCAGCTTGCCGCCGTCGACGGTGACGAACGAGGGACAAAAACCCTTTACGCAGGAATAATCCTTGTTGCAGGTCGATTGGTTGATGGCGCGCTTGCGACCGAGCTCGGTCTCCAACGGCTCCACCGAGATGCAATTGGACTGCACCGAACAGTCGCCACAGCCTTCGCAGACCGCGGGATTGATCAGCACGCGACGCGCCGGATCTTCCATGGTGCCGCGCTTGCGGCGGCGGCGCTTTTCGGCGGCGCAGGTCTGCACGAACACGATGGCCGAGGCGCCCTTGACCTGGCGCAGCGTCTTCTGCACGGCGTCGAGCTCGTCGCGATGCGCGGTCTTCGTACCCGGCGCGATGTCGGAAGCGGGGTAGGCCTCGGGATTTTCCGACACCAGGTAGATGTCGCGGATGCCCTCGGAGTGCAGCTGGAAGGTGATCTGCTGCGGCGACAGGTCGCCATCGACATGCTGGCCGCCGGTCATCGCGGTCGCGTCGTTGTAGAGGATCTTGTAGGTGATGTTGGCCCCGGAGGCGACCGCCTGCCGGATCGCGAGGCTGCCGGAATGGAAATAGGTACCGTCGCCGAGATTGGCGAACACGTGCTGTTCGTCGGTGAACGGGGCGACGCCGACCCACGGCACGCCCTCGCCGCCCATATGGGTGAACGTTTCGGTAGAGCGGTCCATCCACAGCGCCATGAAGTGACAGCCGATGCCGGCGAAGGCGCGGCTGCCCTCGGGCACCTTGGTCGAGGTGTTGTGCGGACAGCCCGAGCAGAAATACGGGGTGCGGGTGATCGGCGACGCCGGCTGCATCTGGCTGGCGAGACGGCCGTTGAACCAGTCCGCCTTGGCGCGCAGCATCTCCGCGATTTCGGGATTGAGGTTGAGCCGAAGCAGCCGCTCGGTCAGCGAGCTCGCGAGCGAGGCGACCGAGAGTTCTTCGGCGAACGGCAAAAAGCGCTTGTCGAGTTCGTCCATCTTGCCGACGATGCGCGGCCGGACATTGTGGTTGAACAGTTCCTGCTTGACTTGGTTCTCGACGATCTCGCGGCGCTCTTCGATGATGAAAATCTCTTCGAGGCCCTGGGCGAATTCGCGTACGCCCTGCGGCTCCAGCGGCCAGGGCATGCCGATCTTGTAG
>JAZJYY010000144.1:0-19534 GCA_040390145.1 Pseudomonadota bacterium
CCAGAACAAGCACCGCCATCTCGCCTGCCAGTTCACCTTCGCCTGCGACAACAACCCCGATGTGGTCAAAGAGCCTGACATGTGGGAGCGCGCCAAAAAGATCGCCAAGGCGATGCTCGATGGCCAGCTCTGGCTGCCGGAGGTAGCGAAATCGACCCACTACCACGCCTATTGGGTGCGCCCGTCCTGGGTCAGCGAAATGAAGAAGATGTACAAGACCGGCGTGCATACCTTCTACCGGCCGCGAAACTGGGGCGACGGCAGCGAGGCGCCGAGCTGGGGCACCACGGCGCAAACCGCGGAAATCTCCGCGAAACTCGCCGAAGCCGCGCAAAGCTCGGCTGAACTCGCCAGCGCGAAACGCTAGCCGTCACGCATCAATATCCAGCGCGACGTCGAAATTCGGCGCGGAGTGCGTCAGCGCGCCGGCCGAGACATAGTCGACGCCGGTCTTGGCGATGTTCGCGATCGAATCCAGCGTCACGCCGCCGGACGCTTCCAGCACGACGCGGCCGCTGGCGAGCTGCACCGCCTCGGTCAGCGTGGCGATATCCATATTATCCAGCAGCACCACGTCGGCGAGCCCGGTGTCGAGCACCTCGCGCAACTGCGCCAGCGTATCGACCTCGATCTCGACCTTCACCAGATGTCCGATGTGGGCCCGCGCGCGCTCCAGCACCGGCCGCACGCCGCCGGCGACCGCGATGTGGTTGTCCTTGATCAGGACCGCGTCGTCGAGCCCGAAGCGGTGATTGAAGCCGCCGCCGCAGCGCACCGCGTATTTCTCCAGCGCGCGCAACCCCGGCGTGGTCTTGCGGGTGCAGCAGATCCGCAATTTGCTGCCGGCGGTATGGCGCACATAATCCGATGTCAACGTGGCGATGCCGGAGAGCCGGCCGACGAAATTCAGCGCGGTGCGCTCGCCGGCCAGCACGGCGCGGGCAGGTCCTGAAATCTTCAGCACCTGCAGGCCCGCCGCAACCGTCGCGCCGTCGCGAAAATGCGCCTGGATGCTGATGTCCGGCGACAGCTTTTGAAACGTGGCGACCGCCAGCGGCAATCCGGCGATGACGCCGGCCTGCCGCGCGATCAGGATGGCATGAGCCTTGGTCGCCTCGGGAATGGTGGCGATCGAGGTGATGTCGCCGGCGCGGCCGAGGTCTTCATCGAGGGCGCGCTGCACGGCCTCGTTGATGGCGAGCGGCGACAGAAACGCTTCCGGATTCAAGAGAGAGGCGGGGGTTGTCACGAAGGGTACTCCAATCAGGCTGTTATCTGCTGCGGGACTTGCGGTGCGGCATCGGTTGCGAGCGACGCCGCGATCTCGCGCGCCGCGGCCAGCGTCGTCATGGTGCGCCGCGCCGGTGCCGGCCTCTCGACGGGATAATCGATGCGGTAGTGCGCGCCGCGGCTTTCGCGCCGCGTCCAGGCGGATGCCGCGATCAACAGCGCCGTTGTGGCCATGTTGCGCTCCGCGACGTTGCCGCAGTTTCGCTCGATATCGGCGAAGGCGCGCACCGCTTCGGCCAGGCGATTGCCATCGCGGATGACGCCGACATGCGAGGTCATCATCGCGCGCAGTTGGACTTGCGACTGCGCCGACATCGCACGGTTCTGCGGGTGGCTCGATATGGAAGACAGGCGGGCAGGCGCGGCAATCGCATGGCCTGCGATATCCTCGGCGATGCGCGCGGCATAGACCACGGCCTCGAGCAGCGAGTTCGACGCCAGCCGGTTGGCGCCGTGCGCGCCGGTGCAGGACACTTCGCCGCCGGCCCACAGGCCCGCGATCGAGCTGCGGCCATGGCGGTCCACGGATATGCCGCCCATGTGGTAATGCGCGGCGGGTGCGACCGGGATCGGCTGCGTCGCCGGATCGATGCCGGCGGCGAGGCAGCTGGCATGGACCGTCGGAAACTTGTCTGCAAAATGCGCGCCGGGCGCCTTGGTCGCGTCGAGAAACGCGCCACGGCCGGCGGCGATCTCGGCGAATACGCCGCGCGCCACGATATCGCGCGGCGCCAGTTCGGCAAGCGGGTGCAGGGCCAGCATGAAGCGTTCGCCGCTGTCGTTGATCAGGGTTGCGCCTTCGCCGCGCAGCGCTTCGGTCGCCAGCGGCGCCGGATCGCGGCCGGCCACGATCGCGGTTGGATGAAACTGCAGGAACTCCGGATCGGCGATCACGGCGCCGGCGCGCGCGGCGATGGCGAGGCCGAGGCCACTGGCCTCGGCCGGATTGGTCGTCACCGCGTAGAGATGGCCGATGCCGCCGGTCGCCAGCACCACGGCGCGTGATGCGATGGTCGCCGGCCTGGCGGTGACGTCGCCGACCTGACGCAGCTGCAACCCGCTGACCGCGCCATCTTCCATCGCCAGCGCTTCGGCAGCAAAACCTTCGATCACCCGGATCGAGGGCGTGCGGCGCACCGCGTCGATCAACGCCGTCATGATCGCCATGCCCGCCATGTCGCCGCGCACATGCACGATGCGCCGCGCCGAATGCGCGGCCTCGCGGCCGACCGCGAGTTTTCCCGCGAGGTCGCGGTCGAACGGGACGCCGTAGTGCAGCAGATCGTGAATACGCGCGTCGGCTTCGCGTGCGAGGCCGAGCGCTATGCGCTCATCGACCAGGCCGGCGCCGGCGGCGATTGTATCGGCGGCATGCGCCTCCGCGCTGTCACCTTCGGCGACGGCCGCGGCGATGCCGCCTTGCGCCCATGCGGTAGAAGCGCCCTGGCCGAGCGGGGCGGCGGAAACCACGGTGACCGGACGCGGCGCCAGCTTGAGGGCGCAGAATAGTCCGGCGAGGCCCGCGCCGACGATGACGACATCGTCGGTCGAGCGGGTGAGGTCGTCGTGACGTGACATGCTCAATTCCTCAGATTGATCATCCGCTCGACCGAGCGCCGCGCCCTTTCGGCAATCGCGGGAACGACGGTGACCTCCTCGCGCAGGTAGATCAGGCTGTCCAGAATCTTGGCCAGCGTGATCCGCTTCATGTGCGGGCACAGATTGCACGGCCGCAGCATTTCGACGTCGGGCAATTCGGCCTTGACGTTGTCCGCCATCGAGCATTCGGTGATCATCACCACGCGCTTCGGGCGGTTGCTGCGAACCCAGTTGATCATGTGGGCGGTCGAGCCGGTGAAGTCGGCCTCCGCCAGCACGTCGGGCGGGCATTCCGGATGCGCGATGATCTGCACCGAGGGATCGGCCTCGCGATAGGCGCGCAACTCGTCGCCGGTAAAGCGCTCGTGCACCTCGCAGGCGCCCTTCCAGGCGATGATCTTCACGCTGGTTTTTGACGCGACATATTTTGCCAGATACTGGTCCGGCAGAAAGATCACGGTCGGCGCGCGCAAGCTCTCCACCACCGCGACCGCGTTGGAGGAGGTGCAGCAGATGTCGACCTCCGCCTTGACGTCGGCCGAGGTGTTGACATAGGCGACCACGGGCACGCCCGGAAAGCGCTCGCGCAACAGCCGCACGTCGGCGCCGGTGATGCTCGATGCCAGCGAACACCCGGCGCGCGCGTCCGGGATCAGCACCGTCTTGTGCGGGTTCAGGATCTTCGACGTCTCCGCCATGAAGTGCACGCCGCACTGCACGATGATGCCGGATTTCACCTTGGTGGCTTCGATCGCCAGCTGCAGCGAATCGCCGCCGATATCGGCGACGCAATGGAAGATCTCCGGCGTCTGGTAATTATGCGCCAGGATCACCGCGTCGCGGGTCTTCTTCAGTTCATTGATCGCCTTGACGTAGGGCGCCATGAACGGCCACTCGGCCGGCGAGATCACCTTGTTCACGCGTTCATAGAGATGCGCGGTGGCGCGCTCGACCTCGGGTGTCCATTCAAGCGACGGCATCGGCAACGCCCGTGCGCGCTCGGCGGCCGTCACCGGGCTGCGCGCCTGGATGGCGGGATGGCCGTGGACGGGATTTCCGAAATCGTCAGGTCCGTAGATTCCAGCGATCGGCATCGGTGCCTCCCTGCATGACATATATGCTCAATCTGAGCATATATGGGTTCTGAGAAATCCGGCCACGACGGGCCGGCAGATTCCAAGCGCTGCGTAGCGTTGAGTGCGGACCTACCCGCAGCAAGCAGAAGATCCGACGCATCACGAAAAAGCGATTATACTCATTCGGAGCAAAACAAACATAACATCCTTCCGAACTCTCCGCTAGATGCCAGCCCCGCCAATTCGTCGCTTCTGCTCGCCATGATTTGCAACGCTGCAATGCAGCAGGTGATTTTCCCGAACTGACGATTGGGGTTTTCATGCGAATGCATTAACTCCCTGTCCTGGGCTGGCCGGCCTCGCCGGATTCGAAGCCAACCATCGGGGGGAATTCCATGACGACCAGCGCAGCCGAACTCCGCCCCTCTCAAGGCATCGGCTGGCGGACGCCGCTAGTGATCATCATCTGCGGTTGCGCGATCGCACTGCTGAGTTTCGGACCCCGATCCAGCGTCGGCTTTTTCATTCAGCCGATGGGGCGCGATCTTTCATTGGGCCGCGACGTTTTCGGCCTCGCGCTGGCGCTACAAAACCTGCTGTGGGGGCTGGGCCAGCCGGTTGCCGGCGCGATCGCCGATCGCTTCGGCGTCATGCGCGTGATGATTGTCGGCGCGCTGTTGTATGCCGGCGGCCTGTTGATGATGCGCTACGCCACCACGCCGCTGTCGCTCGATCTCAGCGCCGGCGTCCTGATCGGTTTTGGGCTTTCCGGTTGTTCATTCAACCTGGTGCTGTCGGCATTCAGCAAGCTGTTGCCGCCCGAAAAGCGCGGCATTGCGCTCGGCGCCGGCACCGCCGCCGGGTCGTTCGGGCAGTTCCTGTTCGCGCCGTTCGGCGTGGCGCTGATCGACAATTTCGGCTGGCAATCGGCGCTGATGGTGTTCGCGTGCCTGATGCTGCTGATCCTTCCGCTGTCGCTGGCGCTGGCGACTCCACCCGCAACGGCCACCAACGTGCCCGTAGTGGAACAGCAATCGTTCAAGACGGCGCTGGCGGAAGCGTTCGGCCATCGCTCCTACGTGCTGCTGGTGCTGGGCTTCTTTACCTGCGGCTTTCAGCTCGCCTTCATTACCGTGCATCTGCCGGCCTATCTGTCCGATCGCGGCGTGTCGGCGCAAACCGGCGGCTGGGTGATCGCCGCCATCGGCCTGTTCAACATCATCGGTTCGCTGGGAGTCGGCTGGCTGCAGAACATTTTCCCCAAGCGCTACATCCTGTCGGTGATCTATTTCACCCGTGCGCTGTCGATTCTCGCCTTCATCTCGTTCCCGATCACCACCTTCTCGGCGATCGCATTCGGCGCCATCACCGGCCTGACCTGGCTGTCGACGGTGCCGCCGACCTCGGCGCTGGTCGCGCTGATGTTCGGAACCCGCTGGTTCGCGACGCTGTATGGGTTTGCCTTTGTCAGCCATCAGGTCGGCGGCTTCCTCGGCGTGTGGCTCGGCGGCACGGTATTCGAGGCGTACGGATCCTACACGCCGATCTGGTGGCTGTCGGTGCTGTTCGGCGTGATGTCGGCGCTGATCAACCTGCCGATCGTCGAGGCGCCGGTCGCGCGCCCGGTTGCGCAACCGGCCTGATGAGGTAAACATCTCCGATCAAGAGCTTGGGGAGAATTTACGTTGGCGACATTCAAGGCGATCAGGATCGACAAGGCGGAAAAGGGCACCACCGCCGCGCTCACGCAGTTCGACGAAGCCGAATTGATGGAAGGCGACGTCACGGTCGCCGTGGAATATTCTGATCTGAACTACAAGGATGGCCTGGCCGTTACCGGCAAGGCGCCGGTGGTACGGCGCTTTCCGATGATCGCAGGCATCGATTTCGCCGGCACTGTCGCGCAGTCGTCGCATCCGGCGTGGAAGGCCGGCGACAAGGTGATCTGCACCGGCTGGGGCATGGGCGAGACCCACCTCGGCAGCTATGCCGAAAAGGCGCGGGTCAAGGGCGACTGGCTGGTGCGGCTGCCCGAGGGAATGTCCCCGCGCGATGCCATGGCGATCGGCACCGCCGGGTTCACCGCCATGCTGGCGGTGCTGGCGCTGGAAAAGCATGGCCTGACCCCGAAAGATGGCCCCATCGTCGTCACCGGCGCCGCCGGCGGCGTCGGCTCGGTCGCCACGGCCCTGCTGTCAAAGCTCGGTCATCACGTCATCGCCTCCACCGGCCGGATGTCGGAGGCCGATTATCTGAAAGGCCTCGGCGCGGCCGAGGTGATCGACCGCGCCGAGCTGTCGGGGCCGGCCAAGCCGCTGGCCAAGGAGCGTTGGGCGGGCGGCATCGACAGCGTCGGCTCGACCACGCTGGCCAACCTGCTCTCGATGACGAAATACCGCGGCGCCATCGCCGCCTGCGGCCTCGCCGCCGGCATGGACCTGCCGTCCTCGGTGGCGCCGTTCATTTTACGCGGAGTGTGCCTTCTCGGCATCGATTCCGTGATGTGCCCGATCGAGCTGCGCAGGGTCGCCTGGAGCCGTCTTGCAAGCGATCTGGATCATGGGAAACTTGCTGAAATTACTCATGAAATTGGATTGGATGAAGTCATCGCGGCGGGCGCCAAAATCCTCGCCGGACAGGTCCGCGGTCGAATCGTGGTAAAAATTCTCTAACGGCGTTCAGACTTTACCAACCAAGCTGCTCCAATGTTGCCATGGTTGGTATGGTAAGCAGCGGGTAAAGGAAATCAGGCGTTGCCCGCGCTCAGTCAGGTCGGAGTTACAACATGCTTGCGCGTATTGTGTTGGGGTTCGTTGCGGCCGGTGCGGTGATCGCGCCCGCTCTGGCCGGTCAGATGAATGCCGATGAGGCGCGCAGGTTCGTGAGCGGCAAGGTTTTCGCGTTCACCTGTTTCGACGGCACCCGCGGCTCCGGCCGTATCCTGGACGACATGGGGGCGGCCGGCGCCGTGCAGTTTTCCGGCGCCGCCCGGGTTCGCCACATGCGCCTTCCCGGCAATACGCTGCAGGTTCGCGGCCAGTCCGTCTGCGCGTCGATCAAGGGCATTCCGTTCGAGCCCTGCTTCAACCTCGAGAAAAAAGACGAGCGCAGTTTTCGCGGCTCGGTCTCGGGCATGGGCTTTGCCTATTGCGATTTCCGCCATCAGGGTGCCGCCCAGATGCTGATGGCCCGCGCGGTGTCGCGGCCGCGTTCGCTGCACGCGCCCGCCAACGCCCGCTCGGCCGACGCGTCGCGGAACGACATCACCGCCAGTGTCGAAGCCCCGAAGGTCGAGAGCGCCAAACTCGATCCGGTCAAGTCCGCCGCCGCCTCTGAAGCGGCGAAATCGGAAGGTGCAGCCGAATTGCGCCGCTCGACCGATTGATGCCGACCGGGCGTTAGCCGCGCCGCGCATTCAAGTCTTCCCGATTTGCTGCATCGAGACGCCGCCGTGCGGCGGCGCCATGCCGTAATCATACGGTTCGACATTTTCATGCGTCAGTAGCGACTTCCGAGCCATTTTTGTCCATCGTCGACAGGCTGTGGGGGCGGCCCAAAAAAATGGGTTCAAAATGTCGCTGTATTTCTTCCGGATCAGCCATGGCCGCTATTCGGGTGCTTCCGATCTGGGAACTGAATTCGCAAGCCGCGAAGACGCCTGGACCGAGATGACCAGGGTCTGCGCCAATCTGCTCGGCGGCATCTCGCGCAGTCTCAAGCCAGATGCCGAATGGCGCATGGAAATGCTGGACGAAGCCAGGACGCCGGTCTTTCGAGTCCGCCTGGTGGCGGAGTCTCTGAACTAGACCAGCGCGCTTATCCACTGATCTTAACGATTGGGATTCGTGCCGTTCTCGGCTCGGCCGCGAGTTACGCACGTCCTGCGGCGGTTTTCGCCAATTGCGTATTTCTACCGGGTTGCCCTTAAGATTAATTTGGAACTTTGGCGGGTACTTTGTTCCCAACAAGGAACCAACGGTGCGGCCACTAGCCAGCTACGCTGATTTTTCGGAGAAATGGAATGACGTTTATCATTCAAAATCGCGGATCAGTGCCAAAGCCAAAATCGGCCGTCGTGATCAGGGAACCGGGCGGATACGTCGAAATCAAAGTGACATGCCCCTGAGGCCCTGAGCTGCGCTGAAAGCGCGGCAAACAATCATTCTCAGGGTGACATCTCGTATCGCAGGCAGGGGAAGACCCTGCTCCAGCAAACCACACAGGAGAACCGAAATGTCGATGGACCGTCGAATGCTGATGCGTGGAGCATTGGCTTGTGCGTGCTGTTTGAAGGCAGGCGTAGCCACCGCATCGGACGCAACGCCCCATGGCGGCGGGGCTCCGGCGCACTGGAGCTATGAAGGCGATGGCAATCCCGAAAAATGGGGCGAACTTCAATCCGACTTCAAGATGTGCCAGCTCGGCCTGGAGCAGACGCCGATCGATCTCGGCAACGGCATCAAGGGCGACGTCGGTTCGGTCGACTATGATTACAAGCCGCTGCCGCTCCGCATCGTCAATAACGGCCACACCATCCAGTTCAACGCAGATCCCGGCAGTGCCTGTGTCATTGGCGGCGCACGCTATGAACTGCTGCAGTTTCACATGCATCACCCGAGTGAGCATCTGCTGGCGGGAAAAGGCTTCGATCTGGAGTGCCACTTCGTGCACAAGTCGAGCGCCGGAGCGCTCGCGGTGACCGGCGTCTTCATCCGGCCGGGTGCTGCGAACTCTGCCCTGAAGACGTTCTTCGAGCAGATGCCGGCCAAGGCGGGGCCGGAGGTCAAGGTGGCAGGTTCGATCGATATCGCGGGCATTCTGCCGAAGGCGGGCGGCTACTTCCGCTACATGGGGTCGCTGACCACGCCGCCGTGTTCGGAAGGCTTGACCTGGACGGTTCACAAGGAGCCGGTCGAGGCGTCAGTCGAGCAGATCCGGAAATTCGCCGCACTGTTTCCCAAGAACGCCCGTCCGATTCAGAAGCGCAATCGCCGCTTCGTGATCGACGCGTCCTGATCTTACACTTTTCTCAGAAGCGAAGGAATACACTGTGAGCAAGTCTTCATCGTCCGCAGGCGTCGCGTCGTCCGGCCTGTTCGGATTCTTCACCAATCGCAAAATCAACACCAAGATCATGATCGGCTTTGCCGCCGTGCTGGCGCTGACAGCGGTGCTTTCGGCAATGTCGTATCGCGGCTTCGTCAAGGTTTCGGACGGCTTTGCGACCTTCAACCAGCGTGTAGCGGGCGTCGGAATCGCCCGGGACGTCGATCGGGAATTCGTGGCGCTGCGGCGGTTCATACGAGAATACTCGCTGTCGGGCGACGACGCGCTGATCGAAGGAGCGAAGGCGCAACGGGCTGCGGTGACGGCGAAGATCGCTGAGGGTATCAAGCAGTACAAGAATCCCGAACGCCAGAAGAAGATCCTGGAGATCAAGGATCAGTTCGACATCTACAGCAAGGACATCGACAAGCTGATCGCTCTGAAGCAAGAGCAGAACAAGCTGATCAAGGACGTTCTCGATCCTCTCGGCGTGAAGTCACGCGCCGAGATCGAGGAACTGCAAGTAATGGCAGTGAGCAAAGCGGGCAATTCCAACACCATGATTCTGGCCGGCGAAGCGCTCAAGCAGTTGCTGGTGGCGCGGCTGAACGTCAACAAGCTGCTCGGCCGTCACGACCAGAGTTCCGCCGAAGGCGCCGAAAAGGCCCTCGCGGCGTTGAAGACAGCGATGACCGCGTTAGGCACGGCGATCGTCAATGAAGAGATGCGTAAGATATTCGTCGACGTTAACGCAAACGTTGCAAAATACACCGAGGCATATCACAAGGCGGCACATGACTCGCACGAAGTCGAGGTGCTCGCCAACGGCGAAATGCTCAAGATGGCACAGGCGATCGCCGCCGAGGCGGAAGCGATCAAGCAGTCGGGCATCGCGGAAGAAAAGCAGATCGAGCACGAGACCACGGAAACGATTGTATCGGCCGAAAGCCTCGTCCTAATACTCGCGGTCGGCAGTATGATTCTCGGCATCGTGCTGGCTTGGCTGATTGGACGGGCGATCTCCAGGCCGGTGGTCGGGCTTTGCGCCGGGATGCGTGAACTCGCCGAAGGCAATTTCCAGGTCGTGCTGCCCGGTCTCGGCCGTGGCGACGAGGTTGGGGACATGGCGCAGGCGGTCGAGACCTTCAAGGTCAAGGCCGAGCAGAAGGCCCGCGACGAAGCCGAAGCCAAGATGAAGCAGGACCAGATCGCCGCGCAGCAGCGCAAGGCCGACATGATCAGGCTTGCCGACGATTTCGAAGGCGCGGTCGGCGAGATCATCGAGACCGTGTCCTCGGCCTCGACTGAACTCGAGGCTTCCGCGGGTACCCTGACATCGACCGCCGAGCGCGCGCAGGAACTCACCACGATGGTTGCAGCCGCCTCCGAGGAAGCCTCCACCAACGTCCAGTCGGTGGCCTCCGCCACCGAGGAACTGACGTCGTCCGTCAATGAAATCAGCCGCCAGGTCCAGGAATCTGCGCGGATGGCCAACGAGGCCGTCCACCAGGCCCGCACCACCAACGACCGCGTCGGTGAATTGTCGAAGGCCGCCGCCCGCATCGGCGACGTCGTCGAGCTGATCAACACCATCGCCGGCCAGACCAACCTGCTGGCGCTGAACGCCACCATCGAGGCGGCGCGCGCCGGCGACGCCGGCCGCGGCTTTGCCGTAGTGGCCTCCGAAGTCAAAGCGTTGGCCGAACAGACCGCCAAGGCCACCGGTGAAATCGGTCAGCAGATCTCGGGCATCCAGGCCGCGACGCAGGAATCGGTCAACGCCATCAGGGAGATCAGCGGCACCATCGAGAAACTGTCGGAGATATCGTCGACCATTGCCGCGGCGGTGGAAGAGCAGGGCGCTGCAACGCAGGAGATCTCCCGCAACGTCCAGCAGGCCGCGCAAGGCACCCAGCAGGTGTCCTCGAACATCATGGACGTACAGCGCGGCGCCAGCGAAACAGGTTCGGCCTCGTCGCAGGTGCTCTCCGCCGCGGAATCGTTATCTGGCGATTCCAACCGCCTCAAGCTCGAGGTCGGCAAATTCCTCAACACCGTGCGGGCGGCCTGATCACTTCGGCGACTCGATCATCAAACGACATCGCGGTCCGCCCCGGCGGGCCGCGTTTTTCACTTCAACATCTCGCAATTTCACTTGTGGACCAGCCAAGGCCGCCATTCCGGCGCTTCCGACCAGTGGGGTAATGCGCGGCAGCGCCCACGTATTCCTACGGTACTGAAAATTAACGGTATCGCACGAACTCCAGAATATTCGTCTAACGTAAGCCTATTCCCCCGACGCGAACGGCAGTCCGCCGATGATATGATAATCATCATTCAAGATTGCAGGCGGCACGGAATGTTTCTCAGCACGGTGCGGGCGGCCTGAACCGCGCCCGCTTCCAACAAATTCCACGTCATCGGGCGATCCGGCGGCAATGCGCCGCGCCTACTTCTCTCGTGTTCAGTACATTTTCGAAAAAGGAGCCGCAATGTCTTGGATCAACAATCTCCGTCTTTCCGTGAAACTGTCGGCGGTATTCGCCGCGATCTGCCTCGTGATCGGCGTCAGCAGCGCGACCATCTATCGCTCACTTGGCATTCTCGAATCCACGGGACAAATGACCGTCCATACCTATCAGGTTCTCGAGCAGCTCAACGAGATCATCAGCGGAATGGTGAACTCCGAAACCGGCGTGCGCGGCTATCTCATTTCCGGCGACACGGGATTCCTGGCTCCGTTGGAAGCAGGGCAGAAGCAGTATGCGGCCGCTGTGGCGAAGGTAGGCAGCCTGACCTCGGACAATGCGACCCAGCAGAAGCGGCTCGAATTGGTCAAGCAGAACGCAAACGAATGGCTGACGACCGTCGCGCAGAAGGAAATTGCGCTGATGAAAAATCCCGAAACGCAGTCGAAGGCCCGCGAGCTGGAAGCATCGGGCGCCGGAAAGAAAACCATGGATGGCCTCCGGGGCATCGTGCAGCAGATGGATGCGGAAGAGCGCTCGCTGCTTACGGTGCGCGCCGCGGCCTCGGATGCCGCCGATGCCTCCGCTAAATTCACGATCCTGGTGGCCGGCGCGTTGACCGTGCTTCTTTCCATCCTGGGCGCCATCGGCATGAGCTTCGCGGTCACCCGCCCGGTTCAACGCCTCACCTCCGAGATGGGCGTGCTCGCCAAGGGCGATACGTCGGTGGTCATCTCGGGCGTTGAAAGGGCCGACGAGGTCGGTCGGATGGCCCAGGCCGTCCAGGTTTTCAAGGCCAGTGCGATCGAAGTTGAACGGTTGAAGGTCGAGCAACAGGCGAGCGAACAGCGCAGTGCCCAGCAGCGCAAGGCTGACCTCGTCAAGCTGGCCGACGATTTCGAAGGCGCCGTCGGCGAGATCATCCAGACCGTGTCGTCGGCTTCGACCCAGCTCGAATCATCGGCCTCCACGCTCTCCGCCACGGCCGAGCGGGCGCAGGAACTCACGGTCGTGGTCGCGGCCGCCTCCGAGGAAGCCTCCACCAACGTGCAGTCGGTTGCCTCTGCCACCGAGGAATTGTCATCGTCGGTCAACGAGATCAGCCGCCAGGTCCAGGAATCCTCGCGGATGGCCAGCGATGCCGTCGGCCAGGCCCGCAAGACCAATGATCGAGTCAGCGAATTGTCGAAAGCTGCAGCACGGATCGGCGACGTGGTCGAACTGATCAACACCATCGCCGGGCAGACCAATCTGCTGGCGCTCAACGCTACGATCGAGGCGGCGCGCGCCGGTGAGGCCGGCCGCGGCTTCGCGGTGGTTGCTTCCGAAGTCAAGGCGCTGGCCGAACAGACTGCCAAGGCCACAGGTGAGATTGGCCAGCAGATCTCAGGCATCCAGGCGGCGACCAACGAATCGGTCGACGCCATCAAGGAAATCAGCGGTACCATCGAACGGCTGTCCGAGATTTCATCGACCATCGCGGCGGCGGTGGAAGAGCAGGGAGCGGCGACGCAGGAAATTTCCCGCAACGTCCAGCAGGCCGCACAAGGCACCCAGCAGGTCTCTTCGAACATCACCGACGTGCAGCGCGGCGCCAGCGAGACCGGATCGGCCTCTTCGCAGGTGCTCTCCGCGGCGAAATCGTTGTCCGGTGACAGCAACCGTCTCAAGCTCGAGGTCGGCAAGTTCCTCAACACGGTGAGGGCGGCCTGACATTCGGAAGTTCCAAGCCAATCAGAAAACGTCGCGGCCCGCATCTTGCGGGCCGCTTTTTATCACCTGTCTCAGGTGAGGCACCGAGGTCGAACGGGAAAACATTCTGCCCGCATTTGCACTGAAAGCTGCATATGACCCGTAGTTCTACTATTCGGAAAGTTAAGTCATCTTCCAGACAAAGTGGTTAACCCTGATGCCACCAGCGGCAACAAGTTGATTGCATCAACCTGGGTAGGTCGCAGTTCAATTAATTCCTTTTCAGGAGCCTGCGATGCGCAACAACCTTCCCGTGACGAATGTCGAATATCCGATCACCGATGCCACGCTGATCGTTTCGAGAACCGACACCAAGGGAAGGTTGACCTATTTCAACGACGAGTTCGTCGACGCCGCGGGGTTCACCCCTGAAGAACTGATGGGCCAGCCGCACAACATCATCCGGCATCCGGACATGCCGGTGGAAGCCTTCCAGAATCTCTGGGATACCCTCCAGGCCGGCAAGCCGTGGGCCGGGGCGGTCAAGAACCGGC
Organism: Pseudomonadota bacterium; assembly: GCA_040390145.1. GTDB lineage: Bacteria > Pseudomonadota > Alphaproteobacteria > Rhizobiales > Xanthobacteraceae > Bradyrhizobium. Next base: position 13,726 of record JAZJYY010000144.1, read on the forward strand.
GCAAGAACGGCGACTTCTATTGGGTGCTGGCAACCGCTTCGCCGCTCCGTGAAAATGGACAGGTCGTCGGCTATACCTCGATCCGGACGAAATTGCCGGCCGACCAGCGCCAGGAGGCCGAGCATGTGTATGGCATATTGCGCTCGAAACAGCCTCACGGCTACAGGATCGATGCCGGCATTATCCGCCGCCGCTCGGTCATGGACCGCTTCACCATCTTTACGGGCACGCTGAAGGCGCGTCTCGCAACGCTGATCACGCTGCAGCTGGCGTTACTGCTGGCAGCCGGACTTGTCGCGCTGTTCGGCATTCCCCACAGCGGATACACGATGGCCGACGGCATCGTGGCAGGATTGATTGCGTTCGGCGTCGTCGCCGGCGGATTGCTCGGCATCCAGGCGAGCGGCGCCATCAGCGGGCCGCTGGCGCGCCTCAACGATGCGATGCTGAAGGTGACCCAGGCCAAGCTCGACAATCGCATTCTGGTCGAGCGTGACGACGAGATCGGCGAAGCACTGCGCAACCTGCAGACGGTGCAGGCGATCGTGCGCTTCGACCGCGAGGAACTGAAGGCGACCGAGCGGCGCTCGGCGGTGCAGCGCAAGGCTGAAATGGTCAGGCTCGCCGACGGATTCGAAGGTGCGGTCGGCGAAATCATCGAGACGGTATCTTCCGCCGCTAACGAACTCGAAGCGTCCGCAAGCACGCTCTCATCGACGGCCGAACGCTCCCAGCATGTCGCCACGACCGTCGCCGCCGCATCCGAGGAGGCCTCCACCAACGTACAGTCGGTAGCGTCCGCTACCGAAGAATTGTCGTCATCCGTCAATGAAATCAGCCGGCAGGTCCAGGAGTCGTCCCGCATCGCCAGCGAGGCGGTCCACCAGGCGCGAAGCACCAACGACCGCGTCGGTGAATTGTCGAAGGCGGCGGCCCGCATCGGCGATGTGGTCGAACTGATCAACAATATTGCGGGGCAGACCAACCTGCTGGCACTCAACGCCACCATCGAGGCGGCGCGGGCCGGCGAAGCCGGCCGCGGATTCGCGGTCGTGGCGTCCGAGGTCAAGGCGCTCGCCGAGCAGACCGCCAAGGCGACCGGCGAGATCGGTCAGCAGATTGCGGGCATCCAGGCCGCGACGCAGGAATCGGTCAATGCCATCAGGGAAATCAGCGGCACCATCGAAAAGCTTTCGGAGATCTCCTCGACGATCGCGGCCGCCGTGGAAGAACAGGGCGCGGCAACGCAGGAAATTTCCCGGAACGTCCAGCAGGCCGCGCAGGGCACCCAGCAGGTGTCATCCAACATTACCGATGTGCAACAGGGTGCCACCGAGACCGGATCGGCCTCGTCGCAGGTGCTGTCGGCGGCGCAATCGCTGTCCGGTGACAGCAACCGGCTGAAGATGGAAGTCGGCAAGTTCCTCGAGACAGTGCGCGCGGCCTGACGAAGGACGAGCGCGACGACCCGGCGAGCCTACCCGCCCGCCTGCGCGGCAGGGGCGGCCGGCGGTCGCTGCCGGCGGAACAGGATCCGCTGGTACAGCCAGCCGATCGCCACCAGCACGAGCCCGAGGCACATGAACGACAGCGCGCGGTAGACGCCCGTCAGCGTCGACATGTCGATCAGGAATGCTTTCAGGATCGTGAGCGCGATCACCACCGCGGAGGCGAGGCGGGCGCGCTGCGAATTGAACAATATGCCGATGCCCAGCAGCGCCACGCCGAACACCAGCCAGGCAATCGAGTAGGTGTACTGCTCGACGTCGGTGGTGGCGCCACGCGTCAGCACCGGACCGTGATAGAGCCTGCGGATTTCAAACGTGACATAGGTCAGCGCCAGCACCAGCGCCGCCGCGGCGATGGTGTTGGCATAGCTGGCCGGACGCCGGCCCGCCACGGCGTAGGACAACAGCAGCGCCAGCACCGCGGGCAGGGCATAGCCGAGCAGCAGCAGGTTGAAGAACACGCCTCCGACATCGGTCGGCCACAGGATCGGCGTCTCGAGCACCATCAGGCCGATCGCGCTGGCGGCACCCGCAAACAGCGTGAGCACGATCGCTGCGATGTTATGCACGATGCTGCCGGTGCGGATCCGCAACCGTTCCAGCCCGATCGCCATCGCCAGTGCCGCGCACACCTGCAGCGCCACTTCGGTGAGGTCTGCGGAATTGCGGTACACGTCGCCGCCGTTGACGGCGTGGCGGATTTCCATGAACACCAGCAACACCGTGAACAGGATCGCCGCCGATTCGACCGCGCGCAGCGGTGCGTCGTCGCCGCCACGGCGCAGGAAGATGCTTGCCGCCCAGAATGACAGCGCCGGAACGCCATAGCCCCACAACAGCCAGTTGAAGATCGGCGTGGCGCCGACCATGTCGCCGATGATGCGCGGCTCGTAGCCGATCCGCAGCACCACGATGCCGGCGAGAATGGCGGCGAGCGAGCGCAGGAACGGTATCGGCCGCTGCAGCGAGATCCACGCGGTGCCGAGCGACATCAGCGAAAGCGCGATGGTCAGCCAGCCCTTTTCAAGCGCAAAGGTCAGCGCCAGCGCCATCGCGGCGAGCGCGCCGGTGGCGAACAGCGCGATCGAGGCCTGCAATCCGGGCCGGTCCTCGCGTTTTGTCAGACTTTCGGTCGCGGCGCCGAACGCGGCGGCCAGTATCACGGCCAGGATCGCAAACGGGATCGAGCGATCGAGATGCGCGATGCGGGCATAGAGCGCGACCAGCAGCGCCAGCGGCTTGAACACCGCCGCGGCCGACCATACCACCGGGATCGCGGCGCTGGTCGACCGGCCCTGCGCCAGGAATCCGGCGATGCCGAATCCGGCGGCGAAGATCGCCGCGGCGACGAGGTGCGTCAGGACGGCACTGTCGGTGGCGGCGGGACCGATGCCCGGCAACGGCCCGCCGGGCAGCACCAGCATGTCCGGATTGCCGCGGATCGCCCATTCGGCAAACACCATGAATACAAGTGCCGCGGCGGCGCCGACTGCGCCGGCGGCCGCTTCCGCGCGCCAGGCCACGAACAGCGTGCCGGCCACCAGCAGCGTGAACGCGATGACGGCCATATCGGCATGCTCGCTGTTCACTACGATCAAGGCGGTGCCCAGCAGATAGATCGCGAGCGAAGCGGACGAGAACGGTTCGACTTCGCCTTGCTCGGCGGGCGGCCCGAACATGAAGCCGCATACCACCAGCAAAGCTGCGAGGATGAAACCCGCCATCACATGAAACGCGTGTGGGGCGACCATCGACGGCCCGCAATCCAGGCAAGGGAAGGTCCACAGCAGCGCGAACACGAGCGTGGTGACCGCGAGCCAGCGCCACAGCCGGATCCGCGCCAGCCCGAACGCCGCCGCGGTGACGATGGCCAGGTAGATATAGAGCGCCCAGAAGTCCGGCTTGCCGGAGGACACCAGAACCGGCGTGGCGAAGGCGGCGGCGATGCCGAGGCCGGCCAGCGCCGGCCCGTGCAGCAGTGCCGCGGCGAGCGTGCCCAGCGCCACCAGGCCGAGCAGAACGAAGGCAGTGGCGGGCACCAGAAGATCGTACAGCGCATAGGCGGCGTACACCGTCGCGAACGCGACCGCGGTGCCGGCGGCGGTGAGGATGGCCGGGATATTGGCGATCGGCAGCGCTTCGATCGCCGAAATGCTTTCCTTCCTCCGGGTCCATTCGCCGGCTGCCAGCAGCGCCAGCGCGAACAGGCCGCCGAGTACCGTGCGCACCTCGGGGCCGAGCAGTCCGGCCTCGATCGAATAGCGCACCATGAAGAAACCGCCGAGCGCCAGCGTCAGGCCGCCGACCCAGACCACCCAGCGGGTGCCGATGCGCTCCTCGAAGCCGGGTTGCGCCGGCGGAAGCGGCGGCGGCGCGGATGCGGGGATTTCCGAAGCAGGCTGCGGCGGCGCGGCGGGCCGGACGGGCGGCGCTTTGGCTTGCGTTGTTTCTGTCGGGGTCTGCTGCGGTACCGGGGCCACGACCGGAGTTTCGCGCGCGGGCAGCGGCGGTGGCACATACCTTGCTGCCGCCGGTGCCGATGACGCCAGCGTTTCCATCAGGTCCAGCCGAGCGCGCAGCACGGCGACCTGATTGAGGGCCTTGCGTGCGAAGATGATCGCGACGATGGCTGCGGCCAACGAAAAGAAATCGAATGGCAAATCGAACATCCAGCCTCCAGGCGATCGCCCGGTATCGGGGCTTTACCGCATCAAAAATCTTCAGCGTCTTGCGCGCACGCGCAGGCCCGGAGCCGGTCGCTCCTGCAATACTTCACGACGAAAGCGAAACAGCGCAGCGGGGCGCCCGCCCGTTTGTGTCGACATCACGCCGGTTGGTTCGACCAGCGCGCCGGTTTCCACCAACCGGCGGAAATTCTGCTTGTGCAGATGCCGTCCCGAGATCGCTTCCACAGTGCGCTGCAATTCAGTGAGTGTGAATTCGGGCGGCAAAAGTTCAAATACCACCGGACGATATTTCAGCTTGGCGCGCAGCCGGGCGATCGCGGTGGCGAGAATTCGCCGGTGGTCGAAGCGCATGGCAACGCCGAGCATGGGCAGCGATTGGCGCGCCAGCGCCGCCGGGCGGCCGTCGCGCCGTGCCTCTTCGACCAGTCCGGCTTCGTACAGCAGCTCGTAACGGTCGAGCACGCGTTCCTCGTCCCACTGCGCGCCCTCGGCGCCGAAATACAACCGGACGCGATCCTTGCGGCTGAGCGCGCGGGTCGAATCCGGCTGTTCGGACTGTGCGGCCCAGTCCGTGAGCGCGGGAAAGATCGCGCCCTCGATGATGCCGGGCCGCGCTTCGCGCCAGTCTTCCCACGGGAAAAAGCGGTACCAGGGCTCGAAGGTGGCACCGGGCGCGCGCGAGGCATTGTCGGCGGCGCGGGTCAGCGCGAGGTAGCCGATCGAGGCGACATGGGCGTCGGTGTCGCCGGCCTGGGTGTGGCGGCCGCGGTCGCCGAACGTATAGAGTTGCTCGACGTAGCCGAGCCGCAACCCGGCCTGTTCTTCCACCCAGGCGCGCAGCCCGATCTCGAAGGTACGGTGCGACACCGCGTCGAACGGGCCGAATGGAAGCCCGGCGAGCTTGTCGCCGGCGCCGGAGGACGCGGTGAGGATCAGGGGCTCGTTGCCCTCGATGGCGACGATGGCCGCGGTCAGCCCGATCTCGATCGGCGTCAGCAGCTTCTCGCTCATCTGGCGCCGTTTGCGATCGTCATTCGAGATCGACGCGGAACGGCCGGCCTTCGACCAGCATGCTGCCCGGGCCCATTTCGTCGAGCGCGCGCAACATCCGGCCCTCGCGCCCCAACGCGCGATCGGCCAGGCTGACGATCAGCCGGTTCGGCGATGCGATCGGGGAGGCGGCGCGGATCTGCCGCGCGATCGAGATCTCGTCGCGATGCGGGTTGAGCATGCAGGCGGCGGCGAAGGCGCTGGCGGTCGACCGGCTGATGCCGGCGTAGCAGTGAACCACCAGCGGCGCGCTGCGATCCCAGCCGCGCACGAAATTCAGCACCTGCTCGATATGTGAATCCGACGGCGCCAGAAAACCGTCCATGTGCTCGGTGATGTCGTCCATCTGGACTCGCAGATGATGGGCCTCCAGCACCGACTCCGGCCGCTGCACCTGGGCGACATTGGCCATCACGGTCAGGACATGGCTGGCGCCGGTGGCCTTGACGGTGTCGGAGAGTGCGGCGAGCGAGCAGACGTGAATCATGGCGGTCCTTCCGGTCGCGCCGATTATAGTACGTAGAGCGTAGGGTGGGCAAAGGCGCTCTTTGCGCCGTGCCCACC
>JAZJYY010000144.1:19544-23506 GCA_040390145.1 Pseudomonadota bacterium
ATAGGGGATCGAGAGGTGGATGGATGGTGGGCACGGCGCAAAGCGCGCGCCTTTGCCCACCCTACGGCGCGTTCAAGGTTGCGAACCGCGCCAAAAACTGCTTCTCGGCCCTGGCCGCGGTCCAAGGCGTCAGATAGTCCTGCTGCATCGCTGGCGGCAGGCCGGGGTCCCTGCCGAACAGGCGGCGGGCTTCGGCTTCCGCGAAGCCGGCGAGCTCGGTGGCCTCGAGATAGGCCGCGCCGCGGTCGGCGGCCTTGATCGCCTGCGTGATGTGGTCCGCTAGCTCCGGCGGCAGCCCGAAGCGGATATGGATCGCCGCCAGCAGGCGCTTTTCCACCACCTTGTAATCGCCGCCGAGCACCGCCTTGAACGGCGAGATCATGTCGCCGATGACGTATTCCGGCGCATCGTGCAGCATGGCCGCGAGCCGGAAGCTGAGGTCGACGCGCGGCTTCTGCTGGCGCAGCACGGCTTCGACCAGCAGCGTGTGCTGCGCCACCGAGAAGATATGCGCGCCCGAGGTCTGCCCGTTCCAGCGCGCCACCCGCGCCAGGCCATGGGCGATATCGGCGATCTCGATATCCAGCGGCGAGGGATCGAGCAAATCGAGCCGGCGTCCCGACAGCATCCGCTGCCAGACCCGGGTGGAAGCGGCCGAAGGTCTTTTCGCCGTCATTTTGCTTTGAGGCGAGGGCTGCGCTGCTTTCCAACGCAGGCCTGATGGCAGAAGCAGCCGACCAGATGGTCGTTGACCATGCCGGTGGCCTGCATGAAGGCGTAGACGATGGTCGGCCCGACGAACTTGAAGCCGCGCGCCTGCAACTCCTTCGACATCTTGATCGAGACCGGCGTCGAGGCCGGCACGCTGGCGGTGGTCTTGAAATTGTTGACCTTCGGTTGGCCGTCGACGAAGTCCCACAGGAATTTCGAGAAGCCGGCGCCTTCTTCCATGATCTTCAGGTAGCCCTTGGCGCTGTTGACCGCGCCCTCGATCTTGGAGCGGTTGCGGACGATGCCGGCGTCGTTCATTAGCGCGTGGACTTTTTTTTCGCTGTAGCGCGCGATCTTTTCAGGCTGAAAATCGTCGAACGCCTTTCGGAAATTGTCGCGCTTGCGCAGGATCGTGATCCACGACAGCCCGGCCTGAAAACCGTCGAGAATGAGTTTTTCGTAGAGTGCGCGGTCGTCATATTCCGGCACGCCCCATTCGGTGTCGTGATAGGCCATGTAAAACGGGTCTTCGCCGGGCCACGGGCACCGCGTCAGGCCGTCGGCATGCAGGCGCGCCGACTTGGTCATGCCACAGTCTGCTTCGGCGCGAGTCTGACATCGCCGGGATCGGCGAGGCGGAGGCCGAGGCCGCCCGACGTCAGCGGCAATCCGGCATCCAGCGCGTCGGCGGCGCGGTCGATCCGGATCAGCGCGAGACCGTTCTGGCCCGATGTCGAACCCATGGTGCCGATCGATTTGTCGCCGGCAAGAATCGGCGCGCCCGGTTCAGGTGAAAAATCCTCGAGGACGACGCGTACCGTCCGCGTCCGCGCGGTGCCGCGATGCTGCATCCGCGAGACCACCTCCTGGCCGACATAGCAGCCCTTGTCGAAATCGACGCCGTGCAGGCGGTCCATGTTGGTTTCGTGCGGAAACGCGTCGCCATACATGAAGTCGAGGCCGCCGCGCGGCACGCCGGCGGCGATGCGATGCGCGTCATAGGCCGCACTGTCGACCATCTCGGCGCCGATCAGCTCGGCGAGCTTCGGCGCTAGCTCCCCGGGAACCAGGATCCGCCAGCCGAGTGCGGCAGCCCGTGGATCGGCAAAGGCCAGATCGGGTTTTACCGCGGGCTCGCCGTCCCAGGCCGCCAGCACGCCGAGGCTGTCCTGGAGGTCCTCGACCGTGACCTTGGCGCGCAGCTTGTAGAAACCGAGCTTGGCGGCGAGCCCCGGCGCCAGCGCGCGCGGGCAGTCGATCAGGAAGCCGCCGCCATGGCCGGCAGGCACCTCGGTGATGAGGAAATCCGCCGTGATCTTGCCCTGCGGCGTCAGCAACGCCCCGAACCGGCCGAGCCCGGGGCGCAGCAGCGTCGCATCCGTGGTGATGAGGCCGTTGAGAAAGTTGCGGGCGTCCTCGCCGCTGACCTTGACCACGCCCCGGTCGGGAAGAAACGCTGCTTTCATCTGACTTTCTCGTGAATTTCTCTTGCAAGTTTCTTGGCAATTCTGGTGTTTTTCGGCAGTTTCCTGGGGAAACGCCGGTGCCGGATATCACCTGTCAACGTAAGCCGCTAAGGTGCCGTGAACAAGGCCCTGCACCTCCTCGGCATGAGGATGGATCCGAATACGAGGCATGATGACCCAGACTTTTGACGTGATTCTGAAATCCGGCACCGTGGTCAATCAGGACGGCGAGGGCGTGCGCGATATCGGCATCAAGGCGGGGCGCATCGCCGAAATCGGCGCGCTCGGCCAGGCCTCGGCAGCCGAGGTGATCGACTGCAAGGGCCTGCATATCCTGCCGGGGGTGATCGATACCCAGGTGCATTTTCGCGAGCCGGGTCTTACCCACAAGGAAGACCTCGAAACCGGCTCGCGCAGCGCGGTGATGGGCGGCGTCACCGCGGTGTTCGAAATGCCGAACACGGATCCGCTGACCGTCACCGCGCAGACCTTCGCGGCGAAGGTTAAAGCCGGCCGCCACCGCATGCATTGCGATTTCGCCTTCTTCATCGGCGGCACCCGCGACAATGTCGACGATCTGCCCGAGCTGGAACGCGCGCCCGGATGCGCCGGTGTCAAGGTGTTCATCGGTTCCTCCACCGGCGCGCTGCTGGTGGAGGATGACGAAAGCCTGCGGCGGATTTTCAAGGTGATCCGGCGCCGGGCCGCCTTTCATGCCGAGGACGAGTATCGCCTCAACGACCGCAAGGGCCTGCGCATCGAAGGCGATCCGCGATCGCATCCGGTGTGGCGCGACGAAATCGCGGCGCTGATGGCGACGCAGCGCCTCGTCAGGATCGCCCGTGAGACCGGCAAGCGGATTCACGTGCTGCATATCTCCACCAAGGAAGAGATCGAGTATCTGCGCGACCACAAGGACGTCGCCACCTGCGAGGCGACGCCGCATCACCTGACGCTGACGGCGCCCGAATGCTACGAGCGGCTCGGCACCCGTGCCCAGATGAATCCGCCGGTACGCTCGGCCGATCACCGCGAAGGCATCTGGCGCGGCATCGAGCAGGGCATCATCGACGTGCTCGGCTCCGATCACGCCCCGCATACGCTGGAAGAAAAGGCCAAAACCTATCCGGCCTCGCCCTCCGGCATGACCGGTGTGCAGACGCTGGTGCCCCTGATGCTGGATCACGTCAACGCCGGGCGGCTGTCGCTTCAGCGCTTCGTCGATCTCACCAGCGCCGGCCCGGCGCGGCTGTTCAACATCGCCTGCAAGGGCCGCATCGCCGCCGGTTACGATGCGGACTTTACCATCGTCGATCTCAAGCGCAGCGAGACCATCACCGATGAGTGGACGGCCTCGAAGGCGGGCTGGACGCCGTATCACGGCGTGCGCGTCACCGGCTGGCCGGTCGGCACGTTTGTGCGGGGCCGCCGCGTGATGTGGCAGGGCGAGCTGGTCGGGCCGTCGGGCGGCGAGCCGGTGCGGTTTCTGGAGACGCTGAAGGCGTGAGGCGTGGCTAAATGGAAGCAACGCCGTCGCACCAAATTCACTGTCGTCGCCCGCGAAAGCGGGCGATCCAGTACGCCGCGCCCATCGATTCTATCATTGACGTCTCTGGGATACTGGGTCGTCCGGTCAAGCCGGACGATGACAGTTGTGGGTGTGTCAGCAGACACACTTTCGCTATCTCGCGGTGCACTACACCCGAGCTTTGCCAGTAAATCTCCTTGCCCTTCAATCAGAGGGCGCGGGGAGGCCGGGCGCCCGATGCGCCCGATAGCCGCGTG
>JAZJYY010000145.1:0-13794 GCA_040390145.1 Pseudomonadota bacterium
CGCGCATCGGCCACAAAATGCTCCAAGCCAGATGGAACAACGACTTCCTTCTCTCTGCCCTTGCCCATATGCGATAGCCCTACCCTGGAGGGGGAGGGTCGGCTTGCATCGCGCGAAGCGCGATGAGAGACGGGGTGGGGTGATCTCTCAACGCGGCCACTGTTCGAGATGAGAGACTGTCACCCCACCCCGCCGCTCCTTACAGTCGCGTCGACCCTCCCCCTCCAGGGGAGGGTGAAGATCAGTCACCCCACCGGCGTGGTGCGCTCGTCGGTCCAGGTCAGGCCGAACGCATCGAGGCCCTCGGCGAGGTAATCGCTCACCAGGGGTTCGCCGAGCAGGTAGGCCGCCGTACGGTTGTTGCTGCCGTCGGCGGCCTCGCGCCGCAGATCGTCCCATTCCTCTATCCCGCCGTCGCCACGGCCGAGCCGCATCAGTGCAACCAGGTCGATCTGCTCGTCCTCGGTCATGGCATTGATGAAGCCGGTGATCTCGCGCACCACGGGATCGTCGCCATTATCCTCAAGCACATCGATCATCTTGTCATCGGCGGCGTTCGACCCGGAATCCGGATCGGAGGCCCCCTCCTTGACGTCGAATTCACGGGTCTTCTCGATCAGAAACCGGACCTTTTCGGCTGAAATGGCTAGTTCGGGCATGCTGCTCTCCCTTGACCTATGTACCGACCAACGCGCCGGCGGGCGAGATGATCCATTGCGCGGGCTGGCGGAAACCAGCATCTTTCGTACCAAGAAACCGAAGACACAATGAAGACGCGATGAACACTTGGGAAAGCGCCGGATGAATTGGAAGATAGGCAAGGTCAAAATCACGAAAATCGTCGAACTGGAAACCGTGGGCAGCACCCGTTTTATTCTGCCGCTGGCCAGCAACGAGGAAATCCAGAAACTGCCCTGGCTGATTCCGCATTTCGCGACCGAGGAAGGCCGGCTCAAAATGTCGATCCATTCGCTTGTCGTGCAGACGCCGACGCGGCGGATCGTGGTCGACACCGGGCTCGGCAACGACAAGCAAGGCCGCAAGGTGCCGACCTGGAATGACCGCCAGCACCCCTTCCTCGAAACCATGACGGCGGCGGGCTTTCCGCCTGACAGCATCGACACCGTGCTGTGCACGCATCTGCATGTCGACCATGTCGGCTGGAACACGAAGCTCGTTGGCGGCCAATGGGTGCCGACATTCGCCAATGCGCGCTATGTGTTCGGCCGAAACGAATTCGAGCACTGGCGCGACCACAGCGACGAGAGCGACAAGGCCGCGGTCTTCAACGACTCGGTCAAACCGATCGCGGATGCGGGTAAGGCCGATTTGGTCGCCAGCGACGCCAGGCTCAGCGACGAGATCACCCTGATCCCGACGCCCGGCCACAGCCCGGGTCATATGAGCATCCTGATCCAGTCGGAGGCCGAACAGGGCCTGCTGACCGGCGACGTCGCCCATCATCCCTGCCAGATGGCGCATCTCGACTGGTCGTCGACCGCCGACTCCGATCCTGTGCAATCAGCCGCGACCCGGCGCGACCTGTTCGGACGCTTCGCCGATACGCCGACCCTGGTGATCGGCGGGCATTTCAATGCCGGCCACATCAGGCGCGACGGCGACGCCTTCAAATTCGTGGCGTTGGCGTGAGGCCGAAAAATCGCAGGGTGGGCAAAGCCGGCGGGACGCGCGAATGCGCGCTCCCGATGGCGTGCCCACCATTCGCGACGGCATCGCTGATGGATGGTGGGCACGGCGCGAAGAGGCGCCTTTGCCCACCCTACACAATCTGCAATGCAGCCCCTCGCGCAGTCAGGCATTGAATTTCGCGCGGCGCTGTTCCATGAAGCCTGTTACGTCAAGAAACCGCCAAGGGAGTGATGAGACATGAAGCTTGTTCGTTACGGGGCCAAGGGGCAGGAAAAGCCCGGTCTGATCGATAAATCGGGTCAGCTGCGCGACCTCTCCGCCCATGTGAAGGACCTTGACGGCGACGCCTATTCGCCCGCCTCCCTCGCCAAGCTCGCCGGCCTCGATGCCTCGAAGCTGCCTGCCGTCGACGGCAAGCCGAGGATCGGGGCCCCGGTCGGCGGCGTGCCCAAATTCATCGCCATCGGCCTCAACTATTCCGACCACGCCGCCGAAGTGGGTATGCCGATTCCGGCCGAACCCATCATCTTCATGAAGGCCATCAACAGCCTGTGCGGCCCCAACGACAACGTGGAAAAGCCGCGCGGCTCGACCAAGCTCGACTGGGAAGTCGAAATCGCCATCATCATCGGCACCCGGGCCAAATACGTCACCGAGGCCGACGCGCTCAATTACGTCGCCGGCTATTGCGTCTGCAACGACGTGTCGGAGCGCAATTTCCAGATCGAGCGCCTGGGCCAGTGGACCAAGGGCAAATCGCACGACACCTTCGGCCCGCTCGGTCCCTTCGTCGCCACCAAGGACGAGATCGCGGACGTGCAGAAGCTGTCGATGTGGCTCGACGTCAACGGCAAGCGCTGCCAGACCGGCTCGACCGCGACCATGATCTTCGGCGTCGCCAAGATCGTTTCCTACGTCTCGGAATTCATGACGCTGATGCCCGGCGACATCATCACCACGGGCACGCCGCCCGGCGTCGGCTCCGGCATGAAGCCGCCGAAGTTCCTCAACGTCGGCGACGTGGTCACGCTCGGCATCGAGGGTCTCGGCGAGCAGCGCCAGGAAATCGTCGCGGCGTGAGGCGTTCCGTCATCCTGAGGTGCGAGCCGGACGGCGCATTGGCGCCGTTCGATGAGCCTCGAAGGATGACAAACGCTACGGTGCCGCGGCCCGTCCGTCGAGGCGCGCCGAAGAGGGCGCGCACCTCAGGATGACGGTTGTATGTGTTCGAGCATTTAAGGAAAAACTTATGAAACTCTCCTTCTCCCCGGCCTCGCCCTTTGCCCGCAAGGTGCGGATTGCCGCGATCGAACTCGGCCTGATCGACAAGATCGAATTCATCTCCGCCACCGTGGTGCCGGGCCAGCCCAATGACGAGTATTCGCGCATCACGCCGCTGAAGAAGCTGCCGGTGCTGATCCTCGACAATGGCGATGTCATTCTCGATTCCTACGTCATCGTGGAATATCTCGACGAACTGGCCGGCGGCGGCAAGCTCGTTCCGGCATCCGGTGCTAACAGATGGAAGGTCAAGAGCGATCATTCCATGCTGCAGGGCATGCTCGATTCGATGCTGCTGTGCCGCTACGAGAAGATGGTGCGGCCGGAGCCGCAGCGCTGGCAGGCCTGGGCCGACGATCACTGGGCCCGCGCCTGGAACGGCATGGCACGTTTCGACAAGCAGGCCGAGATGCTGGCGCGGCCGCAGCTCGATGTCGCGCAGATCGCGCTGGTCTGCGTGCTCGGCTATGCCGACTTCCGCTTTGCCGACTGTGGGTGGCGCAAGGCCTTCCCGAACCTCGACGCCTTTCACGCGAAGATGCTGGAACGGCCGTCGGTCAAGATCTCGGTGCCGCCGCCGGCGTAACGGGCAGGAGTTGTCATGACTCTCAAATTTGGCGTCGGCGATCTCACCATCCATCGCCTGATCGAGCAGGAAACCACTTTCCTGCCGGCCCTGGAGATGCTGCCCGGACTGACGCCGGACCTGCTATCGGAAAACCGGGCCTGGATGCAGGCGGCCGGCGCACTCGACGCCAGCGACGCGCTGATCCTTTGCTTCCAGTCCTATGTCGTGAAGACGCCGCATCATACCATTCTGATCGACAGCTGCATCGGCAACGATAAGCCGCGGCCGCTGCGGCCGAAATGGAACATGAAGACCGACGATACCTATCTGCGCGCGCTGGCCGCGGCAGGCCTGGCCGTCGGCGACATCGATTTCGTGATGTGTACCCATCTGCATGTCGACCACGTCGGCTGGAACACGCGGCTGGAGAACGGGGCGTGGGTGCCGACCTTTCCGAAAGCGCGCTACGTGTTCGGAAAGAGCGAGTTCGACTATTGGACCGAGCAGAACGCAAAAACCGCGGTGCCGCCGTTTGGCGACAGCGTGCTGCCGGTGGTCGAGGCCGGAAAAGCCGAGATCGTGCGCGACGATTACGCGATCGGCGATCACACCCGGATCCTGCCGACGCCCGGGCACACGCCGGGGCATGTCGCGTTCACCTTCGGCCGCGGCAGGGACGACGCGGTATTTTCAGGCGATCTGATGCACTCGCCGCTGCAGACGCGCTATCCGGAACTGTCGGTGAAATTCGACGTCGATCAGGCTGCGGCGGCCACGACGCGGCGCGGTTTCCTGGAGCGCTACTGCGACACCGAAACGCTGTGCTGCACCGCGCATTTCCCTTCGCCTTCGACGGGCAGGATTCGGCGCAAGGGCAATGGCTTTTCGTGCGAGGCGGTGTAGCTGCCTTTACCTCGCCCCGCTTGCGGGGAGAGGGAGAAGATCAATCGAACAGGCTCGGCGTGTGGTTGACGACGGCGCCTTCGATCGCCAGCATCTTTAATTTCGTCACTACGCCGCCATTGGCCGAGAAGCCGCCGGGCTTGCCGCCGGCGGCGAGCACGCGGTGGCAGGGCACCACGATCGGACAGGGGTTGCGTCCCAGCGCCTGCCCGACGTCGCGCGACAGTTCGACGCCGCCGAGTTTTTTGGCGATATCGCCATAGGTCAGCGTCTTGCCCGGCGGGATGCGGCGGGCGATGTCGTAGACGCCGCGGTTGAACTCGGGAACGCCGTCGAGATCGAGCACGACGTCGGCGAGATCGTTCGGCTTGCCCGCGAGCAGCTCAATGATGCCGTCGATCGCGCGCTGCACCTCGGCCGGCGGCGGCGCCTCGGCGAGGTCGCCATGGCTCTGACGGATCCGGGTGCGGGTCTTGTCCTCGCTGCCCATCGGCAGCTGCACACCGTTGATGCCGCGCGCGCCCCACACGATGCCGCAGCGGCCGATCGAGGTGTCGAAGATTGCAAAAGAGTGGCCGGTCATGGCTGCCTCCAATGTTGTGGCTCCATCTATGAGCTTGATGCCGACCAGGAAGATAGGCTTGGAGATTATTGCTATCCACCCGGATTCCGGGGGAACATGGCACCGTCCCACGGAAAACGGTGGTCGGCGCCCGGCAACCCCGCGTATGACATCCGGGCGTCCTGCCCCACAGCTACCCATCCAGAGAGTCCGCATGCAAACCCTTCGCGTCAACGGCTACGACATGGCCTATCTCGATATTGGCCAAGGCCCGCCGCTGGTCTGCGTGCACGGCTCGCTGTGCGATTTCCGGATCTGGTCGGGGGTGCTGGGGCCGTTGACGACGAAGCATCGCGTGATCGCGGTGTCGCTGCGGCACTTCTTTCCCGAGCATTGGGACGGCGCCGGCGACACCTATTCGATCGCGCAGCATGTCGACGACGTCATCAGCTTCATCGAGCAGCTCGACAGCAAGCCGGTCGACCTGATGGGACATTCGCGCGGCGGGCACATTTCGTTTCGCGTGGCGCAGCGGCGGCCCGATCTGTTGCGCCGACTGATCCTGGCCGAACCCGGCGGCGAACTCGACGCCACGCTCGACCCCGCCTTCAAGGGCGGGCCCTCGCCGCTGGCGGCGCGGTTCGCGGCATCGGCCGAAAAAATCGCGGCCGGCGATATCGACGGCGGACTGGCGTATTTCCTGGACGCGCTGGAAGGCCCCGGCGCCTGGAACCGGCTGCCGGCCTCGCCGAAGCAGCTGCTGCGCGATAATGCGATGACGTTGATCGGCCAGGTCCGCGATAACCGCCCGCCATTCTCCAAAACCGATGCCGAAGCGATCAGGACGCCGACCCTGTTCATCGGCGGCGGCAATACCAAGGGAACGTTGCCCCAGGTGCTGCGCGCGCTGGCGGCCCATGTGGCTGATGCCACGACGGCCATGATCCCGGGCACCACGCATCCGATGTTCGAGCAGGCGCCGCAGAAATATTGCGAGGTCGTGCTGGAGTTTCTGGCGGCGAATTGATCGTCCCGAACGGTCCGAGAAAGCTTGCCGGGGCCAGTTTAGTCTATTATAAGAGACAAATGTCTATTATAGGAGACGATACCGGGACCCGGATCGCGCGCCGGCTGCGGCTGGAACGGGACGCCCGCGGCTGGTCGCAGGCGGACCTCGCCGAACGATCGGGCGTCTCCAAGGCGACCATCAGCAAGATCGAACGCGAGGAACTGAGCCCCACCGCGGTGATCCTGGTGCGGCTGGCCGGCGCCTTCGACCTGACGCTGGCAGGGCTGCTGGTGCGTGCCGAGGGCGAAGGCGCGCAGCTGCTGCTGTCGCGCGCCGCCGACCAGCCGGTGTGGCGCGATCCCGCGACGGGCTATTCGCGCAAACAGGTGTTTGGCCGGCCCGACCATCCGGTCGAAATCGTCCAGGTCGAAATGCCCGCCGGCAAGAGCGTCGTGCTGCCCGCCTCGTCCTATGCGCGGATCCGCCAGGCGGTCTGGGTACAATCCGGCGAGCTCGTCATTACCGAAAACGGCGAGCGCAGCGTGCTGGCCACCGGCGATTGCCTCGGCTTCGGCGCACCTGCGGAAACCACCTTCGCCAACGAATCCGGAAGTCCCTGCACCTATCTCGTCGCGCTCGCACGGAGCTAACGATATGTCCGCGATCAAAATCAACGCTCTAAGCGCCTCGCCCGATATTCTGAACACGCTGAGCGAGATCCTGATCGAGACGGTGGCGCATGGCGGATCGGTCAGCTTCATGGATCCGCTGCCACCGGAAACCGCCAATGCGTTCTGGAGCAACGCGCTGGCCGCGGCCGGCCGCGACGAACGGATCGTTCTCGGCGCCTTCGACGGCGTCGTGCTCGCCGGCACCGTCACCCTGCTGCTCGACTGTCCGCCCAACCAGCCGCATCGCGCCGAGATCGCCAAGATGATGACCCGCCGCAGCCATCGCGGCCGCGGCATCGCCACCGCGCTGATGCGGACAGCCGAACAACTGGCGGTGCAACGCAAGCGATCGCTGCTGGTGCTCGACACCGCAACCGACGGCGGCGCGGCGGGACTGTACGAGAAGCTGGGCTTTACGCTGGCCGGAGAAATTCCCGACTACGCTTTCAAGCCGCAGGGCGGGCTCAGCGGGACGCTGATTTACTGGAAGCGGATCGGGGGCTGAACCCGCCGCCGTAGCCCGTATGGAGCGCAGCGGAATACGGGTCGGCAGGCCTTGACCACATCCCAAGCTACCGATAATTTCCGAATACGGAATTCCGTATTCCAAATTGGACGCATCCATGATCCCGCTCGACCCGACCCCGAATTTGATCGATCAGGTCTATGCACGGATTCTCGATGGAATTGTCGATCGCACCCTGCCGCCGGGGCACCGCATCAGGCAGAACGAACTCGCCGAGCAGCTCGGCGTATCGCGCCAGCCGGTCAGTCACGCGCTGCATCTGCTGCACCGGCAAGGCCTGGTCGCCGAGAGCGGCCGCAAGGGTTTTGAGGTTACGCAGCTCGACCCGGTGCGTATCCGCCAGCTCTATGAGGTGCGCGGCGCCATCGATGCGCTGGCAGCAAGGCTCGCCGCCGGGCGCGCCAGGACCGACTCCTCGGGGCGCGCGGACCTGGAGAGCGCCCTGCGCGCCGGACGCGGGGTCGACAGGAAAACGCCGCTGGCGCGGCTGATCGCGCTGGACGTCGATTTTCATCGCGCGATCTATCGCTTGTCCGGCAATCCCGCGATCGAGGAAATGATCGCGCCGCAATGGCCGCACATGCGCCGCTCGATGGCGACGGTGCTGGCCGAGCTGGATTACCGCCAGAGCGCCTGGAGCGAACACGAAGCCATCGCCGGGCATATCCTGGCCGGCGATGCGAAGGCCGCCGAGAGCGCGGCGCTGGCGCATGCCATCGGCGCCGGTCGGATGACGGAAGAGAGACTGAACGCGACGGAGAAGGCGGCTTAGACGAAGGCCGTCATTCCGGGGCTCGCGAAGCGAGAGCCCGGAATCTCGAGATTCCGGTTCGCGCTTTGCGCGCCCCGGAATGACAACAATAACCAAAGGGAGAAACGCCATGAAACTGACCCAGCAACAGATCGACGATTTCAACCGCGAGGGCTGGCTGTTCCTGCCCGAATTGTTCAGCCCCGAAGAGGTCGCGTTGCTGGCGCGCGAGGCCGAGGGCATCTACGACACCAAACGCCCCGAGGTGTGGCGCGAGAAGAGCGGCGCGCCGCGCACGGCTTTTGCCGCACATCTCTACAACGAGGCGTTCGGCCTGCTTGGCGCCCATCCGCGCATGATCGATCCGGTCGAGCAGATCTTCGGCGAGAAGGTCTACATGCACCAGTACAAGATCAACGCCAAATCGGCCTTCACCGGCGACGTCTGGCAGTGGCATCAGGATTACGGCACCTGGAAGCGCGACGACGGCATGCCGCAGCCGCGCGCAATGAACATCGCGATCTTCCTCGACGAGGTGATGCCGATCAACGGCCCGCTGATGCTGGTGCCGAAGAGCCAGACCGCCGGCGACCTCAAGGCCTCGCATGATCTGGAGACCACCAGCTACCCGCTGTGGACGCTGGACGAGGAAACCGTCACGCGCCTGGTCAAGGACGGCGGCATTGTCGCCCCCACCGGCAAGGCCGGCGGCATGCTGATGTTCCACGGCAACCTGGTGCACGGCTCGGCCGGCAACATCACGCCCTATCCGCGCAAGATCGTCTATCTCACGCTGAACGCGGTTTCCAACTACATCCGTACCCCCACGCGGCCGGAATACATCGCGCATCGCGATTTTACCCCGATCCAGACCGTGGATGACGACGCGCTGGTGCGACTGGCGCGGGCGCATCGGGAGGCAGCGGAGTAAGCTTCACGCTCAGTCGTCATTCCGGGTTCGCGCTGGCGCGAACCTGGAATCTCGCGCGTACTATCTCTGGATTCCGGGTCCACGCGAAAACGCGTGTCCCGGAATGACGGCATCACTCGCACCGGATCACATCCCCATGAACCTGCATCACCTCCTCCAGGCCCGCGCCGCTGCCGGCAAACCGGTCCGCGTCGCGCTGATCGGCGCCGGCAAATTCGGCTCGATGTTTCTGGCGCAGGTGCCGCACACGCCGGGGCTCGAGGTGCCTGTCATCATCGACATCGACCGCGACCGCGCCCGCGAGGCCTGCCGCACCGTGGGCTGGGACGAGGCGCGGATCGCCAGGACCGCCTTCACCGACGACGGCATGCGCGCCATCGCGGGCGGCGCGATGGACGTCATCGTGGAAGCCACCGGCAATCCCGCGGTCGGCATCCGCCATGCCCGCGCCGCGATCGCGGCCGGCAAGCATATCGTGATGGTCAATGTCGAGGCCGATGTGCTGGCGGGGCCGCTGCTCGCCGAGGAAGCCCGCAAGGCCGGCGTGGTCTATTCGCTGGCCTATGGCGATCAGCCGGCCTTGACCGCCGAAATGGTGGACTGGGCCCGCGCGACAGGCTTTCGCGTCGTCGCCGCCGGCAAGGGCACAAAATACCTGCCTGTTTATCACGACGTGACGCCTGAAGGCGTCTGGAGCCATTACGGGCTGACCGCCGGCGAGGCGCAATCGGCCGGCATGAACCCGCAGATGTTCAACTCCTTTCTCGACGGCACCAAATCCGCCATCGAGATGGCGGCGATCGCCAACGCAACCGGGCTCGACGTCCCCAGCGGCGGCCTCTTGTTCCCGCCCTGCGGCGTCGACGACCTGCCGCATGTGATGCGGCCGCGCGAGGCCGGCGGCGTGCTGGAGAAATCGGGCGTGGTGGAAGTGGTGTCGTCGCTGGAGCGCGACGGCCGTCCGGTGTTCCGCGACCTGCGCTGGGGCGTCTATGTCGTGCTGGAAGCGCCGAACGATTATGCCGCGGATTGCTTCAGGCAATACGGCCTCAAGACCGATGCTTCGGGCCGCTATGCGGCGATGTACAAGCCGTATCATCTGATCGGGCTCGAGCTGAACATCTCGATCCTGTCGGCGGCGCTGCGCGGCGAGCCCACCGGGCAGCCGCACGGATTCAAGGGCGACGTCGCCTCGGTGGCCAAGCGACATCTGCGTGCCGGCGAAATGCTCGACGGCGAAGGCGGCTACACGGTGTGGGGCAAGCTGATGCCCGCGGCGGCCAGCCTCGCCGCCGGCGCCCTGCCGATCGGGCTCGCGCACCGGGTAAAACTGAAGAATGACGTCGCCCATGGCGACGTGGTGCGCTGGAGCGATGTCGAGGTCGACGCCAACAACGACACCATCAAGACGCGCAAGGCGATGGAAGCGGCGTTTTCGACAAGGATCTAAGGCAACAGCCGGCTCGCACGCGCCTGCCTGAACCATTTCTGAAACATCAGTTCGGTATCCATCATCTCGGTAAAGCCGGCCTGGTTGATCTTCACGGTCGAGACCAGCGCGGGCGGGCCCGGTTCGGTCTGGCCATAGCGCATGGTGTAGTCGGCATATTGAAACGACAGGCCGACGAAGGCTTCGAGGCCGGGCGATACCAGATCGTGCTTGCGCCGCAGCGCCTCCCAGGGAGCGACCCATTGCGGCCAGGTTTGCGCCAGCGACAGCGGAACGTTGCTTCCCGGCTTCATGTCCAGCGCTTCCGCGATCGCCGGCCAGACATTTTCCCAGGTGAAGACGTCGCCATTGGTGACGTTGAACGCTTCATTGCGCGCCGCCTCCGCCTCGCCGCTCCAGGCGATGGCGCGCGCCAGGAGGTCGACGTCGACAGCCTGTGACACCCGCGCAGCACCTGCCGGGTAGTCCAGGTCCCTGCCCTGCTCACGCAGCATGGCGGCGTAGACGCCGAGCGGCGGAATCAGGTCCATGGCGCCGCCGATGGCCTCGCCGACGATCAGGACCGGCCGCAAAATGCTCCAGTGCCAACTCTTCCCCGCCTGCAGGGCCCGCAAAAAATTCTCCTGCGCCCAGTAGAAATTCGGCTGCTGGTACATTTCCGAGCGGCCTTCCCGCGCCGGCACCGCGAGCGGGCGAACATGAACGCCATAGGCCTTGGTGCCCTGCAGCATCGCGACGTGCCGGAGCGTCGGTGCCGCCGGCTCGATAACCGCCATCAGGTTGCGCAGCATCGCGTCATTGGTGTGGATCTGGTCCGGATCGCGCCAGCCATCGACCAGGTTCGGCGCCTCGTAGAGCGCGGCGTAGACGAGGTGGGTCGCGCCCCGCAGTTCGGCGGCCGCGAGTCGGCACTGGGCGGGGTCGGTCAGGTCGACCGCGACATGACGGGCGCCGTGAAGCTGGCGCGGCTTTCGCCGCGACAGCGCGACCACTTCGGATCCGCCGACGGTGCCGAAATGCCGCAAGGCGGCGCTCCCCACCAGGCCCGTGGCGCCCGCGACAATGACCTTCTTGCCTGCCATTCACGCATTCTCCGGTGCGATTACCCGCCCTGCGTAGCAGATCGGTCCGGAGGGTGTCAGCCCGCCGCCACACCACGAAGTGCCCGCTAAACGTGCACTCCGCCGACACGCGCAGCAAGGCGGGATTCTTCGCAGCTGCGTTGCCCGGGAAGGAGGCAAGCGACGCCCTTGATTCCTTGGAACCGATTGGTCATCCTGCACGTGGTTCGGGATGTCCAGATTTCGGTCGTACCCAAAAGGAAGTCAGGGGGTTTGTTTTCGGGATCTGGATTCAGGTACCAATCTCAGTCGACCGTCGGCGAATAATAAAAGCGACAATCAAGATCGCTGCCCCTCGTCGATAACGCGACATAAAAAACACAGAGGAGGAAGCGCATGAAACGTCGTGAATTTTTGAAGGCAGGCGGCATTGGTCTTGCCGCGAGCGCAGTCGCCGCGCCCGCGATCGCACAATCGATGCCTGAAGTTAAGTGGCGGCTGGCGGCCAGCTGGCCGAAGTCCCTCGATACGCTGTATGGCGGCTGCGAATTCTTCGTGAAGCGCGTCGCCGAAATGACCGACAACAAATTCCAGATCCAGCCGTTCGCCGCGGGTGAAATCGTCGGTGGATTGCAGGTGCTCGACGCGGTGCAGAACGGCACCGTCGAGATGGGCAACACGGCGCTGTATTATTACTGGGGCAAGAACCCGGCCTTCACCTTCGGCACCTGTCTGCCATTCGGACTCAACACGCGGCAGCATATGTCGTGGATGTTGTTCGACGGCGGCATGAACATGCTCAACGATCTGCTGAAGGAATATAACTGCCACGGCGTTCCGACCGGCAGCACCGGCGCGCAGATGGGCGGCTGGTTCCGCAAGGAGATCAAGTCGACCGAGGACCTCAAGGGCCTGAAATTCCGCGTCGGCGGATTCGCCGGCACCATCATCGCCAAGGTCGGCGGCGTGCCGCAGCAGATCGCGGCGGGCGACATCTATCCGGCGCTGGAGAAGGGCACCATCGACGCGGCCGAGTGGGTCGGCCCCTACGACGACGAAAAGCTCGGCTTCGTGAAAGTGGCCAAGTATTACTACTATCCGGGCTGGTGGGAAGGTACCGGCCAGGGCCACAACATCATGAACCTGGAGAAATGGAACCAGTTGCCCAAGCACTATCAGGCGGTGATCGAAAGCGCCTCGCGCGACACGTTCTCCTGGGTCACCGGCAAGTACGACTTCGTCAACCCGCCCGCACTGAAGCGGCTGATCGCTTCGGGCGCCATCCTGAAGCCGTTCCCGCAGGAAGTGCTGGAGACCTGCTACAAGGCCGCCAACGAGATCTATGCGGACCTGTCCAAGACCAATGCCCATTTCGGCAAGATGCACTCCAGCCTGTCGGCGTTCCGCAGCGATTCGCTGGCCTGGATGCAGGTGGCCGAACTGAGCATCGACAGCTTCATGATGCGGATGCGCACCCGCGCCTGAGCCGGTCGCGGCGATGAAACAAGCAAAAGCCCCGGAGGTTTCTCCGGGGCTTTTTTGTCGGGCGTGTTGTCAGTCTTCTTCGCTGAGGGCTTCGACGAGCTTGTCGTAATATTTCGCCACCAGATCGATGTTGCCCTTGTTCTCGATGACGGGGCCCGGAGACTTCAGAGCCTCGTTGAGGTCGGACAGTATTTCCTTCTTGTCCTTGGCCGGCAGCTTCTTGTCGGCCTGAACCTCGGCGATCTGCGCCCTGATGACGGCTTCGGAGCCGACATATTTTTTGGTCGCGGAGTCGAAGCCGGCGAGCACGATGCCGATGTTGTCGATGACGTCGTTGTATTCGTCGTAGGAAGCAAAGCCGTTCTTTTTGGCGACGCCGTCGAGCTGCGCGATGATCTTGGAATCCGGCTTGCCGTCTTCCGGCAGCTTTTCGGTGATCGGGTCCATTTCCTTGGCCGCCGAGAGCACGCCCTCGATCTGTTTTTCGCTCAGCGCGATCTGCTTGAGGGGAGCTTCCTGCTCCGGCGCCGGGGCGGCCTCCCTGGCAGGAGCTGCCTGTTGCTTCGCCGGCGCCTGCTTGGCCTGCGCCAGCGCACCGCTCGTCGACAGCATGGCCATCGAGGCCGCGAGGCCGGCGATGCCTAGCGCCGTGGCGACGGGACGAATGAATTTACCCATGAGGTCTCCTTGGTTGGACCGCGTCGATAGGTCAGAAGCAGGCGCGGAACGGTTCAAACGGAGCGCGAATCTGCCGGCAAATGATGGCCGAAAGTCAGCATGGCCGCGGCGAAGGCTCGAAGAAGAGATCTTCAAACGAAAAAACGCCGCGTCCCTTTCGGGAAGCGGCGTTTTGTTCGATCATGACACGTAAAGAGGAACTCTTTGTCCTTGGCAGGCCTGGCAGCGACCTACTCTCCCAGGGCTTAAGCCATAGTACCATTGGCGC
>JAZJYY010000146.1:0-40202 GCA_040390145.1 Pseudomonadota bacterium
GCGATTGATCCACCCTCTCCCACAAGGGGAGAGGGGAACAGGCCCATTTCTCTTCAGGACGCAACGGCATCGCTGTCCACCCGTTCGAGCAGCGCAAGCAGACCGCGCAGCATCGCCGTCGGCGTCGGCGGACAGCCTGATATGTGCAGATCGACCGGGACCACCTCGGCGACGCCGCCGACGACTGCATAACTGCCGGCGAAACAGCCGCCATCGCGGCCGCAGTCGCCGACCGCGACGACCCATTTCGGGTTCGGCGTGGCATCATAGGTGCGTTTCAGCGCCTCGCGCATGTTTTTGGTCACGGGTCCGGTGACCATCAACACGTCGGCGTGGCGCGGCGACGCCACGAATTTGAGGCCGAAGCGCTCGATGTCGTAATAGGCGTTGTTGAGCGCGTGGATTTCCAGTTCGCATCCGTTGCAGGAGCCGGCGTCGATCTCGCGGATCGAAAGGCTGCGGCCGAGCCGCCGCCGCGCCGCGCGGCCGACCGCGCTTGCGAGTTCGGTCACCGCGGCATCGTCCGGCAATGGCGGCAGTTCGGTGAACGGCCGGCGAAACAGGCTTTCGAACAGCAGTTTGCGCATCGCTAGAGATCCTGGCCCGAATACGAACAGTTGAACGATTTGTTGCAGAGCGGAAAATCCGCGACGATGTTGTTCTCGATCACGGCTTCCAGCAGCGGCCATTGAAACCAGGAGGGGTCGCGCAGATGGCAGCGCTCGATCAGGCCATCGTGCACGCGCAGCCAGACCAGCACGTCGCCGCGAAAGCCCTCGACGATGGCCATGCCTTCGCGTGGTTCGCGCCGGTGCGCCGCATGGGTGCCGAGCGGGCCCTGCGGCAGCCGGATCAGGATCTGGTCGATCAGGGCCAGCGACTGCTCGACCTCGCGCACGCGGATCCAGACCCTTGCATTGACGTCGCCCTCGTTCAGCACGGGGACTTCGAAGCGCAGGCTGTCGTAGGGCGGATAGGCGAGGGTGCGGCGCGCATCGAAAGAGCGGCCGGAGGCGCGGCCGATGGCGCCGCCGGCGGCGTATTGTCGAGCCAGTACAGGCGTGAGGACGCCGGTATCGACGGTACGGTCCTGCAGCGAGGCGGTGTTGTCGTATAATTCGACCAAAGCCGGGAAGCGCAGCCGGATGTTGTCCAGCACGCTCTGGATGGCTTCGGTTCCCTGCTCGCTGATGTCGCGGGCGACGCCGCCGGGCACGATGATGTCCCGCAACATGCGATGACCGAACGCGCTATGCGATGCGCGCAGCACGCTCTCGCGCAGCACGCTGCAATGGGCGTGCATCAGGCTGAAGGAGGCATCGTTGCAGATCGCGCCGATGTCGCCGAGGTGGTTGGCGAGCCGCTCGAGTTCGGCGAGTAACGCGCGCAGCCACACCGCGCGATCGGGCACGGTGAGCTGCAACGCCGCCTCGGCCGCGCGCGAAAACGCATAGGCATAGGCGACGGTGCTGTCGCCGGAGACGCGTCCGGCAAGTTTTGCGGCGCGCTCGAGGCCGGCGCCGGTCATCAGTCCCTCGATTCCCTTGTGGGTATATCCCAGCCGCTGCTCCAGCCGCACCACGGTCTCGCCGCTGGCGGTAAAGCGGAAATGCCCGGGCTCGATGATGCCGGCATGCACCGGACCGACCGCGATCTGGTGCATGCCATGGCCTTCCGCCGACAGGAAACGATAGGGCGCGGCCTTCGGCGGCGCATCGATGCGGTCGCCGAGCGGAAAGCGCACGCCCCATTGGTCGTGATCGAGCCAGGGCCGGGGATCGGGCAGACCTTCCGCCGACAAGCCGTAGAGGTCGCGGATAGTGCGCTCGAGCCGGAGCGCCGGCGCATGGTGCAAGCCGACCGAGGGATAGACGCGGTCGGGACAATCCAGGCTGACGACGGCGACCTCGGCGGTCAGTCCGTCCATGACCGCCATGTGCACGCTGGCGGGTTCGCCCCAAAGACCGAGCAGGCTCCAGCGGCCATGCGCCAGCGCGCTCACGGCAAAATTCCACACGGAGACATCGACCACCGCGCGCGGCCACGGGCCGTGATGCTCGACGCCGCGGCCTTCCAGCATGAGATCGATCAGCGACGGCATATCCGGTCAATCCTCTGGACTATCCAAGCAGGCGGGCGACATTCTGGAACCAGACCACGAGCGGTGCGGGAAGATAGATGCCCGCGCCCAGCACCAGCGCGAGATGGGCAAACATCGGAACGTAGGAAGCCTCTGATGACGCCGTGCTGCCGCGCGGTGCGCCGAACGCGACGCTGGTCAGCCGAAGCAGCAGGGCGCCGAACGCCAGCAGGATGCCGAACACCAGCACGATCGCCAGCAGCGGCTGCCGCGCGAAGGTGGAGGTTACGACCAGAAACTCGCTCATGAAGATGCCGAGCGGCGGCAATCCGGCGATCGCGGCGACGCCGGCCACCAGTCCCCAGCCGAGCGCCGGGTGGGTCACGGTGAGGCCGCGGATCCGGTTGATCCGCTGCGTGCCCTTGATCTGCGAAATATGGCCGACGGCAAAGAAGATCGCCGATTTGGTCAGGCTGTGCATCACCATGTGCAGCAGGCCGGCAAAGTTGGCGAGCGGGCCGCCCATGCCGAAGGCAAAGACGATGATGCCCATGTGCTCGATCGAGGAATAGGCGAACAGCCGCTTGATGTCGCGGCGGCGGTACAGCATGAACGCCGCGAACACCACCGAGACCAGCCCCATCGTCACCATCAGCGGACCGGGCGCGATCGCGGCCGGATTGGCGGCGAGCAGGATCTTGAAGCGCAGCAGCGCATAGAGCGCGACATTCAACAGCAGGCCGGACAGCACGGCCGAGATCGGCGTCGGACCTTCGGCATGGGCGTCGGGCAGCCAGGCGTGCAGCGGCGCCAGCCCGACCTTGGTGCCGTAGCCGAGAAACAGGAAGACGAAGGCGACATTGAGCAGGGCCGGGTCGAATTTCGCGGCATGCTCGATCAGCAGCGTCCAGACCATGCCGTCCTGGCCTTCGCCGACCACCGGGCGCGCCGCCATGTAGACCAGGATGGTGCCGAACAGGGCGAGCGCGATGCCGACGCTGCCGAGGATGAAATATTTCCACGCCGCTTCCAGTGCGGCATGGGTGCGGTAGATGCCGACCATCAGCACCGTCGACAGGGTGGCGATTTCCACCGCGACCCACATCAGCCCGATATTGTTCGACACGAAAGCTAGGTTCATGCCGAACATCATGATCTGGTACATGGCGTGGTAGAAACGCAAATACGCCGGGGTCAACCGGCCGGTCTCGAGTTCGTGGGCGATGTAGCTGGCTGAGAAGATGCTGGTAGTGAAACCGACGAAGGTGTTGAGCAGGATGAAGACGATATTGAGATCGTCGATCAGCACATAAGGCCCGGGCGGCGGACGGTCGATCACGAACAGGGACAGTGCGGCGAGAAACGTCGCCAGGCTCGCGATCACGTTCAGCCGCGCCGTCAGCCGGTAGCCGGGCAGCGCGGCCAGCAGGGCCGCCGCGCCGATCGGGATCAGCAGGACAGCCGTGACGGGATTGAAGGCGCCCCAGTTCATCGATGTTCGCCCCTGTAGTCGTCGAGGGCGGAGACGTCGACGGAATCGAAGCGTTCGCGGATCCGGAACAGGAAGATGCCGATGACGATGAAGGCGATCAGGATCGAGAACGCCACGCTGATCTCGACCACCAGCGGCATGCCCTTGGCGCCGGTCGCCGCCAGCACCAGCCCGTTCTCGAGCGCCATGAACCCGACCACCTGACTGACGGCGTTGCGGCGTGTCACCATCACCAGCAATCCGAGCAGCACCACCGACAGCGCGAAGGCGAGATCCTCGCGCGCCAGCGGGTCGGCGTCGGCGGTCACCCGCAGCATCAGCACCATCGAGAGCGCGACCAGGCCCATCCCGGCCAGCATGGTCATGCCGATCCCCACCGCCGACTCGATATCGCGGTGAATGCCGAGCTGCTTGACGATGCGGTGCAGCCCTACCGGAATCACGATCGCCTTGAACACCAGCGCGATGACAGCGGTGACGTAGAGATGCGGTGCGTCCTGTATGTAGGCCTGCCACGCGACGGACAGCGCGAGCACCAGCGCGTGAAGGGCGAACACGTTGAGCAGGGAATAGAGCCGGTCCTGGTACAGCATCATGAAGCTGATGAGGACGAGGCCGCCGGCCAGCGTGTGCGAGACGTCGAAGGCGAGGCTGTGCATCTGCATCAGAAGCTCCTCGATACGAACAGCAGGAGCGTCCCGAGCAGGCCCAGCATCAGGGCCGCCCCGAGAAACTGCGGGACGCGAAACACCCGCATCTTCGCCGTGGCGGTCTCGAACAGCGCCAGCAGGAAGCCGGCGACGGCGAGCTTGACGATCCAGGCGCCGGCGCCGACCGCGTAGGCCAGCGGCCCGGCGCCGAACAAGGCGACGTTCCAGGGCACGAACACGCAGGCGATCAGCGAGACATAGAGCAGCAGCTTGAGGAACGCGCCGAATTCGATCATCGCCAGATGGCGTCCGGAATATTCCAGCACCATCGCCTCATGCACCATGGTGAGTTCGAGGTGCGTGGCCGGATTGTCGACCGGGATGCGCGCATTCTCGGCCAGCGCCACCATGGTCAGCGCGATGACCGCCATGCCCAGCGACACCCGCAATCCGACATAGGACGAGGCCATGAAGTTGGCGACGGTCGACAATTGGGTCGAGCCGGCGACCAGCGCCATGCAAAACACGATCAGCAGCATCGCCGGCTCCGCCAGTGCCGCGATCATGACTTCACGGCTGGAGCCGATGCCGCCGAAACTGGTGCCGACGTCCATCCCCGCCAGCGCCAGGAAGAAGCGCGCGGTTCCCAGCAGCGCCACGATGGCAATCAGGTCGGCGGTCCAGTTAAACAAGAGGCCGGTGGCGAAGGTCGGCACCAGCGCCGCGGCAACCCAGATCGCCGCGAAGGTCACATAGGGCGTGACGCGGAACAGCCATGACGCGTTGTCGGCCAGCACCACCTCCTTGCGGAGCAGCCGCAACAAATCGCGGTAGGGCTGGAACATCGAAGCTCCCTGGCGTCGCAGCAGCCGGGCCTTGACCTTGCGCACGAAGCCGGTCAGCAGCGGCGCCAGCAGCAGCACCAGCAGCATCTGCAAACTCTGCACCATGATGTCCGTGATCACGACCATATCGCGAGCACCGTAAGCAGCGTGACGAGGGTGGCGAACACCAGGCTGAGGTAGCGCCGGATGGTCAGGAACTGCAGAAGGTTGAGCCGGTCGGCGGCGAACCCGACCGCGGCGGCCAGCGGCTGATACAGCCGCTCCCACACGAGGTCATGCAGTTCGATCCGAAGTCGCGCCGGCCTGGTATCGCCGGGGGCCGGCATATCGACATGGTCGCGGGCGTTGAACAAGAGCGTGCCGAATACCCGGCGGATCGGCTGCGCGAAGCTGCCGCCGGAATACTGCGCCGCCGGGACGGCATCGGGAAAGCCGCAGCCCCAGGCCGGCCCGCGGCGCAGCGCATGCGAGGCGAAGCGGTGGATGAAATAGACCGCCAGCGAGGCGGAGATCGCGATGAATACCATCACCAGCAATCCATTGTAGGAGCCGCGGCTTTCGCTGATCGGCACGATCGACAGCCATGGCACATGGGCCTGCGCCGGCAGGCGGCCGCCGAGAATCTCGACGGCAACAGGTGACAGCGCGTCCATGACGGGGCCCGGCAGGATTCCGGCCAGCAGGCAAAGGGCGGCGAGGATGAACATCGCCGCCAGCGAAACGCGGTCGACCTCGACGGCGGTTTCCGCCGCCGGGCTGCGCGGCCGGCCGAGGAAGGTCACGCCGAACACCTTGACGAAGCAAGCTGCGGCCAGCGCCGCCGCCAGTGCCAGCATCGCGCCGACCGCGGGCACCATGATCTTCAGCGCCCATTGCGGCAGTTCGGGGCTTTGCAGCACGGCCTGGAAAATCAGCCATTCCGAAACGAAGCCGTTGAACGGCGGCAGCGCCGAGATCGCGACGCAGCCGATCAGCACGACGAAGCTGGTCAGCGGCATTCGGTGGATCAGGCCGCCGAGCTTGTCCATGTCGCGCTCGCCGGTCGCGGTCAGCACGGCGCCAGCGCCGAAGAACAGCAGGCTCTTGAAGAACGAGTGGTTGAGCACGTGAAACAGCGCGGCGGTGAAGGCCAGCGCTGCCGGCAGTTTCTGGCCGTTGGCCTGAAACGCCAGCGCAAGGCCGAGGCTGACGAAGATGATGCCGATGTTTTCGATGGTGCTGTAGGCCAACAGGCGCTTCAGGTCGGATTCCATCATGGCGTAGAGGATACCCATCACGGCGGTGATGCTGCCGAGGCCGAGCACGATCACGCTCGCCGGCCAGCTCGGCTGGCCCAGCAGATCGAACACGACGCGAATGAAACCGTAGACCGCGACCTTGGTCATGACGCCGCTCATCAGCGCCGACACGTGGCTGGGCGCCGCCGGGTGCGCCAGCGGCAGCCAGACGTGCAGCGGCACCAGGCCGGCTTTCGAGCCGGCGCCGAGCAGCATCAGGATCAGCACCAGGGCCGCCACAGACGGCGTATGCGGCGTGTCGCGAATGGCGGTAAAGCCGTAATCGCCCGACGGCCCCGCCAGTAGCCCGAACGCCAGCAGCAGCGCCAGCGTCCCGAAACTCGCCATGACGAGATAGATGTATCCCGCCCGGGCGTTGCCGGCCTCGCGGTGGTGCGCCATCACGAGCGCCCATGAAGCGAGCGACATGAATTCCCAGCACAGCAGATAGGAAAACGCGTCATCCGCCAGCACCACCAGATTCATGCCGGCGAGGAAGGCGGGGAAGAACGGCAGCACCCGGTGCGGCGAGGTTTCGTGGCGACCGTAGCCGAGGCCGTAGAGGCTGGCCGCCGCGCCGCCGAGATTGACGACCACGAGGAAAAAAGCCGCCAGCGCATCCATGCGGAAATGCGCGCCGAGCCACGGCAATCCGACCGGCAAAGTGAGGCTGGTTGCAACATCCGCGCCGCCCAGCAACGCACGTAGCGCTCCGGCCAGGGCGGCCAGGCAAACGATCAAGGTCGTGCTGTAGATCACGGCGGTCGCGATCTTCGAGCGGCTCAAGGCGATGGCCAGAACGGCCAGGCCGAGCAATCCGGCAACGCAAACCATTTGCAGACCGACGGCTGACATTATTTGCGCGCCCTCGTTCCGCTCGACGCCTTGTTCTCGATCTGATGGTCCAGATAAGTCCGTGACGATCCGGAATTGATCTTCAGCCGCACACCGCGTCCGCCGGCGTCGCTGACCGCGCCTTCGTCGATCAGCGCGATGCCGGCGCCCTCGAGCGCCGTGATCAGCTTCACCAGCGAATCGACATTGCCCCGGACCATCGATTCGCTGGCCTCCATGCGCTGGATGGTGGGCACGGAAAGCCCGGACAGCTCCGCGAGCCGGCGCTGATCGATGCCGAGCAATACCCTGGCAGCCCGCAATTGCGCCGCTGTGATCATTCCCTTGCCTCGCTGCCGGGACGTTGACCGATATCAAACATCACAGCTGCATCATAACTAATGATGTTAAAGTGTCAATAAGTGATGTTTAAAGTATCTATTCTAAGGGATGCTTCGGTGTAATCCGGCAGCGCGCGGCACAGCCGGCCTGCATCGTTCCGGCCCGACGCGGTGGCCGGACGGAAGCGGAAGCTCGGTGTTGAGGGATTTTCAGCTCGCGCGCGAGGCGATCGCCGTCATCAGCTGCGGCAGCAGCAGCGGCGTGCCGTCGGAATGCCGCTGCACCCTGACGTCGATCTCGAACACCGTTCGGATCAGATCGTCGGTCACGGTTCGCTCGGGGATGTCGTCGGCGACTTTCTTGCCCCGGTGCAGCACGACGATGCGGTCGGCGAAGCGGACCGCCAGGTTGAGATCGTGCAGGATCGCGACCACGGCGGTGCCATTAACCGCGCGGCTCTGCGCGGTTTCCACCAGGTCGATCTGGTGCCGCAAATCGAGGCTCGAGGTCGGCTCGTCCAGCAGCAGCAGCCCGGGGCCGTGCGCGGCCTCGCCGCAGGCGAGCTGAACCAGTACACGGGCGAAATGCGCGCGCTGCTGCTCGCCGCCGGACAGCGTCGGCAGCTTGCGATGGCGGAATTCGTCCAGGCCGACTTCGTGCAGGGCGGCGTCGACCAGCGGCCGGGCGAGCGCGCTACCGCGCTCGCCGGCGCCCATGTGAACGATCTCTTCCACCGTGAAGGGAAAGCTGACGCTGACATGCTGCGACAGCATGGCGCGATGCAGCGCCAGCTGATGCGACGGATAGCTGTGCAGTTCGCGCTGCTTCAGCCGCACCGCGCCGCTCGTGGCGCGCAGGTCGCCGGAGATCAGCCGCAGCAGCGTCGACTTGCCCGCGCCGTTCGGCCCGACGATCGCGACGGTCTCGCCGGCCTCGACGCGCAAATCGACATTGTCGACCAGCGTGGCGCCGCCGATGTCAATCGAAACCGCGTGAACCTCGAGCAGGGTGGTCACAGCGCCACCAATCCGCGCTGGCGCAGCAGCATGTAGAGAAAGAACGGTGCGCCGATCGCCGCGGTCAGAATGCCGATCGGCATTTCGGCTGGCGCCACGATGGTGCGGGCCAGCGTGTCGGCGCCGACCAGCAGCACGGCGCCGAGCAAAGCGGAGGCCGGCAGCAGCAGCCGGTGTGCCGGTCCAATCACCAGCCGCAGCAGATGCGGCACCACGATGCCGACAAATCCCACCACGCCGCAGATCGAGACCGCGACGCCGGTCATCGCCGACACCAGCACGATCGAGATTCGCTTCAGCCGCTCGACATCGACGCCGCTGTGGAAGGCCTCGGCTTCGCCGAGCACGAGCACATCGAGCCCGCGCGCGATCCACAGGCACGCCATCAGGCCGAGCGCCAGCACCGGTGCGATGGTGGCGGTCTTGGTCCAGGTCGCGCCGCTCAGTGACCCCAGCAGCCAGAACGTGATATCGCGCAACTGGCGATCGTCGGCGACGAACACCAGAAGGCCGATGCCGGCGTTGGCGATGGCGGCGATCGCCAGCCCCGCGAGCAGGAAGATCGCGATCGAGGTGCGGCCGGCGCGGCTGGCGATGGCGTAGAGGATCATGGTGGTCGCCAGCGAGCCCGCAAACGCCGCCAGCGGCAGTAATTCGTTCTGCATGAAGCGCAGGCTTTCGCCGAGCCGGCTGTCGGTGAACACAATCGCGGCGGCGGCAAAGAAGGCGCCGCCGGAGGACACGCCGACCAGCGCCGGATCGGCCAGCGGATTGCGGAACAAGCCCTGCATGATGGCGCCGGACACCGCGAGCAGGGCGCCGACCATGGCGGCCGCGGCTATTCGCGGAATCCGGATCGACCACAGCACCAGCTGGTCGCGCGAGGTCAGCGGATTGACGGGCTGATCCGCCCAAAGACCGAGCGCTGCGGGCAGCCGGGCGAACGGAATGCCGGCGGCGCCCACCGTCAGCGCGACAAGGGCGGCGCCCGTCAGCGCGGCGAGCAGACAAACAAGCGTGAGGGAGGCGGGGGGGCGCAGCGACCGGCGCGCCGGCGCTGTCGCGCGATCGGCTCCAGCAAGCGCGGTCATTGCCGGCAATTGGCCGTGAGCGCGGCGGGCGCGAAGGCTTCTGCCTGCGCCGCCAGCGCCGGATAGAGTTTTATCGACAGATCGCGCGCGGCTGCCGCGGTGCGCGGCCCGAAGCCGAGCAGATAGAGACCTTCCATCGAGATGAAGGCCTTGTTGGCCACGACAGGCGTCATGGCGAAGGCCGGATGGGCATAGACCGCCTGCGCCTCCAGCGAGTCCTTGCTGCGCTCGATGGTGAGCACGACATCCGGCCTGGCCGCGACGATGGCCTCGTCGTTGATCATCTTGTAACCGTCATAGCTGTCGATCGCGTTGACGCCGCCGGACAGCTTGATGATTTCGTCGGCGGCGGTCTTGTGTCCGGCCACCATCGCCCGGCCGTTCAGCAGCGACATCACGAACATGACCCGCACCGGCTTCGTGACCCTGGCGCGCAGCTCCCGCAATTGCCCGAGATCGCCGGAGACCGCGGTCGCGAGGCAGGCCGCGCGCGTATCCGCGCCCATGGCGTGGCCGACCAGCTTGATCTTGTCGAGCAGCCCCTGCTCCGAAAAGGTTTCGGGCACCAGTACCAGCGGCACTTTCGCCGCATCCAGCACGTCCATGGTCTCCTTCGGGCCCGACCCCTGCATCGCCAGCACCAGCGAGGGATTGAGTCCGAGCACGCCTTCCGCGGAAAGCTGGCGCATGTAGCCGACGTTGGGCTTTTCGCGTAGCGCGGCGGCTGGAAACAGGCTGGTCGCGTCGACGCCGGCGAGGCGGTCTTCGAAGCCGAGGGCGTAGAGAATTTCGGTGATGGCGCCGCCGATCGAAACGATGCGCGCCGGATTATCTATTGTGACGTCGCGGTCGCGCGCGTCGTGCACCGTGACACCCGCGGCGAGTGCGGCGCCGCCGGTCGTGAGGCAGCCGACCGTAACCACGGACCGGATCACGGCAAGTACATGTCTGCGACAAAAGCTCATTGCCGGATTCACTTGGTCAGGATCAGTTTGTTCTGAGACGTCAGCCGCAGACGGTAGGCGTCCTCGCCATGCGCAATGATGATTTCGCGGTCGCCGGAAAACAGATCGCGGCTGTCCAGTCGATTGCCGGTGACGGTCAGGGATCGCGTCGCGGGAGTGGTGGTGACGGCATGCTGGCCCCCGCGCTCCGTATCGTCTCGAGAAGCTGCGGACATTTCGTTTCTTGCACCTTTGCACTGGTCGACGGCAACCGCAGTATTACAGTCCGATCGGACCGCAATCCAACTGTTGCAATTTACAATCGATATAAACTGCGCCCTCTGCTTCTTGACCGTTCCGGTGCGGCCTCGTAACCAATGATGGCGAGATGCAGGCCGGGGTGCCCGCGTCTGAATTGGTAGCCAGCAAGCAGCTGCATTTTTATGCAGCGCCCGCCAGCCGAGCCCAAAACACAAAACAGGGTTGGGGTTGTTATGGCTGACGGGGCTAGGCGTTCGCGCGCCTTGATTTTGGGCGCATCGATATTGTCGTTGGGGTTCGCGGATGCCGGTTTCGCGCAGACGGCGGCGACGGATGGCGCCAGCCGTTCCCCGGACCGGCAAAATCAATCCCGGCGTCAGCCGAAGCCGCAGACTGTGCAAGCGACGCAAGCCGACCGCGCGCCGGTCCTCAGCGCGTACGCCCAGATCGGTGGAACGCAGGTACAATCGCTCGATACCATTACGGTCGCGGCCACCAAGACCGAAGAGCGCGCCATCGACGCGCTGGCGCCGGTCAGCGTCGTGACGCTGGAGCAGATCCAGGGCCGGCAGGCCAGCACGGTCGGCGATCTCCTTTATAACGTGCCCGGCGTCTGGCTGCAGAACCGCGGCGACGACCCGTCGACCTCGATCAATATCCGCGGCCTGCAGGACTTCGGCCGCGTCGCCGTGGTGGTCGACGGTGCGAGACAGAACTATCAGCGCACCGGTCACTTCGCCAACGGATCGTTCTTCCTCAATCCGGAACTGATCGGCGGCATCGACATCGTACGTGGTCCGACCGCTAACATCTACGGTTCGGGCGCGATCGGTGGCGTGGCTTCGTTCCGCACCAAGGACATTCAGGACGTAGTGCGTCCCGGCGAGCGCTGGGGCGTCGACACCAACACTGTCTTCGGATCCAACAGCAATCGCGCGCTCCAGTCCGTGTTCGGCGGCGTTCACGTCAATCCCAATGTCGACGTGTTCGCGGGCGGGACCTACAGCACCCAGGAAAACTACCGCGACGGCACCGGCTATGAAGTTGCCAACACCGGCAACCGGCTCTCCGCCGGTCTCGCGAAGCTGACGGTCCGGCCGGCGGACGGACACGAGGTCAAGCTCGGCACCATCTTCCAGGAAGATCTCTTCAGCGTCGGCCAGCCGCCGCGGCGCGCGGGCGATCCCAACTCCACCAATGCGAACGGGACCAACAACCTCAACGGTACGTCGATCTACAAATCGGACGTGAAGAACTATACCACGACGCTCGGCTGGAAATATTCCCAGCCCGACGACAAGCTGTTCGACTGGGATGCCAAGGTCTACTGGAATCGCACCGAAAACGACCAGATCAAGACCTTCCACACCAGCACGACCCCGTCAGTCTATTGCGGTGGCGTACCCGGCAACGCGGTCTCCGGCTGTGTCGGCAGCAACCGCGGTTACCTGCTCGACACCTTCGGCATCGACGTCCACAACACGTCGCGATTCGACACCGGCGAGTCCTGGCGTCACGCCGTCACCTACGGTCTGGATGCTTTCCAGGACAAGGTGACGACCAACGATTTGCGCGGGACCTCTGAAGTCACCACCCCGGGTGGCAAGCGCACCGTATCCGGCGGGTTCGTGCAGTGGAAGGCCAATTATACCTCGATGCTCGAGGTGGTCGGCGCGTTACGCTACGACAACTACAAGCTCGAATCCGGCGCCACATCCTCGGGGGGTGACCGCTTGTCGCCGAAGATCACGATCGGTCTGCTGCCGACGGCGATGGTTACGCCCTATGTGAGCTACGCCGAAGGGTACCGGGCGCCGTCCATCACGGAAACCCTCGTCAACGGGCCGCATGCCGGCGCGACCGTCAACGACTCGTTCTTCCGCTGTCCGTCGGGCACGCCAGGACCCGGTGCGGATTCGACGTTCTGCTTCGTTCCCAATCCGAATCTGCGTCCCGAAGTCGGCAAGACCAAGGAGATCGGCTTCAACGTCAGGAAGAACGACCTGTTCCTGCCGGGCGACAGCTTCCGCGGCAAGTTCAACGTTTTCCGCAACGATGTCACTGACTACATCGATCAGGTTTCCTTCGGTACGCCGCTGGTCGTTCCGGCGGGACCGCCGCCGACTCCGCCGATTGTCGTGCTGCCTTTCCTGCAATATCAGAATATTGCGCAGGCAAGAATCCAGGGCTTCGAAGCCGAGACGATGTACGACGCCAACAGCTGGTTCGTTGGCGTTGCCGGTACCTATCAGGACGGCAAGAACGTCCAGACCGGCGTCGGTCTGTACAGCATCCCGCCGCATAAGGTTACCACGCAGGCCGGCGTGCGCCTGTTCGAGAACAGGCTGATCCTCTCGGCCATGTGGACGTCCGCGATCGCCAACAAGAGCATTCCGGCGACCTATCTCCCCGGAACATCCTACGATCTCGTCAACCTGTATCTCGCATTCAAGCCGACCCAGGACTTGACGCTCAATCTCTCGGTCGAGAACCTCTTGAATCAGTATTACCGGCCTTACGCCATTCCGGTGGGCTCCACGGGCGACACGCAAAATGACGTGAAGTGGGCCAGCGCCGCGGCCGGGATCGTTTTCAAGGGCGGCCTGAGATATCATTTTGGAGGCAGCTGATCGAAGCACCGAACGGTCTCGACGGACCGATGCAACTAAACCTCCGGCGCCGCGCTGATGTCCCAGCGCGGCCTCGGTGCGTTTTGGTTACCGCCGACCCAACCTATTCGTTCCATCGGGCGATGATGCCCACAGCAGGAGAGTTCCAGA
Organism: Pseudomonadota bacterium; assembly: GCA_040390145.1. GTDB lineage: Bacteria > Pseudomonadota > Alphaproteobacteria > Rhizobiales > Xanthobacteraceae > Bradyrhizobium. The sequence goes on from JAZJYY010000146.1 coordinate 13,613, forward strand.
TGTTTATCGCAATGAACCGTTTCCAGGTGAAGATCGGCTCCGAAAAAGCCTTCGAAACCGTCTGGGCGACCCGCGAATCCTATCTCGGCAGCATGGCCGGCTTCGTCGAGTTTCATCTGCTCAAGGGCCCGGTAGCCGACGACCATACGCTGTATTCGTCGCACACGACCTGGGTCGACAAGGCCGCGTTCGAGGCCTGGACCAGGTCGGAAGAGTTCCGCCGCGCCCATGCCCGCGCCGACAACAAGACCGGCGAAAGCCTCTATCTCGGCCATCCCAAATTCGAGGGCTTCGAGGTGATCCAGAGCGAGCGCAAGTCGAGCGCAGCGGCCTGACAAAGCGAGCGCAGCGGCCTGAAACCGCGCGTTGACTTAAAGACCAGCACAGGGAGTTGACTCATGTTGAGCACGGACCTCGCCGATCTCAGGGCGTATATGGCGCAAAATCCGGGTGCGGTGATCGAGGACGTGGCGCGGGAGCGAAAAATCGCGCCCCGCGCCGTGATCGAGGCACTGCCCGCGGAAATGGTGCGGATCGGCCGCGGTGACGCGTTCGTTGCCGCGATGCTGGATGTCGCGCAGTGGGGCGAGGTGACGCTGATCGTGCATACCGACGACGCGATCTTCGAATTCACCGGCGCAATCCCTTCAGGCGAAATCGGCCGCGGCTATTTCAACCTGATGCAGCCGAAAGGCCTGCACGGGCACTTTCGGCACGAGCGCTGCGGCGGGGTTGCCTTCATCGAGCGGCCGTTCATGGGCAAGTCCTCGGCGTTCATCGCGTTCCTCAATGTCGATGGCGGCGTCATGTTCAAGGTGTTCGTCGGGCGCGACGAGACCCGGGCGTTGCGGCAGGACCAGCTCGAACGGTTCAAGGCGTTGGCCGAACAGGTCGGCGCGCCCGCCATTGCCTGAAGGATCAGGCCGCAGCCTCATTTCGCGGAGCAGCCCCATGCAGCCAACCACGATCCACACCCGCATCGGCCGGATCCGGAAAGCCGTCGCGCTGATGGCGTTCGGCGCAGCCGCGCTGCCCGGCCCGGGTTTAGCCGCCGCCGATGTCGCCCAGCTGCCGCGCAACCTGTCGCCGTGGGGCATGTTCGTGAACGCCGATATCGTGGTGCAGGCGGTCATGGCCGGGCTGGCCGTGGCGTCGCTGATCACCTGGACGGTATGGCTGGCCAAGACCATCGAGATCAGCCGCGCGGCATCGATCGCGAAGCGCAGGCTGGCCCAGCTCGAGAGCGAGCGCCTGCTGGCCGATGCCGAGCATGATAGCCGCGACGGCCGTGACGCCGTCGCGCAGATCATCCAGTCCGCTGCGCGCGAGGCCAGCCTGTCGCACGGCGTGACCGACGACGGCTTCAAGGAACGCATCGTGCTGCGACTGGAGCGGGTCGAGGCCGCGATGTCGCGCCGCATTGCTCGCGGCACCGGCGTGCTGGCCACCATCGGTGCCACCGCGCCCTTCGTCGGCCTGTTCGGCACGGTGTGGGGCATCATGAATGCCTTCATCGGCATCTCCGAGGCGCACACCACCAACCTCGCGGTGGTGGCACCGGGGATCGCCGAAGCGCTGCTGGCGACCGCGCTCGGCCTGATCGCGGCGATCCCGGCGGTCGTGATCTACAATCACCTCGGGCGGTCGATCGGAGCCTATCGCGCGTTGCTCGGCGATGCCTCGACGCAGGTGATGCTGTTGATATCGAGGGAAGGCGACCGCCGCGGCTTCCGCCTGTCGCGGGCCGCGGAGTAGATCATGGGCGCGCGGTTTGGCTCCCCATCGGGCGGGTTCGGCGGACGCCGGCGCGGCGGCGACGATGACCTGGCCGAGGTCCACGAGATCAACGTCACGCCCTTCATCGACGTCATGCTGGTGCTCCTGATCATCTTCATGGTGGCGGCGCCGCTCGCCACCGTCGATCTCGGCGTCGATCTGCCGGCCAGCGCCGTCGAGCCGGCGCCGCGTCCCGACAAACCGGTCTTCGTCACCGTCAAGCCGGACCTCACGGTGGCCGTCGGCGAGGACATCATCGCCCGCGATGCCCTGACCGGCACGCTCGATGCCGCCACCAACAACAAGAAGGACGAACGGATTTTCCTGCGCGCCGACAAGGCCGTCAGCTATGGCGACCTGATGGAGGTGATGAACCTGCTGCGCAACGCCGGCTATCTCAAGATCGCACTGGTCGGCCTCGACGGCCGAAGCTGACATGAACGCTTTCGTTCTGCACGATACATCCGACGCGACCGGTGCGCTGCGCTGGGGCACATCCGCGACCGTGATCATGGCCGCGCATGCGGCGCTGATCGCACTGGGCATGGTCTGGTACACGCAGCGACCGCCGTCGGGGGTGACAATCCCGACCATCATGGTGGACATGGCGCCGGCGACGGCGTCGCCGCAGCCGACGCCGATGGATATCGCGCCGGGGCCCGAGATGCAGGAGGCCGACGCCTCGCCGCCGGTCGAGACGGCGAAGCCGGAAACCGTGCAGGAGCAACTCGAAGCGACCCCGCCGCAGTTAAAGCCCGAAGTCGTCGCGCCACCCGAACAGAAGCCGGAGCCGACGCCGCCGAAACCCGAGCCCGCCAAAATCGTCCCGGAACCCGCCAAGCCCGCGCCGGAGAAACCGAAGCCGGTTCGCAAGGAAGCCAGGAAGCCGACCGAGGCCCCGCCGGCGCCGCGCACCACCGCGGCCCCGCGAGCCGAACGACAGGCGCCGGCGGCTTCCGCCATCAGCGCAGGGGCCAGCGCTGCGGCGGTGGCCACCTATAACCAGATGGTCGCGGCGCATCTGCGGCGCTTCAAGCAGTACCCGCCCGCCGCCAAGGCCGCCGGCCAGCAGGGCACCTCGCGCCTCAGCTTCAGTATCAGCCGCAGCGGCCAGGTGCTGTCGAGCCGGCTCACGGGATCGTCGGGCCACGCGGCGCTCGATGCCGAGACGCTGGCGATGGTCCGTCGCGCTCAGCCGTTTCCGGCATTCCCGCCTGAGATGAAGCAGGCCTCGATGAGTTTCAGCGTGCCGATCCAGTTTTCGGTCCGGTAGTTGCCGCCAATTGTTCCCGACAACGGAACCGGCTTGGTAACCTTGCCGGGCAATACCGGCTGGCAATACGCGCCGCGCTTCCTAAATAAGGGGTAGGTTGTTTTTTCGGGTATTTCAGGAGGCTCGCATGGGCCCGAACAAGGTTTTCGCTGCTATCCTCGGCGCCACGCTGGTGGCCTGGAGCGGCATGTCGATCGCGGACGAATACCGTCCTGGCGAATTCCTCAGCCTTGACCTCGCCAAGGCGGTGCTGTCGCCAAAACCGCTGGGCCCTGCCACGCAATTTGCGCCGGTCAGGATCGAGGCGCGCGCCGACCCGGCGCCATCCGCGCGCGTCACTCCCGCCAAGGCCCATGTGGCCAAAACCCGCGCTACCAGGACCGATGGAGCGCATCGGAGCGCGGAAAAACCACGCGGCGCCGCGCGCACGAAGCTGGCGCGGCCGCGCGGCAACCCGCTCGACGCGCAGGCATCCGATACGCGGATTCAGGTGTGGCCGTGCAGGTCGGGTGCACTCTGCAACTGGAAGTGATCCGGCATGGCCGCGATCAGGCGCTTACGCGTCAGGGCGCCACGAACAGATAGCCGGCCAGTACCAGCAGCACGGACAGCGCCGTGATCACGCCGAGCACGGCGGCGGCGATCGCCAGCAATCCATGGGAATCCAGCCATCGTTGTAGTGCGTTGCCCATCCGCATTGCCGTGCGATCCGATCCCGATTTGCAGTTTGCCTGGCGGGCAGGCTATCAAACAGCGGACCTGCTGTCTTAAGATTATCCCTCGACCGAATTACCCTCTACCGCCCATCAAACCGCCTTGCTTGCCGATCCGGCGGTTTCAGGTCGTCAGGAGCACTCCATGGAATATCTGCAAACCCAGGGCATCAGCCTGCCGCGGCTTGGGCTCGGTACCTTTCGCCTGCAGGGCGACGCCTGCCGCGTGGCGGTCGAAAGCGCGCTCGGCCTCGGCTACCGGCATATCGACACCGCGGAGATGTACGGCAACGAAGCCCCCATCGGCGATGCCATTGCCGCCTCCGGCGTGGCCCGCAAGGACCTGCACGTCACGACGAAAGTCTGGAATGAGAACCTGGCGCCGGATGCCATCCGTCGCGCCTTCGACGCCAGCCTGAAGAAGCTCAGGCTCGATCATGTCGATCTCTATCTGGTGCACTGGCCGGCGAAGAACATGAACCTGCCGGCGATGTTCGAAACCCTGATGAAGCTGAAGCAGGAGGGTCTTGCCCGCGCCATCGGCGTCGCCAATTTCAACATCGCACTGCTGAAAACGGTGGTCGAGGAGATCAAGGCGCCGATCGCCTGCAACCAGGTCGAATATCATGTGATGCTCGACCAGACGCGGCTGCGCCAATATCTCGCCGCCAAGGCGATCCCGCTGGTAGCTTATTGCCCGCTGGCGCAGGGCAGGGTGGCTTCGGACCCGACACTGATGGCGATCGGCCGCAAGCATGGCGCCAGCGCCGCCCAGGTGGCGCTGAAATGGCTGCTCGACCAGAAAGGCGTCGCCGCGATCCCGAAAGCGTCGCGCGCGGAAAGCCAGCAGGCCAATCTCGACGCGCCGCATGTCGGGCTTGACGACGAGGACATGAAGGCGATCGCGGCGCTGCCGAAAGACAAGCGCTGCGTCAATCCCGGCTTCGCGCCGGCGTGGGATTGAGTTTCTTTCCCTTCGCCCAGAAGGGAAGAGTCGCGAGCCATATCGCAACGAAGAATGGCCCCTTTCGGGGCCATTCTCGTCTCGCCTCAATAGCGATGATAGCGCTTCTTCTTGATTACGATGACCTTGCTGCCATGTCCGCGGCCACGGCCGCGGTGATAGGCGCGGGGGTGGTGGACGTGGGCACGGGCGCCGTGATGATGGCCGCCGCGCTTGATGACGACTGTCTGCGCGTCGGCATTCGACGACGGTGCTCCGATGAAGATCGTGGCGATCGCCGCGATCATTAGTGCAAATTTCTTCATGCTGTCCTCCGGTTGAGCGGGGATGTAACAGCGCATACGAACGAACGTTCCGAGGGAACTTCCGGAGAATTTGCAGAAGACAAATATTAACAGCTGTTCAGAATCGTTAACGCGCGACACGTGATTCCGTTGCGATGGTTTCGCCTGATTCGCTATTGCCGCTGCAGCACGCGCGCAATGGCGTGTATCAGTTCATCGCCGTCATAGGGTTTGCGGACCACGGGCGTCGTGATTAGCGAAGGCGGGATCCAGGATTGGTCGCCGTAGCCGGTGGCGAAGATGAAGGGAATGTTGCGGCTCGACAGCTCCTCGGCGACGGGAAGCGAGGTTCCGACACCCAGATTGATGTCCAGCACGGCGACGTCGGGCACGAAGCCCTTCAGTATCCTGAACGCGTCGTCCGATGACCCGCTCGTCACCATATGTGTCGCGCCCCTGAGCGCCAGCATCGCTTCGAGATCCATGGCGATCAGCATCTGGTCCTCCACCAGCAGGATCTTGAGGTCCGACAGCAAGTCGCCGCGGATTTTCGGCTTTGCGCCCGGCCGAAGTATTTCCTGCCGTTGCTCGGTTCGAATGTCGATGCGGGAGACATTCTTTGCGGGCAGCAGCAAGCGTGCGCGAACGCCACCCGCGGCGTATTCGACCGTGCTTTCTCCACCGAGGTCGTAGGGGACGCTGCGGCTGATCAGGACCGTTCCGAAGCCTTCGCGCGTCGGCGGGAAAACTTTCGGACCGTGACTTTCCTGCCAGATCAGCTCGCAGTCGCCATCCGCAGTCAACCGCCAGGTCACGTTGAGCCTGCCGGCGCTCGACGACAGCGCACCATATTTGGCGGCATTGGTCGACAGTTCATGCAGCACGAGCGCCATGACCGAGAAGGCGCGGCCGTCGAGCCATAATTCCGGGCCGTCAAACCCGATCTCGGAGGCGCGATCGCGGTACGGCGTCAGTTCCGCCTCCAGCAGTTCTCGCAACGATCCGCCATCGCCGCCGCGGGCAATCTGGTCATGTGCCAGTGCAAGCGCCTGGATCCGGCCCTTGAGCGAAGCCACATAGTCGGCGAGGTCGCGCCCTTCCTGCACCGGATGGCCGACCAGCGACTTGATCACCGCGAGAATATTCTTGACCCGGTGATTGAGCTCCTCGTTCAGCATGCGCTGGCGCACGTCGGCCCGGTTGCGTTCGTCGGCGATGATTTCATTGTGGCGCAGCAGGATTTCCACCAGTGCACCGCGGGCGGCTTCGGCGATTTCGCGGTCGGAGTCGGTCCAGGGTTCGGCCTGATTCCGGACCGCCTCCTTCCAGATCGCGAAGCTCTTGCGCGGGGTCAGCCGGTCCCCGAGCGGCCCGCTCTCATAGGATTTTTCCGGATTTCCGGCCCAGTCCAACGTCTGGATCACTTCCCTGCGAAAGAAGAACAGATAGTCCCGCGGGCGCTGCGACAGCGGAATGGCCAGCAGGCCGGAGACGTCGGCGGAATAGTCGGCGGCGCCGGACAGCCGCTGGGACAGCGCATGCGTGGCCCAGATATTGCCGTCCGATACCGAGCCGACGAAGCGCGCCAGCGCGGGAATGGCCGATGCCGGCGGCACGACACCGCGCGGATGCCAGTTGCCGTCGATCCACAGGCCGCTGCCGTCGGATGACATGATCTGGTCGAAATCCGCGAGATTGTCCCGCAGCACTTCGGCGATGTCGGATTGATGCGATGCGAGCTGCAATACACGATCGAGCGCCCGGCGGGCCTGCGAGACCGCGTCGAGTTTGCGCTCTTGCTTCAGCGCTTCCAGGTGCAGGGAAAAGAAGTCGCCAAACATCTCGGCGGCGATCCGCCGGGCTGTCGACAGCACGCGCGGCGAATAATGATGACATGCGATCAGTCCCCACAATTCGCCGCCGACGATCACCGAGATCGACATCGAGGCCGCGACACCCATGTTGCGGAGATACTCGCAGTGAATCGGCGAGACGCTGCGCAGATGGGCGTAGGACAGATCGAGCGGCTCGCCCGAGGCGTCGAGCACGGGAACGAGAGGAATTCGTTCGCCGTTGCTGTCCGATATGACGCGGATGGTATTGCGCAGATACAGCGTCCGGGCCTGCTTCGGAATGTCGCTGGCGGGAAAATACTGGCCGAGGAAGCTTTCCAGATCGCCCCTTTTGGCCTCGCTGACCACCTGGCCCGCGCCATCGTGGGCGAAGCGATAGATCATCACGCGGTCATAGCCGAGCACCGCCTGCACCAGCCGCGCGGAATCCCTGATCAGGCGATCGATATCGTCGATATTCCTCAGCCGACTCAACATGGCGCGGGTGAGGGCCAGCGGCTGCTCATCCTCCTCGGAGGCCTTTTCGAATTCGACGATGACCGTCGATTTGAAGCAGTGCACGGCAACGTCGACGATCTTTTCCGGACCGAGACGAAGCCCCAGGATCAAGGCGGGACGCGACGCGTCGTTGGAAGTCGTCAGCGCATTGCGTACGCTATGAGTGGTATCCCCACCCAGCAGGCTTTCGAGCGGCCTGCCATTGATTTCGCCTTCGACCCCGAACATGGCCGGCAGGTTGGCCGAATGACGCAGGATGACCGATGCGTTGACGTCGGTGGCGACCAGGCAGCCATGGCCTTGAATGCTGCCCGGAATATGGATCGGCTCCCGGTCGCAATTGGTCAGGTCAGTCTGATCGAGGTTCGTCATTGGGGAATCCGTTGGGAGCGCGTTCGGCGGCATAACCATGAACTTCCATCAGTTCGCTGTCTGGATTGCAGTGCGAAACAGCACGCGCGTTCACGTAGGTCGAAACGTCGCGTTTTCGATGGCGCCAGGTAAGTTCAGCCGAGGTGGCGGTGGGAGCTGTCTCAACGCGCCAGTCATGACGCGGTTCCCGGTCTACCCTCATAGTCGGGGCGAAGCCAGCACTGCGTGGGCGAATGCGCAATGCTTGCGCAAAGCCAGCGTCCGGCGCATCATCCGGCAATAAGAACAATATCAGGGGGAGGCGTTGCCATGACCGCATTTTCACGCCGGAGTTTCCTTGCGCTGACGGGAGCGGCCGCCGCGGCGCTAGCCCCGCGCTTCACCACATCGGCCAATGCCGCGATGGGTCCGAACGACAAGTTCGACCTCGTCATCAAGGGCGGCGACGTGCTCGATCCCAGCCAGTCGCTGCGGGGTAAACATGACATCGGCATCCGGTGGGGCGTGATCGAGACCGTCGCGCCGGAGATTCCGGCGGCACGTGCGTTGAAGACCATCGACGCATCGGGCAAGCTGGTCACCGCCGGCCTGATCGACCTGCACAGCCACGTTTACCCCTATGGCTCGGCGATCGGGATTCCCGCCGACGAGCTGGCGCAGTTTCAGTGCACGACCACCACGGTTTCGGCCGGCGATGCCGGCGTCAACAACCTCGCGGCGTTGCGCCGCTACATCGTGGCGCAGTCGCGGACGCGGATCTATGCCTTCCTGCACATCGCCAACAATGGGCTGTCGGCGTTCCCGGTCGCCGAACTCTACAATATCGACCACGCCCAGGTGGAAGCCTGCGCCATGGCGCTGGCGGAAAATCCGGATTTCCTGCTCGGCGTGAAGGTACGGATGTCGGAGAACGTCATCTTCAAGCACGGCCTGGAGCCGCTGAAGCGCGCGATTTACGCCTGCGAGATGTGCGGCTGGCCTGCCAAGATGATGGTGCATATCGGCGGCGTCGAGAACAGGGAGCTGATGTCGCAAATACTTGATCTGTTGCGGCCCGGCGACATCCTGACCCACGCCTATTCCGGGGCGCCCAACATCGCCGGCGCCTTCACCAACATCGTGCAGGACGGCAAGCTGTTGCCGGCGGCCCTCGCCGCCAAACGGCGCGGCGTGGTGTTCGATGTCGGCCATGGCGGCGGCAGTTTTGACTTTACCGTGGCTGAAGTGGCGATTCCCGGCGGCTGTGCGCCCGACGTCATCTCGTCCGACATCCACGTCTTCTCGGGAAATTCGCCGGGCATGCCGTATTTGCCGAACGTGATGAGCAAGTTCATGGCGATGGGCTTCTCGCTGGAGCAGGTGGTGACGATGGCGACATCGGCGCCGGCCGGGATCATCAACCGCGCGCCGAAGATCGGCACGCTGCAGATCGGCGCGCCCGCCGACATCGCCATCATGGAACTGGTGGAGGGACCGACATCGTTCGTCGATACCCGCAACAACAAGCGCGACGGCAAGGCGCTGCTCAAACCGGTTCAGACCGTGATCAACGGCGTGCCGTTCGGCAGGCCCTATCAGGCGCCGTTCGCGGTGCGCTGACGCGCCAGGGGCAGCCCGCCGGCAGGCTTCCCGGGGTGGCCCCGGGACAAAGGTCATTTGATCCGGATCAATGCGCCGGCCCGGGCGCCCGACAACCATGCCACGCAAGGGTTGAGCGTGGCACACAGCGAAACACAATTACCGGCGAACAGGCGGGTCCAGGGGCCCGTCTGCCGTGGCGATCAGGCGGCGCCGCCTGGCGCAACTTTGCCCTGTTCGGAAAGTGAATTTCTCGCCCGGCTCGGCGATTGCGTACGCGATACGCGCGCCTTGCGCAAAATGTCGCGCCGGGAGCTTGCCCGCAAATCCGGCATTTCCGAGCGATACATCGCCAAAATCGAGGCCGGGAAGGGCAACGTGTCGATCATGCTGCTGCTGCGGATCGCGCAGGCAATCCGCTGCTGTCGATAACCTGGCATCGGCCCGCGACAGGAGAAGATTTCGATGGGACAGCTCGTTCTCGCCGCCAAGGTCAGTCACGTCCCGTCGTTGATGCTGTCGGAGGCCGAGGGCAGCCCGCTCAGGTCGGCGCGCGACGGCGCGGTGCGCGCGCTGCGTGAACTCGGCCGTCGCGCCAGAGAGCGCCGCGTCTCGACCTTCGTGGTGTTCGATACCCACTGGCTCTCCAACTTCGGCTATCACCTCAATGCCAATCCGCGGCATCGGGGCTCGTTCACCAGCCACGAAGCCCCGCAGATGATCCGGGATCTGGGCTACGACCTGCCCGGGGATACCGAGCTTGCCGAAGCCATCGCGGCTGCGGCCGGCGATGCCGGGCTCAACGTCATCGCCCACAACATTTCAAGCCTCGGGCTGGAATACGGCACAATCGTGCCGATGCACTACATGAATCCCGATGGCTGGGCCAAGGTCGTCTCGGTCGCCTCGCCGCTGTTCACCTCGCTGGAGGAAAGCCGCGTGCTCGGCGAGGCGACGCGGCGCGCCATCGACCAGTCCGGCGAGCGGGTGGCCGTTCTCGCCAGCGGTTCGCTGTCGCACCGGCTGTGGCCGAACAGGAAACTCGGTCCGGAGGCCTGGACCTCGGTCGCCAGTGAATTCAACCGCCAGGTCGACCTGCGCGTGCTCGAACTATGGCAGCAGCGCCGCTACCGCGAATTCGTCGAGATGCTTCCGGACTACGCCGTCAAGTGCAACGGCGAGGGCGGCATGGCCGATACCATCATGCTGTTTGCGGCCCTCGGCTGGGACGGATACGACGGCGCCGCCGAACAGCTCTGCGACTACTTTCCGTCCAGCGGCAGCGGCCAGGTCAACGTAGAGTTTCACGTCGATCGATGAGCGGTTCGCCCTTTGTCGCTGGATCAGGCGGGACTGCTGCACATTCAAATTGCAGGCTGGGTGTTCGATCTGGCTGGAACCGCGCGGCCCGTCCTGATGACCGGCTTGTCGCTCCGAGATGATCGTGCATAATCGATGCACGCCTGTGAAATAATCAAAAAACCGGGCGGCAGGAGGATAGATGCTTCAGGCAGCTCGGCAAATTGCCATTTGGAGTCTTGCGTCGTTATTGAGCCTGCCGTTGTTTGCGCCCGGTTTGGCATTCGCGTACCCCGATCAGCCGATCAAGATCATCGTCACTTTCCCGCCCGGCGGCAGCGCCGATATCGTGATCCGCGCGCTGCAGCCGTTGCTCGCAGAAGACCTGCGTCAGCCGATCGTGATCGAGAATCGCGCGGGGGCGGGCGGCAACATTGGAATTGGCGCCGTGGCCCAGGCCGCCCCGGACGGATATACGCTCGGCGTCGCCGCTGCCGGCGTGCTGACGGTCAATCCGCATCTCAATCGCGCGGCGATGTCGTTCGATCCGGTGAAGGATCTGGCGCCGGTGACGATGTTGGCCGAAATTCCGTTCGTGCTGGTGGCGTCGCAGCAATCGGGTTTCGGCTCGGTGGCGGACGTGGTCGCGGCGGCCAAGGCGCGTCCGGCCGAGCTGTCGATCGGTCATGGCGGCAACGGCACCGCCATGCATCTGACATCGGCGCTGTTCAACCAGAAGGCCGGCGTGCGCCTTCAGCTCGTCGCCTATCGCGGCACTGCACCGGCCTCGGTCGATGTTCTCGCCGGTCACATCCCGCTGGCCGTGCTGGATATCCCGGCCTCACGGCAATTGATCCTCGATGGAAAGCTGAAGGCGCTGGGCGTGTCCGCCGCCAAGCCGGTGGTGTTCCTGCCCGGCGTTCCCCCGCTTTCGGAGCTGGGTCTCAGCGGATTTGAATCCGTCGGCTGGTTCGGCATCGTCGCACCCGCTTCTACGCCGTCCGACATCGTCAAAAGGCTGAATGCGGCTTTCGTGAAAGCCCTGAAGGATCCCGCGGCGATCGAGAAGATCCGCATTCTCGGCGCCGAGCCCGCGCCGTCTTCGGCCGAAGCCTTCGCGCAGTTCATCCAGAGCGAAAGCGCCAAATGGGGCAAGCTGATCAGCGAAGCCGGCATCAAGAGCGAATGAGAAGCCGTCGCGCTTGATCGTTTCAACTCGGGCGCTTCTCCACATTCGCGATGCGCTCCGGCACACCGAATTCCTTGCGGCACACTTCGGCCAGCAGCGCGACGCCTTCGCGGATCTGCTCATGCGAGGGACTGGCGAAGCACAGCCGCAACCGGCTGCCGGCATAGGCCTTGTCGGTGGACCATTCCGGTCCCGGGTTGATGGCGACGCCGGCCGCCAATGCGGCCTGGTAGAGTTTCAGCGTATCGACATTGTCGGGCAGTTTCACCCACAGGAAGATGCCGCCCTTGGGATCCTCGAATTCCGCCGAGGTGCCGAATTGTTCGTTGAGCGCTTCCATCAGCGTGTCGAGCTTGGCGCGCAGGCCGCGGTTGAGTTTCGGCACATGGCTGGCAAAATGCGGCGCGCAATATTCCGCCAGCACCATCTGCTCCAGCGCGCCGGAGCCGGCGTCGGTCTTCAGTGCCAGCATCCGCGACAGCATGGCCCAGGGCGCGACGATGTAGCCGACCCGCAGCGCGGGCGCGATTGATTTCGAGAACGAGCCGATGTGGATGACGCCGGCCGTCTTGTCCATGGCGTAGATCGCAGGCGGGCGCTTGCCGTCCCAGATCAGGTCGGCATAGCAATCGTCTTCGAAGATCGGCACGCCATATTGCTGCGACAGTTTTAGCAGTTCGACGCGGCGCGCCTCCGGCATGATGGTGCCGGTTGGATTTTGCACGGTCGGGATGGTGTAGATATATTTCGGCGTGACGCCCCTGGCCTTGAGGCCGGCCAGCGCGTCTGCAAGCGCGTCCATCCGCATGCCGTGCTCGTCGAGCGGGATGCCGACCATGTTGACGCCGAGCCTCGTCAGCCGGTTCAGCGCGCCCTGATAGGTGTCCTGCTCGGTGATGATGGTGTCGCCGCGCGCCAGCAGCGTCGCGTTGACGAGATCGAGCGCCTGCAGCGAGCCGGAGACGATAAGGATGTCGTCGGCGACACAGTCGATGCCGGCGTCGCGCTTGAGCTTTGTCGTCAGGAATTCGCGCAGGGGGCGATAGCCCTGCGGGCCGCTGGCGAGCCCGTAGGTGGCGAGCGTCCGGCCCTCGCGCTTCAGCACTGCGTTGATGGCGTCGGCCAGGCCATCGACCGGGACCTGGTCCGGATCGTTGTTGCCGCCGACAAAGGAGTATTTCGCAAGCCCGGTCCACCTCGCGGCCGGCGCCGGCAATCCCGCCGGAAGCAGGGGTGCGAAGTCGAATTGCGCTGAAGTCATGGACGTCATCCCCATTTAAGTCTTCTTGTTTGAGGGAGCCGGAGGCACCCGGATGCCTTAAGAAAGCTGGCTCGTGCCGGCCACCTTCACAGGCCGGCGCGGGCTCGTAAAGACCTTTAAATGCAATGCCTTTCCGATGCCATGCCGATCGTATACCGGCAAGAATCGGCTGGGGCCGGCCGCCGGATTCAAGCCCGGGCCGCCGGCCCGTCCGGATGTGACACAATACTTGTTTGACGTTGACGCCCCGGCCTTTAGGTTGCGGCGAGGAGAAGGCTGGATTCATGCACGAGCTTATTCGCGATATCACTTTTTGCATTCTGTTCGCCTGGGGGATCGGGCTTCTGGCCCATTTTTTCCGCCAGCCGCTGATCCTCGCCTACCTTATCGCCGGGTTCGTCATCGGTCCATTCGGCATGCGCTGGGTCAAGTCGCAGGATTCAATCAGCGTCATTTCCGAACTCGGCCTGATCTTCATGCTGTTCATGATCGGGCTGGAAATCGACCTGAAGAAGATCGTGCGGGCCGGCCGGGTGATCCTGTTCGCCGCCGGCGGCCAATTGATCGGCGCCTGCCTGCTCGGCGTCGTGTTTTTCATGGGGATCGGGCTCGGCGGCTTCGACACGGTGTATCTCACCATCGCCTGTGCGCTGTCCTCGACGGTCATCATCGTCAAGGTCCTGTACGAGAAGCGCGAACTCGACACGCTGCCCGGCCGCATCACGCTCGGCGTGCTGGTGCTGCAGGACATCTTCGCCATCCTGTTTCTGGCGGTGCAGCCGAGCCTCGCCGACCTCCAGATCAGCGTGATCCTGCTCTCGGTCGGCCGGGTCGGCGTGCTGGTGGCGACGGCGCTGGTGCTGAGCCGCTATGTCCTGCCGAAACTGTTTCACCAGATCGCGCGCCGTCCCGAACTGATCCTGCTCGGCGCGCTGGCATGGTGCTTCCTGATCGGCGAGATCGCAGAAAGGCTGCATCTGTCGCGCGAAATGGGATCGCTGGTGGCCGGAGTGTCGCTGTCGACGTTTCCGTATGCGCTCGATGTCACCGCCAAGGTCACCACGCTGCGCGATTTCTTCATCACGCTGTTCTTTGTCGCTTTGGGCATGACGATCCCGATCCCCGGCTGGTCGGTGATCGGGCTCGCGCTCATCATCGCCGCCTTCACGGTGATCAGCCGGGTTGCGACCACGTTCACTCCGCTGTACCTGATGAAGCAGGGCCTTCGCGCCAGCCTGCTGCCGGCGATCAACCTGGCGCAGATCAGCGAGTTCTCGCTGGTCGTGATCCAGACCGGCATCACCGCCGGGCATATCCAGACCCAGACCGCCAGCGCGGTGTCATTCGCCTTCGTGATCCTGGCGGTCCTGAGCACCTTTGCGATCACGCGCAGCGACCAGATTACGCGGGCAGCGATCAGCCCCTTGAAGCGGATCGGGATCCGCGACCTCGATGACGTCCATGCGCAAGACGCCGGCCACGAGGGCGGCCACGGCGAAGCGCGGCGGGTGGTGATCCTCGGTTTCTTCCGTGCCGCCAGCGCATTGCTGAGTGAGATCGAGCGGCGCAATCCGGTGTTTCTCGATCAGCTCACCGTGATCGATTTTAATCCGAACGTGTTCCGCACCCTGGCGGATCGCGGCCTGCATGTGATTTACGGCGATATCAGCAATGTCGATACGCTGGTGCATGCCGGCGTCGGCAAGGCCGAGCTCATCATATTGAGCGTGCCGGATTCACTGCTGAAGGGCGCCGACAACGAAAAGCTGGTCCGCCACGTGCGCACGCTCAATCCGACCGCGAAGATCGTCGCCACCGCCGACCTTCTGGCCGACGTCGCGGATCTCTACGCGGCCGGCGCGGATTACGTCACCGTGACCCGGATCAGCGATGCCCACGAACTTTACACCGTGATCGAAGCGGCCGATGCAGGCCTGCTGGAAGACAAGCGTGCCGAAATGGACGCGCAACTCGCCGACCGCAAGGAAGTGTTGCCGTAGACCGGCTTCCTGCTCGCGGGGAGGGCCCCGTTGACGTTGTGGCCCGGGACATCGGTTGCGGAACTTATGCCGGGTTGCCCTTGCGTTTTGGGCGTCGATGGGTTTTAAGCCTGATAACTCATCACCGCAGGCATGAACGAGAAGCGCGCTGCGTGGCTTTTGTCGCGTTCCGCACCGAGTTACCCAAGCGCAGCCCGCGCGCTTCAAATCCGTTCCGCCCCCTCCACACAAAGGAATTTACGATGGCCAAGATGACCAAGAATCAGTTGATCGATGCAATTGCCGAGGGCACGCAGGTTTCCAAGGGAGACGTCAAGGCCGTCATCGAGCAGATGGCTGTGGTCGGCTACAAGGAGCTGAATGAGTCCGGCGAGTTCGTCATTCCCGGCTTCGCCAAGATGTCGGTCGTCAACAAGCCCGCCACCGAAGCCCGCAGCGGCGTCAATCCGTTCACCAAGGAGCCGATGGAATTCGCGGCCAAGCCCGCCAGCAAGTCCGTCAAGGCATCGCCGCTGAAGGTCGCCAAAGACGCGGTTTGAGGACGGCGTAGCTCTTCCCCCTCGCCCGCTTGCGGGGAGAGGGTCGGGGTGAGGGGGACTCTCCGCGAGTCTGGTGCGCATCGAGAGCCCCGTACCCCCTCACCCGAAATTCGCTAACGCGAATTTCGATCTCTCCCCGCAAGCGGGGAGAGGTGAGAAGCTACAAACTGCTCTCCTGCGCCATCGCATCCCTGAACGCCGCACGCCGCCGGGCAATGAACCCGGCGATCAGGATGGCTGCGACCAGCAGCCAGACGGTGATTGCGATCGGGCTTTCAACGTAGATCCAGGGATCGCCCTGGCTGAGAAACAGCGCCTCGCGAAAATGCTTTTCGATGTTGGGTCCGAGGATCAGCCCGACCACCAGCGGCGCCAGCTGGAATTTCAGCTTGTTGAAGGCATAGCCGACGACGCCGGCGCCGAGCAGCACCCAGACGTCGAAGATGCTGTTGCGGACGCTGTAGGTGCCGATCACTGACAGCACCAGCAGCAGCGGAATGAACAGGAAGTGCGGAATCCTGAGCAGGCTGACCCACACCCCGACCATCGGGATGTTGAGCAGCAGCAGCATTACATTGCCGATATAGGCCGAGGCGATCAGGCCCCAGAAGATTTCCGGATGCTGCGTGATCAGCAGTGGCCCGGGCTGGATGCCCTGCACCAGCATTGCCGAGATCATCAGGGCGGCGATCGGCGTGAAGGGGATGCCGAGCGCCAGCAGCGGCACCAGCGAGGCGGTGGCGGCTGAATTGTTGGCGGCCTCGGGTCCGGCGACGCCCTCGATCGCGCCGGAGCCGATTTCGGCGGCGTGTTTCGAGGTGGCCTTTTCCAGCCGGTAGGCGGCAAACGACGCCAGCGTCGCCGCCGGCCCCGGCACCAGCCCGAACAGGAATCCCAGGAAGGTGCCGCGCAGCCATGACGGCACCGCGCGCTTCCATTCGGTCCGCGTCGGCAGCAACTGGCGCATGCTGACCGACTCCGGTTTGGCGGCGGCATGCACGCGGTCCTCGATCAGCAGCATCAATTCCGCAAAGCCGTAGAGCCCGACCACGACGGGGACGAGCGACACGCCCTCGGCGAGTTCGGGCAGGCCGAAGGTGAAGCGGGTTTCGCCGGTGACGGCTTCCTGGCCGATGGTCCCGAGCATCAGCCCGAGCGTCATCGGCAGCAGCGCCGATGCCAGCGTGCCGCCCGATATGCGCGACATCACCACCAAACCGCCGGCGGTGAGCGCAAAGAATTCCGCGGGGCCGAACAGGATCGCGACATTGGCCAGCAGCGACGAGAACATCATGACGCCGATCACGGCGAGCGTGCCGCCCACGAACGAGCCGACCGCGACGATGGTCAGCGTGGCGCCGGCGCGGCCCTTCTTGGCGAGCTGATAGCCGTCGATCGCGGTGACCACGGACGCGGATTCGCCGGGAATGTTGAGCAGGATCGCGGTGGTCGAGCCGCCATACATCGAGCCGTAGAAGATGCCGGCCATCATGATCAGGCCGGCGGTCGGATCCAGCGAGAAGGTGAGCGGCAGGATCAGCGCCACGCCGGCGACCGGGCCGAGGCCCGGCAGCACGCCGATCGCGGTGCCGGCGAAGGCGCCGGCGAACGCCGCGAGCAGGTTGGCGGGCGTCGCGGCGATGGAGAGGCCGTAGAGCAGGCCCTGCAGGGAGTTCATTGGGCAATCCCGTCATTCCGGGGCGCGCGTAGCGCGAACCCGGAATCCAGAAGTTGCTGCGCGAGATTCCGGGTTCGCACGCTTCGCGCGCGCCCCGGAATGACGGGGATCAAAACAACCACTGCTTCAAAACCCCCGCAGGCATCTGCACCTTGAGCAGGCGCACGAAGAACACCTCGAACATGACCGCCATTGCGACCGCGTAGAGCGCCAGCCGCATCACCGATTTGTCGGGGTCATCCGACAGCAGCCACATCGCCGCCAGCAGGAACAGCGCCGAGGCGATCAGATTGCCGAGCAGCGACATGGTCAGGAAGTAGAGCGCGAACGCCGCCATCACCATCAGCAGCCGGCGCAGGTCGGCGCCGGCAGGCAGCGAAAAGGTTGCGGGCATCGGATCCTCGGTGCCGCCGTGGCGTTCCAGCAATACCGAGATCGCCGAGATCGCCAGCAGCAGGCCGACCGCGATCGGGAAGATCGCCGCGCCGGGCTTGTGCCAGCGTCCCATCGACAATGTCTGCCAGGCATCGACGGTGTAGGCCGCCGCCAGCAACAGCGCGATCACGCCGACGATACGCCGCGCCGGCGGCAGCCCAAAACTTCTGGCCGGTGTCACTTGTCGTCGTCCAGGAATTTGATGATGGCGCGGAACTTGCCGTCATATTCCGCGAGCTCCTTCTTCATGTCGTCGCCGAACTTGGGATCCCATGTGTAGCCGTTGGTCTTGAGGAAGTTCTTGAACTCGTCGCTGGCGACGATGATCTTCGAGGCCGCCATCAATTTGTCGAGCACGGGCTTCGGCAGGCCATTCGGCGCGATCACGTAATAGCCGACCGGAAACGTCTCTTTCCACGGCGTTTCGCCGATCGGCTTGGCGTCGGGCAAGAGGTCGTATTTGCCTTGCTGAAACACCGCGAGCACGCGCAGCTTGCCGGCATCGATCTGGCCCTTCATGCCCGGCGCATAGCCGCAGGTGCCGTCGACCCGCCCGCCCAATGCGGCCAGCGTGGATTCGCCGCCGCCGCCGGTGAACGGCACCGTGACGATGCGGGTGCCGGCGAGCTTGTTGAGCTGCTGGATGTTGATGTCGTTGGCCGAGCGCAGGCCGGAGACCGACACTTTCAGCTTGCGCGGATTGGCCTTGGCCTCCGCCATGAACTCGTCAAAGGTTTTCCAGCGGGCATCGGCGGGCACCGCCAGGATCGCGGGCAGGTCGGACAGCTTGGCGATCGACTGGTAGTCATTGGCGGATTTCCACGCCAAGCCCTTCATTTCCAGGGGCTGATAGGCCAGCGAGGAGGTTGAGCCCAGCCCGATCGTATAGCCGTCGGGCGCCGCGCGGATCACCGCCCCGGTCCCGATGGTGGCCGACGCCCCGGGCTTGTTCTCGACGATCACCTTGACCTTGAGTTGCTTCTCCAGCAGCTCGGCATATTTGCGGCTGATCGGATCGGTGGAGCCGCCGGGTGCATAAGGCACGTAGAAAGTTATTTCACGGGTCGGCCAGTCATCGGCGGCCGATGCATGGGACGAAAGCCCTGTGGCCGCCGCCAGCAAGAGGCAACCAGCCCATGCCGTCAGGCGGAAATTCAGTCGGAATGCCATGATGTTTCTTCCCGGGGCTTGTCTTGTTCTTATGGCTGCGACCATGGCGATTGCGCCCCGACCTCGTCAACGATTTTCCATCCCTGCTCATCAGCCCTGCGTCAGACGCCGTCCCGGCAGCGCCGTTCTGCCCTGCGTAATGAGGCTGGCGCGCAGTTCGGAGTCCGGCTAATGCTGCCCGGCACAATGTGAGACCCCGCGAAAATGGCCGACCCGATCCAGGAAGTTCTGCAAGCCTTTGCCAATGGCGAACTGGTCGTCGTCACCGACGACGACGACCGCGAAGGCGAGGGCGATCTGATCGTGGCGGCGTCGCTGTGCACGTCCGAGAAGATGGCGTTCATCATCCGCCACACCTCCGGCATCGTCTGCGCGCCGATTACCACCGAGGACGCCCGCCGGCTGCGGCTCGACCCGATGGTGGCGCACAACGAGTCCAACCACA
This sequence comes from Pseudomonadota bacterium, assembly GCA_040390145.1. Taxonomy (GTDB): domain Bacteria; phylum Pseudomonadota; class Alphaproteobacteria; order Rhizobiales; family Xanthobacteraceae; genus Bradyrhizobium. The sequence continues at coordinate 32,940 of JAZJYY010000146.1, forward strand.
CCACCGCCTTCACGGTGTCGATCGACTACAAGCCGGACAACGGCACCGGCATTTCCGCCGAGGAGCGCGCCTCCTGCTGCCGCGCGCTGGCCAATCCGAATGCCGGCGCCAATGACTTCGCCCGGCCCGGCCATATTTTTCCGCTGATCGCACGTGACGGCGGCGTGCTGCTGCGCTCCGGCCATACCGAGGCCGCGGTCGACCTCTGCAAGCTGAGCGGCCTGCCGCCGGTCGGCGTGATCTCGGAACTGATGAACGACGACGGCACCGTCATGAAGGGCGAGCAGGTGGCCAAATTCGCCGCCGCCCACAAGCTCAAGCATGTCACCATCGCCGACATGATCGCCTATCGCCAGGCGCGCGAAAAACTGATCGAGCGGGTCTCGACCTTCACCACCGAGAGCCCGATCGGCCTGCTGCAGGGCTATGCCTATCGCTCGCCGTTCGATTCCATCGCCCATGCCGCCTTCGTCTACAACGGCATCGGCGACGGCAGAAACGTGCTGACGCGCTTTCACAAGCCCAATATCGTCAAGGACATCTTCACCGGGCCGAAGCGCATGCAGGCGGTGCTGGAACACTTCAAGAAGAACGGCAGCGGCGTGCTGATCTACCTGCGCGACGGCGCCGCCGGCGTTCCGGTAGCCCCCTTGCCGGAAGACAAATCCGCCGAAGCCGACCGCAACAAGCAGTGGCGCGAGGTCGGCGTCGGCGCGCAGATCCTCAGGGATCTCGGCGTCACCTCGATCCGTCATCTGACGTCCTCGGCGCACGACTACAAGGGACTGTCCGGTTTCGGCATCGAGATCCTCTCCAACGAGCAACTTGAAGGCTAGGGTTGTTTTCCGTCATTCCGGGGCGATGCGCAGCATCGAACCCGGAATCTCGGTGGGTTATCCGTTGCAGATTCCGGGTTCGCATCTGCGATGCGCCCCGGAATGACGCAAGACCCAAAGCCCAATCCAATTGCACTTCCCTCCATAGCACTCTATTTTGTCCGCCAAATCCGTAAGGACCGAAAGGAATTCTCATGAGCGTGCGCCCTCAGACCAAGGACAAGCCGGCTTCGGTCGAGTTCCAGTGGGACGATCCGTTCATGCTCGACGAGCAGCTCACCGAAGACGAGCGCATGATCCGCGATACCGCGCGCGCCTATGCGCAGGACAAGCTGCTGCCGCGCGTCACCAAGGCCTATCTCGACGAGAAGACCGACCGCGAGATCTTCAACGAGATGGGCGAACTCGGCCTGATCGGCATTACCCTGCCGGAGGAATATGGCTGCGCCAATGCGAGCTACGTCGCCTACGGCCTGGTGGCGCGCGAGATCGAGCGCGTCGATTCCGGCTATCGTTCGATGAATTCGGTGCAGTCCTCGCTGGTGATGCACCCGATCTATGCCTATGGCGACGAAAACCAGCGCAAGAAATATCTGCCCAAGCTCGCCACCGGCGAATGGGTCGGCTGCTTCGGCCTGACCGAGCCGGATGCCGGCTCCGATCCCGGCGGCATGAAGACCCGCGCGGAAAAGACCTCGGACGGATACCGGCTTACCGGTACCAAGATGTGGATTTCCAACGCGCCGATCGCCGATGTGTTCGTGGTGTGGGCCAAATCGGCCGAGCACAACAACCAGATCCGCGGCTTTATTCTCGAGAAGGGCATGAAGGGCCTGTCGGCGCCGAAGATCGGCGGCAAGCTTTCCTTGCGCGCCTCCGTGACCGGCGAGATCGTGATGGAAGGCGTCGAAGTTCCCGAGAGCGCGCTGCTGCCCAACGTCTCCGGCCTGAAGGGGCCGTTCGGTTGTCTCAACCGCGCCCGCTACGGTATTTCCTGGGGCGTGATGGGGGCTGCCGAAGACTGCATGGCGCGCGCGCGGCAATACACGCTCGACCGCAAGCAGTTCAACCGTCCGCTGGCGGCGACGCAGCTGGTGCAGAAGAAGCTCGCGGACATGCAGACCGACATCGCGCTCGGCATGCAGGCTTCATTGCGGGTGGGACGGCTGATGGACGAAGGCAAGATGGCGCCGGAGATGATCTCGATCGTCAAGCGCAACAATTGCGGCAAGGCGCTCGACATCGCGCGGATGGCCCGCGACATGCACGGCGGCAACGGCATCCAGATCGAATACCACGTGATGCGCCACGCGCAGAACCTGGAAACCGTCAACACCTATGAAGGCACCCACGACGTCCACGCCCTGATCTTGGGCCGCGCCATCACCGGCATTCAGGCGTTTTCGTAAGCTCTATGACAACGTCATCCTGAGGTGCGCGCCTCTTCGGCGCGCCTCGAAGGATGACGAGAGGGTGGTGCCGCCCGCCATCCTTCGAGGCTCGCAAGGGCTCGCACCTCAGGATGACGGGCCCTTGAAAACGGAAATGCCATGGCCGACAACGACGACATCCCGTTCAACCGCGACTTTCCGCTAAAGCCCGGCGTGGTCGAACAAGTCCGCCCCGGCGTGCGGCGGGTGCTCTGCAATAATCCGAGCCCGTTCACCTTCACCGGCACGGTCAGCTACATCCTGGGCACCGGCAAGGTCGCGATCATCGATCCCGGTCCGGACGATGAGGCTCATGCGGCGGCGCTGCTGGATGCCGTGCGCCATGAGACCGTGACGCATATCCTGGTCACCCACACCCATCGCGACCACTCGCCGAACACGGCGAGGATCAAGGCCGCCACCGGCGCCACCGTCTATGCCGAGGGTCCGCACCGCGCCTCGCGGCCGCGCTACGAGAGCGAGAAGCACAATCCGGAATCCGGCGCCGACCGCGACTTCATGCCGGATACCGAAGTGAAGCACGGCGACACCATCGAAGGGGCGGGCTGGGCGCTGGAAGCGGTGGCGACGCCGGGCCACACCGCCAATCATCTGGCGTTCGCCTGGCCCGAGCGGAAGATCAATTTCGTCGGCGATCACGTGATGGGCTGGTCGACCTCGATCGTGGCGCCGCCTGATGGCTCGATGGTCGACTACATGGCGTCGCTGGATACGCTGGCGGCGCGCGACGAGGATATGTATTTTTCCGGTCACGGCCCCGAGATTCCGGATGCAAGGCGTTATGTGCGTTTCCTGACCCGGCATCGCCACGCGCGCGAAGCTTCGATCCTGCATCGCCTTGCCAAGGGCGAGGCGGATATTCCGACCGTCGTGCGCGCGGTCTATATCGGCATCGATCCGCGACTGATCAATGCGGCCGGCTATTCCGTGCTGGCGCATCTGGAAGATCTGGTTGGACGCGGCGTGGTGGCAACGGACGGCGACCCCGTGATCGGCGGGAATTACCGGCTGGTGTGACCCACACGTCATTCCGGGGCACGCGCCTTCGCGTGAACCCGGAATCCAGAAGTTACTGGCTCGAGATTCCGGGTTCATCGCTGCGCGATGCCCCGGAATGACGGCACGCCGTCAGCGTTCCTTCTTCACCGTCTTCGCCGGCGCCTTGGGCGCCGCCTGCGGTTTCTTCACCGCCGGCTTGGCCTGGTCGGCGGCCGCGTTGATGTCCTCGATCAGTTTGGTCACGCGCGCGGCGTTGCTGCCGAGGTCGCTTTCGAAATAGCGTGACGAGGAGCGGATATCGACGCGCGAGCCTTCGCCGTCCGGCTTGACGCGGATCGTCACGTCTTCGCGAAATCCCATGATCGGCGTTTGCGCGATGGCCTCGATGCGGCCGTCGCGGCGCGGCTGCGGCGGGCGCTCGTCGACCACGCGCCATTTGCGCTTGTTGACCAGCGCGAGCGTGACGTCATAGGCGCGCTGCGCCGGGACCTCGAGTTCGACCGTCTCGATATCGGGCCAGGCCAGCCGTTGCTGTTCGGCGGAATAGAGCCCGGCATAGACCGCGGGGTTGGCGCCGTCGCCGCTGCGCAAGCGCGCCAGGGCCTCGAAGCGAGGCGGATCGATCGGGTCGGTGGTGATGTCGTGGATCTTCGGCAGCTTGCGGTATTGCAGGCCGAGATAGGCGGGATAGGCCAGCACGACCAGGCTGATGAGGAACGCCAGCAGGATGCGGCCCATGCCGCGCGATCCGTTCTGCCAGATCGAGACGAAGGCGGCCAATCCGGTCAGGATGGCGAGCCCAGCGCAGGCCAGCGCGCCGAAAAACGTCGCCAGCGCCGGTTTGACTTCGAGGAAACCGAACCGGACGATCAGAATCGAAACCACCACCGCGACCACCGAAAACACGGCGAGGTTGCGCGCCCATGTGGCGAGGCTGGACACGGGCTCCGACTGATAGGGAGCGGAAAACCTGCGGGCCATAGCTTGGAAATCTGCCGGTTGAAGCCTTGCCGGGCAAATGGCGCCAGGCTGCACTGGCCCGCTTGAGACCACGGACGAACGGCAAATTCAAGGGTGGATTGCGGGGCGGTTTGCCGCCTCTTTCTTCCCTCTCCCCTTGTGGGAGAGGGTGGATCAATCGCGCAAAGCGCGATTGAGACGGGTGAGGGGTCTGTCTCCGCGGATGGAGATCCCTCATCCGACGCGGACTGCGTCCGCGCCACCTTCTCCCACAAGGGGAGAAGGAAGGAACTGCGCGGCCACGAAGTCGACAAAGGCCTTGATGCGCGGCGCGCGGTGGCGGCCCGGGACCGTCAGCGCATGGATCGCGAATGACTCCGGCATCTGGCTGTCCAGCAGCAGCGGGACGAGCGTGCCCTGCCGCAAGGCGCGCGCGACCATGAAATCCGCCAACCGCGCGATGCCGAGCCCGGCCACCGCCATATCGAGCAGCAGGTCGGCATTGTCGCTGGTGAAGGAGCCGGATACGGCGAGCCGGTTGATGCCTTCATGGGTGTGGAAGGGCCATTGCGACCACGCCTGTCCCGGCAGCGTCAGGCAATTATGCTGCAGCAGATCGGCGGGCGCGCGCGGCGTTCCGTGCTTCCCCAGATAGCGCGGACTGGCGCAGATGACGCGTTTCGCCTCGGTGATCTTGCGCGCCACCAGGGTGGAATCACCGAGCGCACCGGAGCGGATGGCGACGTCGACCTGCTCGGCGACCAGATCGATCTGGTGGTCCGAAACATGCAACTCGACGGTGATGTCGGGATAATTGCCCAAAAAAACCGGAAGGGCCGGACAGAGTATCAGCTTGGCGATCGCGGTTCCGACGCTGATCCTGAGGTGACCGCGCGGCATCCGGCTTGCCGCCGTGACCTCGGCTTCCGCGGCCTCGATGGATGCGAGGATGTCCCGGCTGCGGGCGACAAAGACCTCGCCTTCCGCGGTCAAGGCCAGCCGGCGTGTCGTCCGGGTGAGCAGGCTGACCCCCAGCCGATCCTCGATGCGCGTCACCAGCTTGGACAGCGCGGACGGCGTGATTCCGAGATCGTCAGCGGCGGCGGCAAAGCTGCCGCGCTCGATCACGCGCACAAACGCGTTCATTTCAGCCGAGGCGGCGTTACTACTCATGAATTTAGTTCATGTATTAATGTCGATCAGAGCTCATTATAACGTTCATCATACATAATAGAGTTCCCCTTCGCAACGAAGGAGGATCGATATGTTCGGGCAAGTGAATCCGGGCGGCCACGCGCCGCAGGGGCAGGACATTGAGGGTGTCCTGGAAGCCGTCTTGCGCCATTCCGACGGCAGCCTCGATATCGCCGCTTACGCAAGGCTGGCGCACCGCGAACGCGCGGCGGCGATCGCCTGCCTGGCCAGAGAAGCCGTTCGCATGGTGCGCGAGATGGGGTCGGCGGTCCGGGCAAGGCTCGCGCCGGCTTCGGGAAAGCATCACGCGCATATTGCGAGATGAGCCACTCACCTCTCCCCGCTCTGTGCGGGGAGAGGTGAAGATTCTTACGCAGCAGCGTTGGGAAATCGGTAGCTCTTGAACTGGTCGCGCAATGCGGTCTTCAGGATCTTGCCGGTCGCGGTATGCGGAATCCCGTCGACGAAGGCGACATCGTCGGGCATCCACCACTTGGCAATCTTGCCGTCCATGAACTTCAGGATGTCCTCGCGCGTCGCGCTCTGGCCCTGCTTGAGCTGGATGATCAGCAGCGGACGCTCGTCCCATTTTGGATGATAGACACCGATCACGGCAGCCTCCGCTACCGCGGGATGTCCGACCGCGAGGTTCTCCAGGTCGATCGACGAAATCCACTCGCCGCCCGACTTGATCACGTCCTTGGAGCGGTCGGTGATCCGCATGTAGCCATCGGCGTCGATGGTGGCGACGTCGCCGGTGTCGAAATAGCCCGCTTCGTCGAGGATGTCGGCATCGACGCGGAAATAGGCCTTCGATACCGCGGGCCCGCTGACCTTCAGCCGTCCGAAGGTCTTGCCGTCCCACGGCAGGTCCTTGCCGGCATCGTCGGTGATCTTCATCTGCACGCCGAACGGCGGATAGCCCTGGGTCTGCAGGATATCGAGTTCGGCTTCGCCGGTGAGTTTGTCGAACGGCGGCTTTAGCGCAGCCAGCGTGCCGATCGGGCTCATCTCGGTCATGCCCCAGGCATGACGAACCTTGACGCCCAGATCGAGGAACGCCTTGATCATCGAGCGCGGCATCGCCGAGCCGCCGCAAACGACCATCCGCAAATGCGGCAGCTTCAAATGGCTGGCCGCCATGTGGTTGAGCAGCATCAGCCACACCGTCGGCACGCCGGCGGTATGCGTCACCTTCTCGGTGTCCAGCAGCTCATAGACCGATGCGCCGTCGAGCTTGGCGCCGGGGAAGACCAGCTTGGTGCCCATCGAGGGCGCCGAGAAGGCAATGCCCCAGCTGTTGGCATGGAACAATGGAACCACGGGAAGCATTGTATCGGCAGCGTTGGCGCCCAGCGAATCGCCGGTATTGGCCATCAGCGCGTGCAGCACGTTGGAGCGATGCGAATACAACACGCCTTTGGGATCGCCTGTGGTACCGGAAGTGTAGCACATCGCGGCCGCGGTGTTCTCGTCGAAGGTCTTCCACTTGAAGTCGCCGTCGGCTTCCGCGATCCAGTCTTCATAGGCGACCGCGTTCTTCAGCGTGGTCTGTGGCATGTGTGCCTTGTCGGTGAAGACGATGTAGCGTTCGACGCTCGGCAGCTTGTCGGCGATCTTCTCCAGAATGGGAATAAAGGTGAGGTCGGTCATTACCACGCGGTCTTCGGCATGATTGATGATCCAGGCGATCTGGTCGGGGAACAGCCTCGGATTGACGGTATGGCAGATCGCGCCGATGCCCATGATGCCGTACCAGGCTTCGAGATGGCGCCAGGTGTTCCAGGCGATGGTGGCGACGCGGTCGCCGAGCTTGATGCCGT
>JAZJYY010000147.1:0-26673 GCA_040390145.1 Pseudomonadota bacterium
GGCGACGAACATGTCGGCGGCGCGGTGCTGCAGGGTCTGGAAGGTGCCGATCGCGACGCCGAACTGTTTTCGCGTCTTGAGATACTCGACCGTGGATTTGAGCGATTCATCCATCGCGCCGACCGCTTCGGCGCACATCGCGGTGCGGGCGTCGTCGACCACGCGCTCGATCAGATCGAGCGCATTGTCGGGATCGCCGATCGCGGCGTCCGCACCGACTTCGACGCCGGTCAGCGTGATGTCGGCGGCATGCAGGCCGTCCTGGGTCGGGTAGCCCTTGCGGCCGACGCCCTTGGCGTTGGCCGGCACCAGGAACACGCCGATGCCGCTTCTGTCGCGCCGCTCGCCCTTGGTGCGCGCGGTCACGATCAGCGTGTCGGCGTCCTCGCCATTGATCACGACGAATTTCTCGCCGTCGATGACCCAGCCGGCGCCCTTTTTCTTCGCCGTCGTGGTTACGTCGGAGAGGTCGTAGCGCGAATTCTTCTCGAGCTGCGCGAAGGCAAACGTCTTGCTGCCGTCGATGATGCCGGGGATGCAAGCGGCCTTCTGCTCGGCCGAGCCGCCATGGCGCAGGAAGCCGCCGGCGATCACGACGGTGGCCAAATAAGGCTCCAGCACCAGTGCCTTGCCCATCGCCTCCATCACGATCGCGGTTTCAACCGCGCCGGCACCGAAGCCGCCATCTTCTTCCGAGAATGGAAGCCCGAGCAGGCCCTGCTCGGCGAGCTTGCCCCAGACGGACTTGCTCCAGCCGCCCTTCTCGGCGCGGTATTTCTTGCGCTGCTCGAAGTCGTAGCTGTCGTTCAGGAGACCCTCGACGCTTTCCTTGAGAAGCCGCTGCTCCTCGGACAAATCAAAATCCATGTTGTTTACTCTCTCAAATCATGCCTGAACCCGTAGGATGGGTAGAGCGAAGCGAAACCCATCGCACTGTTCGACCTTGTTGCGATGGGTTTCGCTTCGCTCCACCCATCCTACGAACTACGAACTCCTCGTCATCCCCGCCTTGTGCGCAATTGCGCACTGGGGCGGGGATCCAGTTATCGCAGGCGTACAACCCTCGACGCCGCGGCGTACTGGGTCCCCGCCTGCGCGGGGACGACAGCCGTTGTGTGTTGCGCGGCGCCTCTTACAGCCCCAGCACCGCCTTGGTGATGATGTTGCGCTGGATCTCGTTGGAGCCGCCGTAGATCGAGACCTTGCGGTTGTTGAAATAGCTCGGCGCGATCTGGGCGGTCCAGTCCATCGATTCGTTGCTGCCCTCGTCGCCATGCTCGTCATAGGGCGCGGCGAACGGGCCGATCACTTCCATCAGGAGCTCGGTGGTGGTCTGCTGGATTTCCGAGCCCTTGATCTTCAGGACGGAAGAAGCGGGATTGGGCTTGCCCTTGCCGTGCTTGTTCTCGTCGGCGACGACGCGCAGCTGGGTCAGCTCCAGCGCCTTCAGCTCGATCTCGACCTCGGCCAGCTTCTCGCGGAACTTCTGGTCTTCGAGGATGGGCTTGCCGTTGGACTCGACCTTGGAGGCGAGGTCGCGGATGCGGCGCAGCCGCTCCTTGGACACGCCGACCCGGGCAATGCCGGTGCGCTCGTTGCCGAGCAGGAACTTGGCGTAGTCCCAGCCCTTGTTCTCCTCGCCGATCAGGTTCTCGACGGGAACCTCGACGTCGTCGAAGAAGACTTCGTTGACCTCGTGGCCGCCGTCGATGGTCTCGATCGGGCGTACCGTGACGCCCTTCGACTTCATGTCGAACACGATGAAGGAAATGCCCATCTGCTTCTTGGCCGAGGGATCGGTGCGGCACAGGCAGAAGATCATGTCGGCGTGCTGCGCCAGCGTGGTCCAGGTCTTCTGGCCGTTGATGATGTACTTGTCGCCCTTGCGCTCGGCCTTGGTCTTCAGCGAGGCGAGGTCGGAGCCGGAGCCCGGCTCGGAAAAGCCCTGGCACCACCAGTCGTCGACATTGGCGATGCGCGGCAGGTACTGCTGCTTCTGCTTCTCGTTGCCGAAGGTGTAGATCACCGGGCCGACCATGCTGACGCCGAAGGCGAGCGGCGCCGGCGCCGGATGCATCTGCAGCTCCTCGTTGAAGATGTAGTGCTGCACCGAGCTCCAGCCGGTGCCGCCATATTCCTTCGGCCAGTGCGAGACGCCCCAGCCCTTCTTGTTCAGGATGCGCCACCAGGCGACCATCTCGTCCTTGGAGAGATGACGGCCCTCGACCAGTTTCTTGCGGGTCTCCGGCGGCACGTTGTTCCTGAAGAACTCCCGCACCTCGTCACGAAACGCCACTTCTTCCTTGCTGAAGCTGAGATCCATCGGATCCTCCTGTGTGCGAATGAATTAACGGCTAACAAATCACAACTGTCATTCCGGGGCGCGTAGCGAAGCGGAGCGAGCCCGGAATCCATAACCACGATCGTGAGTATGGATTCCGGGCCTGTGCTTCAGGTCGGCAATGCCGCCCTGAAGCGCATCCCGGAATGACGAATTTTCGCGGATGCGGATCACTTTCCGCCTCCCGTCGCCAGTTGCGGTTGCTTTGCTTGCGCCGGCTGGCGGTTGCGCAGTTCGTGGCGCGAGAGTTTGCCGACCGAGGTGCGCGGCAGCTCGTCGACGAATTCGAGGGCTGCGGGAATTTCGTGCTTGCCGAGCTTGCCGGCGAGAAACGCCTTGAGTTCGTCGAGCGTGAAGGGCTTGGCGCCGTCGCGCAATTTCACGAAAGCCTTGGCGGCCTCGCCGCGATAGTCGTCGGGAATACCGATCACGATCACCTCGTGCACGGCGGGATGCTGATACATCGCCTGCTCGATCATCTGCGGATAGACGTTGAAGCCGCCGGAGATGATCATGTCCTTCTTGCGGTCGACCAGATAGAAATAGCCGTCGGCGTCCATGTAGCCGATGTCGCCGGTGAGGAAGCGATCGCCGACGAAGGCCTCGGCGGTCTCCGCCGGCCGGTTCCAGTAACCTTTTGTCACATTGGGACCGCGGATGCGGATTTCGCCGGTTTCGCCCGGCGGCAAAACCTTTGTCGGATCGTCCAGCGCGACCACGTCCATCTCGATCCCCGGCAGCATCAGCCCGATCGAGCCCGGTTTTTCCGGTCCCTCCTTGGGATGGCCGGTGCCGGGCGAGCAGGTCTCGGTCATGCCCCAGCCGCTCTTCAGCTTCATGCCGACCTTGCGCTCGAACACCTTTGCCACTTCGACCGGCAGCGGCGCGCCGCCGGAGCCGCAGGAGACCAGCGAGGAGAGGTCGCGCTGGTCGAGATCGGGAAGGGCTGCGATCGCGATCCACATCGTCGGCACGCCAGGAAAATAGGTGGCGCGCTTGACCTCGATGTCGCGCATCACGGCCTCGACGTCAAAACGCTGGTGCAGCGAGATCAGGTGGCCGCGGCGGAGGCTGCTGAGCAGCACCACGGTCAATGCAAAAATGTGAAACAGCGGCAGCACGCAAATCACGCGCTCGATCGGGTTGTTGCGCTCGGCGCGTCCCGGCCTGCCCCAGACGTCGTAGACCGACACCGCCGAGGTCAGATTGCCGTGGCTGAGCATCGCGCCCTTCGGCAGGCCGGTGGTGCCGCCGGTATATTGCAGCAGCGCGACATCATCGGCCGCAAGCTGCGGCCATGCCGAAGGCTTGGCGGCGCCGTCGGTGAATTTCTTGAAGGTGACGATCGCGGGGTTGTCGGGGATCGGCGTGTGCGGATTGCCGACCGCGCCCCAGTCGTCGTCCTGGCAGACGATCAGGCGGTCGACCAGGCCCTTTTCGAGAAACTTCAGCGCCGTCGGCAGCAGCGTCGCGAGATCGCTGGTGACCAGCACGCGCGCGCCGCTATCGCTCAGCTTGTGCGACAGCGCGATGGCCCCGTCGAGCGGCGACAGATGCACGATGCGGGCGCCGGCCTTCAGCGCGCCGAAGAAATTGACCGGATGATCCGGCGAGTTGCCGAGGAACAGCGCCACCGAATGGTTTTTGCCGTAGCCGGCGCGCAGGAACGCAGAGGCGGCAACCTCGACCATCGCTTCCAGCCCGGCGTAGCTGATCGGCCGGTCGCGATACTCGATCGCCAGCCGCGCGCCGTAGTCGGCCGCCGCCGTCGACAACAGGTCAGGCACCGTGCCGCGCGCGATCGGGTCGTCCCAGTGAACGCCTGCCGGATAGAATTGCTCGCCGGGGTGGGTCATCGAAGCTTTCAGCAGGACATAAAGACTTCGTCATTCCGGGGCGCGAGCCCTTGGCGAGCGAACCCGGAATCTCGAGATTCCGGGTCTGTCGCCATCGGTCGGCAAGTGCCGACCGATGGCGCATCCCGGAATGACATGCTGTGAGGGCCGTTACACATCACGCTGCCTTCGCGCTCTGCGCCAGCGACGCAAAGGTCTTGCCTTCGTCGGCGAGGCGCTTCAGCAGCGGGGACGGCTCCAGCGAGGGATCGTTGGTCTCCTTGGCGTAATAGGACAGCCGGTCGGCGATGTGCTTGAGGCCGACCTGGTCGGCATAGAACATCGGGCCGCCGCGGTAGATCGGCCAGCCATAGCCGTAGAGCCAGATCACGTCGATGTCGCTCGGACGCGCCGCGACCTTCTCTTCGAGGATCCGCGCGCCCTCATTGATCATCGGATACATCATGCGCTCGAGGATCTCGTCGTCAGAGACCACGCGCTTCTTGCGGCCGAGCCGCTGCAGGGTCTCGTCGATCAGCTTTTCCACTTCGGGATCCGGCAGCGCCGCGCGGGAGCCTGCCTCATACTTGTAATAGCCCTTGCCGGTCTTCTGGCCGAAGCGGCCGGCTTCGCACAGCGCGTCGGCGATTTCCGACTTGATGCCGCGGTCCTTGCGCGAGCGCCAGCCGATGTCGAGGCCGGCGAGATCGCTCATCGCGAACGGTCCCATCGGCATGCCGAATTTGGTGACGACGGCGTCGACCTGCTGCGGCAAGGCGCCTTCGAACAGCAGCTTTTCCGACTGCTTGCCGCGCTGCGCCAGCATGCGGTTGCCGACGAAACCGTCGCAGACTCCCACCACCGCCGGCACCTTTGCGATCTTGCGCGCGACCGCGACCGCGGTGGTCAGCGCGTCCGGCGCGGTCTTGTCCGCGCGCACGATCTCGCACAGCTTCATCACATTGGCCGGCGAGAAGAAGTGCATACCGAGCACGTCCTGCGGACGTTTTGTCACCTTCGCGATTTCGTCGATGTTGAGATAGGAGGTGTTGGAAGCCAGTACCGCGCCGGGTTTTGCAAACTTGTCGAGCGCCTCGAAGACCTCCTTCTTGATCGCCATGGTCTCGAACACGGCCTCGATGATCAGGTCAGCATCCCTAACGTTTTCCAATCCCACCTTGCCCGTGATCAGACCCATGCGCTTGGCGGGGGCGTCGGCGGGAATGCCGCCGCGTGCCGCGGTGGCCTCATAATTCTTCTGCATCACGCCCATGCCGCGCTTGAGCTGCTCTTCGCCGGTTTCGATCAGCGTCACGGGAATACCGGCATTGGCGAACGACATCGCGATGCCGCCGCCCATGGTGCCGGCGCCGATGATGGCGACGCGCTCGACATTGCGCGGCTTGGTCCCCTCGGGCACGCCGGCAATCTTGGCGGCTTCGCGCTCCGAGAAAAAGGCATAACGCTGCGCCTTCGACTGGTCGCTGGCGACGAGCTTGAGAAAGCCCTCGCGCTCCTTTTTCAGGCCTTCGTCGAACGGCAGGTCGATGGCGGCGCCGACCGCGTCGGCGGCGGCGAACGGCGCTTCCAGCCCGCGCGCCTTCTTGGTAAGGGCGGCAACCGCATTGGTGAAGATCGAGCGGTCGGCCTTGGCCGCGGCAAGCTTGGAGTCGTCGTCGCGCAGCTTGCGCAGCGGGCGCTTCTCCGCCAGCACCTTGCGGGCAAAGGCCTCACCGCCCGACGCCGGGCCCTCGACGATCTCCTCGATCAGGCCGTGCTTCAGCGCATCCGAGGCGCTGATCGGGTCGCCCCCGACGATCATCTTGACCGCGAGTTCTGGACCGACCGCACGCGGCAGCCGCTGGGTACCGCCGGCGCCCGGCAGCAGGCCGAGCTTGACTTCGGGCAGGCCGAGCCGCGCGTCCTTGGTGGCGACCCGGAAATGGCAGGCCAGCGCGACCTCGAGGCCGCCGCCCAGCGCGGTGCCGTGAATCGCGGCGACGATCGGCTTCGGTGAATTCTCCATCACGACCAGCACTTCGGCCAGGCCCGGCGGCTTCGGCGGCTTGCCGAATTCGGTGATGTCGGCGCCGGCGATGAAGGTGCGGCCGGCGCAGGTCAGCACGATCGCCTGCACTTCGGGATCGGCGATGGCGCTCTTGATGCAGTCGAAAATGCCGCCCCGCACCGCGGCGCTCAACGCGTTGACCGGAGGACTGTTGACGGTGACGATAGCGATGACGTCACGACGCTCGAGCTTGACCACTTCGTTCACGAGACTCTCCCTGGGCATTTTGTTCTTGGATAAGTTCTTGGATCAGTTCCTTGGATCAGTTCTCTGGACCATTCTTTGGATCTGTTCTCAACTTGCCAATTCTTAACTTGCGTTGAGTGGCTATGACACCCCGACAACTTGCGTTGAGTGGTTGTTTTCGTTGATTTCGCACTGCGAAATTCAATTCCACACCTTGACATGGAGGGTTATTTTGAAGCACGTCGGTTGTCAACGAGGTCCGTCCGGCGGCAGGCAATGAAGCGTCCAGGCAAGAAAGTGGCGACCGATCGCAGCTTCGTCGTCGCGCTTTCCCGCGGTCTTGATGTGTTGCGCGCATTCCATCCCAACGACGGGCTTCTTGGCAATCAGGAGATTGCGGCCCGTACCAACTTGCCAAAGCCGACCATTTCGCGGCTGACCTATACCTTGACCAAGCTGGGCTACCTTACACCCGTTCCGCGGTTCGAGAAGTATCAGCTGGCGCCGTCAGCCATGGCGCTGGGGTATGCCGCCCTGGCAAATCTCGGCGTTCGGCATTTGTCCGAACCGTTCCGCGAGGAACTGATGCGCGAGACCGGCGGCGCCGTAGCCGTCGGCGGCCGCGACCGCACCAGCATGATCTACTTCGGCCAGAGCCGCGGTCAGACGCTGGGCGTTCAACTGGACGTCGGTTCGCGCGTGCCGATTGCAACCACCGCGATGGGCCGCGCCTATATCTGGGCGCTGCCGCCCGACGAGCGTGCCACATTGTTGCGCGAACTGCGCGAGCACTATGGCAGCCGCTGGTCGCGGATGCGCGATGGCATCGAACGCGCCGGCGAAACCATCGAGAAGCTTGGTTTCGCGATCTCGGCCGGCGAGTGGCATGACGACATTCACGCCGTCGGCGTCAGCCTGAAGCTCAATGACGGAACCGGCCCCTATGCCTTCAATTGTGGCGCGCCGGCATTCCGCTTTACGGAAGATCGGCTGCGCAACGATATTGGACCTCGCCTCGTGGCGATGGTAAGGAACATCGAAGCGGCGCTCGGCGGAGCGGCGCCGCAATCAAAAAATGAAAATAAAAAGTTGAAAGCAGGAGGGAGAGTTGCACGTGTGGTCGAGGGGATCAGGTAGCCTTCATCGAGGTGACCAGCGAACGTGTTCGCAGAATCTGCGAACGAGTCATTGCAGCCCGAAGAATATTTTGGGCTGTAACCGATGATGCAGGCACAGCTCGCGCAGGGGCAAAGCCCCCTGCTTGCGGTTCGCGACGTCAGCGTCGTGTTCGGCGGCATCATTGCCTTGAATGGCGTATCGTTCGACATGCACAAGGGCCAGATCCTCGGCCTGATCGGGCCTAACGGCGCCGGCAAGACGACGCTCTTCAACTGCCTCTCCAGGCTCTATCAGCCGAGCAACGGCGACATCCTGATGGAAGGCCAAAGCATCCTGACGCGCCCGCCGCACAGGATCGCCGAAATCGGCATCGGCCGCACTTTCCAGAACGTGGCGCTTTTCCCCAATCTGACGGTGCTCGACAACGTCAGGGTCGGCACCCATGCCCGCACCAACAGCGACATCATCTCGGACTCGCTGAAACTGGGCTGGGTTCGCCGCGGCGAAGCCGCACTCAACAAGAAGGTCCACGAGATCATCAGCTATCTCGACCTCGACGACGTCGCCCACACCGTGGTGTCCGGCCTGCCGTTCGGTACCCAGAAGCGCGTCGAACTGGCGCGCGCGCTGGCGGCGGAACCGAAGATCCTGCTGCTCGACGAGCCCGCCGGCGGCCTCAACCACGAGGAAGTCCACGTGCTCGGCGACCTGATCCGCCGGATCCGCGACGACCGCCACATGACCATCCTGCTGGTCGAGCATCACATGGGCCTCGTGATGTCGATCGCCGACCACGTGGTCGCGCTGAATTTCGGCCGCAAGCTCGCCGAGGGCACGCCTGCCCAGGTGCAGTCCGACCCGGATGTCATCAAAGCCTATCTGGGGAGCAAGGACCAATGACCGCGATGCTCAATATCAAGGATCTGCGGGCCTACTACGGCCAGGTCCAGGCGCTTCACGGCCTCGAATTCGGTCTCAACGAAGGCAGCCTGACCACCCTGCTCGGCGCCAACGGCGCCGGCAAGACCACCACGCTGCGCGCGATCTGCAACATGGTGCGTTCGACCGGCTCGATCGAGTTCGACGGCGCATCGCTGAACGGCCGCTCCACCGAGAACATCGTCCGGCTCGGCATCGCCCATGTGCCGCAGGGCCGCGGCACCTTCACCACCATGACGGTGGAGGAAAACCTCCAGCTCGGCGCCATCACGCGCAAGGACAAGGCCGGCGTCGTCTCCGACATCGAGCGGATGTACGATCACTTCCCGGTCCTCAAGGAACGCCACACCCAGCAGGCCGGCACGCTGTCGGGCGGCGAACAGCAGATGCTGGCGGTTGCCCGCGCGCTGATGCTGCGTCCGCGGCTGATGCTGCTGGACGAGCCCTCGTTCGGGTTGGCGCCCCTGATCGTGCGCGACCTGTTCAAGATCCTCGGCAAGATCAACCGCGAGGACAAGGTCACGATCCTGGTGGTGGAGCAGAACGCGCAGCTGGCGCTGGAGCTCGCCGACAAGGCCTACGTCATCGAAACCGGACGCATCGTGATGTCGGGAAGCGCTGCCGAAATCGCGAACAACGAAGACGTTCGTAAATCTTATCTCGGTTATTGAGGAACGCAGCCGTGGAACTTTTCATCAACCAAGTCCTGGCTGGCGTCGCCACCGGCGCGATCTATGCCTGCATGGCGCTCGCCGTGGTCATGATCTACCAGGCGATCGATCATCTGAACTTCGCCCAGGGCGAAATGGCGATGTTCTCGACCTTCATCGCCTGGCAGCTGATGCAATGGGGCGTGCCGTACTGGTGGGCCTTCCTGTTCACGCTGGTGTTCTCGTTCGCCGGCGGCATCGCCATCGAGCGGCTGCTGTTCAAGCCGCTCGCCAAGGCGCCGGTGCTGACCAATGTCGCCGGTTTCATCGCCCTGTTCGCCATCGTCAACAGTGTCGCCGGACTGACCTGGGACTTCACCATCAAGCAGTTTCCGACGCCGTTCGGATCCTCGCCCTTCCTCGGCAGCCAGCTCATCTCGACCCATCAGGCCGGCATGATCGGCGTCACGGTGGGATTGCTGATCCTGCTCTATCTGTTCTTCCAGTTCACGCGGATCGGCCTCGCCATGCGCGCGGCCGCGTCGCTGCCGGAATCGGCTCGGCTGGTCGGCATCAACACCTCATGGATGATCGCGCTGGGCTGGGGCATGGCCTCCGCCATCGGCGCCATCGCCGGTATCCTGATCGCACCTGTCGTGTTCCTGGAGCCGAACATGATGGGCGGCGTGCTGATCTACGGGTTTGCCGCCGCCGTGCTTGGCGGCCTGACCAGCCCGCTCGGCGCGGTGGTCGGCGGCTTCCTGGTCGGCGTGTTCGAGAATCTGGCCGGGACCTACATTCCCGGCGTCGGCAATGAACTTAAATTGCCGATCGCGCTGGCGCTTATCATCACCGTATTGGTCCTCAAACCGGCAGGCCTGTTCGGCCGTCCCATCGTGAAGCGAGTTTGATCATGAGCGCAGTTGACGAAGTCGCAAGCGACGCACCGGCGGTCGAGGCCGTTCCCAAGAAAGCCATGACCCTCGGCCTCGGGGCGTCACTGGTGATGCTGGCATTGCTGATCATCGGGCCGATGTTCGTGAAGAACTTCATCGTGTTCCAGCTCACCATGCTGCTGATCTATGCGCTGGCGGTGCTGGCGCTGAACATCCTGACCGGCGGCAGCGGCCAGTTCTCGCTGGGCCAGAGCGCGTTCTACGCGGTCGGCGCCTACACCTCGGCCATCCTGATGGAACATTTCGGCGTGAACTACGCGCTGACCTTGCCCATTGCCGGCCTGATCTGTTTCGGCTTCGGCTATCTGTTCGGCCAGCCGGCGCTGCGGCTGAGCGGCATCTATCTGGCGCTGGCGACCTTCGCGCTGGCGGTGGCGATGCCGCAACTGCTGAAGCTCGGCGTGTTCGAGCACTGGACCGGCGGCGTGCAGGGCCTGGTGGTGACCAAGCCCGATGCGCCGTTCGGCCTGCCAATCTCGCAGGACAGGTGGCTGTATTATTTCACGCTCACGGTCGCGATCGGAATCTACATCGCCTCGGTCAACCTCCTGAAGTCGCGTTCCGGCCGCGCCTTCATGGCGATCCGCGACAATGAGATCGCGGCGTCCGCGATGGGCGTCGACGTCGCGCTGTACAAGACGCTGGCGTTCGGCGTCAGCGCCGGCATCACGGGCGTGGCCGGCGGGCTCGGCGCCATCGCGGTGCAGTTCGTGGCGCCCGACGGCTACACCATCACGCTGGCGATCTCGCTGTTTCTCGGCATGGTGGTCGGCGGCGTCGGCTGGCTGCCGGGATCGATCGTCGGTTCCGCCTTCATCATCTTCGTACCTAACATCGCCGAGGGGATTTCGAAGGGCCTCTCCGGTGCGGTGTTCGGCGTGCTGTTGTTCCTCGTGATCTTCCTGGTACCGCATGGCGCGCGGCAGGTCGCCATGGTGGCGCAGCACATGCTCGGCAAACTCAGGAAGGGCTAGGAGGTATTCCACATAGCGGAATACACACCGGCCCGTTTCGCCCGAATAAAAAGCCCTCTGCGACCTCCGTCGCAGGGGGCTTTTTCTTGATGGGACCCTGCGAAAGGTATTGAATGTGCACAAGCGCCGCAACGAGCGCCCATTGCAAAAAACGACACAACTCACACCGAGATCAGGGAGATCCAGATGCCTTTCATCCAGTTGCGATTGGGAGCCCTTTCGGCTGCCGTCGCGATGCTTGCCGTATCCAGCAGCGGCGCGCTCGCGCAGAAGAAATACGACACCGGCGCCACCGACACCGAGATCAAGATCGGAAACATCATGCCCTACAGCGGACCCGCTTCCGCCTATGGCGTGATCGGCAAGACCGAGGAAGCCTACTTCAAGAAGATCAATGCCGAGGGCGGCATCAACGGCCGCAAGATCAACTTCGTCAGCTATGACGACGCCTACAGCCCTCCGAAAACGGTCGAGCAGGCGCGCAAGCTGGTGGAGAGCGACGAGGTACTGTTCGTCTTCAATCCGCTCGGCACGCCGCCGAACTCGGCGATCCAGAAGTACCTGAATTCGAAGAAGGTGCCGCAACTGTTCGTTGCCACCGGCGCCACCAAGTGGAACGACCCGAAGGACTTCCCCTGGACCATGGGCTGGCAGCCCAACTACCAGAGCGAAACCCAGATCTACGCCAAGTACATTCTCAAGGAAAAGCCGAACGCCAAGATCGGCGTGCTCTACCAGAACGACGACTACGGCAAGGACTACCTGAAGGGCCTGAAGGACGGGCTGGGCGCCAAGGTCTCGATGATCGTGATGGAAGAAAGCTACGAAGTCTCGCAGCCGACCATCGACTCCCACATCGTCAAGCTCAAATCGTCGGGCGCCGACGTGTTCATCAACATCACCACGCCGAAATTCGCGGCGCAGGCGATCAAGAAGAACATGGAAATCGGCTGGAAGCCGCTGCACTTTCTCAACAACGTCTCCGCCTCGATCGGCAGCGTGATCAAGCCGGCCGGTTTCGAGAACAGTCAGGACATCATCTCATCCGCCTACCTGAAGGACACCTCCGACCCGCAGTGGAAGAACGACCCGGGCATGAAGGCGTTCGACGAGTTCCTCACCAAGTACTTCCCCGAAGGCAACCGGATCGACGGCTCGGTGATGTACGGCTACACCGTCGCGCAAGGCATCGTTCATGTGCTGAAACAGTGCGGCGACGATTTGACGCGCGCGAACGTCATGAAGCAGGCCGCCAGCATCAAGAACCTCGAACTCGGCGGCCTGTTGCCCGGCATCAAGGTCAACACCAGCCCCACCGACTTCGCTCCGATCTCGCAGGTGCAGTTGATCCGTTTCAAGGGTGAAACCTGGGAGCGGTTCGGTGAAATCCTGAGCAGCGACGCCACCAACTGAGGCAGCTTCGGGATTTGACCGACTGCCCATAACGACGATGGAACCTGCCCCCGCGCCAACGCGCGGGGGCTTTTTCTTGAAGGCCCCAGCAGGCCATGCCATAAGTCCCGCACAACATTAAGAAAATGGGAGAGAATTGGAATGCCTATAACGACCAAGAAACTTGCTATTGCCTCGGCGGCGTTCGCCATGTTTACCGCAACCAGCAGCGGCGCGCTCGCACAAAAAAAATACGATAGCGGCGCCACCGATACCGAAATCAAGATCGGCAACATCATGCCCTACAGCGGACCTGCTTCCGCCTACGGCACGATCGGCAAGACCGAAGAGGCCTACTTCAAGAAGATCAATGCCGAGGGCGGCATCAACGGCCGCAAGATCAATTTCATCAGCTATGACGACGGCTACAGCCCGCCTAAGTCCGTCGAGCAGGCCCGCAAGCTGGTCGAGAGCGACGAGGTTCTGCTCCTCTTCAACGTGCTCGGGACGCCGCCGAACTCGGCGATCCAGAAGTACCTGAACTCCAAGAAGGTGCCGCAGCTGTTCGTCGCCACCGGCGCCACCAAGTGGAACGACCCCAAGAACTTTCCCTGGACCATGGGCTGGCAGCCCAACTACCAGAGCGAAACCCAGATCTATGCCAAGCACATCCTCAAGGAACATCCGAACGCCAAGATCGGCGTGCTCTATCAGAACGACGACTACGGCAAGGATTACCTGAAGGGCCTGAAGGACGGGCTCGGCGCCAAGGCATCGATGATCGTTCTGGAAGAAAGCTACGAGGTTTCGGAGCCGACGATCGACTCCCACATCGTCAAGCTCAAATCGAGCGGCGCCGACGTGTTCGTCAACATCACCACGCCGAAATTTGCCGCCCAGGCGATCAAGAAGAACGCGGAAATCGGCTGGAAGCCGGTTCACTACCTCAACAACGTCTCGGGATCGATCGGCGCTGTGATGAAGCCGGCCGGATTTGACGCCGGCCAGGGCATCATCTCGTCCGCCTATCTGAAGGACACGTCCGACGCGCAGTGGAAGGACGACGCCGGCATGAAGGCGTTCGACGAGTTCCTCACCAAGTACTTCCCCGAAGGCAATCGCATCGATGCCAACGTCATGTTCGGCTACACCGCCGCGCAGGGCCTGGTGGCAGTGCTCAAGCAGTGCGGCGACAATCTCACCCGCGAGAACGTCATGAAGCAGGCGGCCAACATCAAGAACCTGGAACTGGGCGGTCTGTTGCCCGGCATCAAGGTCAACACCGGCCCGACCGACTTCGCGCCGATCTCGTCGGTGCAGCTGATCAAGTTCAAGGGCGAGACCTGGGAACGGTTCGGCGAAATCCTGAGCGGCGACGCCACCAACTGAGGCCTGACGGCAACCGCGCGGCCCCTCAAGGCTCGCGCAAAACCCCCGCAGCACGCTGCGGGGGTTTTCTTTTGCGCCAAACGGATGGATAACCGGCGTCGCATGTTCTCAACTCAACTCCCGTGACACGATGACCGACAGACGCCCTCTCCTGCGCGCGATCTTCGACGCCGCCATTGCCGCCGCGCATCCCGACGTCGTGCTGGCGCGACACCTGCGCCCGGCGCCAAAGGGCCGGGTCATCTGCCTCGCCGCCGGCAAGGGCGCCGCCGCCATGGCGGCCGCGGCGGAGCGCCACTATCTCGACGACCTGGGGCTGCCGCCAGCGCGGCTCACCGGGATCGCGACCACCCGTCACGGCCACGGCGTACCGACGCGGCGGATCAGGGTGGTCGAAGCCGGCCATCCGGTGCCCGACGAGGCCGGCCTCAGGGGTGCTGCGGAGAGCCTGCTGCTGGCGCAGGATGCGGGTCCCGACGACCTGTTGCTGGTGCTGCTGTCCGGCGGCGGCTCGGCGAACTGGATCGCGCCGGTCGAAGGCGTGTCGTTCGCGCAGAAGCAGCAGGTGACCCGCGCGCTGCTGCGCTCGGGCGCGCCGATCGGCGAGGTCAACACCGTGCGCAAGCATCTGTCGCGGATCAAGGGCGGACGGCTGGCGCGCGCCGGCAGGCTGGCCGAGATCGTGACGCTGGCGATCTCGGACGTGCCGCATGACGATCCCTCGGCGATCGCATCGGGACCGACCGTGCCGGATCCGACCACGCTTTCGGATGCGCGCGCGCTGGTCGCGAAATACCGGCTCGCGGTCGACGACGCCGTCCGTGCGGCACTCGATGATCCCGCGAACGAGAGCTGCAAGCCCGGCGACCCCGCCTTTACGCGCGCGCATTTCGAACTGATTGCGCGACCCAAGGCGTCGCTCGATGCTGCGATCAAGCTGGCACGGGACGCCGGCTATGCAATCATCGATCTCGGCGCCGACCTCGAGGGCGAGGCCCGCGGCGTCGCCGCCGATCACGCGCGGCTGGCGCTGCAGGCGCGCGCCGAGGGCAAGCGGCTGGCGATCCTTTCCGGCGGCGAACTCACGGTGACCGTGCGCGGCAACGGGCGCGGCGGCCCCAACCAGGAATACGCACTGGCGCTCGCCGCCTTGCTCGGGGACACCTCAGGTATTTCGGCGCTGGCCGCGGATACCGACGGCGCCGACGGCGGCGCCGGAAGTGCCAGCGATCCCGCCGGCGCGATGATCGATTCAACCACGTTCGCGAAAATGAGGTCGCTCGGCCTCGACGCCAAGGCCTGCCTCGACGACAACGACGCCACCACGTTTTTCGAGAAGACCGGCGATCTCGTGCTGACCGGCCCGACGCTGACCAATGTCAACGATGTCAGGGTGATCCTGGTGGACTAGTGCTTCTCCTCTCCTCCCGCGAAGCGGTGGGCTGGGGAGAAGTGGAAGCGGAAATTGTTAACGCATTGTTCAGGCCATTTCGAAGAACTGCCCGAAATTCCGAGATCTCAAGCCGCAATTCACCTGGCTGCTGCTTTAATCCCAGCCTTAAGGTCGGAAGCGCTGCAACGTCAGCGCAGGGAAACGCCAGATGGCGGATTTTATTGCGCAAGCCAGCGATCCGAAACCGGCTGATCCGGCCCGGCTCTTCGAGTACGCCATCAACAACCTGTCGCTCGGGCTCATCATCTTCGACAGCAAGCGCCAAATCGTCTTCTGCAACCGGCGATATGCCGAAATCTACCGGCTCTCTTCCGAGCAGATAGTGCCCGGAACGCCCGTCAGCGAACTTGCCGAGCACCGGCTCAATCTGGGCCTCAAGGTGCTTTCGAAGCCCGCCCCGCGCATCCAGCAGCACGTTGCAAACGCCATCGTTGCAGGCACAACGGTGCTTGAGCTTCCCGACGGCAGGATCATTTCCTACACGGTCTGTCCAATGCCGGACGGCGGCGGGATGGCCACCCATGAGGACATCACCGAGCGGGAGGAACTGAGCGCGCGCCTGAAGCGGCAGGTCGAACTCGGCCAGGCACACGAGGAAAATTTGCGGATCGCCAACCTGCAGTTCGACACCGCCATCAACAATATGTCGCAGGGCCTGTGCTTCTTCGACTCCGCCCACCGCCTGATCGTGTGCAACGATCGCTACCTCGACATGTACGATCTGCAACGCGACCGCGTCCGCCCCGGCACGGCGCTGGCCGACATCGTCGAGATGCGGTTTGAAGCCGGCAGCTTTCCGGCGATGTCGGTGGAAGAATACATGCAGTGGCGCACCACGGTCGCCGTATCCTGCGAACCGCACGACAGCATCGCCGAACTGCGCAACGGGCGCACCATCAAGATCCGGCACCGGCCCAGACCCGATGGCGGCTGGGTCGCCACCCATGAAGATATCACCGAGCAGCGGCAATCCGAGGTCAAGATCGAGTACATGGCGCACCACGACGCGCTGACCGATCTCGCCAACCGGGTGTTGCTGAACGAGCGGCTCGAACAGGCGCTGGGCCGCCGTATCCACGCGACGGAATCCGTTGCGGTGCATCATCTCGATCTCGATCAGTTCAAGGCGGTCAACGATACGTTCGGCCATCATGCCGGCGACAAGCTTCTGAAGATAGTGGCGGACCGGCTGCGCGCCCTGGTGCGCGAGACCGACACCATCGCCCGGATGGGCGGCGATGAATTCGTGATCGTGCAGGCGCCGATCACCGATCCGGCCG
This sequence comes from Pseudomonadota bacterium, assembly GCA_040390145.1. Lineage (GTDB taxonomy): Bacteria > Pseudomonadota > Alphaproteobacteria > Rhizobiales > Xanthobacteraceae > Bradyrhizobium. The sequence continues at coordinate 16,583 of JAZJYY010000147.1, forward strand.
CGGCCACCGTGCTGGCGCAGCGCATCATCGGATCGATCGGCGAACCCTTCAACCTCGACGGCCATCAGGCGACGATCGGCGCCAGCATCGGCATCGCGGTCGGGCCGGGCGACGGATTGATCCCCGACAAGCTGCTGCGCAATGCCGACCTCGCGCTTTATCGGGCGAAGGGCGACGGGCGCGGCACCTTCCGGTTTTTCGAGCCCGCGATGGACCACCTGATGCAGACCCGCCGCATCATGGAGCGGGATCTGCGCAAGGCGCTGCCTGCAGGCGAGTTCGAACTCTACTACCAGCCGGTGGTCAATCTGGCGAGCAACGAGGTCAGCGGCTTCGAGGCCCTGATCCGCTGGAATCACCCACAGCACGGACTGGTCTCGCCAGCCAGCTTCATTCCCCTGGCCGAGGAGATCGGGTTCATCGTGCCGATGGGAGAATGGGTGATCCGGGAGGCCTGCGCTACCGCGGCGGCCTGGCCCGATGACCTCCATGTCGCCGTCAATATTTCGGCCGTCCAGTTTCGCAATCCCGGCCTGATGCAGATCATCGTCGGCGCGCTCGCCGGCTCAGGCCTGCATCCGACACGGCTCGAAATCGAGATCACCGAGAGCGTGCTGCTGCATAACAGGGAGGCGACGCTTGCCGTGCTTCACCAGTTGCGGTCCCTGGGGATCCGGATCGCGATGGACGATTTCGGCACCGGATATTCCTCGCTGACCTACCTGCAGTGTTTTCCGTTCGACAAGATCAAGATCGACCGCTCGTTCGTCAAGAACATTGCGGACAACACCAGCTCGCTCAATATCGTGCGCGCGGTCGCGGCGCTCGCCAACGGCATGGGCATGACCACAACGGCCGAAGGCGTCGAAACCGGAGAACAGCGCGACAAGGTCGCTTCCGAGGGCTGTACCGAGATGCAGGGCTTCCTGTTCAGCCGGCCGCTGCCCGCAGCCGAGATCGAGCGGCTGTACCTCGCACGCTACGCGGCGCGGAAGGCTCCCGGCCGGATCATCGCGGCCTGATTGTCATTTTCACTCTCACCGTCATCCTGAGGTGCTCGCCTCTTCGGCGAGCCTCGAAGGATGACTTGCTCCGCTCGCGGCCCATCCTTCGAGGCCGTCGCAAGTGCGACGGCACCTCAGGATGACGGTGGCGCGAGTGGCGTGATCAAAACTCTCTTGCGATCGTCGCCAGCATGTCCAGCAGCGCGGCGCGGTTGGCGGGTCCCAGCAATTCGTTGAGACGGGCTTCATGCTTGGTAGCGACCAGCTTCTTGGCGCGGGCCAGCACCGCGCGGCCCTTGTCGGTCAGCATCAGGATGTGGGAACGGCGGTCGTTGGTCGAACGGATCCGCGTACACAGATCGCGGCTCTCGAGGCCGTCCAGCATCGCCACGAAATTCGGCCGCAGGATGCCGAGCGTGTTGGCGATCTCGGTCTGGTTGCGGCCGGGATTCTTGTCAAGCAGCAACAGCACCGAGAACTGCGCCGGCGTCAGCTGCAGCGGCGCCACGCAGCGCAGAAAATCCTCGAACACCCTCAGCTGCGCGCGCTTGAGCGAATAGCCCAAGAGCTCGGACAATTCGCCGAGCTGCAGCGCCGCCTCGTCAACCGAGCCCTCGGCCGGCTCCTTGCGCCCGGCGCGGGACGGCTTGGCGGCATCGACGGCGGCGGTAGCGCTGGCGGTTTTGGAAACAGTCATCGCTCGAGGCTCGCAATCCCGGTAGGCTTGGGCAGGACCCCGACACAGTGGACGGGCCTTGAAGTTATATTTGATAATTGTTATGCACCATACCGAATATCGGCGGGACTTTTCAACTGCTGTTATTTGACGGTCAGCGGCCGCTCAAGGCCGCGACCGGTCCGACGCGTGATGGGGAGCGCCCGGTCTTGAACACGACAATCATGCTGTTCCTGGTGCAGGACGGCATCACCAATGGCGCGATCTACGCCCTGCTCGGCCTTGCGCTGGTGCTGGTGTTCGCCGTCACCCGCGTCATCCTGATTCCGCAGGGCGAGTTCGTCACCTTCGGCGCGCTGACCTATGCCACGCTGTCGGCGGGCAACATGCCGGGCACCGCCCAGCTCGCGGTGGCGATGGGCGTGGTGGCGTTCGGCCTCGACCTGTTCGGCGGCCGCCGCGCGCTGCACCTGCGCCTCGTCGCCCGCGCCTTCGCGATCAACATCCTGCTGCCGGTGGCGATCTACGCCCTGACATTCTGGTTCGCCGGCAAGAACACGCCGATCGCGGTCAATATCGCGCTGTCGCTGCTGATCGTCGCGGCGATCGGGCTGTTTCTCTACCGCCTGGTCTTCCAGCCACTGGCGCACACTTCGGTGCTGGTGCTGCTGATCGCCTCGGTCGGCGCCCACCTCGCGCTGCAGGGTCTCGGCCTGGTGTTCTTCGGCGCCGAAGGCCAGCGCGGTCCGAGCATCTCGGATGCCGCCTTCATGGTGGGCCCGCTGCGCTTCACCGGACAGAGCATCGCGGTCTACGCCATCACCATCGCCTTCATCGTCGGGCTGTGGCTGTTCTTCGGCTTCACGCTCTATGGCAAGGCGCTGCGCGCCACCGCCGTCAACCGGCTCGGCGCTCGCCTCGTCGGCATCCGCACCACGCTGTCGGGACAGATCGCCTTCCTGCTCGCCTCGGTGATCGGCGCATTGTCGGGCATCCTGATCGTGCCGATCACGACGCTGTATTACGACACCGGCTTCCTGATCGGCCTGAAGGGTTTTATCGCCGCGATCATCGGCGGCCTCGTCAGCTACCCCCTGACCGCGGTGGCGGCGCTGGTGGTCGGCACCGTCGAGGCGTTCTCGTCGTTCTATGCCAGCAATTTCAAGGAAGTCATCGTCTTCACGCTGATCCTTCCGGTCCTCGTGCTGCGGTCGCTTGCCGCGCCCGCGGTCGAGGAAGAGAAGGATTGACGGCGATGACGCAGCGACTGTTACCCATCTCGATCTTCGCAGGCCTGATGGCGGTGATCCCGCTGATCCCGGGCATGCCGCCGTTCTGGATCGTGCTGCTCAACAATATCGGCCTCGCCGCGCTGGTGGCGATGGGGCTGGTGCTCTTGACCGGCGTCGGCGGCCTGACCTCGTTCGGCCAGGCGGCGTTCTGCGGTTTCGGGGCCTACACCACCGCGGTGCTGACCACAGCCTATGGCGTATCGCCATGGCTGACGCTGCCGCTGTCGCTTCTGGTCAGCGGCGGCGCCGCGGTGCTGCTCGGCCTCGTCACGGTGCGGCTGTCCGGCCACTATCTGCCGCTCGGCACCATCGCCTGGGGCATCGGCCTGTTCTATCTGTTCAGCAAGCTGGAATTCCTCGGCCGCAACGACGGCATCACCGGGATTCCGCCGCTGTCGATCGGCACGCTCAAGATGCTCGATGCCGGCACGATCTATTACGCGATCTGGATCGCGGTGCTGATCTGCGCGCTCCTGAGCATGAACCTTTTGGACTCCCGCACCGGCCGCGCGATCCGCGCGCTGCGCCGCGGCCACATCGCCGCCGAAGCCTTCGGCGTACAAACCCCGCGGGCAAAGCTGCTGGTGTTCATCTATGCGGCCATGCTGGCCGGGCTGTCGGGCTGGCTCTATGCGCATTTCCAGCGCGCCGCCAACCCGACCCCGTTCGGCGCCCATGCCGGCATCGAATATCTCTTCATCGCGGTGGTCGGCGGCGCCGGCTATGTCTGGGGCGCGGTGCTGGGGGCCGGCATCGTCGTCATCCTGAAAGAGATCCTGCAGAGCTACCTGCCGCTGCTGTTCCGCGGCGAAGGCCAGCTCGAGACCATCGTGTTCGGTATCCTGCTCGTGCTGCTGCTGCAGCTGGCGCCGACCGGTGTCTGGCCCTGGTTAATGAGTCGGCTGCCGTTCAAGCCGGCCCGCAGGCGGCCCGATACTTCGCTCACGCTGCCCGCGCGCGACCGCCCGGCCACAGCCCCCGGCGCGCTGCTCAAGATCGATAATGCGCGAAAACAGTTCGGCGGCGTGATCGCCGTCAACAACGTCTCGTTCGACGTCCAGGCCCGCGAGATCGTCGCCCTGATCGGCCCCAACGGCGCCGGCAAGAGCACGACCTTCAACCTGATCACCGGCGTGCTCACCTCCACCGGCGGCACCATCACGGTGAACGGCAGGAACATCGACAACGCGCCGCCGCAGGAGGTGGTGAAACTCGGCATCGCCAGAACCTTCCAGCACGTCAAGCTGGTGCCCGACATGAGCGTGCTGGAAAACGTCGCGATCGGCGCACATCTGCGCGGCCATTCCGGCGCCATCTCCAGCATGCTCCGGCTCGACCGCGCCGACGAAGCCAAATTGCTGGCGGAAGCCGCCCGCCAGATCGAGCGCGTCGGGCTCACCGACCAGATCGATCAGCCCGCAGGCAGCCTGTCGCTCGGCCAGCAGCGCATCGTCGAGATCGCGCGCGCGCTGTGCGTCGACCCGATGCTGCTGCTGCTCGACGAGCCGGCGGCCGGATTGCGGCACATGGAGAAGCAACGGCTCGCCACGCTGCTGCGCACCCTGCGCGACGGCGGCATGTCGGTGCTGCTGGTCGAGCACGACATGGGCTTTGTCATGGACCTCGCCGACCGCATCGTGGTGCTCGACTTCGGCACCAAGATCGCCGAGGGCACGCCCGCTGCGATCAAGACCAATCCGGACGTGATCAAGGCCTATCTCGGAGCGGTGGCATGAGCGCGCTGCTGAAAGTCACCGACGCCCATGTCGCCTACGGCAAGGTCGAGGCGGTGCGTGCGGTGTCGCTCGAGGTCGCCGACAACGAGATCGTCACCATCATCGGCGCCAATGGCGCCGGCAAGACCACGCTGCTCAACGCCATTATGGGAATCCTGCCGCTGACCGGCGGCGTGGCCTTTGCCGGCAAGGACATCCTGCAGCTCGAAATCGAGGACCGCGTCGCCGCAGGCCTCAGCCTGGTGCCCGAGCATCGCGAGCTGTTCGGCACCATGAATGTCGAGGACAATCTGCAGCTCGGTGCCTTCCGGATCGCCAAGGCGATCGCGACGCAGTCGTTCGAGCGGGTCTACACGCTGTTTCCACGGCTGAAGGAACGCCGCAAGCAGCTGGCCGGCACGCTGTCGGGCGGCGAACAGCAGATGCTGGCGATGGGCCGCGCTTTGATGGGCGCGCCGAAACTGCTGATGCTGGACGAACCCAGCCTCGGCCTCGCCCCGATCATCGTCGCCGATATTTTTCGCACCATCGGCGAGTTGCGCGCCGCCGGCGTCTCGGTGCTGCTGGTAGAGCAGAACGCGCAGGCCGCGCTGAAGATCGCGGACCGGGCCTATGTGATGGAGCTCGGCGAGTTCATCCTGAACGGCCCGGCGAGCGAGATCGCCACCAATCAGCGCGTGGCCGCGAGCTATCTCGGATTTGCGCATGAGGGCGCGAGCGGGACGTAGAAAAGTAGGGTGGGCAAAGGCGCTCTTGCGCCGTGCCCACCATCACATGCGTTGCAGGAAGATGGTGGGCACGCTTCGCTTTGCCCACCCTACGATTCCTCCGCTTACTTCGCCGGAACGTACTTCCCGTCCTTCACGGTCAGGATGATCCGCGAGCGGTCATCGAGGCCGTAGCGGTCTTTTTCGGTGAAGTTGTAGACGCCCTGGCTGGCCGCCATGTCCTTCTCGCTCATCAGGGCCAGGCGGATGCCCTCGCGGAATTCCGCGGTGCCCGGCTTGCCGGCCTTCAGCGCGACCGGGATGACGCGCTTGAGAACTTCGAAAGCGTCGTAGGAATGGCCGGCGAACTGGCTGCGGCTGTTGGGGCCGTATTTGGCTTCATAGGCGGTGTTGAGCGCGAGGCCCGGCTTCTTGGTCAGCGCGCTGTCGGGCTGGGTTTCCGGCGACATCACCGGACCGGAGGCCATGATGACGCCTTCCGCCGCCTTTCCGGCGATGCGGATGAAGTCCATGCTGGCGGCGCCGTGGGTCTGGTAGATCAGGCCCTTGTAGCCGCGTTCGCGCAGCGTGGTCTGCGGCAATGCTGCCGCGGTGCCGGAGGCGCCGACCAGGATCGCATCGGGATTGGCGGCGAGCAGTTTCAGCACCTGTCCCGCGACCGAGGTATCCGGCCGGGCGAAACGCTCTTCGGTGGCCACCGTCATGCCCATCGGGACGGCCTGGTTCTTGAAGTCGTTGAACCAGAGATCGCCGTAGGAATCGGAGTAGCCGATATAGCCGACGGTTTTGACCTTGTTGGCCTTCATGTGCTCGTACAGCACCTTGCCCATGATCGGAACCGGCTGCGGCATGCCGACCGACCACTTGGCGCGTTCCGGCGTGATCGGGAACGGCGCCAGCCCGAAGTGCGGAATGCCGGCTTCGTTGGCGACGGTGGAGACCGCGACCGTCGGCGGGGTGGTGGACGACCCCATGATAATGTCGGCCTTGGACTCCGTGACGAAGCGGCGGGCGTTGGTGGTGGCGGCGGTCGGATCGCCGCCGTCATCGAGCGTGATCACCTTGAGCGGCACGCCGCCGATTTCCTTCGGCACGAATTCGAGCGCGTTGCGCTCGGGAATGCCGAGCGCGGCGGCCGGGCCGGTGGTGGTGACGGTGATGCCGATGACGATTTCGCTGGCTTGCGCCATCGCAGGCAATGCCGGCAGTGCCAGCGACGCCGCGACAACCGCGGCCGACAGGTAAAACTTGTTCATTCATTCCTCCCTTTTGACGTTGTTATCCAACCTAGATCAAATCCGGGCTGATTATTCAGCCCCTTCTTTAGATCATGAGCCTGCCAAAGTCAGCCTCTGCAGGTCAGCTCTTCAGCCTTGCTTGAACCTCGCAATGATCTCTTCTGGCATCGGCGCCGATTTCAGCCGGTTCGGATCGTCCGGATGGCGTCCGACCAGCACCCTTTTCTCGAACGCCTCGATCGCCAGCGCCTCGCCCTTGAACACCTTGTGGGTCACCTCGAAGCTCGAGCGCCCAAAACTCTCGATCCGGCTTTCGATCGTGATCCAGTCACCATGGGTCGAGGCGATATGGAATTTCGCCCGGGTATCGACCATGGGAATGCCGACCAGGCCGTATTTATGGACGATGTCCTGCTTCGAGAAGCCGGCGGCCTCGAACATGATCGAGGTCGAATCGTCGAACATCGCGAAGTAGCGCGGGTAATAGACGATATTGGCGGGGTCGCAGTCGCCCCACTGAATCTGAACCTCGCGCCGGTGGACGAACATGCGCCCGTCCTTTATTTCGGCGCCATGCGCAGCGCGGCATCGAGCCGCACCACCTCGCCGTTGAGGTAGGGGTTGTCGATCATGTGCATCGCCAGGGATGCGAACTCTTCCGGCTGGCCGAGCCGGTGCGGGAACGGGATCGCGGCGGCGAGCGAGTCCTGCGCCTCCTGCGGCAAGCCACCCAGCAGCGGCGTCAGGAACAGGCCGGGCGCGATGGTCAGCACGCGGATGCCGAACTGCGCCAGTTCGCGCGCGATCGGCAGCGTCATCGCGACGATGCCGCCCTTCGAGGCCGAATAGGCCGACTGCCCGATCTGGCCGTCATAGGCCGCCACCGACGCAGTGGAAATCACCACGCCGCGCTCGCCGGTCGAGAGCGGCTCCAGCTTGGCCATTTCGGCGGCCGCCAGCCGCAGCATGTTGAAAGAGCCGATCAGGTTGACCTTGATCACCCTGTCGAAATCGGCGAGCGGCATCGGACCGTCGCGGCCGACCACCCGCTTGGCCACGCCGATACCGGCGCAGTTCACCAGGATGCGCGCCGGGCCATGCGCCTTGGATGCCGTGGCGATGGCGGCTTCCGCGGAGGCGGCATCCGAAACGTCGCAGGCCACCGCGACGCCGCCGATCTCGGCGGCGAGGGTTTCAGCCAGCTTGGCGTTGAGGTCGCACACCGCAACCCTGGCGCCGCCTGCAGCCAGCCGGCGCGCGGTCGCAGCTCCCAGTCCCGATGCACCTCCGGTAACGATGGCGGCCTGATCCTTCAACTGCATGGTCTTCTCCCCAAAAAAACTGTTCGTCGTGTCAGATTACAGCGTTATGACGTGGGCCGGCGGTGTCGGCGAATAGAGCAGGTCGATCAGGCCGCTGCGGTGATCCAGCACCGCGCGCTGGTTGATCGAGCCCTTGTCGGTGACTTCGCCGCGGTCGATCGACAGCGGTGTATCGAGCAGGACCGCGCGCGTGATCCGGGTCGAAGACCCGGTCGCCGCTCCGAGGAACCTCGTCAGCCGCTCGCGAAACGCGTCGCGGATCAGCGGATCGGAGGCGGTTGCGGCAAGATCATCCGGCGGGAGCGTGGGGTTGATCAGGCGGCAGCCGTCGAGATCGAGGATCACCAGCGCCGAGATCTCGTCGCGGTTGATACCGGCGATCACGACGTCGCGCACCATCGGGGCACAGGCCGCGACAAGCCGCGCGCGCAACGGGCCGACGCTGACCCAGGTGCCGCTGGCGAGCTTGAAATCCTCGGCGATGCGGCCGTCGAAATCGAAACCCTTGTCGAAATCACTGGCATCAACCGGCTTCAGCGCATCGCCGAACTTGTAAAAACCTTCCTCGTCGAACGCCGCCGCCGTCAATTCCGGCTGCCGCCAATAGCCCGGAGTGACGTTGGGCCCTTTGGCGCGAACCTCGAGCTTGCCGTTGTTCGGGATCAGTTTCGCGTCATTGCCGGAAACCGGAAGCCCGACATGGCCGGAGCGGCTGGTCGCGGGTTTGACGGACATGAAGAACGGCGCGGTCTCGGTGGCGCCGAGGCCGGTCAGGACAGGCACACGGTAGCCGGTCTCGGCCACCGCGAGTTCATCGAGACTGTTCCAGACGAAGGGCGACAGCGCCGCACCCGAGAAGAACATCGCATGCAGGCGGTGAAAGAATTTCGCCCGCAGTGCCTTGTCGTCACGCAGATACGGCAGCAGCGATTCATAGCCCTTCGGCACGTTGAAATAGACCGTCGGCGATATCTCGGCAAGATTGCGCACGGTTTCCTCGATGCCGCCGGGCATCGGCTTGCCCTCGTCGAGATACATCGAGCCGCCGTTGAACAGCGTCAGCCCGATATTGTGGTTGCCGCCGAAGGTATGATTCCAGGGCAGCCAGTCGACGATGACAGGCGGCTCGTCCTTCAGGAACGCCAGCGTCTCGCGCAGCATCACCTGGTTGGCGCAGATCATGCGCTGGGTGTTGATGACCGCCTTGGGGTTGCCGGTCGAGCCCGAGGTCAGCAGGAACTTTGCAATCGTATCCGGGCCGATGGCGGCGTGCGCGGCATCGAGGCCGGGATGCTGCGGGGTCGCCAGCAACTGGCTCAGCATCGTCACCTCGCGGCCGGGCACAGTGCCGCGCGACGCCGCAATCTCGGTTCCCTGGGGGACATTGGCCGCCAGCGCGGCGGCGAATTTGTCGGCGTCATCGGCAAACACCAGGCCGGGCGTCAACAGCTTCATCAGGTAAGCGAGCTTGCCGTAATCCTTCGACACCAGCGAATAGGCCGGCGACACCGGACAGAACGGGATGCCGGCGTAAAGCGCACCGAACGCGAGCAGCGCGTGGTCGACCGAATTGCCGGAGAGAATCACGATTGGCTTCTCGGCGGACAGGTCGCGCGCCAGCAGCGCCGAGGCGATATGCCGGGCGACGACGAGCAGTTGCGCGTAAGTGATCTGCCGCCAGCCGCCGCCGGCGTCGCGCTCCGCCATGAACACGCGATTGGGCTCGGCCGCGGCCCAATGATGCAGGCGATCGGTCAGGCGGACCGGATAGTCGCCGAGCAGCTTTTTGGGCCTGAGGTAAATGGTGCCGTCGTCGCGGCGCTCGATGGTGACCGCGGGATCGCCGAACGAGATCGGCCGCAGCGGCGCGTCGGCGACTCCGGTCGCAGTCGAGATGTTGGACTTGGCGCTCATCAGGTCGGCTTTACCTTGGCGGTCTTGCGGTCGAGAAAATCACGAATCCGGCGCTTGGCCTCTTTATCGCTCTGCGCCACCGTCGCCATCAGCGATTCCATCAGCAGGCCGGTCTGCGGATTGGCTTCCGCAATCATCGGCAGCGCCTGCAGCACCGCGAAATTGGTCAGCGGCGCATTGG
>JAZJYY010000148.1:0-12810 GCA_040390145.1 Pseudomonadota bacterium
CTTCCGACGGTGCGGCCGACGGAATCCGCAAATTGGACGCGATCGCCGGGCAAAGAACCGGAAATGCCGGTGAATCGCGCGGTTTACCGATCGTTACCGCTTTAACCTCGGCACAATTGGATTTGGCACTGGGCCGGTCAAATGTGATACATGCTGCCCTGCTCGCGGGCCCGGCGAGCAAAACGTTCCTGTCGCGCTGCCAGACCCTGGTTCGATACCGGATGGACGACGACGACAAGACCGGGGATGGCGGCCAGAAATTCTGACGGACGACGATTGGTTCCGAAGCCTTGCTTCAATGACGGTGCGGATACGCACAACGCAAACGAGATTAGGACTGCTGAATGGTTGATACCAAAACGCCTGGCGACAAGACTCTGAGTGTCCCGACCAAGACCTTGACGCTGAAGCCGCGGGTCGAGACGGGCACCGTGCGCCAGAGCTTCAGCCACGGCCGGACCAAGCAGGTCGTGGTCGAGAAGCGTGGCAAGCGCCGCATCGGCGGCGATGGGCCGGCGGAAGCGCCGCACGCGCCGGAGCCGGTCGTGGCCAAGGCCGCGCCGCCCCGGCCCGCCGCCCCGCTCGCCCGTCCCAGCGCCCCGCCGGCTCCGCCGCGACGCAGTTCAGGCGTCGTGCTGCAGACGCTGACGGACGATGAACGCACCGCCCGCGCCAGCGCGCTCGCCGACGCCAGGGTCCGCGACATCGAGGAACGCCGGCTGGCCGAAGAGGAAGCCCGGCGCCGCAACTCCAAGGAAGGCATCGAGCAGGCCGAGCGCGAGGCCGCCGAGGCCCGCCGCAAGGCCGAGGAAGAGCGCCACCGCCAGGACGAGGAAGCCAAGCGCAAGGCGGAACTCGAAGCCAAGAAGCGTTTTGGCGAAGCCGAGGCGAAGACCGCCGCCGCCGCCAAGGCTGCCGCCGCGCCCGCCGCGCGCGCCCCCGGCGTTGCCGCCGAAGCCACCGACGAGGATGAAGGTCCGCGCCAGATCCGTCGCGGTCCGGGCGGCGCCGTGCGCCCCGCCGTGCCGCCGAAGACCACCGCCAAGCCGGCGCCGCAAAAGCAGCGCGGCCGCCTGACGCTGGTCACGGCGCTGACCGCCGACGACGTACGCGAGCGCTCGATCGCCTCGTTCCGCCGCCGCACCCAGCGCCTCAAGGGCCACCAGTCCAACGAGCCGAAGGAAAAGCTGATCCGCGAAGTGGTGATTCCGGAAGCCATCAACATCCAGGAACTCGCCAACCGCATGTCGGAACGCGCGGTCGACGTCATCCGCCTGCTGATGAAGCAGGGCGCGATGCACAAGATCACCGACGTGATCGACGCCGACACCGCGCAGCTGATCGCCGAAGAACTCGGCCACACCGTCAAGCGCGTCGCCGCCTCCGACGTCGAGGAAGGCCTGTTCGACATCGTCGGCGATTCCGCCGATACCGAGCCGCGCTCGCCCGTCGTCACCGTGATGGGCCACGTCGATCACGGCAAGACCTCGCTGCTCGACGCGCTTCGCCACGCCAACGTGGTCTCGGGCGAAGCCGGCGGCATCACCCAGCATATCGGCGCCTACCAGGTGACCTCGCCGGAAAGCGGCAAGAAGATCACCTTCATCGACACCCCGGGCCACGCCGCGTTCACCGCGATGCGGGCGCGCGGCGCCAAGGTCACCGACATCGTGATCCTGGTTGTCGCGGCCGATGACGGCGTCATGCCGCAGACGGTCGAGGCGATCAATCACGCCAAGGCAGCCAAGGTTCCGATGATCATCGCGATCAACAAGATCGACAAGCCCGACGCCAAGCCGGAGCGGGTCCGCACGGAATTGCTGCAATACGAAGTGCAGGTGGAATCGATGGGCGGCGACGTCGTCGACGTCGAGGTTTCGGCCAAGAACAAGACCAACCTCGACAAGCTCCTGGAAATGGTGGCGCTGCAGGCCGACCTGCTCGACCTCAAGACCAATGTCGACCGTCCGGCCGAAGGCACCGTGATCGAAGCCAAGCTCGATCGCGGCCGTGGTCCGGTCGCGACCGTGCTGGTGCAGCGCGGCACCCTGCGCGTGGGCGACATCATCGTCGCCGGCGCCGAAATGGGCCGTGTCCGCGCGCTGATCAACGACCAGGGCGAGACCATCGACGAGGCCGGTCCTTCCGTTCCCGTCGAAGTGCTCGGCTTCAACGGTCCGCCGGAAGCCGGCGATCGCCTCGCCGTGGTCGAGAACGAAGCCCGCGCCCGCCAGGTCACGAGCTACCGCGCCCATCAGAAGCGCGAAAACGCCGCGGCCTCGATTTCCGGCATGCGCGGTTCGCTCGAGCAGATGATGTCGCAGCTCAAGACCACGGGCCGCAAGGATTTCCCGCTGATCATCAAGGCCGACGTGCAGGGCTCGCTGGAAGCGATTCTGGGCTCGCTCGACAAGCTCGGCACCGAAGAAGTCATGGCGCGCATCCTGCACGCAGGTGTCGGCGGCATCTCGGAATCCGACGTGACGCTGGCGGAAGGTTTTAACGCCGCCATCATCGGCTTCAACGTCCGCGCCCACAAGGAAGCGGCCGCTGCGGCCAAGCGCAACGGCATCGAGATCCGCTACTACAACATCATCTACGACCTCGTCGATGACGTGAAGAAGGCGATGTCCGGCTTGCTGGCGCCGACGCTGCGCGAGACCATGCTGGGCAATGCCCTGATCCTGGAAGTGTTCAACATCTCCAAGGTCGGCAAGGTCGCCGGCTGCCGCGTCACCGACGGCACCGTGGAACGCGGCGCCAATGTCCGCCTGATCCGCGACAACGTCGTCGTGCATGAAGGCAAGCTGTCGACGCTGAAGCGTTTCAAGGACGAAGTGAAGGAAGTGCAGTCCGGCCAGGAATGCGGCATGGCGTTCGAGAATTACGGCGACATGCGGGCCGGCGACGTCATCGAATGTTATCGCGTGGAGACGATCCAGCGCTCTCTGTAAGTCCAAATCTTACGAGCGCGTCTGTTTCTGTTCGTCATTGCCGGGCTTGACCCGGCAATCCATCCGCCGAAGGCGGACTCTTGCAATGAAAAGATGGATGCCCGGGTCATCTGCGCGAAGACGCGCTTCGCGCTTTAGCCCGGGCATGACAAGGTGAATTTTCATGCCCAGTCACCACAAGAAAGATTCCGCCCCCGGCGGCTCGCAGCGTCAGCTGCGCGTCGGCGAAGTGGTGCGCCACGCCGTCGCCGACATCCTGTCGCAAGGCAGCGTGCACGACCCGGACCTCGAAGGTCACATCATCACCGTGCCGGAGGTGCGGATGTCGCCGGACCTGAAGCTCGCGACGGTCTATGTGATGCCGCTCGGCGGCCGCGACATCGACAAGGTGATCGCGGCACTGGAGCGCAACAAGAAGTTCCTGCGCGGCGAGATCGCGCATCGCGTTAACCTGAAATTCGCTCCTGATGTTCGCTTCCGCGTCGACGAGCGATTCGAGGAAGCGGAACGAATAGAGAAATTACTGCGAACACCTGCGGTGCAAAGAGACCTCGCGCCCGATTCGCAAGACACGGAAGAGTAAACTGATGAATGTGACCACCGCCAACAGCGTGATCGAGCCGGAAATCGGCGATTCGGAATCGCCTGAAAAAAATATTTCTTCCGAAGCCAATCGCGACGCGAATCAGGTTCGCGACGAGAACCGGCCGCGCTCCGGCAAGCAGCCGCGCCCCAACAACCAGATGCGGCGCGACAAGCGCGACGTCCACGGCTGGGTGATCCTCGACAAGCCGATCGGCATGACGTCGACCCAGGCGGTCGCGGTGGTGAAGCGGCTGTTCACGGCCAAGCGCGCCGGCCATGCCGGCACGCTCGATCCGCTGGCCTCCGGCGGGCTGCCGATCGCGCTCGGCGAAGCCACCAAGACCGTTCCGTTCGTGATGGACGGCCGCAAGCGCTATCGCTTTACGGTGGCCTGGGGCGAGGAACGCGACACCGACGATACCGAGGGGCGCGCGACCCAGACCAGCGATCTCAGGCCCTCGGCCGAGGACATCCGGGCCCTGCTGCCGCGCTTTACCGGCGTGATCGAGCAGATCCCGCCGCAATATTCCGCGATCAAGGTCCAGGGCGAGCGCGCCTATGATCTGGCGCGCGACGGCGAGACCGTCGATTTGAAGCCGCGGCCGGTCGAGATTCACCATTTATCCCTTGTAGATCAATCGGATAGCAGCCATTCGGTGTTCGAGGCCGAATGCGGCAAGGGTACCTATGTAAGGGCGCTTGCCCGCGATATGGGCCGGATTCTCGGCTGTTTCGGCCATATCTGCGCGCTGCGCCGGACCCTGGTCGGGCCGTTCGGCGAGAAGGACATGATTCCGCTGGAACAGTTGCAGGCTTTGTGCGATAGAGCCGCGTCTGGCGAGGGTAGCCTCGCCGACGCGCTATTGCCCGTTGAGACCGCGCTGGACGACATCCCGGCACTGGCCGTCACACGGGCTGATGCGGCAAGGCTCCACCGGGGCCAGGCCGTTTTGTTGCGCGGACGGGATGCGCCCAATTGTAGCGGCACAGTCTATGTCACGGTGGCAGGCCGGCTTCTGGCCCTCGCCGAAATTGGCAATGGCGAACTCATCCCCAAGCGCGTGTTCAACCTGACCGGACTGACTGCCAGTTCCGGTCGCAACAATGAGAGAGTTTGACGATGTCGATTACCGCCGAACGCAAAGCGGAAGTCATCAAGACGAATGCCAACAAGGCCGGCGACACCGGCTCGCCCGAGGTTCAGGTTGCGATCCTGTCGGAACGCATCAATAACCTCACCGGGCATTTCAAATCCCACGTGAAGGACAATCATTCACGCCGGGGCCTTTTGAAAATGGTCGCCACGCGCCGTTCCCTGCTCGATTACATCAAGCGCAAGGACGAAGGGCGTTACAAGGCACTGCTCGAAAAGCACAACATTCGTCGTTGAGTCGAGTTCACGCGCGCAATCTTGCGCGCGTTTTTGCATGGTCTTCCGGATCCCGGACTTTCGATTTTCGAAAGACGATCATGCACAAGAGCACGATCCGGAAAAGTGGATACCGGTTTTCCGAAAAGATCGCGCTCCCTACACGACGTCCAGCAGCAATCCGGCCGCTGGGCGGGGCAAGATGCCCGTACTACCGAAGGGATGGACGCCATCCGAAGTTCAAAGACCATGGCAGGATCGCCGGACGCTGATCTCATCTCGTGATCAGCGTCTCGCAATCTTGCGCATGGTCTTTGTGTTTTGGGGCTGACGTTCCTTCGTAACCCAAGAAAGAAGACCTTACATGTTCAACATTCATTCAGTCGAAATCGACTGGGGTGGGCGTCCCCTCAGGCTTGAAACCGGCAAGATCGCCCGTCAGGCCGACGGCGCCGTGCTCGCCACCTACGGCGAAACCGTGGTGCTCGCCACCGTGGTGTGCGCCAAGAACGCCCGCGAAGGCGTCGACTTCCTGCCGCTGACCGTCGACTACATCGAGAAGACCTACGCGGCCGGCCGCATTCCCGGCGGCTACTTCAAGCGCGAGGGCCGGCCCACCGAGAAGGAAACGCTGGTCTCCCGCCTGATCGACCGTCCGATCCGCCCCTTGTTCGTCGACGGCTGGCGCAACGAAACCCAGGTCATCGTCACCGTGCTGTCGCATGACATGGAAAACGATCCCGACATTCTGGCGCTGGTTGCCGCCTCCGCGGCGCTGACCATTTCCGGAGCCCCGTTCAAGGGCCCGATCGGCGCCGCCCGCGTCGGTTTCATCAATGACGAGTACGTGCTGAACCCGACGCTCGACGAGATGGTCGAAACCCAGCTCGACCTCGTCGTCGCCGGCACCGCCGACGCCGTGCTGATGGTGGAATCGGAAGCCAAGGAACTCAACGAAGACATCATGCTCGGCGCCGTGATGTTCGGACACCGGCATTTCCAGCCGGTGGTCAACGCGATCATCGAGCTTGCCGAGAAGGCCGCCAAGGAGCCGCGCGACGTCAAGGTCGTCGACGAAAGCGTCCTGGAAAAGGAGATTCTGGGCATCATCGAGACCGAGCTGCGCGCCGCCTATTCCATCCCGATCAAGCAGGACCGCTACGCGGCGGTCGGCAAGGCCAAGGAAAAGGTGATGGCGCACTATTTCCCGGAAGGCCAGGAGCCGAAATACGACAAGCTCCGCATCGCCGGCGTGTTCAAGGAACTGGAAGCCAAGATCGTTCGCTGGAACATCCTCGACACCGGCAAGCGCATCGACGGCCGCGACTCCAAGACCGTGCGCCAGATCATCGCCGAAGTCGGCGTGCTGCCGCGCGCCCACGGCTCGGCGCTGTTCACCCGCGGTGAAACCCAGGCGATGGTGGTGACCACGCTCGGCACCGGCGAGGACGAGCAGTACATCGACTCGCTCTCGGGCACCTACAAGGAGCAGTTCCTGCTTCATTACAACTTTCCTCCCTACTCGGTCGGTGAAACCGGACGCATGGGCGGCACCAAGCGGCGTGAAATCGGCCACGGCAAACTGGCCTGGCGCGCGATCCACCCGGTTCTGCCGCCGCACCACGAATTCCCCTACACGGTGCGCGTCGTCTCCGAGATCACCGAGTCGAACGGATCGTCCTCGATGGCTTCGGTCTGCGGCGCATCTCTCGCGCTGATGGACGCGGGCGTTCCCCTGAAGCGGCCGACGGCGGGTATCGCCATGGGCCTCATTCTGGAAGGTTCGCGCTTTGCGGTGCTGTCCGACATCCTCGGCGACGAGGATCATCTCGGCGACATGGACTTCAAGGTCGCCGGCACCGATGTCGGCATCACCTCGCTGCAGATGGACATCAAGATCGCCGGCATTACCGAGGAGATCATGAAGGTCGCGCTCGGCCAGGCCAAGGAAGGGCGTATCCACATCCTCGGCGAAATGTCGAAGGCGTTGACCAACGCCCGCGCCGAGCTCGGCGAATACGCGCCGCGCATCGAGACCTTCAAGATCCCGACCGACAAGATCCGTGAAGTGATCGGCACCGGCGGCAAGGTGATCCGCGAAATCGTCGAGAAGACCGGCGCCAAGGTCAACATCGACGACGACGGCACCGTCAAGGTGGCCTCCGCCGACGGCGAGTCGATAAAGGCCGCGATCAAGTGGATCAAGTCGATCGCTTCCGATCCGGAGCTCAACGCGATCTACGACGGCACCGTGGTCAAGGTGATGGAGTTCGGCGCGTTCGTGAACTTCTTCGGCGCCAAGGACGGCCTCGTCCACATCAGCCAGCTCGCGGCCAACCGCGTGCAGAAGACCTCCGACGTCGTCAAGGAAGGCGACAAGGTCAAGGTCAAGCTGCTCGGCTTCGACGATCGCGGCAAGACGCGTTTGTCGATGAAGGCGGTCGACCAGGTGACCGGCGAGGACCTCGAAGCCGGCCAGAAGGGCGAAACTCCGCCGCGCGAAGCCGCCGGCGAGTAATCGTCGCAACAGCAATTGATACGAAGGGCGGCTTTTCAGCCGCCCTTTTTGTTGGCTTTCATGACGGCTCGATCACATCTTAACGATCGTCATGCGGGATTCCGCCGCAGGGCGGGCAGAAACCGACGCCCCATCCGGCACGTAATTGATGCTCGCGCGTTCTTCCGGTCGCGGCGGCCGGTTGCCAGAAATCAAACACTTCACTGCCGCCCCCCATTCGTTACCATGCAACCAATCGAGCGCAGATGCTCGCAACAGACCAGGGAGACCTCTCATGTCCGCTCCATCCCGTCGCCGTCTCGTCACGATGGCCGCAGGCCTCGCCGCCGCCGCCGTCGCGCCACGCGCCGTCTTTGCCCAGGCGCCTGCCGCGGCTCCCGCTGCCGCCCCTGCGGCGGCCGGCCCCTTCGTGCTTCCGCCGCTGCCCTATCCCACCAATGCGTTCGAGCCGCACATCGATGCCAAGACCATGGAAATCCACCATGACCGGCATCATGCGGCTTACGTCGCGAACCTCAACACGATCGCCAAGACCAATCCGCAGCTCGGCGGTGCAGCCATCCTGAACGTGCTCGGCAACCTCAACGCCCTGAACGACGACATCAAATTCGCGGTCCGCAACAACCTCGGCGGCCACGCCAACCACACCATGTTCTGGGAGATCATGGGGCCGAACGGCGGCAAGCCGGAGGGCGAGGTGCTGGCCGCGATCGACAAGGACCTCGGCGGCATGGAAAAATTCCAGAACGATTTTAACGCCGCGGGCGGCCGCCAGTTCGGCTCCGGCTGGGTCTTCGTGACGGTAACAAAAGACGGCAAGCTCGCGATCGAGACCCGCCCGAACCAGGACAGTCCGATCATGGACGGCAAGCGCGCCCTGATGGGCAACGACGTCTGGGAGCATGCCTATTATCTCAACTACCAGAACCGCCGCGCCGATTACCTCAAGGCGTGGTGGAACACGGTGAACTGGGCCAAGATCGCCGAGCGCTACGCCGCGGCGAAGGCCGGCACGCTGGGCGTCTAAGTCGTCTCGCCGCTTCCGCAGCCGACAGTCTGTCCCCTCTCCCGCGCTTGCGGGGGAGGGTTAGGGTGGGGGCTCTCTCCTCCACAGAACCGCAAGCCATGTGACTCGCTGAAGCACCCCCACCCCGGCCCTCCCCCGCAAGCGGGAGAGGGAGAAGAAGGCACTGCGTCCGGTTCACGATGCACCGCGTCCAGGTCACGATATTGAGTTGCCTCACGCCACCTGTGGTCGCCACGCGATGACGCCTTCGGTCCGCGCGCGCACGTCGGGCGACGCCAGACAACTGGCGACCGCCTCGTATCCGGCAGCGCCAGGATACGGCATGACGCTGAACGGAGGGCTGTGATTGGCGGGGCAAAAAATGATCGCCTCTTCAGCGCCTGTTGCAGCCAGATCCAGGATCGCCGAGGAGCGCGTCATCAGGAATAGAGGACGCGCGTCAGGACCGCGTCGGCGCAAACGCGCGATCAGGGCCTGCTGCGCTGGTTGCTCCAGCCCCTGTTCCACCATGTCGACCACCACAATAGCCGCGCCTTCCGATTCCAGTCCAACCAACAGGGCGACGAGCGCATCTGAGGCCGCGGCACCGTCTTCAACCAGCCAAGCCAGGGACTGATCGACCCGGGACTGAAGTGCCGGGTCGGCGTCCAGTTGCGCCCGGGCTCCCGCGCCGCCGTGCTCCAACCGATCGAGGCCGAGGAAGACGGCATCAGGCAGGGTTTCAGCCAGGCGCTTCGCCAGCCGTGTCTTGCCGCTGCCCAACGGACCGATGATATAATTCAGCGGCCTGATATCGCTGAGTTCGAAGCGCTCGCCGCCCCAGGGCCACGGAAGATCGAAGGCAACGCCGAACCCGGCGGTCGGTCGCAGCAGGCGCACCAGTTCTGCAGCCGTCGGCAACCTGCCTTGCGCGAGACCGGCCCTGACGTCACGAACCTGCTCGATCGTGCAGGCCAGCTGGCGTATCCGGCCTTCAAGCGTTGCCTGGTGCGCAGCCAGCGCCGGCTCCAAGCCTTGCGGATCATTTCCGAGCACCCGCGCGATTTGGGAGAGGCTCAGTCCAAGCGCGCGTAGCGCCACGATCTCGGCGGTCCGCGCCATCTCGTCGGGACCGTAGGCCCGCCATCCGGCCGCGGTGCGGCCGGGGGTTATCAGGCCGTGCTGCTCATAGAGCCGCAGCGCCTTGGCGGAGACGCCGAGACGTTGCGCGGCGGCGGACGGATTGAGGAATTGGGCGGAAGAGCTCACGAATCACCTCGCTATTGGCTGACCGCACTCCTTATCGAGGCAGTCCCAAGGGCCGGGTCAAGCGGGTGTTTGCGTTTGTCTTCGGTCGTTCGACAGCGGACGGCATGTCCCCTCTCCCGCTTGCGGGGGAGGGTTAGGGAGGGGGCTCTCTCCTCCGCTCAGTCGCAAGCAGCTTGTCCCGCTGAAGCACCCCCACCCCGGCCCTCCCCCGCAAGCGGGAGAGGGAGAAGAAAAGCCCGGCTCAGCGGCGCGCTTTGCGCCCCGCGTCCGGAGCACGAGTCTCTTCAACACTCTCCTTCACCACATCGCCCAGTGCAGCAAAATCCGCCTTGCGCGGCGAGGTGCGGCGGAACACGAGGCCGATGCTGCGGCCGGGCTGCGGGTTTTCCAGCCGAAGGAATTTCACCCGCGCGTCGCGCCGCTCGACGTCGGCGGCGATCTGCGGAATCAACGTGACGCCGTAGCCGCCCGCAACCATCTGCATCACCGTGTTCAGGCTGCTGGCGCCGAACACGGTGCCGGCGCCGCTGCGAACCCGTGTCGCGGTGGCGCAGAAGGCCAGCGCCTGGTCGCGCAGGCAGTGGCCGTCCTCGAGCAGGATCAGGCGGCTTTGATCGATATCTTCCGCGGCCACCCGCGCGGTCTCCGGGCGCGGATCGCTCGCCGGCACCGCCAGCAGGAACAGATCCTCGAACAGGGCGATCGTATCGATCTCGGGCTCCGCCACCGGCAAGGCGAGCATCGCGGCATCGAGCGCGCCGCTCTTGATGTCCTCGATCAGCTGCCGCGTCTGGGTTTCGCGCAGTTCCAGCTGCAGTTCCGGAAACCGGCTTTGCAACAGCGGAAGAATCCGCGGCAGCAGATAGGGCGCCAGCGAGGGAATGACGCCGAGCGTCAGCCGACCGGTCAACACGCCGCTGCGATGCCGGGCAAAATCCACCAGGTCGCGCGAGGCCGTCAGCACGTCCTCGGCCCGCCGCGCGATCTCGCGGCCGACATCGGTCAGCATCACGTCGCCCGGCCGCCGCTCCACCACCGCAACCCCCAAGGTTCGCTCCAGATCGCGGATCTGCATCGACAGCGCGGGCTGGGTCACGGAACAGGCCTCGGCGGCGCGGCCGAAATGGCCATGTTTGGCCAGCGCGGAGAGATAACGAAGCTGTCGAAGCGTGATCATGCCGATAAGATAAACTGATCGAGAGCCCAAGACAATTCGACTGGACCTGATCTTAGATATCTTCCAAGGTGGCGATGCAGCGAATTTGACTGAAGCACTGAGTACCCTGCGATCCGGTTGACGTGGTTGTTCCAGGTCAATGCTTCGCCGGTCTCCCTTGGTCAAATGCGCGTTCCGCCCCACCTGCCGGAAGGAACAACAGCCATGGCTGACCGCCCCCAATAACCACCGGCGCCGCCAATCCGCCGCCGGAAACCAGAGCCATCGCCCTTCGTTCCGCACGGAACGATTCGAAAAAATTCAGAGCATGATCGGAGAGAAACATGGACGCAAAAACTGACGACAGCGCCGGCAAGTGCCCGGTCAATCACGGCACCCGCGGACACAGCAATCGCGACTGGTGGCCTGAGCATCTCGATATCGGCGTGCTGCATTCGCGGCACCCGTCGGCCGATCCGATGGGCAAGGGTTTTGATTATGCCAAGGAATTCAAAAGCCTCGACCTCGACGCCGTAATCAAGGACCTGCACGCGCTGATGACCGACAGCCAGGAATGGTGGCCGGCTGATTTCGGTCATTACGGCGGATTGTTCGTCCGCCTGGCCTGGCACAGCGCCGGTACCTACCGCACCACCGACGGCCGTGGCGGCGCGGGCGCCGGCCAGCAGCGCTTCGCGCCGCTGAACTCCTGGCCCGACAACGCCAACCTCGACAAGGCGCGTCGCCTGCTGTGGCCGATCAAGCAGAAGTACGGCAACAAGCTGTCCTGGGCGGACCTGTTCGTGCTGGTCGGCAACGTCGCGCTGGAATCGATGGGCTTCAAGACGTTTGGATTCGCCGGCGGCCGCGCCGACGTGTGGGAGCCTGAAGAACTGTACTGGGGTCCCGAAGGCACCTGGCTCGGCGACGAACGCTACAGCGGCGAACGCGAGCTCTCCGAGCCGCTCGGCGCGGTGCAGATGGGCCTGATCTACGTCAATCCGGAAGGCCCGAACGGCAATCCTGATCCGGTGAAGTCGGCGAAGGATATCCGCGAAACCTTCTTCCGCATGGCGATGAACGACGAAGAGACCGTCGCCTTGATCGCCGGCGGCCACACCTTCGGCAAGACCCACGGCGCCGGCGATCCGTCGCTGATCGGGGCGGATCCGGAAGGCGGCGCCATCGAGGATCAGGGCCTCGGCTGGAAGAGCAAGCATGGCACCGGCTTCGGCGCCGACGCCATCACCGGCGGTCCCGAGGTGACATGGTCGCAGACCCCGACGAAGTGGAGCAACCACTTCTTCGAGAACCTGTTCAACTTCGAATGGGAGCTGACCAAGAGCCCGGCCGGCGCACAGCAGTGGCAGGCGAAGGGCGCCGAGCCCTCGATCCCGGATGCGTTTGATCCGACGAAGAAGCGCCTTCCGACCATGCTGACCACCGACCTCGCGCTGCGTTTCGACCCGGCCTACGAGAAGATCTCGCGGCGCTTCCTGGAAAATCCGGATCAGTTCGCGGACGCGTTCGCACGCGCCTGGTACAAGCTGACGCATCGCGACATGGGGCCGGCTGCGCGCTACCTCGGCAAGCTGGTGCCGAAGGAAACGCTGATCTGGCAGGACCCGATTCCCGCGGTCGATCATCCCCTGATCAACGACCAGGACGTCGCCGCGCTGAAGGAAAAGATCCTGGCCTCCGGCCTCACCGTGCCGGAGCTGGTCTCGACCGCATGGGCCTCGGCCTCAACGTTCCGCGGCTCCGACAAGCGCGGCGGTGCCAACGGTGCCCGGATTCGCCTCGCGCCGCAGAAGGATTGGGAGGTCAACAATCCGCCCGAACTGGCCAAGGTCCTCTCCAAGCTCGAAGCGATCCGGAAGGAGTTCGGCAAGAAAGTCTCGCTCGCCGACCTGATCGTGCTCGGCGGCAGCGCCGCGATCGAAAAGGCGGCGA
>JAZJYY010000149.1:0-14385 GCA_040390145.1 Pseudomonadota bacterium
CCTGGCAGATGGAGAACCGCTACAAGACCATGAACGACGGCAAGTTCGATTTCGGATTTGCGGTGGAGTGGATGCGCAAGGATCTGATGATCTGTCTGGCGGAATCGCGCCGCAACGGCGCCAGCCTGCCGGTCACCGCGCTGGTCAACGAGTTCTATGCGGAAGTCGAGAAGATGGGCGGCAAGCGCTGGGACACGTCGAGCCTGCTGGCGCGGCTAGAGCGCTGAGCGAAGTCGTTACCGAGCGCGCGCGGATCTCGATCGGCGCGCGCGTATCAGCGGACCAGAAAAACCAGCTTGCCGCGGAAGTGGCGGGATTCGCTCAAGCGATGCGCGGCTACGGCTTCGCTGAGCTTGTAGCGCGTCACTTCCGGCGGGCGGACGGCCCCGTTCGCGACCAGCGCCACGATACGCTCGAGATGTGGCCGATCGCGTCCAACGCTGGGCCGCAGGGCCACGACATCGCTGCGATCAGGCTTCGGCGCCTGGGGTCCAGAGGCGATGAAGGCGGCCCGGCCGCCCGGTTTCAGCACCGCGAACGATCGTGCCGCGACATCGCCGCCGACGGTATCGAAGACGGCGTCGCAATCTTTCACGACCCTGGTAAAATCCACCGCGTTGTAGTCGATGATCTCATCGGCGCCGATCTGGCGGAGATAGTCATGGTTCGCGGCACTTGCCGTCGTGATCACGCGCGCACCCAGATGCTTTGCCAGCTGGATGGCAAAGCTGGCGACACCGCCCGCGCCGCCCTGGATCAGGATCGTCTCGCCCGCCTTCAGTTTTAGCGTGTCTTCGACCGTGCATAGCGCCGTCAGCCCGGCAAGCGCCAGTGCGGCGGCATCGACATGCGACAGGCGATCGGTTTTTTGGGCGACGATGGCTGCCTTGATCGCGATCTTCTCGGCATAGGCGCCCTCCTGGCCGACATCGCAGACGCCGAAGACCTCGTCGCCGACACGAAGGTCTGTGACACCATCGCCAATTGCTGCCACGACGCCGGAGAAATCCCGGCCCAGAATGTAGGGGAAACGGGAAAGCTGGCCTGATTTGCCTTCACGCACCTTCCAGTCCGCGCCGTTGACGCTGGCGGCGACAATATCGACCACGACCTCGCCGGGCCCGGCCACGGGATCCGGCATCTCGCCGAATTTCAGAACTTCCGGCCCGCCGTGCTGTTCGATGAAGGCGGCTTTCATGGGCATTCCCTGCGTTTGACGTCCAGCTTCGCGTCTTCCAAGAGCGTCATAACCGAAACCTGCCGCAGGAGGAACCGTGCACAGGCGAGTTATGGTTCAAAGCTGGCTCAGCTTCCCGAGAGCGTCGGCGGCCCCGGACGCGAGGCCCCCAACAGGTTAATTTAACCTCCAATTAACTTGATTCTTTACCGCTTTAAGTCAGCTCTTAATGATTTAGCGGCAGAGATAGACGATGCAAAAGCTCGCGTGTGCAGCGGGCAGGATTTGTGTTGTTTGATGAGTAAACCCGCAGAAAAGCCCGAAGTCGTTCAACTTCCGGCCGAACCTCCTGCCGCCGCGCCGGCCAGCAACCGCCGCATCGCCGCGCAGCGGGTGCGCGAGGCCCGTGACAGGTTAACGTCGACCAGCGGAACCCGCCCGGCTTTCGACCGCGAACTGCTTCGGCAATATGCCCAGACCCGGATCTCCGCGTCCTACGTCGTGATGCTGCTGGTGGCAGTGACCGGCCTGTTGTTCGGTCTCTGGATGGAACCGATTTCGGCCGCGGCGTGGACCTGCGGCATGTTCTGCATCCAGGCCGTCATCATCCGCAACTGCCGCAAGTTCCTTGCCGAGCAGGCCTCACTCGCCGCAACGAAAAAATGGCGGACGCGATTCGTGCTGCTCGACCTGCTGTACGGCCTGTGCTGGACCGCCATCCTGCTTCATCCGACAACGTCCAGCGTGGTCTCGAACACGCTGATGATGTTCCTGATGCTGCTGGTGATCGCGGTATCGAGCATGCTGGCGGCCAGCCTGCCGATCGCGGCGCTGGTCGCAACCGCGCCGGTGACGGCGGCGATCGCCGTGAACTTCGTGCTGGGCGGCACCTTCGACAATTACGTGCTGGCGTTGCTCGCGCTCGCCGCCCAGGGCTATTTCGCGCTGCTCGCCCATCGCCTGCATTCGACGACGCTGGCGACACTGGAGGCGCGCGCCGAGAAGGATGCGCTGATCGGCGAACTCGAACAGGCCAAGGCGATCTCCGACGAGGCGCGCCATCGCGCCGAATCCGCCAACGTCGCGAAGTCGCGGTTTCTCGCGCAAATGAGCCACGAGCTGCGTACACCGCTGAACGCGATCCTCGGATTTTCCGAGGTCATGAAGAGCGAAATTTTCGGCGCGCATGCGGTGCCCGTCTACAAGGAATATTCCGCCGACATCCACAATTCCGGCGTCCACCTGTTGAACCTGATCAACGAGATCCTCGATCTGTCGCGGATCGAGGCCGGACGCTACGAACTCAACGAAGAAGCCGTGTCGCTGGTCCATGTGGTGGCCGACTGCCATCATCTTCTGAAACTGCGCGCCTCCAGCCGCGGCATCACCATTCACGAGGTGTTCGAGCAGGGCATGCCGCGGATCTGGGGCGACGAGCGCGCCACCCGCCAGATCGTGCTCAATCTGTTGTCGAACTCCATAAAATTCACGCCGCAGGGCGGCGAGATCTGGCTGAAGGTCGGATGGACCGCATCGGGCGGGCAATATCTCAGCGTCAAGGATACCGGCTCAGGCATCGCCGAGGATGAAATCCCGATCGTGCTGGCGTCGTTCGGCCAGGGCTCCAATTCGATCAAATCGGCCGAACAGGGCGCCGGCCTCGGCCTGCCGATCGCGAAAAGCCTAATCGACATGCACGGCGGCACCTTCACGCTGAAATCGAAGCTGCGCATCGGCACCGAGGTCATCGTCACCTTCCCGCCGGAGCGCGTGATGTCGGCGCTGGCGCCGATGACCGAGGAAGCGCCGCCGCTGCAGCCGGAAAGCACCGTGACTCCCGAGGACAAGCGGCGGATCCGCAACAAGCCGATCATGAGCGCCGGAACCGGGCTGTGACCGGAGCGCTTGCGCAAATTACCGAAACCGCATCACTATTCCTGGATGAGCAAAGAAACGCCGTGCATCGCAGTCTGTATCATGGACCCCAGAACCAGCCTTTGCTTGGGCTGCGGACGAACCCTGCCGGAGATCGCGCGCTGGCACCAGATGGACACAGCCGAACGGCAGGCGGTGATGGCGCTGCTTGCCGGGCGCATGGCCGAGGCGGGTCTCGCGCAGCCCGAACTGGCGGCCGGCCCGAAGCCGGACTGACGCGCGGCAACATGTGGACCTCCCTTTGCAGCGGAGACGCGCTGTGAGCCGCTTTATCCTCGTTCTCATCATGCTGGCGGTGACCGCCACCGCGGTGATCGCCTACCGGGATCCCGAACAAGTGGCCCGCGCCAGCGATAGCGTATCCGACATGCTGCGCGGTCGCACCGGGTCGCCCGATCACGCCGTCCAGATCCCGCGCCGTCAGGGCGGCGAATTCGCCCTGCACGCCAAAATCAACGGCGTCACGGCACCGATGGTGATCGACACCGGTGCCACCTCGGTGGTGCTGACCTGGGAAACCGCGAAGGCGATCGGATTGCCGCTTGAGATGCTCGAATACAATGTCGAACTCGAAACCGCCGGCGGCCATACCAAGGCGGCGCGGCTGACGCTGGACCGGCTTGCCGTCGGCAAGCTGGTCGAGCGTTCGGTGCCGGCGCTGGTGGTGCCGCGCGGGCAAATGAAGACCAACCTGCTCGGCATGAGCTTTCTCGACCGGCTGGAAAGCTGGGGCGTCCAGGCCGACAAGCTAAAGCTGCACGGCTATCCCGACGTCTCAGGCCGCAATCGCCGCACGGCCGTCAACTAGCGCAATCGCATCGCGCAGCACGCTGACGCCGGCACCCGGCCTGACACCGTTCTCGGCGAGGTGGCGGCGAAACGCACGGGCGCCCGGCACGCCGAAAAACGCGCCGACAAAGTGCCGCGTCATCGAATGCAGCCGCGTGCCCTGCGCGAGCTGATCCTCGATATAGGGCACCATCGCCTCGAACACGTCCTTCATCGCGTTGTATGGCGCGGGCTCACCGAACAGCTCGGGATCGGTCGCCAGCAGTCGCCAGGGATCGTGATAGGCCGCGCGCCCCAGCATCACGCCGTCGACATGCGCAAGATGCGTCTTGGCCGCGGCAAGGTCGGCGATGCCGCCATTGATGATGACGGGCAGACCGGGCATCGCGGCCTTCAGCCGATACACCCTGTCGTAATCGAGCGGCGGGATGTCGCGATTTTCCTTCGGCGACAATCCGTTGAGCCAGGCTTTTCGAGCGTGCACGATCAGCGCATCGACGCCGGCGCCGACGACACTGCGCGCCAGCGCATCGAGCGCTATTTCCGGATCCTGGTCGTCAATGCCGAGCCGGCATTTGACGGTGACGGGAATGCCGACCGCGCGCTTCATGGCGGCAACGCCCTCGGCGACCAGCGCCGGCTCCGCCATCAGGCAGGCGCCGAAGCGGCCATCCTTCACGCGGTCCGACGGACAGCCGACATTGAGATTGATCTCGTCATAGCCAAAATCCTCGCCGATCCTGGCAGCCGTGGCGAGATCGCGCGGATCCGAACCGCCGAGTTGCAGCGCCACCGGATGTTCGCTGGCATCGAAGCCGAGCAGCCGCGCGCGATCACCATGGATGACCGCGCCCGATGTCAGCATCTCCGTGTAGAGCCTGGCGCGCCGCGTCATCAGCCGGTGAAAAACGCGGCAATGCCGATCGGTCCAGTCCATCATGGGGGCGACGGAGAAACGGTGCTCGAACATTATGTTTTCACGTCACTTATCGGCATTCTGACCAATGGCTTAGGAGCATTTTCGTTTCATTTCAAAGGCTGTCGAAGCTAGCCAAGTTGACCGGCTTTTGTAAGCCCTCAAATGTCCGCCCTGTCTGCTTTTGTTCTCCTGGGTGACATCGCGTCCTCAAGCGTTGCCAATCAGCGTCGGATCGGCCGTCTTCTCGTAAAACCCCCTTTGAGCGACCAGATCCGTCCGTAAGGCTCGCAGCACCGGATGGCCGGGTCGCGCAGTGCGTGCAAGCGCGGATTGCTTGATCATCATCGGCCATTGGAGCGCCACCGGTCGTTGACTGTCTCGACGATGGCGCAACCTGCCAACGCCGCCGACACGAGCGGCTATTCGCCAGCTCGCGCGCGCTGCACGGCCATTGGTGCCACGCCGAGGGGAACGCGTTCGCCGGGGCTCTTCACCGCGGGATCATGCGGCGGTCGGGCGAAGACCTCTCGTACCATCGGAGCGAAGAAATCCAGAGACAGATTCCTGTAATCGGGATCGAAGCTGGACTGATCCCACCGCTCACAGAACTCGACGCAGTCGTCGAAGTAAATATTGTCGCGAAAACAATCGCGCTTGTGTTGCGGTGCTCCGATGTGGTGCCCGTAATAGAAAAGCTGGAAATCAGCGTGGTGCTCTACGGTCCAGGTACACTGCTCCCGCACGAACGGGCGCAAGATGGCTGCGGCGTATTCATCGTGGTTATAAGGAGCATAGACGTCTCCGATATCGTGCAAGAGAGCGGACACGACCCAATCAATGTCGGCACCATCGCGCCAGGCGCGCGTTGCACACTGCAGGGAGTGGTCGAGTCTGTCGATCTTGTATCCCGCCAGCGATTCGGCGAGGCCGCGCAGCCCCTCGATTAGTCGATCGGCCGTGCCTGTGGCGAATTCGGTTTCGAGTTCGTGCAGTAATCTGTAGTCGTCGCCCTTGCCATCTTTCATCTGGCTAAAGCTCACAACGCGCATGTGTGTCTCCTGAAATTTGAAGTCTTGCTGGCGGCCCCGCCCGGTTCGTGGGATTGAAACGGACGCCGGCTCAGCGCATGACGAGCGGAAAGCTCTGGCAATCGTCCCACGTAATGCTGTCGCCTTCCTTGTAGATGGTCGGGAAGTGACCGGGAATGATCACATCGCTCAGTCGCATGATCGTGTCGATGCTTCGGGCCGCAACCTCCGGCGTATCGAAGGAGTGGTCGACCCGCCGCCGCAGCGCCTCCTTGGGAAACTTGATCGCGTCGCCCGCAAGTGTCGTCGTCTTGCCGTCCGCTCCCGAAAGCACAAGGGCCTGGCAGCCAGGCGTGTGGCCGGGCGCCGGCAGGTAGCGGATGCCGGCACACAGTTCACCGCCCCCCTCGAGCAGGGTAAGGTCGTAGGTCTTCATCTGCTCCTTGATCATCCAGGGCATCCAGTCGTCCTCGGGGTGCGGGTTGTCGGCGTAATCCCATTCCGCGCGACTGACGAAAACCTTGGTGGACTTGGGGAACATGTCGATGTTCAGCGAATGGTCGTGGTGCAGGTGGGACATGAACACCCGTGTGATATCGGAAGGGGCAAGTCCGCGTTGCTTCAAGCCGACGCGGATCATCTCGCGGGCAACCGTGCCGCCGACGTCGAACAGCATCGGCCCCTCCGGCGTGTGGACGAGCGTGCAGTTGGAGATGGCGATATAGCCGAGCGTCAGCTTGGCGCTGCTGCCGGTGACGATGACGTCGTAGGAAATGCCGGATTTGGTCATGCTGCGTTCTGCGCCTGGTTTGCTGAGATAAGGTCGTGTTGGATGACTTTGAACACCTCCCCCATGCGATCGAGGAACGCGCGGCTGGTGCGGTCGCGAGGACGTGGCATGTCGACATCGATTATGGTTCGGATGCGGCCTGGCCGCGGCGACATCACCACGATGCGGTCGGCCAGAAACACCGCTTCCTCGACACTGTGCGTGACGAACAGCGTGGCACGATCGCGTCGCTCCGTCGTGGCGGCGAACATCTCCTGCATGGCGCGGCGGGTGTATTCGTCGAGCGCTGCAAACGGTTCATCGGCGAGGATCACTCGCGGCTCGTTGATCAGCACGCGGGCGATGGCGACGCGCTGCTGCATTCCGCCGGACAGATGGTTGGGCTTGAAACTGGTGAAGTTCGCGAGCCCCACGAGCCGCAGCAACTCCAGGGCCCGGTTCCGTGTCGCGTCAGTCAGTTTGCCGCACATTCGCGGTCCATAGAGAACGTTGTCGAGCACCGAAAGCCACGGAAACAGAGTGGGTGTCTGGAAGATCGTGCCGCGCTGGGGGCTCGGCTCGGTCACGTCGACGTCGTCGAGGGTCACGCTTCCGGAACTCGGTCGGTCGAACCCTCCGAGCATCTTGAGCAACGTGGTCTTGCCGCAGCCGGACGGTCCGAGCAGGACCACGAATTCGCCCGCCGCGATCTCGAGCGAGACACGCTCCACTGCGAGCACGGTCCCGGTTTCGTTGGGGCCGGCAAACTGGCGTGTCACATCCTTGAATACAACGGTCATGGCAGCCTCATATGTTGGCTTGAGCGATGTCTTCTGCCCACGAAAGATGACTGCGCATGAGCAGGACGATCGCGCGATCGGTCAGGAAGCCGCACAGGCCGATGGTGAGCATGGCCGCGACCACGACATCCATGCGCATGAACTCGTAGCCGTGCCAGAGCACATATCCGAAGCCCTCGCGCACCGCGAGCATTTCGGCGAGAATGAGGATGAGCCATGCGTAGGAGGCGCCGATCCGGATGCCGCCGCATATTCCAGGCAATGCCGCCGGAAGAACGACCGTGGTGAGCACCTGTCGGCGGTTCGACCCCAGCATCCGGCTTGCATTTCTCAGATCTGCAGGCACCAGTTTGATGCTCATAACCACCTGCACGTAGACAATGAGGAACACGCCATAGGTGGTAATGAACAGGGCCGGTCCGTTACCGAGTCCGAATAGAAGCACCGCAAACGGCAAGAACGCCGTTTTGGGGATCGGCCTCAGCATCTGAACGACGGGATCGGTCAGCCGCTCCAGCAGCGGCATCCACAGCACGGCAAGGCCGAGCGCGATTGCTGATACCGAGCCCAGCACCAGCCCGCCAAGGACGCGCGAGATGCTGGCCACAAGATCAATCAGGAACGTTCCGGAGTAGAAGTTCGTGCCATTGGTCGTGTTGAATATCCAGTCGATCAGGCAGGAGATCACGCTCCCAAGAGTCGGGAACATGGAAAATTGACTTGAGCGGGTCATATCCGCGAGCCACCAGGCCAAAAACAGCGCGGCCGGGACGCCGACCGCGAACGGGTCGACTTTGATCGACCTCAACCTGAAGCGGTGCTTGCGCTCCGCTCCCTGCTCGGTGATGGAGGAGGAGACGCTCATTGGATTTGCGCCTTCTTTCCGGCCTTGAAGTCGTCGTAAGAAACATATCCGAGGCTCTCCTTGGAGCGCCCGGTAAGTTCAGACATGAAGGAGTAGTTCACAGCGCCGTCCATCACTCGGGTAACGTCGTTGCGGACCATGCCGAGGTCGCGCATCTCATCGGACATCCGGTAGAACATCGTGGTGTCCATTTCCGGACGGGGGGCGCAATTGTCGATCGCCGACTCCAGCACAGCCTGAGGCTGGCCTGCGCGTTTTGCGACGATTTGCAGATAGCGGGCGCGGTCTTTATTGACCGCCTCGATTGCCTTGAGGTTGGCGGCGACCAGATCGCGCACCACGCCAGGCTCCTGGTCGATCAGTTTCTGGGGCACGAACAGCGAGGAATGAGTGCGCCACGTCAAGCCGAAGAAGCGATCGAGTTCGAGCTTCTGGATATTCGGCCGGGCGGCGGCGATGGAAGCGAAGGGCTCCCAGATCTGGCCGGCGTCGGCATCGCCGTTCTCCAGCATCAGGGTGAAGGCAGCGGGTTGGCCACAATCGAGGATTGTGCAGTCTTTCTTGGGGTCGATTCCGACCGCGCGTAGCGCAATCTGCATCATCACGTGCGAACTCGTCATGGAGCGGGTGGCGAGTTTACGGCCCGCGAGATCCTCGAAGGTCTTGATGCCCTTGTCGGCGCGGGCACAGATCGCCTGCCCCTTGCCTGCAACGCCACAAACGGCGACGAGCGGTGCCCCTTCCGAGCGCGCCGTTACAAGATAGCTGTTGGCGTTACTCATGGCGTCGCATTTGTCGTTCATCATCGCGGCCATGATACTGGTTCCGGATGCTCCAAAATTATACTGCGTTGGCTGATACTTACCGGCTGGGAGAAAGTCGGGAATGGCATAGACCGACATCTCGTGCACGGCCGTAGTATCGGCGATACGCAGAGGACGCACCGCTTGTTGCGCCTTGGCGCGCCCAGTGACCGCGAAAGCGGACATCATTCCAGCAGCGCCGAGAATGAAGTCACGTCGGCGAAGTGGTCGCGTCGTCTCGCTGTGGTTGGGCATGTCTATTTCTCAGCTATCTGGACGCGGTGTCCTGTTGCTCGCTCGCCACCTCTGGATCGTCGGCAATTTGCCGTCGGAGCACGTGGTTTTCTCCGCGTGGCGCACCTGAAGAATGAAAGCAGTGCATTTCACGGTCAAGCAACAATTTTCACCAAGGAAAATTTGATCGCGTACAAGAAAGATGCTAGAAATTAGTATCGCTGGCACCGGGTGCGGAATAAGGGGGCAAGTTGTGTACACTTTAGGAGCACGTTTGCGGCAGCTACGCGCCGAGCGGTCGATGACGCTGACCGAACTCAGCAAGCTTTGCGACGTCGCTGTTTCGACCTTGTCCAAGATCGAGAACGACCAGGTCTCGCCGGTTTACGGCACGTTGCGGAAGATTGCGGTCGGCCTGGGCGTTGCTTTCGAAAACCTCGTATCGGACAAGGAGCGGGTTGCCAGCGGGGCGCGCCGGGCAGTGACGCACCACGGCGAGGCGGCTGAGATGACCAACGATCGGTATGTCTACAGCATGCATGCCTCGGACCTGATCTCCAAGGCAATGCTTCCGGTGGTCATGACGATCCAGGCCCGCACGCTCCCCCACGAAAACGACTGGAGCAGTCACGAAGGTGAGGAGTTCATTCTGGTGCTCGAGGGGACGGTGGACATCTATCTCGAGCACTATCAGCCGGTGCGGCTCGAGGTCGGCGAGAGCCTCTACATCGACAGTCGCATGCGCCATGGCTTTGTCAGCATCGGACAAGGCGACGCGCGCCTTGTCTGCGTCAGCTATGATCCTAAACAGCTGAACGGCGCGGCACTGAAACCTGATTTAACCAATCTCTCGCACAGGCCAGGCGTGGGGGCCGCTCGCAGCCATGCGAAGCGCGCGCCAATGCGCAATGCGCTGGACCACGCTGGTGTTACCGACAGTTCCGATTCCTGAGAAAAGCAACAACGACAATGCGTCGGTTCTCGAAGGAGACAAATGTCTGCTTCTAGCCATTGTGAAGCGGAGATGAAACTCTACTTCATCTCACAGACATCCCCGCAGCGTCTTCATCGACGTCGAATGCGCAGTCTAGCTAGTTTGCGCCTGCCCACGCTCCAGCAAAACGATTCGGCGTTGGCATCAGGAAAGTTACACGAGATCACTGCTCGATTTGCGCGGAAACATCCCGAAAAACCGCGGCAACACCCGGGGTGCGAGCGGCAGCGGCGGGCCCAATCACGGCGACGACGATCGGCTTGGCCGAGCCGCGGATCTTCTCGATCAGCGGATTAATGGTCGCGCGCATGCGGGCGCCGATGGTTTTTCCAGCAAAAGCCCTTTGTGGACGCCAGACACGCTACAGGGATCGGGCGATCACGAGCTTCATGATCTCGTTGGTGCCGCCGTAGATCTTCTGGATGCGCGCATCGACGAACATCCGCGAAATCGGATATTCCTGCATGTAGCCATAACCACCGTGCAGCTGCAGGCATTCGTCGGCGGTCTCCACCTGTTTCTGCGAACACCACCATTTGGCCATCGACGCGGTGACGGTATCGAGTTCACCGGCGATGAGACGCGCGATGCACCAGTCGACGAACACCCGCGCGATCGTGGCCTCGGTCTTGCGTTCGGCGAGCGTGAAAGCGGTGTTCTGGAACTCGATGATCGGCTGGCCGAATGCCTTGCGCTCCTTGGTGTAGTCGGTCGTCAGCCGCACCGCGCGCTCCATCGAGGCGACCGCGCCGATCGCGAGCAACAGCCGCTCCTGCGGCAATTGCTGCATCAGTTGAACGAAACCACTGCCCTCCTCGCCGCCGAGCAGGTTTTCGGGCGGCGCCACCGCGTTGTCGAAAAACAGTTCGGAGGTGTCGGAGGCCTGCATGCCGATCTTGTCGAGGTTGCGCCCGCGCCGGAAGCCATCATTGCCGGCGGTCTCGACCACGACCAGGGAAAGGCCCTTGGCGCCCGGCCCGCCGGTACGCGCCACCACGATGATGAGGTCGGCGGCCTGGCCGTTGGTGATGAACGTCTTCTGGCCGTTGATCACATAGTTGTTGCCCTGCTTTTTGGCGGTCGTCCGTACGCCCTGCAGGTCGGACCCGGTGCCGGGCTCGGTCATGGCGATCGCGCCGACGAACTCGCCGCTTGCCATTTTCGGCAGCCAGCGCAGTTTCTGTTCCTCGGAACCGTAGTTCAGGATGTAGTGCGCGACGATGCCGCTGTGCACCGAAACCCCCGTGGTGACTTCCGGTACCACGCTTTCAAGGTCCTCGATCACGGCGGCGTCGTAAGCGAAGCTGGCGCCGAGGCCGCCATAGGCCTCCGGCACGCTCGGCAGCAGGGCGCCCATCTCCCCCAGGGCCCGCCATGCCGAGCGATCGACCAGTTTCTGCTGACGCCATTTGTCGGCGTGCGGGGCCAGATCTTTGGCGAGGAATCTGCGGAACTGATCGCGAAAAACGTCCAGCTCTTCGGTCATCCAGGAGGAACGGTAAGTCATTCGGTATCGCCTCACACCAGAGAATGGATGCAGCAACGCGTTGGCACGACAGCAAGCCCATGTAACGCCAGTATTCGCGGCGAGACCAGAGCTTCCAGACTGGGTGCATCCGTACCTTAAATCAGGAGGCCGCCGCCGGCGACCACCACCTGGCCGCTGATGTAGTTCGATTCCGGACTGCAGAACAGGTAAACCGCGTCTGCCGCCTCTTCCGGCGTGCCGCCGCGCCCGAGCGGAATCATTCTGGCCATGGCGTCGAGCATTTGCGGCTGGACGCCGACCTTGATGTCGCGGCCGGCAACGTCGATGGTTTTCTGCTGCGCCTCGATCGGCTGGGTCAGACGGGTGCTGATCAGGCCGAAGGCCACGCAATTGACGTTGACCTTGTAGCGTCCCCACTCCTTGCACATCGTCCGCGTCAGCCCGACCAGCGACGCCTTGGCCGACGAGTAGCTCGCCTGCCCGGCATTGCCGTAGAGCCCTGCGATCGAGGAGATGTTGACGACCTTGCGGAACACCTCGCGGCCGGCTTCGGCTTCCTTCTTGGCCATGATCCGGATCGGCTCGGCGGCGGCGCGCAGAAGGCGAAACGGCGCGACCAGATGCACGTCGAGCATGGCCTGGAACTGCTCGTCGGTCATCTTCTGGATCGTCGAGTCCCAGGTGTAGCCGGCATTGTTGATGATGATGTCGAGGCCGCCGAAGGTCTCCATGGCGGCGCCGACGAAACGGTCGGCAAAGCCGGCCTCGGAAACACTGCCGTTGACCGCAATCGCCTCGCCGCCGGCCGCCCTGATCTCGGCGGCAACCGCGTCGCCTGGCGCCGCATCGAGGTCATTGACCACGACCCTGGCGCCCTCGCTTGCGAGCTTCAGCGCGATGGCGCGCCCGATGCCGCGCCCCGAGCCGGTGACGAGCGCGACTTTTGCGGTGAGTTTCGACATTTGATATCCTTGATCAGAGCGCGATAATGGCTTCCCCGGCGAGCTTGATCTCGCCGGTCTCGTCCTTGGTGGTCAATGCCAGCCTGGCTTGCTTCTCGCCCTTGTCCTCGATCAACTCGGTGACATGACCTTCGCAGGTCAGGCGGGCCCCAAGCTGCGTGATCGCCGCGAAGCGTGTCGAGAAGGAGCGAACACGATCAGGCGGAACCGCATCGGTCAGCGCCTGGCCGAGATAGCCCATGACCAGCATGCCGTGCGAGAACACATCAGGAAAACCCGAGGCTTTTGCGAAATCGATATCGACATGCATCGGATTATGATCGCCGGACGCGCCGCAATACAATGCGAGCGTATGGCGCGTGATCGGCGGAAACGACTTGTGAACGACGCGATCGCCGACCGCGGGATGGCTGATAGCCGTGGCACTCATGTCTGCTCCTAATTCCGCACGACGATGGTGCGCGCGGTATCGGCGACGCGAATGCCGTCCTGGTTGGTGACCTCGGTTTCGACCGCCACCATCGTCATCGCGCCGCCCTTCTTGTCGGTGACGCCGGTGACGCGTGACTTGAAGGTCAGGGTGTCGCCGACGACAACGGGAGCGTGGTAGGTGAAGCGCTGCTCGCCGTGCAGCACGCGGCCGAGATCGATCTTCAACTCGGTCAGGAACTCGAACGGA
Organism: Pseudomonadota bacterium; assembly: GCA_040390145.1. GTDB lineage: Bacteria > Pseudomonadota > Alphaproteobacteria > Rhizobiales > Xanthobacteraceae > Bradyrhizobium. Next base: position 13,444 of record JAZJYY010000149.1, read on the forward strand.
CGCTCGTTGTCCATCATCTCCAAGCAGAACAGATAGGTCGGCGGCACCGGAATCGCCGGATAGCCCGCGGCGCGCGCGGCCGTCTCATCCCGATAGACCGGGTTGCGTTCGGCGAGCGTATTGAGGAAGTAGCGCAGGCGTCCGGCTTCGACGAGCGCGGTGACCGGCGTAAAGCTACGCCCGACGGCGGATTGATCGACCATGATTTTTCCTTATGCGCGCTCGTACAGGGTCACGACGCAGGCGCCGCCGAGGCCGAGATTGTGCTGCAATCCCAGCCGCGCTCCGTCGACCTGGGTTGCAGCAGCCGTTCCGCGCAGTTGACGCGTCAGCTCATAGCATTGGGCCAATCCGGTCGCGCCGAGCGGATGCCCCTTCGACAGCAGGCCGCCGGAGGGATTGGTGACGAACTTGCCGCCATAGGTATTGTCGCCGTCGTCGATGAACTTCGCAGCATCGCCCTCGGGACAGAGTCCCAATGCTTCATAGGTGATCAGTTCGTTCTGGGCGAAGCAGTCGTGCAGTTCGACCACGTCGAGATCCTGCGGCCCGACGCCGGCCGCCGCATAGACCCTGTTCGCCGCCTCGCGCGCCATGTCGAAACCAACGACCTGCATCATGTCGCCGGCGTCGAACGTCGACGGCGTATCGGTGGTCATTGCCTGGGCGGCAATGCGGACGTCCTTGCGCAGGCCATGCTGGCTGGCGAATTTTTCCGAAACCAGAATTGCCGCCGCGCCGCCGCAGGTCGGCGGACATGCCATCAGCCGCGTCATCACCCCCGGCCAAATCACCTGGTCGTTCATCACGTCGTCGGCGGTGACTTCCTTGCGGAACAGCGCCAGCGGATTGTTCCTGGCATGCCGGCTCGCCTTGGCGCGGACCTTGGCGAAGGACGTCAGCGGGGTGCCGTATTTCTTCATGTGGCTGAGGCCGGCGCCG
>JAZJYY010000150.1:0-3378 GCA_040390145.1 Pseudomonadota bacterium
GCCGGCGCCGTTTGCGCAGCTCGGCAGCGATGCTTTCGCCAGTGCGGCGTTTTTTGCCAACATCGCGCTGTTGCTGCAGGCCGGCTATTTCGACGTCGAATCCGCCAAAAAGCCACTGCTGCATTTGTGGTCGCTCGGCATCGAGGAGCAATTCTATCTGGCCTGGCCGCTGCTGCTGATGCTCGCCTGGCGGCTGCGGCTGCGGCTGAATCTGTTGGCCGTGGCACTCACGCTCGGCATCGGCTCGTTCCTGCTCAATGTCGCGCTGATCGGCCACGCCCCGGTCGCGACCTTCTATCTGCCGTTCACCCGCGCCTTTGAATTGCTCACCGGCGCGGTGCTGGCGTTCGCCTGGAGCAGGGTCAACCAGGCCAGCGGGCCGAGTAATTTGCGGGCCGCCATCGGCGTTCTGCTGATTGTGGTCGCGGCCGGCATTCTCGACACCGCCAGCGCCTTTCCGGGCTGGTGGGCTTTGTTACCGGTGGTCGGCACCGCGCTGTTGCTGTCCTCGCCGGCGGCCTGGATCAACCGCGTCCTGTTGGCGAGCCCGTCGCTGGTGTGGATCGGGTTGATCAGCTACCCGCTGTATCTATGGCATTGGCCGCTGCTGGTGTTGTCCGCCACCATCAAATTCGGAGCGCTGACGCTGCCGGAGCGCGAACTGATTTTGCTCGCGAGCGCGCTGCTGGCGTGGTTGACCTACCGGTTCGTCGAAATCCCTATTCGATTTGGCCGCCCGAGCCCGCGCAGGCTGGCCGGACTTTGCGCCGCCATGGTCGTGGTCGCGGCCGCCGGCGGCGCGGTCGTCGCCGGGCGCGGTTTCGATTTCCGGATGCCGCCGGAAATTCGCGGGATGGCGGATGTACGGACCGATTCCTCGAAATGGCGGGTTCGCGAATGCCTGCTCGATCTCAGCCATGATGCGTCGTTCGCCGACAGCTGCGTCGATCGCGAGCGCCGTCCCCTGATATTGATCTGGGGGGATTCGACCGCGGCCGCTCTTCTGCCGGGGCTGCGCAAGGCTCAGGAAACCCGAAATTTCGGGGTGGCGCAGTTCACCTCGAGTTCCTGCATCCCCGCCTTGAATGCGCAGATCCCGGGCGTACCGAACTGCCGCGCCATCAATGACAAGGTGTTGTCGATGGCCCGCGAACTGAAGCCGGACATCGTCGTGCTGCACGGCACCTGGGAGCAGCACCTCGACAACGTCGCCGAAACGGTCGCCGCCCTGAAGAAGCAGACCGGTGCCCGTGTGATTGTTCTCGGCGCCGTGCCGGCGTGGCAGCGCGGGCTTCCGTCCGAGGTGATGAAATATTTCATGCTCCACCATAGCCTGATCCCGCCACGTTCAACCGCCGCGGTCCCGGCCCGGCGTTACGATGCCATCATGCGAGCAAAACTGGTGCCGCTCGGCGCTGAATTCATCTCGGCATCCGATGCCTTGTGCAATGAGGATGGATGCCTGACGCGCATCGGCGAGACCGCCGCGGATATTTCCACCAGCGATCAGGTGCATCTGACCGAGAAAGGCTCGGTATTCCTGATCAGGTCCGTGATCGACGAAATTCTGGGCGGACCGGCCGCGCGCCGTCCGAACGCGCCGTAACCGTACCGGCCGCGCGCTGCGCCGTCGGCTTCGTCGCGTCAGCCGCGCCGAGTCACCTGGCCGGAGTCCACGTCGAAAATCTCGCCGGCTGGGCCGACATCGGTGAATGCCGCTGGATCGGCACCGGTCATCCAGACCTGCGCGCCGAGCTTTGCGAGTTCGTCGAACAGCGCTTTGCGCCTGCTGGGGTCGAGATGCGCCACCACCTCGTCGAGCAGCAATAGCGGCACGATGCCGGTCATCTCGGCGACCAGCGTGGCATGGGCCAGCACCAGCCCGATCAGCAGCGCCTTCTGCTCGCCGGTGGAGGCGTCGCGCGCCGGCATGTTCTTCGGCGCGTAAATGACTTGCAGGTCGGTCGTGTGCGGGCCGTCCAGCGTGCGGCCGGCGGCGGCGTCGCGCGGCCGGTTCGCGCGCAGGATATCGCGGTAACGGTCTTCCACGGCAGTGGCGGGTTCGTTGACCAGCGCATTTTCCATCCAGCCATCGAGCATGATGTGCGCTGACGGAAACGCGGAGGCAGCACCACGCTGGCGCAGCATCGCGGCGAGTTTAGTCACCGTCTGGCCGCGGGTGGCGGCGACGGCAACCGCCAGTTCGGCGGTTTCGCGTTCGATCGCGTCGCACCAATGGTCGTCGTAATTGCGCACTTCGAGCAGCCGGTTGCGCGAGCGCAGCGAACGCTCCAGCGCCGATACGCGGCTGGAATGATCGCTGTCGATCGCCAGGACCAGCCGATCGAAGAAGCGCCGCCGTTCCGAGGCTGCCCCCAGGAACAGCCCGTCCATCGTCGGCGTCAGCCACACCATGCGCAGATGATCGCCGAACGCGGTGGCCGAACCGACCGGCTCGCGGTCGATCCGGCAGCGCCGGCTGGTGCCGCTGTTTTCATTGGCGGGCGGATCGATTCCGGTGCCGAGCGTTGCCAGCCCCAGCGCGCCCTCGACTTCGGCGGATACGGCCCAGGAACCGTCGCCCTGGTTGTCGGCGACGTCCTCCAGCGTGGCGCGTCGCAAGCCGCGTCCCGGCGACAGGAAAGAGATCGCCTCGAGGCAATTGGTCTTGCCGGCGCCGTTCGGCCCCACCAGCACCACGACATCGCCACGCGTCTGCACGCTTCCCACGCGATAATTGCGGAAGTGGGTCAGCGTCAAACGGTGGATGCGCGAGGGGGTCATATTAGGCGGTCATTGCCGGGTTCTTCTTCCCTTCTCCCCTTGTGGGAGAAGGTGGCGCGAAGCGCCGGATGAGGGGTTCTTACGGCTCGGCAAGCTTTGCCAGAATATCCTCCAAAACAGCAGTCGGTTGTTGCAACACATCATTGTTCCAGTAGCGCGCGATTCGGAATCCCTCGGTTGCCAGAAAGGCATCGCGCGCCATATCCCGTTGGGAGTCAGCGTGTTGACCACCATCGATCTCGACGATGAACCGCTTGTCGAAGCAAACGAAGTCGAGAATCAAGTTCTGGAACGGGACCTGCCGGCGAAACTTGAAAAGTTGGAACCGCCGATCGCGCAGCAGTCGCCACATCCTTGCTTCGGCATCGGTTGGCTCCCGCCGCATCTTCTTTGCGAAACTGCGGATGCGCTTGGCGGTCGGTCGATGGTGTGGCGTCTGCGGCGCGAACCCCTCACCCGTCGCCGAACTTCGTTCGGCGCCACCCTCTCCCACAAGGGGAGAGGGAAGATCGGCGTCCTTGGTGCCGGAAGAGATCACACCCGCATCGGCATCAGCACGTAGAGCGCGCCCTTGTTGTCCTTGTCCTGCACCAG
>JAZJYY010000151.1:0-4970 GCA_040390145.1 Pseudomonadota bacterium
ACTTGTCGGCGTGCTCCATCTCCTCGATGGATTCCTTGCGCCAGACCTTGGCCATATCCAGGAGGCCCCAGTTGTTGAGCAGCCGGTAATGCAGCCAATACTGGTTGATGGCGGTGAGCTCGCTGCGCAGACCCTTGTTGAGGTACTCAATAACCTTCGCGTCGCCCTGCATGCTGCTCTCTCCTCACGATTCCAAAACTTAGAACGCTTCTAAATGAGAACGTGGACAGGAGCAAGGCTCAGCCGGCCGGAACCGGCCGGGCAAACGAGATATCTGGAGGTTTTGCAGGGTTTTCAGGAGGCCGCGAGCGCGAACTCGGTGTGGGCCGGCGGCACGCTGGCCTGGCTGCTGTGCGGGCATCCCGAGCGGCAGGACTTGGAGCAGGCGCCGAGCGCCTCATCGATGATGGTCTTGATGGTGCGCGCGCAGCGGCCGCATTCGGCGCTGCAGCCGAGGCAGCCATAGATCTGCTTGGCATTGCGCGGAAGGTCCTCCGCAGCATTGACGGCGCTGCGGATATCCTGGTCGCTGATGACGTTGCAGGAACAAACAATCATGAAAACGGCAGGCCCATCGGTGATGCGTGACCTCACAGATATTGAAGGCCGCGGCGGGATGCAAAAGGAAAAGCGGTCTTTTCAAGCAATTCCAAACTGGCGCCGGGACAGACTAGAAGCCGTCTAAAACGGGCGGTTGCGATAGATCAAACGCGCCGGATCGGGCCTATCCGTTCATTGATCATTCAACCGAAATATGGAACTTTTGGCCTGACAGACCTCTCCTGTCCCTAGCTCCCGAGAGCTCCCATGAGAAAGGTGAAGCCATGAGGAAGACATTGATGGCGCTGGCTGCCGTTGCCACCCTGGCGGTTTCGGCCGTGGCCGCGCCGCAGACCGCCGAAGCGCGCAACGGCCGGGTTGCCGCGGGTGTCGCGGCCGGACTGATCGGCGGCGCCGTGGTCGGCGGCATGATCGCATCGCAAAACGGCTATTACGGCGGACCGGGCTATTACGGCCCGGGCTACGGCTATTACGGCGGGCCGGCCTATGTCGCCGAGCCCAGCTGCTTCGTGCAGCGGCAGCGGTTCTGGGACGGCTATGGCTGGCGGGTTCGCAACGTCCAGGTCTGCGACTAGGCCGTTCATCTTCATTACAAACTACCGCAGCGTCCCGGAAACACCCCGTTTCCGGGATGTTTGCCGTTAACGGCCTGAAAAAGACCGTTTTTTCCGCTCACTGCTGCGTGACCGTTTACCTTCGATTGACTGTTCTGCGCTTTCTTGAGCGAGAGACGGCCGATTTCGAATGTCGCACGTGAGTCACCCCAAACCCGGCGTCGTCGCATGGCGCCATCTGCAGGAGCCCTGGAAATGAAGAAGACACTTGCTGCCTTGGTCGCGGTCGCCACCATCGCCGGTTCGCTGGCCGCAACGCCCGCCAGCGCGCAGCGCGGCGTCGGGGTCGGCATCGCCGCCGGGCTGCTCGGCGGCGCCATCATCGGCGGCGCGATCGCCTCCAGCCGCCCGGCCTATGCGGCCCCTGCCCCTGTTTATGTCGACGACTACCCGGCCTGCCGCCTGGTGCGCGAGCGCTTCTGGGACGGCTACGGCTGGCGCATGCGCCGCGTCGAGGTCTGCAACTGATCTGATCGCTGATCAATTCGCTTTCGAAACCCGGCCCATGTGGCCGGGTTTTTGTTTGAACAAGACTGTCGTCGCCCGGCTTGACCGGGCGATCCAGTACGCCGCGGCGTCTCGGTTTATCTCAACGTCTCTGGAATACTGGGTCGCCCGGTCAAGCCGGGCGATGACAGCGGTGTTGGTTTTTGCCGATTGAAGCCTCACCGCGCCGCGCTGATCGCGCGCAGCACGGCTTCGCTCGGCCAGCAGTCCACCTTGAGCCCGGCGGATTTCTGGAAGGCGCCGAGGGCGGCGCGGGTCTTCATGCCGGCCTTGCCGTCGACCTTGTCGCTGTAGAGACCGATGCGGGTGAGATGCCGCTGCATCGCTTCGACCGCTGACGTGCGCAACTGGGTTGAAGCCGACCACGGCGTGGCAAACGGCTGCGGGCTCACGATGCGGTCGGCGAGGTGGCCGACGAACAGCACGTACAGATCCGAAAAATTATATTCCTTGATGACGAAGTAGTTCTTCGTGGTGAGGAACGCCGGGCCGTAAATGCCCTCGGGCTGCAGCAGCGACGCCGGCTGCGCCTGTTCGGCCGCGCTGAGTTTCTGGCCGCGCACCGGCACGAAACCTTCGCGCAGCCATTGCCCGATCGGTTTTGTCACTTCGGGCACGCCCAGGGTGCAATCGGCATTGGCAGGCGCGCGCACTTCATAGGCCCAGCGCAGGCCCGGCTGCCAGCCCTTGTTGACGAGCTGCTGGGCCGCGGAGGCCAGCGCGTCCGGCACCGAATGCCAGATGTCGCTGCGGCCGTCGCCGTCGAGGTCGATGCCGTGCTTGCCGAGTTCGGAGGGCAGGAACTGGGTGAGCCCGGTGGCGCCGGCCCAGGACGCGCGCAAATCCTTGCGCGTCACCACGCCGCTGCCGATCAGCTTCAGCGCCTCGATGAATTCGATGCGGTACTGCTCCTTGCGGCGGCCGACATAGGCCTGGGTCGCCAGCACGCGCAGCCCGTCATAGGGCAGCCGGTGGCGGCCATAGTCGGTTTCGCGGCCCCAGATCGCCAGCACGACGCTGCCGGGCACGCCGAAGCGCGTTTCGATCGCCTCGAGCGTGGCGCGATGCTTGGCCGCCAGCTTGCGGCCCTCGGCGGCCAGCCGCGCGATGCTGGCTTCCTTGACGTAGTCGGCCGGCACCTGCACGAACTCGGCCTGCGACGGCGCCCCGGTCGCGGGACGCCCGGGCAGGATCAGGTCGGGCAGCTTGTAGTCCGGCTCGAGGCCGCGTGTCTCGGCCTCGAACACGGCGCGGGAGACGCCGGCGGCCTGCGCTTCCGGCCACAGCGCGGCGATGAATTTTGAGAAGCCGGCGTCGGCGGCGCGGACCGGCTGTGATGCACCCAGCGTGATCGCCGCCGCCACCAGCAGTGCCGGGATCGCACGGCTTCGCAACATCAGCCTGCTGGCCAACGGCATCCAGTCCATCAATGCTTGTGCGAGCCGGCCTGTTTCGCCTCCTCGGTGGCGAGGTTCGACAGCCGGTCGACCCAGGCGATGCCGACCGCCGACAGGATGAAGACCGTGTGGATGATGGTCTGCCACATCACGCCGGTTTCGGTGTAATTGCCCTTGCCCGAGTTCAGCGCCCCGGCCTCGATGAAGGTGCGCAGCAGATGGATCGAGGAAATGCCGATGATCGCCATCGCCAGCTTGATCTTGAGCACGCTGGCATTGACGTGGCTGAGCCATTCCGGCTCGTCGGGATGGCCCTGCAGGTTGAGGCGGGAGACGAACGTCTCGTAACCGCCGACGATGACCATCACCAGCAGGTTGGAGATCATCACCACGTCGATCAGGCCCAGCACCGCCAGCATGATCTGCTGCTCGCTGAAGTCGAAGGAATGCTGGAACAGGTGCCACAGCTCTTTCAGGAACAGCACGACATAGACGCCCTGCGCCACGATCAGCCCGACATACAGCGGCAGCTGCAGCCAGCGCGAGCCGAAGATCAGCATCGGGATCGGCCGCAATGCCGCCCTGATAGCCTTGGGCGGCAGCGGTGTTTCCGGCGTCATGGACATGGATCGGGGGCCTTATGTGGGGTGTGAGTCGGGTGAGTCGCGGCGGTTCTAGCACCGGATATATGGCACATTTTCGGGTTGACCGGGCTGAGCGGCCATTTGGCGCAGGCGGGTGCGGTTGGGAAGGAAGATTTTAAGGCCGGGGATGCGCCGCGATTTTCCCGAGCTTCAGGCGTCCGTCCGATCGAGGCGCCGCTCGATCCGCTCGATGCGAAGGTCCATTCGATCCAGCCGGTTCGACATGGCAGCATAGTGGTTCTCGAGATTGCCGGCACCCTGCAATATCTCGCGGGCATCGTCGCGGATATCATCGATCGCGCCACGGATGTATAGCAAGTGCTCAAGGATGATGTCGTCCATCTCGGCCATGGCTTAAGTTTATCACAGGACCGAATCAGTGTGAACTCAGCCGGCAATGGCTGCGCGGGATTGCTTCGATGTTCTTCCCGAAGATCGACGTGAAGAATGATCCGCGCCGGCGCTGGCACCGGCCCGACCGGCATTTCTTCGCCAACGGCGCCTGCCAAGTGCTGGCCTTCGCCTTTCTCGACCGCTACCCGGATTTGGGCTTCCACGCCCGGTGGATCAAACCGGCGGCTGGCTTCACCGGCAACCACATCTACGTCACGGACGGGATCCACGCGTTCGACTATCACGGACTGACCACCGAGGCGCGCCTGCTCGACTTCGGTTTCGGTCGTGCACGGCGATTTTTTCCGGGCTGGGACGCTGCACTGGTGGACTTGCCGGCCGAGGTGCTCCTTTCCGAACAGCGCTCGCGCCAGATCGAGGGGCTTTGGCTGCGCGAGCCAAATCAATTCCTCCATGACGCGCTGCCGCGAGCGCGCAGCTTTCTCGACCGGTTCGGCGACCTCCGAAGCCGGGTGTAAGCGCGCCGGCGCTGATGGCCCGGACAGACGTGCCGCTCTCGGGAGGACAGGCCTGCGCGAAGCAACGAGCCTGTCGTCGCCCGGCATAGCCGTCCGAAGGACGGCGTCGCTTCCGCTCGCCTATGACCGGGCGATCCAGTACGCCGGGCCTTCCCGGTTGAACACGACCGCCTCTGGAATGCTGGGTCGCCCGGTCGTGGCCGGGCGATGACAACTGTGATTGTTTCATCCATCAGGGGTCAGCCCCCACCACCGGATACAAATCCGCGATCTCGCGGCACGTTTCGCCCGAGGTTTGCCTGTCGTTTCCCCCTCAACACGGAGGGAGCAGGGAATGCCGGATGCGCGCTGCACCCGCGGTCTCGTGTGCGAAGT
>JAZJYY010000152.1:0-15146 GCA_040390145.1 Pseudomonadota bacterium
GCCAACGGGTCGGCGCGAAGCGCCGCCCGATGACAGGCTCCGCGAAGCAATCCATTTCGCAGCGGTGCCGGTGGTGAGATGGATTGCTTCGCTGCGCTCGCAATGACGTGGTGAAAGTCGCATTTCATCTCTAACAGCAGTAGGCGTAGGGTGGGCAAAGGCGCTCTTGCGCCGTGCCCACCATCTTCAATCGATGTCGCAAACGGTGGGCACGGCGCGAAGTGCGCGCCTTTGCCCACCCTACGGATTAGCAGATACACGTCCGCATTCTCGCGGCACGAGTTGCCCGAGGTTTGCCTGTCGTTTCCCCCTCAACAACGAGGGAGCAGGGAATGCCGGATGCGCGCTGCACCCGCGGTCTCGTGTGCGAAGTGGTATAAAAAAAGCTGCACACGAGCATACAGGGCAGCGGAGAACATCCGACATTCCCTGCGCAATGGCTTTACGGCTTATGGCGCGATCACCCCGGAGAATTCATGGCCTTTGTCGCCCTCCGTCGCCTCACGGAAACCGGCACCCCAGCCCGGTCGGGCATGCAGCACCTCCGCAAGACTTGACGCCTACCAGTTTCAGGCATCGGGTCCACACGCTTTTGCCGTACGCTCCGGCACCGCTCGTCTGCTCGACCTGTGATCGCTCACGGAGTTTACCCGCCCTGCAATCCCATTTCGCGCACGATGCCGCCGCGTCCACCGCATCCCATCCCAACGTTCGGTGACGATGGCCAACGCCCCTTCCTAAGGAGACGGGATGTCGTGAGTCTTACGGGTGTTTCGGGGTTCTGGAAAAGCGAAATTTTACCCGACGGGTTAATTTGTCGCATCCCGTCGGGTCAGTGGGGTTCATCCGTTCCTAATCGACCTTTATCCCGAGGTCGGTCACGGTCTTGGTCCATATGGCGGTCTGCTGCTCCACGAAGCCGACGAGCTGCTCGTCCGGGATGTTTGGAATGTCGGCGCCCTGGACTTCCCACGCCTTGCGGACGTTCGGGTGATTGAGCGATTCCTTCACGTTCTTCCGGATCTGCGACACCACGTCTTTGGGAGTGCCGGCCGGCGCCCATAGCGCGTACCAGATCGCCGCGTCGAGTTCCGGTCCCCCGGCTTCCGCGAAGGTCGGGATATCGGGGAAACGCGGCGAGCGCTTCAGGACGGTGAGGGCGATGGCGCGCAGTTTCTTGCCTTCGATCTGGGGCGCCGACGTGCCCATGCCGTCGAACATCAAGTCGCAGACATTCGCGATCAGGTCGGTCAAAGCCAGCGCGGTGCCGCGATACGGCAGATGCTGGATCTCGACACCCGTCTTGCTCTTGAACATCTCGGCGATGATGTGCTGCGACGTGCCGTTTCCGGAGGAGCAGTAGTTCAGCTTGCCGGGGTTGGCCTTGGCTTCCTTGATGATGTCGGCGACGGTCTTGAAGCGCGACTGTTCGGGAACGACCAGAACGTTGGGTACTTCGGCCGTGATGGCGATCGGGACAAAATCCTTGTCGATGCGATATCCCCGCGAGGGATAGATCGCTTCAGCCATGGGCTGATGGACGCCGCCGGCCAGCAGGACGTAACCGTCAGCCGGGGACCGCGCCGCAGCGAGGACCGCGACGGTACCGCCGGCGCCCGCGCGATTTTCGATGATCAGACGATTGGGCAACTGCTCGCTAAGGACCGACGCGATCGGGCGAGCGAAGCTGTCCACGCCTCCACCAGGACCGTAGGGAACGATGATCTTGACGATTCGGTCCGGCCATTCGGCCGCGGTCGCCTTCGGCGTCTGGACGGCAGGCAAGACCATGGCCGCGAGCCCGATCAGGCCCCATTTTGTTATCGATAGCTTCAAGGACGGCCCCTTTCAAAGGTCGAGCATTTATTTTGCCGAAACTTCGTTGAATCCGACCGGAAGGCCAATCGAAATTGCGTATGGCTGTATTTGTGCGCTCCATGCGGGCGCCTGTGCGCTGGTCGAGACCATGTTCGTGCTCGCGGTCAAATCGAACCCCGCGGCGCGAATGCCATTCATCGGACAGTTGCGTTCATCGTTAAGCAGAATCGGCTCAATCGCGCTTGCCGGCCGCCGAATGGCCGGAACTAGCTGGCGCAGGCTTTTTGGACGTGATCTCGCAGCCAGCGGTTCGCGTTGCTTTGATCATATCGTCGATGCCAGTACATCATCCAGGCGAACGGTTCCGACTTGAACGGAACGTCAAACATCTGAAGGTCCTTGTCCATCAGGGTGGTGGCAAGGTGTCCCGGCATCACCGCCAGCAGATTGGTCTGCTTGAGCACGTGAGGCACAACCAGCCAGTGCGGCACGTTGAGGACGATTTTCCTTTCGTGTCCGAGTTCGCCGAGCACGTCGTCCACGAACCGCAGGTCGGTGGGACTCATGGACACCTTCATGTGCTCCTGCGCGATGAAGTCGTCGAACGCGATGGTCTTCTTCCGCGCGATCGGATGCGACTTGCGCATGATGCAAACCATGCGGTCGCGAAGCAATTTGTGAGAACGGATCGCGTTTGAATGGTCAAGGCCCATGCTGACGGCGAGGTCGATCTCGTCGCGCTCCAGGGCGTCCACGGTCTGCGCCGGCGGCAGATGCAATATGTTGAACCCGAGGCCCGGCGATGTACGCCCGCGCGCAACGAGCTGCGGCAACAGCATGCAGGCGAGGATATCCGACATGCGGATGTTGAAGGTTCGTTGCGTGGTGGCCGGATCGAAGCCGGTATCGCTCTCCAGGACGCGCTCGACCTGGCGCAGAAGCTGACGGAGCGGGTCGATGAGTTCGAGCGCGCGGGGCGTCGCCTGCATCCCGGTGGCGGTGCGGACGAGAAGTTCGTCCGCAAACATTCCGCGCAGGCGGCTCAGCGCGTTGCTCATGGCGGGCTGACTGAGCCCGACCTTGTCCGCTGCCCTGGTAACATGACGTTCGGAAAGCAGGGCATCCAACGCTACCAGGAGGTTCAAATCGACCGATCGAAGATTCACCGTTCCTCCGTATCCATTATTCGTACAACAAATAATGATAGACTACAAATCCATTTCTCAAATGATGATTGCGGGCCTATCAGCGCCGCACCGAAGCCGATAACCGAGGGAATTCGATGAACCTTGAAAGCATCAAGAAGGAAGTCAAAGTCTGCATGTTCGACCAGTACGGCACGGTCGTCGACATGCAGGGAGGCCTTGTCAAGATCGCGACGCCATTCCTGAAGGAGAAGGGCTGGACGGGCAATCCGAACTCCTTCGTGACCTGGTGGCGGCGGACCCATTTCGAAAACTCCATGATCGATGCGCTGCTTCATCGCGAGCACACGCCGTATCGCGAGATCGGCCATCGCGCGGTCTCCCAGGTCATGGACCGGGCCGACATCAAGTACACCAAGGACGACGTGAAGTATCTCGTCGGCGAGATCGTGAAGCTGGAGTGTTTTCCGGAGGTGCCGGCGGCCCTGGCGAAGCTGCAGACCAGATACAAGCTTGTCGTTCTGTCGAACGGCGATCCCGACATGCTCGAGGCCGCCAAGCAGTATCACAAGGTACCGTTCGACAATGTGATCTCCGTCGCCGAGGCGAACTCCTTCAAGCCGCATGTGGCGACCTACACCAAGGCCGCCGAGATCCTCGGACTTGAGCTCGATCAGATCCTCTTCGTCGCCAATCATGCCTTCGACGTCATCGGGGCGAAGTCGGCCGGCATGCGCACGGCGATGATCAACCGGCGTGACCGGCCGTTCGAAGAAACGCCGCACCAGCCCGACATCACCGTGCCGACGATGAAGGATCTGGCGGATGCGATCGTCTGATACCGAAGCACTCTCCGGCATCAGGGTTCTGGACCTCTGCCGCGTCGTGTCCGGTCCGTTCGCCACGATGCATCTCGGCGATCTCGGGGCCGACGTGGTGAAGATCGAGGATCCGCGTGCTGGCGACGAAAGCCGCCGGTACGGCCCTCCGTTCGTCAACGGCGAGAGTTCGTACTTCCTGTCGGTCAACCGCAACAAGCGGAGCTGCGCGATCGATCTGAAGTCGCCGGCGGGCCGGGACGCCGCGCTTGCGCTGGCTGCCGTCGCCGACGTCGTGATCGACAATTTCAGGCCCGGCACGCTCGACAAATGGGGCCTGTCCTACGCCGCGATGAGCGCCGGCAACCCAGGGCTTATCCAGTGCAGCATCTCCGGCTTCGGCCGCACCGGACCTGACGCGAATCGACCCGGCTACGACCTGATCCTGCAGGGCGAGTCCGGCGTGATGGACATTACGGGGGAGCCCGACGGCCCGCCCATGAAGGTCGGCACCTCGATTGCCGACCTGGTCACCGGCCTGTACGCGTCGCAAGCGGTGCTCGCCGCGCTGGTGAGGCGCGGCAGGAGCGGCGTCGGCGGAAGCGTCGATGTCTCCATGCTGGATGCGATGGCGTCGCTGCTCACTTTCAACGCCGGCATGTACTTCGCGTCGGGCGAAAGCCCGAAGCGCCGGGGCAACGTGCACCCCACGATCAGCCCCTATGAGACGTTCGAGGCTGACGATGGCTGGCTCAATGTCGGCGTCGCCAACGACAAGTTCTGGTCGCTGTTCTGCGCCGTCGTCGACCGCAGGGAGATCGAGACCGATGCCCGCTTCGACAGGGCGCCGCAGCGGGCGGCGAACCGCGCCGCGCTGGCCGACATCCTGCAACCGATCTTCCGGTCCCGGCCGCGCGACCACTGGCTCGATGTCTTGGGCAAGGCCGGGATTCCATGCGGCGCGATCCGGTCGGTCGGCGAAGTCTGTGAGGCGCCGCAACTGGTCCAGCGCGACATGGTCCAGACCGTGGCACACCGGGTCGCTGGCGAGGTCCGGTTCGTGGCCCGGCCGCTGCGCTTCGACGACCTGCCACCCGCGCCGTCGATGCCGCCGCCGACGCTCGGCGAGCATACCGCCGAGGTATTTGAAGACTGGCTCGGTTGGACGCGGACGAACCTGTCGGAGTACGCTTCGAGGGGCGCGTTCGGAGCCGCTGCGTTGGAGTAAGGAAGCTGGACGCTTCGTCGCTGCGCTCCTTGCCATAACGTGGAGAGAGATGTGCGCCCAGCTGTCGTCGCCCGCGAAAGCGGGCGATCCAGTACGCCGCGGCATCACGGCCGAATCACTCGCGTCTCTGGAATACTGGGTCACCCGCGTTCGCGGGTGACGACAGGGAGTTCAATTCACCTGCCGGTCCTTGCCTGCCCAATAAGGATCGCGCAGATGCCGGCGCAGAATCTTGCCCGAGGCGTTGCGTGGCAGGGCCTCGATGAAATCCACCGTCTTCGGCGTCTTGAATCCCGCAATGCGCTCGCGGGTAAAGTTGATGATGTCGGATGAGCTCGCCTGCCTGCCTGTTTTCATCACCACGATCGCCTTGACGGCTTCGCCCCATTTGTCGTCGGGCACGGCGACTTCGGAGACGTCGGGGTGGTCGCAGATCGCGCTTTCGACCTCGGCGGGGTAGATGTTCTCGCCGCCTGAAATGATCATGTCCTTGATGCGGTCGTGGATGTAGAGGTAGCCGTCCTGGTCCATGTAGCCGGCATCGCCGGTGCGCAGCCAGCCGTCGCTGTCGAGCGTCCTGGCGGTGGCTTCCGGCAGGTTCCAGTAGCCGGCCATGTTGGAGCCGGAGCGGGTGGCGATCTCGCCGACTTCGCCGGGCGGCAATCGTTGGCCGTCGGCGTCGAGGATGGCGAGTTCAATGCCGGGCAGGGCCTTGCCGGCCGAGCGCATGCGATCGAGCCCCTCGACATGGTCTTCCGGCGGCAGCGCCACGATGGTGCCGGTGGTCTCGGTCATGCCGTACATCTGCACGAAGCCGCATTTGAAGACCTCGATGCATTCCTTCAGCAGCGCCGCCGGAATCGGCGAGGCGCCGTAGAGCATGTATTTCAGCCGGGAAAAGTCCACCTGCCGCGCGCGCGGCTGCCGCACCACGAACTGCATCGCCGCCGGCACCATGAACAGTTTTGTAATGCCGGACTGCTCGAAGAAATCCAGCACCTTGGTGGGGTCGAATTCACGGGCGATCACGCCCCTGGCGCCGTGATAGAGGCCCATCACCCCCCAGCCGGAGCCGCCGATGTGGAAGATCGGCATCGCCACCAGCGAGACGTCGTCGGTCGACCACTTGTTCCAGTCGGGCTTCTGGTCGCGGCCGGTCTCTACCAAATTGAGAAAATTGGCATGCGACAGCATCGCGCCTTTCGGCTTGCCGGTTGTGCCCGACGTGTAAAGCTGGATCGCGATGTCCTTGCGGTCGATCGCAACCTTGGGGTCGTTGCCGCTCGCCGCGTCGCGCCAGGCGACAAAATCCTGCCACTCCGGCGCGCCGCCTTCGGTGGTGATGACGTGGCGAACGCCTGGCAGCTGCGGCAGGATGTTGCGCACCTGGGTGATGAATTCAGGCCCGACGAACAGCACCGGCGCCTTGCAGTCATCGACGATGAAGGCGACCTCCGGTCCGGCCAGCCGCCAGTTGACCGGCGCCATCACCACATTGGCCTTCATCGCGCCCATCAGCAGCTCGAAATAAATGTCGCTGTTCTTGCCGAGATAGGCGATCCGCTCGCGTGGGCGAACGCCGAGCTCGATCAGGGCGTTGGCGACGCGGTTGGTCTTGATGTCGAATTCGGCGAACGAGGTCCGGCGTCCCTCGAATTCATAGACAATGGCGTCGCCGCGGGTTTTGGCGCGTGCGCGCACCATATCGGCCAGGTTGGCCGGTTCCTCTGAGACGGACATGTTTCTCCCGCAGGTCTTTGTTTGTTGCCGCGAGTGTGGCGTCGTTGCGCGCGAATGACAATAAGGTCCGGCCCGGTTCCAGGCTCAATCCGGCCGGGAACATGCGGCCGTCGAAACCATTAACCAACAGCGGTTTCCCAGCCCATGAAAGGAAACAGCGTGAAAGATTTTTCCAATGCCTCGTTTTCGCCCGATCTGATCAAGGCGATGGACCAGGCGCTCGAGGGGGCGGTGGCGACGTTGCCCGAACCCGTGAGTTCGATGCGCGTCCAGACCATCGCCGAGAGCATTCTTCGCTGCGCCAAGGAAGGCGAACGCGATCCCCGAACATTGCAGACGATGGCCCTCGTCGAAATGCAGATTCGATCGGGTGAGTGAAACCGCTTCGAGTTGCGACTCTTATGTCGCCCCCCGCTGGGCGCGGTCCTTTTCGTTCTGCGCCTTGATCGAATCGCGGGCCCGGGTCCAGTCTTCGTCGGTCCAGCTGCGCATCTCGTAAAAATTGCCGCCGGTGGCCAGCGCCTGGGCGCCGTCCATGGCGATGGTCTCGCCGTTGATCCAGTCGCAGCCGCCTGAGATCAGAAACACCGCGAGGTTCTGCAGCTCTTCCATCTTGCCGACCCGGCCCATCGGATTCCGCGCGATGGTGCGCGCGCCGGGCTCGTCGCCGGGGTTGAGGCGCTTGCTCATGCCTTCGGTCGGGATTTCGCCGGGCGCGATGGTGTTGAGCCGGATGCCGTAACGGCCCCATTCCATCGCCAGCGACATGGTCATCGCGTGGATCGCGGATTTGCTCATCGCCGACGGCACCACATAGGGGCTGCCGTTGCGGACCCAGGTCACGGTGATCGACACCACATTGCCGGGCTGTTTTGAAGCGATCCAGCGCCGACCCACCGCATGCGTGACATAGAAGGTGCCGTGCATGACGATGTTGGCGATCGCGTCGAAGCCGCGCGGGGTCAGATCCTGGGTGCGCGAGACGAAATTGCCGGCGGCGTTGTTGATGAGGTCGGTGAGCGGGCCCTGCGTGAAGATGGTCTCGATCATCTCGTCGACCGCGAGCGGGTTGCGGATATCGACACCGTGGGTTGTCACCCGGCCGCCATAGAGGTCCATCAGCTCGGTCGCGGTTTCGTCGCAGACGCCCTTGCGGCGGCCGCAGATATGGACTTCGGCGCCAAGCTCGAGGAAGCGCGCGGCCATGGCCTTGCCGAGCCCGCTTCCGCCACCGGTGACGAGGATATTTCGTCCTGCAAGAAGTTTTTCAGTGAACATGGCTGGTTTCCGCCCAAAGGGATTGCCTGTTAATTGGTTGATTGACTAAATCCGCACTACGCCTTTCTGTAAAGCGGCAACAACCAAGAACAAGTGTAAGGGAGCAATCTGATGGAGAAGCGCGTCGAGGTCACGATTTCCGAGGGAATCGCCGACGTCCGCCTGGTCCGGGCGGACAAGATGAATGCGCTCGATGCCGCGATGTTCGAGGCGCTGGTGGCGACATCCGCCCGGTTGGCCGGGGAAAAGGGCCTGCGGGCCGTGGTCCTGTCGGGGGAGGGGCGGGCGTTCTGCGCCGGCCTCGACATGGGACGATTTGCCGCCATGAAGGAAAAGGGCGGTAACGGGATTGCCGGCGGCGAAAAGCGCGACCTTTCGGCGCGCACCCATGGCCTCGCCAATTTTCCGCAGCAGGCGGTGTGGGGCTGGCGCCAGCTGCCGGTGCCGGTGATCGCCGCGATCCAGGGCGTGGCGTTCGGCGGCGGCTTTCAGCTCGCGCTCGGCGCCGATATGCGCTTGCTCAGCCCCGATGCCCGGATGTCGATCATGGAGATCAAATGGGGGCTGGTGCCCGACATGGCGGGGACGCCGATCCTGGCCAGCCTGGTGCGCGACGATATCCTGCGCGAACTGACCTTTACGGGGCGGATTTTCTCGGCGCAGGAGGCGCTGGGCTACGGCCTCGCCACCCGCATCTGCGACGACCCGCGCGCGAGCGCCTTCGAACTGGCGCGCGAGATCGCCGGCAAGAGCCCCGACGCCATCCGCGCCTGCAAGCGGATGCTCAATAACCTCACGGTCGATCCCGGCCCGGCATTGCTCGCCGAATCCATCGAGCAGATGAAGCTGATGGGCAGCCCCAACCAGCTCGAGGCCGTCCGCGCCAACATCGACAAGCGCGCGCCAAGATTTGCGGATGCGGGGTAACACTCCGTCATTCCGGGGCGATGCAGCGGGCCGCGTAGCAGGCCCGGGGCATCGAACTACGGTGCGCGATTGCGCACCTGAGAATCTCGAGATTCCGGGTTCGCTCGTTTCACTCGCGCCCCGGAATGACGATTGAGAGATTAACCCGACCCAAGATCGGAAAGAGACAATGACAGCGCCACAACCCTTCCTCGGCATCATCAGCGGCGACCGACGCCGCGGCCACGCCGAAATCGCCGATCGTGCCGATCGTATCGCCGGCGGACTGCGAAAACTCGGCGTCGGGCAGGGCGACAGCGTCTGCATCCTGATGCGCAACGACATCGCCTTCATCGAGGCGGCCTATGCCGCGATGCGGCTCGGCGCCTATGGCGTACCGGTGAACTGGCACTTCAAGCCGGAGGAAATCAATTACATCCTCCGGGATTCCGGAACGCCCGTCTTGATCGGCCATGCCGACATGCTGCATCAGCTGCGTGATGCGATTCCCGCCGGGGTCACCGTGCTCAGCGTGCCGACGCCGCCGGAAATCCTGAAAAACTACAAGATCGATCCTGATCATCTGGTCACGCCCGATTTCGCCACCGACTTTGAACCCTGGCTGCAGGCGCAGGCGCCCTATGACGGGCCGGCGCTGCCGCAGCCGCAGAACATGATCTACACCTCGGGCACCACGGGGCATCCCAAGGGTGTCAGGCGCAACGCGCCGACGCCGGAGCAGGCTGCCAGTTCGGAGCGGATGCGCCAGTTGATCTACGGCCTGAAGCCGGGCGCGCGGGCGCTGCTGCCGGGCCCGCTGTACCATTCCGCGCCGAACTCGTTCGGGCTGCGCGCCGGCCGCCTCGGTGGCGCGCTGGTGTTGATGCCGCGGTTCGACCCGGAAGAATTTCTTCGGCTGGTCCAGGACGAGAAGATCGACACCATCTTCATGGTGCCGACCATGTTCATCCGGCTGATGAAGCTTCCGGAAGCGCTGCGCCGCAAATACGACATGTCCTCGCTGCGGCACATCATCCACGCCGCAGCACCCTGTCCCGCCGACGTCAAGCGCGCGATGATCGAATGGTGGGGGCCGGTGATCTACGAATTCTATGGCTCCACCGAATCGAGCGCGGTCACGTTTGCCAACTCCGAGGATGCGCTGAAGAAACCGGGCACGGTGGGCAAGATCGCGCCCGGCGCGGAGCTTCGCTTTATCGGCGACGATGGCAAGATATTGCCGCAAGGCGAGATCGGCGAGATCTATTCGCGTATCCAGGGCAATCCGGATTTCACCTATCACAACAAGCCGGAAAAACGCGCCGAGATCGACCTCGACGGTTTCATCACCTCGGGCGACGTCGGCTACATCGACCAGGACGGCTATGTCTTCATCTGCGACCGCAAGCGCGACATGGTGATCTCGGGCGGCGTCAACATCTATCCCGCCGAGATCGAGGCGGCACTGCATGCGCTGCCGGGGGTGCACGACTGCGCGGTGTTCGGCATTCCCGACGCGGAGTTCGGCGAGGCCTTGATGGCGGTGGTGGAACCACAGCCCGGCGTCACGCTCGATGTCACCGCCATCCGCAGCCAGCTCAAGGCCACGCTCGCGGACTACAAGGTGCCCAAGCACGTCGAAATCCAGCACAACCTGCCGCGCGAGGATTCCGGAAAAATCTTCAAGCGCCGCCTGCGCGATCCCTATTGGGAGCGGGCGGGGCGGAGGATTTAGTTTCCCGTCGTCCACAAGTGAGCGCAAGCGAACGCCGATCCGGGACCCACGCCGTGTCCTCGCGTTCGGGCACGACAGTAGTCACCTTTGGTCAACCGACAGGCCGCGGCGTATGGGTCCCGGATCTGCGGTCGCTTGCGCTCCCTTGTCCGGGACGACGAGCCGCCGCCATCTTTATCTTGCACTGCGGCAAAAAACTTGCACACTCCAGAACTGCCGGGCAATTTCTGGAGTAGCGGACCATGTCACCCCAGATCGTGCCTTCCGACCCTGATTTGCGTCCCAACCGCGGCGAGGATATCGAGGCGGACGCCCGGCTTCGGGAGGACATCCGGCTGCTGGGGCGCATTCTCGGCGATACCGTGCGCGACCAGGAAGGCGCCGACGTGTTCGACCTGGTCGAACGCATCCGGCAGACCTCGATCCGGTTCCACCGCGACGAGGACAAGACGGCGCGGCGCGAGCTCGAACTGATCCTCGACAGCATGTCGACCAGCCAGACCGTGCGCATCGTTCGCGCCTTCAGCTATTTCTCCCACCTCGCCAACATTGCCGAGGACCAGAACAACATCCGCCAGATGCGGGCGCGCTCGACCGCCGACGGCACGCCGCGCGCGGGCACGCTGCCGCTGACCCTTTCGCATGCCCGCGCGGCCGGTTTTACCGCCGCCGATTTGCGCAAATTCTTCTCGGAAGCCCTGATCAGCCCGGTGCTGACCGCGCACCCCACCGAAGTGCGCCGCAAGAGCACCATCGACCGCGAGATGGAGATCGCGGCCCTGCTGGACCGTCGCGAGCGGGTGCAGCTGACGCCGGAAGAGATCGAGGCCAGCGACGAGCAACTGCGCCGCGAGGTGCTGACGCTGTGGCAGACCAATCTGCTGCGCCGGACCAAGCTCACCGTGCTCGACGAAGTCACCAACGGCCTGTCGTTCTACGACTACACCTTCCTGCGCGAGGTGCCGCGGCTGCATTGCGCGCTGGAGGACCGGCTGAACGAGGGCGACGCCGCGCGGGGCGAACTGGCGTCGTTCCTGCGCATGGGAAGCTGGATCGGCGGCGATCGCGACGGCAACCCGTTCGTGACCGCCGAGGTGATGCGCGGCACGCTCGGGCTGCAGTCGAGCCGGGTGCTGCGCTTCTACCTCGAGGAACTGCACGTGCTGGGTTCCGAACTGTCGATGGCGGCGCACCTCGCCGACGTCTCCAAGGACCTGCGCAACCTCGCCGAACGCTCGCCCGACAAGTCGCCGCATCGCAGCGGCGAGCCCTATCGCCTCGCGGTGTCAGGCATTTACGCGCGGCTCACCGCGACCGCGCTGAAGCTGGATGTCGGCATCACCCGGCGGCCGGTCGGCGAAGCCGCTCCTTACGCCAATGTGGCGGAGTTCAAGACCGACCTCGATATACTCTACCGCTCGCTGATCTCGAACAATTCGGGCGTGATCGCGCGCGGCCGGCTGCGGCTGCTGCGCCGCGCCGTGGATTGTTTCGGCTTTCACCTCGCCAGCCTCGACATCCGGCAGAATTCCGCCGTGCATGAGCGCACGGTCGCCGAACTGATCGATGCCGCGATGCCCGGCATGTCCTACCTGGCGTTGAATGAGGAGGCGCGGATCGCGCTGCTGGCGGGCGAACTGCGCAATGCGCGCCCGCTGACCTCGGCCTTCGTCAAATACAGCGAGGAAACCGCGGGCGAACTCGCGCTGTTCCATGCTGCCGCCGAGGCCCACGCCAAATTCGGCAGCTCCGTGATTCCCCAATGCATCATCTCGATGTGCAAGGGCATGTCGGACATGCTGGAGGTCGCAGTGCTCCTGAAGGAGGCCGGCCTCGTCCATCCCTCCGGCCGCAGCTCGATCAACATCGTGCCGCTGTTCGAGACCATCGAGGACCTGCAGGCCTCCAGCGGCATCATGGACCGGATGCTGTCGATCCACGACTACCGCAAGCTGGTGGACAGCATGGGCGCGGTGCAGGAGGTGATGCTGGGCTATTCCGACAGCAACAAGGACGGCGGCTTCGTCACCTCGGGGTGGGAGCTCTACAAGGCCGAGATCGGCCTGATCGAGGTGTTCGAGCGCCACCACGTGCGGCTGCGGCTGTTTCACGGCCGCGGCGGTTCGGTCGGGCGCGGCGGCGGGCCGAGCTACGACGCCATCATCGCGCAGCCCGGCGGCGCGGTGAACGGCCAGATCCGCATCACCGAGCAGGGCGAAATCATCTCCAGCAAATATTCCAACGCCGAAGTCGGCCGCAGCAACCTGGAAATCCTCGCCGCCGCCACGCTGGAGGCGAGCCTGCTGCAGCCGAAACACAGCGCGCCGCGCCGTGAATATCTCGAGACGATGGAGCAGTTGTCGGAGCTCGCCTTTGGGGCTTATCGCGGCCTGGTCTACGAGACCGACGGGTTTGTCGAATATTTCTGGGCGTCCACCGTCATCACCGAAATCTCGACGCTGAACATCGGCAGCCGGCCGGCGTCGCGCAAGAAAACCCGCGCCATCGAGGACCTGCGCGCCATTCCCTGGGTGTTCAGCTGGGCGCAATGCCGGCTGATGCTGCCGGGCTGGTACGGCTTCGGCAGCGCGGTGGAAGCCTGGATCGCGCAGCATCCCGACAAGGGCATGCCGTTCCTCAAAGAACTCTACCGCGAATGGCCGTTCTTCCGCACGCTATTGTCGAACATGGACATGGTGCTGGCGAAAAGCTCGATCGCGATCGCCTCGCGCTATGCCGAACTGGTGCCGGACACGGAGCTGCGGGAAAAGATCTTCGGTCGCATCCGGCGCGAATGGCATCTGTCGATCGAGACACTGCTGGATATCATGGGGCAGGAACGGCTGCTGCAAGGCAACCCGCTGCTGGAACGCTCGATCCGCAACCGCTTTCCCTATCTCGATCCGCTCAATCACGTGCAGGTCGAGCTGTTGAAGGAGCACCGCGCGCAAAACCCCGATGAGCAGGTGCTGCGCGGCATCCAGCTCACCATCAACGGCATTTCGGCGGGGCTGAGGAACAGCGGGTAATCGTCGTTCCGGGGCGCGCGTAAGCGCGAGCCCGGAACCTCGAGATTCCCCGATGTGCAATTGCACATCTGAGGTTCGATGCTGCGCATCGCCCCGGAATGACGGCACTGGAGCTACGGCTTCATCGCACCCTGTGCACTCGTGTACACCGCATACAGCGACGACGAACCGCAGATGTACAGCCGGTTGCGCTGCATGCCGCCGAAGCACAGATTGGCGACCGTTTCCGGGATGTGGATCTTGCCGAGCAGATCGCCGTCGGGCATGTAGCAGCGCACGCCGTCCTCGTTCGG
The DNA here is from genome assembly GCA_040390145.1 of Pseudomonadota bacterium. Lineage (GTDB taxonomy): Bacteria > Pseudomonadota > Alphaproteobacteria > Rhizobiales > Xanthobacteraceae > Bradyrhizobium. Next base: position 13,991 of record JAZJYY010000152.1, read on the forward strand.
ATCGCCCCAGCCCACGGAGCACCACAGGCGTCCGGCGGTGTCGCAGCGCAGCCCGTCGGTGATGCTGGGTTTTGGAATGTCCGTAAAGACCTTGCTGTTCGACAATTTTCCCGCCGCCAGATCGACGTCGAATACGCGGATATGCGACGGGTTGTCCGGCCCGTCGGTAAAGCCGGTATCGCAGATGTAGAGCTTCTTCTCGTCGGGCGAGAAGCAGAGGCCGTTGGGCTGCACGAAATCATCCACCACCATCCTGATGTCGCCGGATTTCGGATCCACCCGGTAGACGTTTTTCTTGTCCTGCTCGGCGTCGGCCTTGATGCCCTCGTAGAAGCCGCCGATGCCGTAGGCCGGATCGCAGAACCAGATCGTGCCGTCGGCGGCGACCACCGCGTCGTTCGGCGAGTTGAGCTTCTTGCCGTTGAACCTGTCGGCGATAACGGTGATCGAGCCGTCGAGCTCGGTCCGGGTTACCCGGCGGCCTGAGTGCTCGCAGGTGATCAGGCGTCCTTCGCGGTCGATGGTGTTGCCGTTCGAGTTCATCGACGGATGGCGGTAGACGCTGACGTGGCCATCGTCTTCCGAAAAGCGCATGATGCGGTTGTTGGGAATGTCAGAGAACAGCACGTAGCGGCCGGCCGGGAAGTAGACCGGCCCTTCTGCCCAGCGAAAACCGGTGGCGACGCGCTCGACCGCCATGGTGCCGGCGAAGGCCGGAAAACCGGTCGGGCCGAACGAGACCCCCTTCTTCTTCATCGACTCCAGCCGGGCATCCGGATAGCGCGCCCCCGGCAGCGGCCCCAGCGGCAACGGCGGGCTTGCGGTGGTGGGGACGCCGGTCTGCCCGAACGGCGTGACGGTCGCGGCAGAAGCCGTTGACGCGGTCACGGTCGTCGCGGCCAGCGCCGCCGCGCCCTTGAACAATGTGCGACGATCGAGGCCAGCAGATCCAGCAGTGGTCCGGTGGTCAGGCAGATCAGTCCAATTTGTCATGATTTCCTCCCATGGTTTTTGTCGTTGGGGAGGCAAGTCTAGCGCGTAATCCGGCGGAATGCGGGCGAAATCTGGAGAGACAACTGGAGGTGGCGGGACAGGCAGCATTCGTAGGACCTCCTACCGTTTGTAAAGCCCGTTCCCTTGTTGCGGAGGGTAGCGC
>JAZJYY010000153.1:0-11983 GCA_040390145.1 Pseudomonadota bacterium
TCATATTCTATCCTTCCAGATAGCTAGCCTCCCGTTGGGGGGAGGTGTCCCGCCGCGGTCATTATGGGAAACGCCGGGAATCGTCAAGAAAGTTTCGAGTAGCTAGGTATTATCCCGGAGGTCGCTGCAACCCTGACGATCACGGGTGAGTGATGACCTCGCCTGCGCCTGCGCCCGATGCCGCGGCAATGCGCACGAACAGCTTCCGGGAATCCTAGCGCACCGGCGCGAGCCCCAACGCCCGTTCGGCCTCGCCGATCCAGCGCCGGATGGAGGCGTAGCCGTCGAGGTGGAAGCCGCCCTCATGCGCGACACGCGTATAGGCCAGCAGCGCGACATCGGCGAGCGTGACGGCGTCGCCGGCCAGGAACGGCGTCAAGGCGAGCTGGTGCTCCATTCTCGCCAGCGCGAAATAGCCGCGCTTGATCTTGTCGGGATCGAGGTCGGAGGCCGCCTTGCCGAGATAGACCATCTGGAAGCGGCACACAGCGACATAGGGCTCGTGGCTGTATTGTTCCCAGAACAGCCACTCGTCCATCTTCGCCGCGGCAAAATCGTCTTTCGGGATGAGATCGCTGCCGCGCGCAAGATAGCGGATGATGGCGTTGGACTGCGCCAGCACGCGGCCATCGTCGAACACGACCGTCGGCACCTGGCCTGCGCCGTTGAGCCTGAGAAATTCCGTGGTACGGGTCTCGCCCTTCAGCGTATCGACGTTGATCCAGTCATAGGGCAGCGCGAGATGGTCGCAGACCCATTTCACCTTCAGGCAATTGCCGGAATTGGTATCGCCGTAGATCTTCATCGCCGCCGTCCCGGTCAGGACGACAGAGCAACAGACACGGTCAACTCTGTCAATCGGCTTCGGGGTGCGCCAAGCGGCGCCGATCCGGTCAAGTCAGAACTTGTAACCCAACCCGGCCCGCACGGTATTGATCTGGGTGTCGATCGGGGCGGTGAAGCGAAGGTACTCCCACTCCGCCCGCAGAAACAGGCCCGCATACAGCATCATGTCGATGCCGAGGCCGCCGGAATAGCCATAGACCAGGTGGTTGTTCTTTTGCTCGGTTCTTCTGATGTCGAACAGAAATCCGTCCTCACTACCGAAGACACGGGCGGTCTTGGTGATATCGGCCTGACCGAGCGCCACGCCACCGAATGCATAGGGCAGGAAAGAGCCGAAAGCATAGCCGGCCCGCAAGCGCAGGCTTCCCATGTCGTGAACCGCCATTCGCGCATCACTTTGGTAGTTGACGAAATAGTTGGCCTGCCCGCTGGCAAAACCCCGACCCATCGTGTCGGTCTGGGACCGGTCGAACGTGGCATGCAGATAATTGAATTCCAGGCCCAGGACGACGTCGTCCCATTGGCTGTTGTATCCGACGAAGCCACCGATGCCGCTGCCCTGCACCGAATCCTTGCCGCCCAGCGGCCATGAGGAAACCCCGCCGGCGTTCTCGATCGTGGTGCCATTGAGCAGGCGCTGGGCCTCGGGTGCGGTCACGCCGGCGAAATTCATGTCGGCCCTGCCGGTGCCGCCTTGGATGCCAAGGTAAGCGCCCTGCCAGTAAACGGTGCGAGTGGTCAGCCCCTCGGTGAGGGCGCCGCGCAGGATCGGGAGATCCGACAGATCGGCCGCCTCGGCGCAAGACGCCGCTCCGAACATTACCGCCGCCAGCAAAATCCTACGCATCGCAACGCTCCATCGTACACACTCTGACTTGGCGTGATCATCCCCCGTTAACCTTAACCAATGGTTGTCGCGGGCACTCGATCGGCATCTTCTTGACGTGAAAATGCAATTCATCCGCAGCAGATCCGCAGCGGGCGTGCCGCATCGACGCGCAAAACAAAACGGCGCGGGAAGATCCCGCGCCGTTAAGAAGTGTTAAGCGATCGAAGCCTCGATCAGCCCTTGCGCATCAGCGGCGGCGCGTAGGCCGGCGGGCTGCTCAGATCCCAGCGCACGCCGAGCTTGAGGTCATGCGAGGTGATGCTCTTGAACGTCGTCGGGTTGACGATGCCGTTGACGCCGTCGAAGGTGCGCAGGTCGCCGGTCAGGCCGTCGCCCATGTCGAGATAGCGGTAGGCGAGTTCGACCGTGAAGTTCGGTGTGACCTTGTAGGCGACACCGGCATGCAGTGCCCAGGCCAGATTCCACTTCGAGTGGCTGTCGCCGAAGGCCAGGCCGTTCACCGGCGGGGCGCCGCTGACGATACTCTGGTCGGTAAAGTTGTTGATCGAAACCCGGGCGCCGCCGACGCCGGCGCCGATGAACGGGGTCATGCACCACCAGGTGCCGAGATCGACATAGGCGTTGCCGAGAACGACCCATTCCGACTTGGTGCCGTGATAGGTGTCGACGCCGTAGGCGGGACCCGCGTAAGTAAGATGGTCCGTTCCGAAGAATTGCGAATTGCCGCGATACTCACCGGTGATGTCGGCGCGGAACCAGTTGTTGACCTTGTAGCCGACGCCGAGACCGAAGATGCCCGCGGTGCCGAAGCTGTTCTTCTGTACCGATGTCGGGGAGCCGACGGTGTCGAGCACGTTATTGAGGCGATCGACGCGCTGATTGCTGAATCCGATATCGCCACGCAGATACCAACCGCCGAAGTCCTCGACGACCGGAGCCGGCGCGTAGGCCGGCGGAGGCATGATGGCCATGTCGGCAGCGAGCGCCACCGACGACAACATTGATGCCGCTCCGGCGGCAACGAGAAACTTAACGCTACGCATTGGCTTCGTCCTTTTGTCCGGTGAGGCAGACAACGGAGGCCTCACATCAAAAACTCACGATCGGACGATGCCTCAAAATACTTAAGCGCCACTTAACCCTAATAATTAAGGTTGATAATTCGTTGCGCACGGCCTGCCCCGCATGCGCGGGCCGGCCGCGAGATCATGCGGAATTTCAACAATTTGCCGCGCCACCGCACGCGGAAAAAACCGATCGAATTTTTCTGATCGCGCGCTTGATCATTTTCGCGGCGACGAAACCGGCCGCGTGAAAATGGCGGGAACCGTCACAATCGCTAACAATGTATTGACGGAAATCCCGCGGCTCCGAGCTTACGCCGGTGTCAGCGCGCGGCTTTCGGCATCCGCGGCAGGAACACCGCAAGCAGTCCGATCGCCGGGAGGAAGGCGCAGACGTGGTAGACGAAAGCCAGGCCGGTATGGTCGGCGACCCTGCCGAGCACCGCGGCGCCAAGACCGCCGATGCCGAAAGCGAATCCGAAGAACACGCCGGAGATCATTCCGAACCGGTGCGGCACCAGTTCCTGCGCGAACACGATGATCGATGAAGTCGCCGAGGAAATGATCAGGCCGATGATTACCGTCAGCACCGCGCTGGCAAACAGCCCGGCATAGGGCAGCGCCAGCGTGAACGGCAGCGCGCCGAGGATCGAGAACCAGAGCACGTATTTGCGGCCGAAGCGGTCGCCGAGCGATCCGCCGAAGAAGGCGCCGGCGGCGTTGGCGGCCAGAAACAGGAAGAGATAAAGCTGGGCCTGCTGGGTCGAGACCTGGAACTTCTCGATCAGGTAGAAGATGTAATAGCTCGACAGGCTCGAGACATAGAGCTGTTTCGAGAACAGCAGCGCCACCAGCACCACCAGCGCGACCTTGACCCGGCGCGAACTCGGCGCGTCCGGATGCGACGGCAGCGGCGCCTTCTTCGTCGTGATCTGCGGCCGGTACCACAGCCCGATCCGCCACAGGATGACGATGGCCAGGAACGCGATCGAGGAAAACCAGGCGATGCTGGGCTGGCCGAACGGCACCACGATCAATGCCGCGAGCAGCGGGCCCATCGAGGTTCCGAAACTGCCGCCGAGCTGGAATACCGATTGCGCGAAACCGTAGCGGCCGCCGGAGGCCAGCCGGGCGATCCGCGCCGACTCCGGATGAAACACCGCAGAACCCAGCCCGACCAGCGCCGCCGCGATCAGGATCACGGGGTATTGCTGCGCGATACTGAGCAGCAGCAAACCGAGAAACGTGAATCCCATGCCGATGGCGAGCGAGAACGGCTGCGCCTTCCTGTCGGTGAAATGTCCGATCACCGGCTGCAGCAGCGAAGCGGTGAACTGGAACGCCAGCGTGATCATGCCGATCTGCGCGAAGTCGAGCGCGTAATTTTCCTTCAGGATCGGATACACCGACGCGATCAGCGACTGCATGGTGTCGTTGAGAAAATGCGACAGGCTGATGCCGACCAGCACGACATAGACCGGCCCCGTGGCGGCCGCGGCCTTTGCGGCGGCGGGCGCGGTGAGGTCCGGCACCACCACCGGCGCGACCAGCGCCTCCTCACTGACGATGACGGGCTTGTTCAACGGCTAAAATCCCTGACACGGAAGAGCAATAATCCCTCCTACGACGGAGCCGCCGCGCCGACCAGCATCAATAGAAAATGGCTGGGATGCAATTCGCGTGTTATGGCGCGATGGCTGGCGCTTTCTTACCTCGCCCCGCTTGCGGGGAGAGGTCGAAGCCGAAGGCTTCGGGTGAGGGGGACTATCCGCGAGTCCGAATGCGCGGCAAGAGCCCCTCACCCCGACCCTCTCCCCGCAAGAGCGGGGCGAGGGAGAAGTTAATCGGCGGCAGCCTGCCCGAGTGCGGAGACGATGTGATCGACCACTTCCTCGACCAGGATGCGGTCGTCGCCCTCGCCCATCACGCGAATGACAGGCTCGGTGCCGGAGGAGCGCACCAGCAGGCGGCCATGGCCGTTGAGCCGCTTCTCGCCGTCGACGATGGCGGATTTGACCTCGGCGTCGTCGAGCGGTTTGCCGCTGCGGTAACGCACGTTTTTCAGGATCTGCGGCAGCGGGTCGAAGCGGTGGCACACCTCGGATACCGGGCGGCGCAGCTTCTGCACCACCGCCAGCACCTGCAATGCGGCGACGAAGCCGTCGCCTGTCGTGGCGTAGTCCGACAGGATGATATGGCCGGAAGGCTCGCCGCCGACATTGTAGCCGCGGCTCAACATCTGCTCGAGCACGTAGCGGTCGCCGACCGGCGTGCGGATCAGCTCGATGCCCTGCCCTTCGAGGAAACGCTCCAGTCCGAGATTCGACATCACGGTGGCGACGATGCCGGGCTTGGCGAGCCGGCCGTCTTCCTTCCAGCTCTGTGCGATCACCGCCAGCAGCTGGTCGCCGTCGACGATATGGCCGCGCTCGTCGACCAGGATGACCCGATCGGCGTCGCCGTCAAGCGCGATGCCGATGTCGGCGCGCATCTCGCGCACCTTGCGGCTCAGCGCCTCCGGCGAGGTGGAGCCGCATTCCTTGTTGATGTTGAAGCCGTCGGGTTCGACCCCGATGGAAATCACGTCGGCGCCGAGCTCCCACAGCGCTTCCGGCACCACCTTGTAGGCCGCGCCATTGGCGCAATCGATCACCACGCGCAGGCCATCGAGGCTGAGATCGCGCGGCAGCGTGCGCTTGGCGAATTCGATGTAGCGGTCATGGACGCCGTCGATGCGGCGGGCGCGCCCGAGGCTGGCGCTTTGCGCCAGCTTCTTGTCGAGCGACTCGTCGAGCAGTTGCTCGATCTGCATTTCCACGTCGTCGGAGAGTTTGAAGCCCTGCGGGCCGAACAGCTTGATGCCGTTGTCCTCGAACAGATTGTGCGAGGCCGAAATCATCACGCCGAGATCGGCGCGCATCGACTTGGTCAGCATCGCCACCGCCGGCGTCGGCATCGGGCCGAGCAGCAGCACGTCCATGCCGACCGAGGTGAAACCGGCCACCATGGCGTATTCGATCATGTAGCCGGACAGCCGCGTGTCCTTGCCGATCACGACGCGGTGGCGATGGTCGCCGCGCTGAAATACCAGGCCCGCGGCCTGCCCGACCTTGAGCGCCAGCTCCGGCGTGATCAGACCATTGGCACGGCCCCGAATCCCGTCCGTCCCGAAATATTTGCGGCTCATGTAACCCCCAGCATCGCCGCGGCTTCTCCAGCCAGACCGGCGAGAAACCGCGAACGCCCGCCTACCATGGCGTGCAAGGGGGTTATAGGGCCTGCGGACCTAAAATGGCTTCAAAAAATATGATGAATCATTACCGGCGGCCGAACCGCCGTTTCCGAACTAACCTATTGTAATCAGTGGGATTACTCCATCACGGGAACCCTGCCCGCTGTTCCATTATTCGCTGCGCTTGACGTGGTGGTCGGCTTTGGAGGGCGCCGGCTGGGTGACGCTGACCGAATCCGAGCCCGGAAAAGTCTCCTCCAGCCCCTCTTCCAGCGCCCGGTCCAGCCGGCGTTTCTCGGCGGCTTCGGCGTCGTTGCGGGCGGAATGCGGTCTGGTCATGGATGCCCTCCTGATGGGCTGCCCGAGAGGCCGATTTTGCCGGCCCCCCAAGCGTGCTAGATGATCCGTCAAGCCGATAATGCAAGGGGGCCGGGAACGCTTATGAAACACATCACCACCATCGAGGATCTGCGCCAGGTCCATAAGCGCAAGGTGCCCAAGGCGTTCTTCGACTACGCCGATCGCGGTTCCTATTCCGAGGACACGCTGCGCGCCAATGTCGACGACCTGCAGGCCATCAAGTTCCGCCAGCGCATCCTGGTCGACGTGTCGAAGCGCGACCTTTCGACCACCATCCTCGGCGAGCCCGCCGCGATGCCGCTGATCCTGGCGCCGGTCGGGCTGACCGGCATGCAATATGGCGACGGCGAAATCCACGCCTGCCGCGCCGCGCAGGCCGCCGGCATTCCCTACACGCTGAGCACGATGTCGATCTGCTCGATCGAGGATGTCGCCGCCAACGTCGACAAGCCGTTCTGGTTTCAGCTCTACGTCATGAAGGACCGCGGCTTCATCAAGGCGCTGATCGAGCGCGCCATCGCGGCGAAATGCAGCGCGCTGGTCCTGACCGTCGATCTGCAGGTGATCGGGCAGCGCCACGCCGACATCAAGAACGGCATGACGGTGCCGCCGGAATGGTCGCTGTCGAAGCTGGTCGATTTTGCCAGCAAGCCGGCCTGGGTTTCGGGCGTGCTGCGCGGCAAGCGGCGCACCTTCGGCAATCTGGTCGGCCATCTCAAGGGCACCGACGACATCACGGCGCTCGGCACCTGGATCGCGACCCAGTTCGACACCTCGCTGAACTGGAAGGACATCGCGTGGATCCGCAGCATCTGGCCCGGCAAGCTGATCCTGAAGGGCATTCTCGACGTCGAGGACGCCGAGGAAGCGGCCAAGACCGGCGCCGAGGCGATGGTGGTCTCCAACCATGGCGGCCGCCAGCTCGACGGCGCGCCGTCGTCGATCGAGGCCCTGCCCGAGATCGTCGACGCCATCGGTTCGCAGATGGAGATCATGTTCGACGGCGGCATCCGCTCCGGCCAGGACGTGATGCGCGCGCTGGCGCTCGGCGCCAAATCCTGCATGATCGGCCGCGCCTATATCCACGGCCTCGGCGCCTATGGCGGCCCCGGCGTCGCCAAGGCGCTCGACATCCTGCGCAACGAACTCAGCGTCACCATGGGCCTGTGCGGCGTCAACACCATCGCCGAGATCGACGACCACGTGCTGGCGATTTGAAGGATGCTTTCTTCCCTTCTCCCCCTGTGGGAGAAGGTGGCGCGAAGCGCCGGATGAGGGGTCTCTATCCGCGGGCAGCCTGCTTGCTGAACCAACCCCTCACCCGTCTGCGATGCTGCGCATCGCATCCACCCTCTCCCACAAGGGGAGAGGGAAGTAAGCTCACATCGGCGGCGTGATGCCGTCGCGGCCGACATTGACGCGAGCGGCTTCCAGCGTGCCGTCGTCCTTCTTCGCCGCGCTGAAGATGATGACCTTGGCGCCCGCCTTCAGCTCGGACTTGTCGCCGGCGACGAAGGTGACGATCGGCGTGCCGTCGGGCACCACGACTTTCTTTTCACCGTCCTTGTATTTCACCGTGATGTTCTGGCCGTCGGTGCCCTTCACGGTCTGCGCCACCGTGGCGTTGGTCATGGTGGAGCCGGCGCGCAGGTCCCAGGGCCGGAAACCTTCCGCCGCGCCGCGCTGGTTCTCGGGGAAGATATGCACCGCGACCGCCTTCTGGGTGCCGTCCGGCTCCGGCAGCGCGGTGACGCCGATGTAGGAGCCCTGCTTGATTTCCGACAGCGTGGTTTTGACCACGCCGAACACGGTGGCGTTGTCCGCCATCCGCACCTTCACGTCGGCGCCCTCGCGCGACTTGATCAGCAGCGTGGCGCCGTCGACGCTTTCGATGGTGCCGCGAATCCGCGTTGTCTGCGCTTGCTGGGCGAGCGCGAGCGGCGATGTCGCGAGCAGTAGCGCGACGGTGGCAAGCGAACGAACGAGGCGGGAGCGATAGATCGGCATGGGCGGTCTCCGGTTGCGGCTATCCCTAGATGGACATGGCGGCCGCGGTAGTCCGCTCAAGCTTTTGTGAGATCGGCCACGACCAGATCACGAAGCTCTGATGTGACTTGGGGCCGCTGTCCGAACCAGAGCTCAAAGCCGCGCACCGCCTGGTGCAGCAGCATGCCGAGCCCGTCGGCGACCTGCAATCCGCGCCCACGTGCGGCGGCCAGCAACGGCGTTTCCAGCGGCACATAGACGAGATCGGCGACCACGGCCTGCGGCGGCAGCCGGGCGACGTCGATCGCAAGCGCCGGCTGGCCATGCATGCCCAGCGACGTCGTGTTCACCAGCAGGCCCGCGCGCGGCAGCACCTCGCCGATCGCCTCCCACGCGACCGGATGCACATCGGCGCCGAACCGGCCGGCCAGCGCCTGCGCCCGCGCGAGGGTGCGGTTGGCCAGATGCACCCGCTTGATGCCGCGTTCGAGCAGGCCGAACACCACGGCGCGGGAAGAGCCGCCGGCGCCCAGCACCAGCGCGTCCTCGGCCTTGTCCCACCCGGGCGCACAGGCGTCGAGATTGTTGATGAACCCTTCGATGTCGGTGTTGGTGGAGCGCAGTTCGCCGTCCGCGTACCACAGCGTATTGGCGGCGCCGACGGCGCGGGCGCGTTCGTCGGGTTTCGACAGCGCCAGCGCCTGCTCCTTGTGCGGCAGGGTGACGTTGGCGCCGACGAAGCCGCGCAGCGACAGCCGGAACACGAAATCCTTGAACTCGTCCGGCGGTACCGCCTCGATGACGTAGCCGCCTTCGATGCCGAGCGTGCGCAGCCAGTAATGATGGATCAGCGGCGAACGCGAATGCGCCGCCGGCCATCCGATCAGGCACGCGGCGGGGGGTCTCTTCTCTGATGTCATCGCGGGTCCTGCCGCGGCGCCCGGAGCGGGCGGCGCCGCCGTTCAAATCGGGCAAGCCGATGGCGCTGTCAATGCTGTCGATCCGGTTGGAACAGCCCCAGCAAACCTCGCCCCGCTTGCGGGGAGAGGTCGGATCACATCGCAGATGTGATCCGGGTGAGGGGGACTCTCCGCGAGCCGTACCGTCGAGAGAGCCCCTCACCCCAGCCCTCTCCCCGCAAGCGCGGGGCGAGGGAGCGCTGACACCGCCGTTGTTTACGCCGCAACGGAATGCGCGGCGATGATCTGGTCGGCGGCGCGGCCGGTGACTTCGGCCATGCGGTCGAACGCGCGGGTGAAACTGCCGGCGCCGGCGGTGGCGGAGCGCAGTTCGACGATCAGCTCGCCGATCTCGGCTTCCGGCATCATGGCGCGGACGCGGTCCCAGCCGGGCCAGCCCTCGCGGGTGTCGAAGCCGAGGATCTGGCCGCGGCGGCCCGACAGGATGGCGTTGATCTTCGCCGTGGCCTCGGTCGGGCAGACGATCTCGACCACATGGATCGGCTCCAGCAGCACCGGCGCGCATTGCGGCAGCGCCTCGGAGACGCCGATCCGCGCCGCGGTGCGGAAGGCGAGATCGGAGGAATCGACGCTGTGGTAGGAGCCGTCGGTCAGCGTCACCTGCACGTCGATCACGGGAAAGCCGAGCGGCCCGCGCAGCAGGCCGTCGACCACGCCCTCTTCCACCGCGCCGATGTAGTTTTTCGGCACCGCGCCGCCGACTACCCTTTCGTTGAACGCAAAGCCGCCGCCGCGCGGCATCGGCGCGACCTCCAGCACCACGTCGCCGAACTGGCCGTGGCCGCCGGACTGCTTCTTGTGGCGGCCGCGCTGGGTGATCGATTTGCGGATGGTCTCGAGATAGCCGATCGAGGGCGGCTGCGATTTGACGTTGACGCCGAAGCGGTCCTTCAGCCGCTCCAGCGCCACCCGCAGATGCATCTCGCCCTGCCCCCACAGCACGATGTCGTGGGTGCGCGGGTTGTGGATCATCGAGAGCGAGGAATCCTCCTCGTTGAGCCGCAACAGCGCCTGGCCGAGTTTTACATCGTCCTTCCGGTCGGTGGCCGACAGCGACAGCGACAGCACCGGCGGGGTCGGTTCGACAACGAGCAGCGCCTTCGGCGCGGTCTTGCCGCTCGAGACCGTATCGCCGGTCTTGATGCTGTCGAGTTTTCCCAGCGCGACGGTATCGCCGGCTTCGGCTGACGGACGCTTGCTGTCGTGGTGGCCATTGACGCCCAAAATGCCGGACACCCGACCATGCTCGCCCGATGACGATTGCAGCGTGGCGCCGTCGTCGAGATGGCCGGCGAGCAGCCGCGTCAGCGACAGTTTGCCGCCGTGCTGCAGATGCAGGGTCTTGAACACGTAGGCCAGCGCGTCCTTGGGCGACGACGCGCCGAGCCGCCTGGCGGTCTCCGCGACGCCGGGCGCTTCATGGCGCAATGCCTTCATCAGCCGCAGCACGCCGTTTTCGCGCAGCGCCGATCCCAGCAGCACCGGGCAGATCAGGCCTTCGCGCAATTCGCGGGCGAGGTCGTCGAACACAGCATCGCGCGGCGGCGGGATATCCTCCAGCAGCTGCTCCATCAGCGCGTCGTCGTGATCGGCGAGCTTTTCCAGCATCGAGAAGCGGGCTTCCTTCTCGCGGTCGAGATCGCCGCCCTCCAGCGCCACCACTTCGGAGGCCTTGTGCTCGCGGTAGACGAAGGCGCGCTCCAGCGCGAGGTCGACGAAGCCCGCGATCAAATCGCCGTTCCAGATCGGAATCTGCCGCAGCACCAGCGGAATCCGCGACGCCGGCTGCAGGGTCGCGAGCGTCTCGCGAATGCGCTTGCTGGCGCGGTCGATCTTGTTGAGAAACAGGAAGCGCGGAATGCCGAGATCCTCGAGCTCGCGCAGGATGATCTGCAGCTGCGGCAGCTTCTTCTCGTCGGCCTCGCAGACCACGACGGCGGCATCGACCGCCGGGAGCGCGGCGCGCATGTCATGCGCGAATTCCACCGAGCCCGGACAATCGATAAAGGTGTAGCTTTCGCCCATGAAGGTGGTGGTCGCCGCGGTGAGGCCGGTGCCCATCTTGTGGCGGCGGGCCTCGGGACTGGCGTCCCCGACCGAGGTTCCCTGGTCGACACTGCCGGCCCGGGGGATGGCGCCGGTGCGCGCCATGATGGCTTCGAGGAGTGTGGTTTTACCGCTCTGGAAAGGGCCCACCAGGGCAATGCACCGGGGGCCCGACGCTTTATTACCGGGGGGACTTCTGACGTCCTGTCCCATTGCCGCCTCCTTGTCTGGAGCTCGGCCCATGATTGGGTCGGCGCACGGATGGTCCGCCCGTCCCGCGATTTTGGCAAGCCGGAAAATTTTCGCTGCAATGCATTGTGAAGTGAACAGCGACGGGCGCAGTAGCTGTCCCACTGCCTTTGCGAATTCCGGCAACACGCCTGCTACAGCAAAACTGTCGTCGCCCGGCACTTGACCGGGCGATCCAGTACGCCGCGGCTTCTCGGTTGAACACGACCGTCTCTGGAATACTGGGTCGCCCGGTCGGAGCCGGGCGATGACAGCGGTGTTGTTTCATGGAGGCCGGTCCCGAAGATACACGCCCGCGATCTCGCGGTGAACTCACCCGAGGTTTGCCTGTCGTTTCCCCCTCACCAAGGAGGGAGCAGGGAATGCCGGA
>JAZJYY010000154.1:0-40192 GCA_040390145.1 Pseudomonadota bacterium
CCGTAATCCCTCACCCGGCGCTGCGCGCCGACCTCTCCCGAAGGGAGAGGTGAAGGCGGTTGCTCCAGCTCGCTCTAGTCTACAGCCCTTCCCGCACGCCGAGGCCGAGCATGAAGCGCTCGCGGATCTGCACGGGGTCGCGGCGGGTGGCGCCGACGCCGGGCTTGTCGTCGATGCGCACCCCGATCAGCGTCGGCCCGGAAGCCGACAATGATTGCTCGACCAGCCGTTCAAAATCTTCCTCGTCGGCCGCCCAGGCGCTGTTGGAAAGACCGCAGGCTGTGGCAATGGCGACGATATCCGCCACCGCCGCGGCAGGGGTCGGTTGCGCGCCGGTGATCTGATAGACGCCGTTGTCCATCACGATCATGGTCAGGTTTTTCGGCGCCAGTGTCGCGATGGTCGCAAGACAGCCCATCTGCATCAGCAGCGAACCGTCGCCCTCAAGCCCGAAGACGCGGCGCTGCGGCTGCGCCAGTGCTACGCCAAGCGCGATCGGGAAGCCGAGGCCCATGCTGCCCAGCATGTAGAAGTTCTGCGGACGTTGGCCGGCGGCCCACAGATCGAAATTGGTGTTGCCGATGCCGCCGATCACGGCTTCCTCATGCTTCAGCTTCGCGACCAGCCGCGAGGTGAGGTCGAACCGGTTCATCACCTTGGTGTTGCGGGCAGGGGTGTTGGCGGCCGTGTTCATGGCTTCACTCACTTGTCGAAGACTTTGCCGCCGGTCAACAACGGCGACAGGATCAGCGCCACCGGCGCCTGCGTGGTGATGGCCTGCTTGATCGAGCGATCAAGGATGAATTCGAACTCGTCGAGCCGGGTGCAGGTGTGATGCTCCATCGCCAGCGAATCCAGCACCGGCCGCATGGTGCGGCAGACCAGCGCCTGCCCGTAATTGAATTCGCCGAGCGTGCCGCGCTCGGTGACGAACATGATCAGCGGAATCTGGTAGGGCACCGCCAGCGAGGCCAGCACGTTGGCGAGCGTGGCAAAGCCCGAGGTCTGCATCAGCACGGCGCCGCGCATGCCGGCCATCCAGGCGCCGGCGATGATGCCGACCGCCTCTTCCTCGCGTGCGGTGGGAAAGCTGGTGAAGAACGGATCGGCGTGGATGTTCTTGATCAGGGTCGTCAGGATGCGGTCGGGAACGTAGGGCACCAGGCGGATGTCGTTGCGCTTGAGCGCCTGCAGCGCCATCTCGTGCCAGCTCTTCTCCTGCGAAGATTGAGGCGCTGTCTGTGTTTCGGCAACCGCCATCGAATGATCCCTTGTTCCGCGACGATGTTTCGTTCGCGATAGCCGTCCCGGTGCGCGCCGAAACTTGACGCGATATCCCTGAGATCGCTGTCGACCTCCGTGAGGCCGCGAAACTTGACGCGATCCCCGGGATTGTCAACATGCGCCGACCGTATCCTGATCTGCATCCGCCGGCGATGCCTCGGGTATGCTCGCGTGTGATAAGAGACATAGAATTAAAGAATATCGGAGGAAGCATGCGCAGGTGGATGGGGCTGACGGCTATCGCAATCGCAACATGGGCCGCAATCGGAGCGGCATCCGCGCAGTCATCATTTCCTTCCAAGCCGGTGCGCATCTTCGTGCCGTATGCCGCCGGCGGTGGCGTGGATATTCTCGCGCGCACCCTGGGCGAGGTGGTCTCGAAGCAGTGGGGCCAGTCTGTCGTCATTGAAAACCGTCCGGGCGCCGGCGGGGTGATCGCGTCGCAGGCGCTGATCGCTTCACCGCCGGATGGCTACACCCTGATCGTCGTCGCCAGCGGCCATGCCACCAATCCGTGGCTGTACCCGAAAATTCCCTATGACACGTTCAAGGATTTTACCCCGATTTCGCTGCTGGCCTCGTCGCCCAACATCCTGCTGGTGCGCGCCGATTCGCCGTTCAAGTCGCTCGGCGACATGATCGCGCAGGCGCGCGCGAAGCCGGGAAGCCTCTCCTTCGCGCACTCCGGCACCGGGACATCGACGCATCTGGCCGGCGAACTTCTGAAGAATCTGGCCAGGCTCGATCTCAACGCCGTTCCCTACAAGGGCGGCGCGCCCGCCATCAATGATCTCCTGGGCGGACAGATTGCGATGTCGTTCAACAACGGCCCGGAATCGCTCCCGCAGCTCGAGGCTGGCACGCTGCGCGCGCTCGCCGTCACCACTGCGGCACGGGCGCCGTTGCTGCCCGATGTGCCAGGGATGGCCGAGACCGTGCCGGGCTACGATACCGAGGTCTGGTGGGGCCTGCTCGGGCCGGCCGGCATGCCCGCCGATCTCGTGGCGAAACTCTCGCTGGACTTCGTCGCGGCCTTGAACACCGAACCGGTGAAGGCGCGGCTGGCCAAGCTCGGCGCCGTTCCGATCGGCAGTTCGCCGAAGGGATTCGGCGACAAGATAAGCGCCGACTACGACAAGTGGGGCCCGATCATCAAGGCCTCCGGCATGAAGGCGGAATGACGGTGACGATCCCCGCCTGCCTGCCACCGCGCGACGTCAGCAAACCGAGAGTGCCGCCGCCATCAGGTGCCTGCGATACCCACGCCCATGTGTTCGGGCCCGCAGCTCAGTTTCCCTACGCCGACGACCGCAGCTACACGCCGCCGGATGCACCGCTGGAAAAATATCTCGGGATGCTCGACACCATCGGGTTCGACCGCGGCGTGCTGGTGCAGGGGAGCGCGCACGGCCGCGACAATTCCGCCATGCTCGATGCGCTGGCGCGCCGGCCCGACCGATTGCGCGGCGTCGCGGTCGCCGACGCCGATACTCCGCCTGATGATCTGCGCGCATGGAATCGACTGGGCGTCCGGGGCCTGCGCTTCAATCATTTCTTCCGCGACGGGCAATTGCACTATCGCGGCGGCACTCCGCTTGATGTCGCCGAGACGCTCGCGCCGGTCATGAAAGAACTCGCCTGGCATCTTCAGCTCTGGATCGACGTCAAGGATCTGCCCGAAACGATCCCGGTGCTGAAAGCGCTGGGACTGCCTGTGGTGATCGATCATATGGGCCGCACCGACGCGCGCGCCGGCACCCAGACCGACGGTTTCCAGAGCCTGCTGCGCGCGGTCGGCGAGGGCTGGTGCTGGTCAAAACTGTCGGGCGCCCATCGCCTCAGCCGCAACGCGCCGGATTATCCCGACGCAAGGCCGTTTCATGAAGCGCTGGTGCGGGCCAATCCGGAACGCCTGGTGTGGGGCGGCGACTGGCCGCATCCGCGCGTCGAGGGCGAGATGCCCGACGCCGGCCACCTGTTCGAACTGTTTCAGCGCTGGACGCCGGACCAGGCGGCGCAACACCGCATCCTCGTCACCAATCCCGCAACACTCTATGGTTTCCCGAACTGAAGGCCTGATCAACAATGTCCGTGAATAACAAGCGCGTGTTCTACGTCAAATACCTGGCGCATCCGATCTATGCCGAAATCCTGGCGGCGCGGTCCGACGTGCGGCTGGACCGGATCGAGAACGAGAGCCCGGAGGCCATGTTTGCGCCGATCCTGGCCGAGGCGCACGCCTATCAGATCGGTGCGGCGCGCGACGAACTGGCGCCGCATTTCCACGCCCATGCCGATCTGCTGAAACGCGCGCCGAACCTGCTGATCGTCTCCAGCAACGGCGCGGGCTTTGATCCCGTCGATGTCGAGGCCTGCACCGCGGCGGGCGTAGCGGTGGTCAACCAGTCCGGCGGCAACGCCCATTCCGTCGCCGAGCACGCGCTCGGCATGCTGCTGACCTTGTCAAAGCGCATCATCGAGGCCGACCGCGCGCTGCGTCGCGATCCCAACGTCAACCGCAATTCCCTGATCGGCACCGAGGCGCAGGGCAAGACCATCGGCATCGTCGGCCTCGGCAATGTCGGCCGCCGCATCGCCGAACTCTGCAAGGGCCTGCTTGGCATGACCGTGCTGGCCTATGATCCCTACCTTTCCGCAGAGGAGATGGCCGCGCGCGGCGGCGAGAAGGTCGCGCTCGACGACCTGCTGCGCGCCTCCGACTATGTCTCGATCAATTGTCCGCTCGCCAAGGACACCCGCGGCATGATCGGCGCGCGCGAATTCGCGCTGATGCAGCCGCATGCCTATTATATCACCACGGCGCGCGGTTTCATCCATGACGAAGCGGCGCTGTTCGACGCGCTGCGCGACAAGCGCATCGCCGGCGCGGGCCTCGACGTCTGGGACAAGGAACCGCCGCCGCCCGACCATCCGCTGCTGCAGTTCGACAACGTGCTGGCGAGCCCGCATACCGCTGGCGTAACGAAGGAGGCGCGGGCCAATATGGGCCGGATCGCCGCCGAACAGATGCTCGGCGCGCTCGACGGCAAGCGGCCGCCGCGCCTGATCAACCCCGAGGTCTGGCCGGCTTACGCCAAACGCTTTGAACGGGCGTTCGGATTCACGCCGGGCTAACGGGGCGAGGTCTCGGATCGGGTTTTCGAGGGAGAATAACTCCATCGTTGCAGCCCCAATCGCGGCAATAAATTCATCGTCAGCCGGCTGCCCGGCGATAGCCATGTTGCTATTTTTACCGCGCCCTCGACACCCCGCTTGGGCGCGGCCATTTTCCTTGCAGGCGCTGGTCGCGGAACGCTGGTTCCGGATCGCGCCGAAGGAATTGGCGACATGCGACAGGTAAATTCATTCTTGCGCTCGGCATCGTCCCGGATCGGACGCCGGCTCAAGCTGATCGTCGCGATTGCAGCCGCGAGCCTGCCGTCGGCCGGCGCCTGACGCGAAAATTTCCGACCATGGGCGGACCGCTATTGAAGTGCCTGCTTGACGGCCGTGTCCGCGTCGGGCTTTCCCGTGATGAGCCCTCCCGCAGATAGCTCTGCTTGCAGTTTTGTCTTTTGGTCCGGATCCTTGACGGCCCTGGTCAGGAACCCCTTCAGATCGGCTTCGCGACCCTCAACTTGCTTGTCTTTGATGAGCTTGATCATGATGCGGGCGGCATTGGCGTTCATCTCCGGATCGTCACGGTTTTCGCCGATGAATTGCCAGGCATCGGCTTCCTGCAGCGCGGTTTTCAGCTCGTCATTGTTGTTCGAACCCGCCGCTGCTGCGAGCCTTTGATTTAGCGGTGTTGAAACGCCTAAACCGCGCCCGCTGATCCCGAGGGCCGAGGTCAAATACAGCCGCGTAATCAGATAAACCCCCAGGAACGACAAGGCAAAAAAGTAGATCACGATAATCGGAACGATGGCGTCGTTGGCGGCCTTGCCTCCGGCCATCAGGCCCGTTCCCAACGCTCCGACCCATTTTACGATGTCCTTGATCTGCACGAGCGTCGCGCCGATCAGCAGCGTCGTAAGCCAGTCCGAAATTCGTTCGAGATTGGTGTTGGTGGCCAGAGCGGCGTTCGACGCCGCGACGCCCCCTTGCCGGGCACTTGCCGCTACCGCTGCCCGCGTCGCGGGATCCACGGTGCGCGGAATTCCGAAGACAAATCCGAATAGCGAACCTACCGCTGCCGCTGCGCCGGCTATCAACAGGTCGGCGCCGATCAGTGCCGTCACACTGATTCCGGGGACCGAAGCTCCTATTGCCCAAATGATAATCGCCAGATTTCCGCACATTGCAAAAGCAAAAATTGTCCAGCTGATCCGGAAGCTGGCGACAAAGATTTTCTGTTCATCGGTGCTGTACTTGATCTCGCTCTCGTCCTGCCTTCCAGCAATGACGGCAGCTGCCGCTCTTGCACTCTCCCAAACTGAAGCCATGCTTTACTCCAGATCTGCCTGATGAAACGCGCAGATGCGCGCCGAACCCAGTGATGATCGCCATCGCTGCACCCCCCGCAATTGAGGGAGCGATTACGGCTGTCCGGAAAGCCAATATGAAACGGATTCAGCGAAATTGCAACGTAGGGTGGCGATGTTCCTGATCATCGCCATAGCAGCCGCCGGCCTGCGCTACGTCTGGATTCCTTGGCGGCCGATGCCGCCTTGTTGATACCGATCAAACGATCTCCCTGTGATAGAGCTATGAGGGCTTGTCTTGGCGCGCTGCGCGAGGGGAAAGTTCCATGTCGCGATTTGTCGTTCGATTCATGAAGGACGTGCTCGGCGAAAACGGCCGGCAGGCCGAAATCTGCCAGTGCACCGTGGAAGTGGACGCTTCCAATGAAGATCACGCCGCGGAACTGGCCAAGAAGAAGTTCTGCGAAACCCAGTCGCTTTACGACTGGTCGCTGCATGCCGATCGGATTCAGGTCAAGCAGACCGATTTTCCGTCCTGAAAGCTTGATCGAAAAAGCAGCCGATGAATGAGGTATAGTGGAGAGGCTCGTCATGGCCGGGACGAGCCCGGCCATGACGAACGTTGACGCTACTCGCTCGCCGCACCCTGCGCCTGCCGCTTTTCGGCCGCCACCCGCAGGTTGGTGATGGTGGTGCGCGTCGAAATCTGCTCCGGATCGGTGCATAGTTCGAGCAGCGCCGCACGCCCCGCGGCGAGGGCGCGTTCCAGCGCCGGCGCGAAATCGGCTGACTTCGTGACGCGCTCGGCATGGGCGCCCATCGCCTGCGCCATCGCCACGAAGTCGGGATTGACGAGGTCGGTTCCGACCACGCGGGAAGGGTGCTCGCGCTCCTGATGCATGCGGATGGTGCCGTACATGTTATTGTTGAACAGCAGGATGATCGGCTTGCCGCCATGCTGCACGGCGGTCGAGATTTCCTGGCCGCTCATCATGAAGCCGCCATCGCCGACGCAGCCGATTACCACGCGGTCCGGATGGACCAGCGATGCGGCAACGGCCGCCGGCACCGAATAGCCCATCGCGCCGTTGGTTGGCCCGATCTGGCGGCCCGGCCGGGCGTAGGTCAGAAAGCGCTGCGGCCAGCCGGTGTGGTTGCCGGCGTCGAGCGTGACGATCGCGTTATCGCCGAGCCGCCTGTCGAGTTCACGCATGGCGGCGGCAACATCAAGATCTTGGGTGCAGGCAGCCGGTGCGACGGCGTTGAGATAATCGGCGCGGGCGGATTTGCTCCACGCGCTCCAGCGGTCGGCGCCGAACCAGTTTGCATCGGCAAGGCCCGCCACGAAATTGTCGGCGGACGACTGCACGGCGATGTCGGGCGTGAACACCTTGCCGAGTTCGTTGGCGTCGGCGTGAACATGGATGATCTTGGGCCGCGCCCTCGGCGACGACAGGATGCTGTAGCCCTGGGTGGTCATTTCGCCGAGCCGCGCGCCGATCACCAGCAGCAGGTCGGCTTCCTTGAAGCGCTGCACCAGCGCGGGCGGCCCAGAGGTGCCGAGGTCGCCGGCGAAGCTGGACGAGCGGTTGTCCATGATGTCCTGACGGCGGAACGAGGTCGCGACCGGAATGCCGTTGGCCTCGGCAAAAACTTTCAATTGGGCGCAGGCGCGGTCGCTCCAGCCGGGACCGCCGACCAGGATCATCGGCTTCTTGGCACCCTCGAGCAGTTCGCGAATCCCGAGGAAGACCGCCGCAGCAGGGGCCGGCTGTGTCGCATGATAGCGAACCGCATCGCCTGACTGCGTCACTTCCGTCAGCATGTCCTCGGGCAAGGCCAGCACCACGGGGCCCGGGCGGCCCGAGGTCGCGATGTGGAAGGCGCGCGCGATGTATTCGGGTATCCGCGCGGTGACGTCGATCTGCGCCGCCCATTTGGCGACCGGACCGAACATCTGGCGGTAATCGATTTCCTGAAACGCCTCGCGGTCCATCATGTCGCGGCCGACCTGGCCGATCAGCATGATCATCGGCGTCGAATCCTGGAAGGCGGTGTGGACGCCGACCGCCGCGTGGCAGGCGCCGGGCCCGCGCGTCACCATGCAGATGCCGGGCCTGCCGGTCAGCTTGCCATAGGCCTCGGCCATGTTGGCGGCGCCGGCCTCGTGGCGGGCGTTGACCAGCTTGAAGCGGTCGCGCACGTCGAACAGCGCATCCAGCACTTCCAGATAGCTCTCGCCCGGGACGCAGAAGGCCATGTCGGCGCCGTGGATCAGCAACTGGTCAACCAGGATCTTGCCGCCGGTGCGCGCATTGGAAAAGGGCAGGGTCATCGGATGGTTCTCCAGGGAGCGATGTTTCGGCCATCGCCGTTTGTTGTCGCTATATCCATCGTTTTAGGCGTTCAGGTCAATCGGAACGCCAACAAATCGAACCCGACGGGCAAATCAGTTCTGTTTATCGGAACTCGTGTCAAGCCCTGCCTGAATCTGCAATTCGCGCAACAAGCACCACGTCGTCCCGGACAAGTGAGCGCAAGCGAACGCAGATCCGGGACCCATAACCACCATCGCCAGCAATTGCACGAAAGCCGTCCAACAGCCTGTTTCAAAACAGGCGCCGCGGCGTATGGATCCCGGTCAGCGTTCGCTTGCGCTCACTTGGCCGGGACGACGACAGGAATGCCCGCCACTGCCGTGCGTCGAGCAGATTTGCTCATCACAAGTTGCAAATGCGCCGGATGATCAGATGAATCGGGCAAGCGAGCCGGCATGGCTTGTGTTTGCCGCTGACTGGTGCAGAATATCAACCAATCAGGGCTTCGCTGGTTCGGGCGGAGCTTCAACGAGAACAAGATGTCGCAACCGGCTGGGAGAACGCACAATGATACGAACGGGCACAACACCCAACAAGACACCTAACAAAACCCTTAAATTGCTGGCAGGGGTTTCGCTGCTGCTGGGCATCCTCGGCGGGCCGGCGACGGCGCAGGACAAGCCGAAGGAACTGAAAATCGGCATCACCACGTTCCTGTCGGGTCCGGCGGCCGTGTTCGGCGAGCCCGGCAAGGCCGCCGCCGAGATGATCGCGGCCGATATCAACAAGAAGGGCGGGATCGGCGGGGTGCCGGTGGCGCTGTCGTTCATCGACGAAGGCGCCGGCGGCGAAGCGCTGGTGTCGAACTATCGGCGCCTGGTGCAGGACGAGAAGGTCGACGCCACCTTCGCCTCGATCTCTTCGGGATCGTGCAACCAGCTGGTGCCGCTGGCCGAAGACCTCAAGATGCTGAACTTCATGTGGGATTGCGGCGCCTCCTCGATCCTCGAGACCAAGAAGTACCGTTACAACTTTCGCAGCCAGGCCAACGGCACCCCGGAGATGCTGGCGGTCCTGATCTATCTGCTGAAGACAAAGCCCAACTTCAAGACCATCGCCGTCGTCAACCAGGATTACGCCTGGGGCCGCGAGAGCTGGGAGATTTTTTCGACCGCGCTCAAGCAGATGAAGCCGGACGTGCAGATCGTCGCCGAGCTGTTTCCGAAATTCGGCGCGCCTGACTATTCGACCGAAATTTCGCGGCTGATGGCGCTGCGTCCCGACGTGGTGCTCACGACCTCATGGGGTGGCGACCTCGACACCCTGGTGCGCCAGGCCGGCCAGCGCGGCCTGCTGCAGCAATCCACTTTCGTGCTCGGAATCGGCGAATCCTCGATCCAGCGGCTCGGCAAGGATCTGCCCGAGGGCCTGATCATCGGCGCCCGCGGCGACCACTGGTTCATGCATCCGGAAAAGAAGAACGACGCCGCCTTCAAGGCCTTCAACGAGGCGTTCAAGGCCAAGACCGGCAGCATGCCGATCTATCCAGTCTACCACATGGTGCAGGCCTTTGCGGCGCTGCAGGGCTCCTACGACAAGGCGATCAAGGCCAATGGCGGCAAGTGGCCGACCCGGGAACAGGTCGTCGACGCCGCCGCCAATCTGGAGTTCGTCGGCTACGGACGGCCGCTGAAACTCCGCGCCGAGGACAATCAGGGGCTCGAGGCGCAGCTGGTTGGCGTCAGCAAGAAGGCCGACGGCTTCAACCACATGGTGCTCGACAACATGATGATCTTCGACGCCGACAAGATCACCACGCCGGCGGGGCAGAAGACCGTGGAGTGGCTGAAGACCCTGAAGCCCGATTTCGCCAAGATGGACGTGCCGGTGTTCCAGCACGGCAAGTAAGCCAGGATGCCTTGTGAGGGGACAGGCACGATCAGCCTGTCCCCGACCTCACCTCGAAACTCCGTGTCCTGATGAATTCCACGCTTTTCGTTCTCGCCAGCCTCGACGGTCTGTCCTATGCGGCGCTCGTGTTCCTGGTGTCGGTCGGCCTCAGCCTGATCTTCGGCGTGCTGCGCATCGTCAACGTCGCGCATGGCAGCCTGTATGCGTTCGGCGCTTATCTCGCCGCGTCGCTCAGCCTGCTGGTGACGCCGATTTCGCCGTGGCTGACCTATCCGGCGCTGCTGGTGGCCTCGCTGGTGATCGGCATCGTCGCCGGGGGATTGATCGAACGCCTGCTGCTGAGCCGGGTCTACGGACGCGAGGAGGTGCTGCAGCTCCTGATTACCTTCGCCGTCTTCATGATCATGGACAATCTGCAGCGCATGATCTGGGGCGTGCAGCCGATCTACGCGGCCGAGCCGCTGAAGCTGTTGCCGAACGTTTCGATCTTCGGCGTCAGCTACACGTCCTATCAGGTCATCGTGCTGCCTGTCGTCGCGGTGCTGGCGCTGTTCGGCCTGCGCTATTTCCTGCGGAAAACCTTGATGGGATCGGTCATTCTCGCCGTTACCGAGGACCGTGAGGCCGCCACCGCGATCGGCATCAATGCGCAAAAAGTCTATCTGATCACCTTCGTGATCGGCGCGACGCTGGCAGCGCTCGGCGGCGCGCTGGCGTCGCCGACCACGTCGCTGGTGCCGGGCATGGGCACCGAAATGATCGTGCTGTCGTTCGCGGTGGCCGCCACCGCCGGTCTCGGCCAGATCGAGGGCACCGCGATCACCGCGCTGGCGATCGGCATGGCGCGCGCCTTCGTGATCTATCTGCAGCCGGAATTCGAGGTGCTGGTGCCCTATCTGATCATGGTGGCGGTGCTGCTGGTGCGTCCGGAAGGCCTGTTCGGCGCCACCAAGCTCAGGAAGATCTGATGTCCAGCCGATCATCCGTTCTGACCTGGACACTGGCCGCGGTGCTGTTGGCCGCCGGCGTCATTCCCATCGTGATTCCCAGCATGGCCACGCTGGTGGTGCTGATCCTGGCCAAGGGCATCGTGGTGCTCGGCATCATCATCCTGCTGCAGGCGGGGCAGGTATCGTTCGGCCACGCGATGTTCTTCGGCGCCGGCGCCTACACCGCGGGCTTTTGGGGCAAGTATCTCGGCGTCGGCGATCTCATGGCCTATCTCGTGGTCGGCACGGTGGTCGCCACCATCCTCGGTCTGCTGGTCGGGCTGTTCGTGGTACGCTACCGCGAGATCTTCTTCGGCATGCTGAATCTCGCCTTCTCGATGGTGCTGTGGTCGCTGCTGGAAAAGATGTTTCATCTCACCAACGGCGCCGACGGCATGCGCGTGCCGCGCCCGACCGTGTTCGGCATGACGTTTTCGCCGGATAATTTCCAGTACGTGCTGCTCTATCTGACGCTGGCGATCGCCATCGCTGCCACCTTCGCCGTTCAGCGTTTCCTGGAGAGCCCGACCGGCAACATGCTGCGCGCCATCAAGTCCAACGAGACCCGGCTGGAATATCTCGGCGTCTCGGCCCGCCGCATCCTCCTGATCGGCTACGTCATCTCGGCGGCGCTCGGCGGCATCGGCGGCGTGCTGGTGGCCGTCGCGCAACAGATCGCGACGCCGGAGTTTGCCTATTGGACCAAGTCGGGCGAGTTCGTCTTCATTGCCATTCTCGGCGGCGTCGGCAACGCGCTCGGCGCCTTCGCCGGATCGGCGGTGTTCGAACTGGTTCGCTTCTATGCCTCGGCCCAGCTCGCCAATTCCTGGCAATTGATCCTCGGCGTCGTGCTCATCGTCATCATTCTGTTCGCGCCCAACGGCCTGATCGGCCTGTGGAAGCGTGAACGCGCCGCGAGGGACGAGTCATGACCGCGACGGTGCTGCTGGAGGCGAGGGGGCTGGCGATCCGTTTCGGCGGCGTGGTCGCCACCGATGGCGTCGACCTCGACGTGTTCGAAGGCGAAAAACTCGCCATCATCGGCCCGAACGGTGCCGGCAAGACCACGTTCCTCAACATCGCCACCGGCTATCTGAAGCCACAGGCCGGCACGGTGAAATTTCTCGGCAGGGAAATCACCGCGCACCGGCCGCGCGATATCACCCGCTTCGGCATCGCGCGCGCCTTCCAGATTCCGCAATTGTTTCTCGATCACACCGTGATCGAGAACCTGCTGATCGCGGCCGCCGGGCACAGCGGGCGCACCACCCTGATGCGGTCGCTGCACGATCTGCCTGAACGCGCCGAGATGGAGGCTTTGCTCGATCTCGTCAGCATCCGCGACGTCGCCGACCGCAGGGCCGGCGAACTGCCCGAGGGCAAGCGCAAACTGGTCGATATCGCGGTGGCGCTGGCGCTGAAGCCGCGGCTGCTGTTGATGGACGAGCCGACTTCCGGGGTAGCCTCCTCGGAAAAATTCGCGATCATGGATATTCTGGTGGCGGCGCTGGACAAACAGCGCGTGACCTCTGTCTTCGTCGAACACGACATGGACATGGTCACCCGCTATGCCGACCGGGTCGCGGTGTGGAGCGCCGGCAAGATCCAGATGAGCGGGCCGCCGGCGGAAGTGCTGGCCGATCCCGTGGTCCGCGAGCAAGTGATCGGGATCTAGGACATGCTCAGCTTCGACAAGGTCAATGTATGGATCGCAGGCGTCCACGTGCTGCGCAACGTGACGTTCGACCTGCGCCCGGGCGCCACGGTGGCGCTGATCGGCCGCAACGGCGCCGGCAAGACCACCATCGCCCGCACGACCATGGGATTCACCGATACGTCGGGTGATGTGAGGTTTGCCGGCGCGGATCTCGGCAAAGTCGCCCCGCACCAGCGGCCGGGACTCGGGATCGGCTACGCGCCGGAAGACCGGCGACTGTTCTCGGCCTTCACCGTCGAGGAAAACATCTTGTTGCCCGCGCGCGTGGGCAAGCTCGATAGCGCCGAGACAAAACGCCGGCTCGATCGCGCCTACACCGTGTTGCCGGAACTGGCCGAACTCAGGGCCCGTCCGGCTGGCTCCGTATCGGGCGGGCAGGGCAAGATGGTAGCGCTCGGCCGCGCGCTGATGCTGGGCACCAAGCTCGTCATTCTCGACGAACCGTTCCAGGGCCTCGCGCCGGTGCTGGCGCAGCGTTATGCGGAAGCATTGCGCAGGCTGCGCGCGCAGGACGCCGATATCACCCTGCTGATCACGGAATCGAATCCGAAGCTGCTGGAAACGTTTGCGGAAACCACGATCACGATCGAACGCGGTGAAATCGAAGTGGCCAGCAAGGCTGCGTGATCACGGCCACGCCGCATAAAACGGCCCGCGCTTGGCCTGTTCGGCCCGGGCTCTGCGCCGGTAGGCGCCGGGCGGCATGCCCTGATGCTTCTGGAAGAACCGGCTGAAATAGCCTGAATCGCGAAAGCCGAGGCCGTAGCCGATCTGTTCGACGGGAAGATCCAGTTGCTGCAGCCGGGTGCAGGCCTCGTGAATCAGCCGCTCATGGACGATGGCGCGCGGGCTGCGGGTTTTCTCGCGCTTGCAATGTGCATGCAGCCTGTCCTCGGTGACGCCAAGGGCTGCGGCATAACGCGAGATCGGCCAACTGTCGCGGTAATGCAGTTCGACCAGTTGCAGGAAATTCCCGACCAGCCTTGGTCCGTCGCCGCGTAGCGCATCGTCGCTGCCGGATTCGTCCGAGACCGCCGAACGCCACAGATGCAGGCAAAGCTGCAGCACATGCGATGCGATCATCGTCATGCTGCCGCGCTGCGGCACGCGCAACTCGCGCACCAGCATGGCGCAGGAGTTGGTGACTGCGCCGAGCGCGCCATCGATCTGCGCGCCGCTCAGCATCACCAGTCGGTCGGTGGCGCGTCGCAGGTGCAGCGCCTCGGCGCTGCCGGCGACGGTTCGCGTCAGCAGGTCCTCGGAAACCGCGACGAAATAGCCTCGCGCGCCGGCCTCGACCTGGAGGTCGCCCTCGACCTCGCCGGGCAGCCAGAGCACCGCGGGCGCTTCGAATTTGACGGCGGTGCCGCGCAGGGCGGCGGTGCCGCTGCGCGTCTCGATCAGCAGCAGATGCGCGCGCCGGATGTGGTCCTGCTGGATGGCCCAGTGACGGGGGGCGAGCCCGCCGGAAAAGCCTTCCGCTTGCAACGCCGAACCCGCCTGCTCGACAAAGCCGGCAGGCCGGAACGTAGGCGTCGCGCCATGGACCTGAGACAATCCGTCGCTCACATCGGGAGGAAATCGGCGAAATTGTACAATCTTTGCCCTGATACGTCCAATTCCTTGTCGGAACCGGCAGACTAGTCTCCTCGCGCCGAACGCCGTTTAAGGCGACGGGCAAAATGCTCTGGGAGGAGAACATGGTTTCATCAGTGACACGCCTGGCAGCGGGATTGGCCGCGATAACAGGGGTTGCCAGTTTTTCGGCGGTCGAGCCGGCCCTGGCGCAGAGTTCAGTCAAGATCGGCTATGCGCTGTCGCGCACCGGGCCGAACGCCGGCGGTGCTGCGGTAACGACGCTGCCGAACTACGAAATGTGGGTGAAGGAAGTAAATGCCGCCGGCGGTTTGAAGCTCGGCGACAAGCGGGTGCCGATCGAGGTCGTGCAATACGACGACCGCTCCAGCGCGGAAGAGGCCGCCAAGGCGCTGGACCGGCTGATCACCCAGGACAAGGTCGATTTCATCCTGCCGCCCTGGGGCACCGGCCTCAACCTCGCGGTCGGTCCGATCCTGAACAAGGCCGGCTATCCGCACCTGGCGTCTACCGCGGTCACCGACCGCGCGCCGGAACTGGCGAAGCGCTGGCCCAACAGTTTCTGGCTGCTCGGCACCAGCGCGGGGGGGTCCAACGCCCTCGTCGAGTTGCTGGTCAAGTTGCGGACCGAAGGCAAGATCGGCGACACCGTCGCGATGGTCAGCGTCGCCGATGGTTTCGGCATTGATCTCTCGGCCGCGGCCCGTCCGGCACTTACCAAGGCCAATTTCAAGCTGGCCTATGACAAGACCTATCCGGTCGGCACCCAGGATCTGAGCCCGCTGGTCAACGAGGCCAAGGCGCTCAACCCCGACGTCTTCATCGCCTTCAGCTATCCGCCGGATACGCTCGGGATTACCGAGCAGGCGCGGATTGCCGGCTTCAACCCGAAAATTTTCTACACCGGCGTCGGCACCGCGTTTCCGCTCTACAAGGGCAAGTTCGGCGCCAACACCGAAGGCGTGATGGGGATCGGCGGCTGGAGCGGCGACAGCGCCGCGATCAAGGATTACCTGGCGCGCCACAAGGCGGCATCGGCCAACGGCGCCGAGCCGGATCGCTGGGCCAGTGCGGTGACCTATGCCAGCCTGCAGATGCTGCAGCAGGCGATCGAGCGGGTCGGCAAGATCGACCGCGAGGCTGTCATCAAGGACCTGCAGACCGGGACTTTTGATACCGTGATCGGCAAGGTCAAGCTGGAGAACAACCTGCCGACCAAATATTGGTGGGTCGGACAATGGCAGGGCGGCGATTTCTACGGCGTCGGTCCGGCCAGCAACGAAGGCGCGCGCGCCCCGGTCGTTCCCAAGCCGGCATGGAAGGCGCCGTGATCGAAAGGATCACTGCGGCTGATTTAAGGGAATGACCAACGCCATCTTCACCGGCCTGATGCTCGGGGGCATGTATGCGCTGATCGCCATGGGGCTGACGCTTCAATATGGCGTGGCGCGCATCATGAACCTGTCCTACGGCGAGTTTCTCGTCGCGGCGTCCTTTGCCTCCTACTGGCTGTTCACCGGATGGGCATTGAACCCGCTGCTGGGGCTGGCGATCGTCGTTCCCCTCGGCTTCGGCGTGAGCATGATCCTGTATCGCGTTCTGCTCACGCCGCTGGTGCGCCGCGCGCCGACGCGCGACGCGCTCGAAGTCGACAGCCTGCTGGCCACCTTCGGCATGATGTTCATCGTTCAGGGCATCATGCTGACGATGTTCGGCGGCGCCTATGTCAGCTATTCGTTCCTTGCCGTCCCGGTCACGGTGTTCGGCGAAACCCTGGCGCTGAACCGGCTGATCGCGTTCGGCCTTGCCGTGGTGTTTGGGCTGGCGCTGTATCTGGCGCTGACCCGCACCCGGTTCGGCACCGCGATCCGCGCCGTGGCGGTCGATCCCTCGGCCGCGCGGCTGGTGGCGATCGACGTCACCTCGATATCGGCGTTCGCCTTTGCGCTGGGCGGCGCGATGGTAGCGGCGGCCGGCGTGCTGGTCAGCATGTTTCTTACCTTCAGCGCGTCATCGGGCGTCATCTTCACCATGAAGGCGCTGATGGTGGTGGTGATGGGCGGCGTCGGCAATCTGCTGGGATGCCTGGTCGCAGGCCTCGCGCTCGGCCTCAGTGAATCGCTGGTGGCGACCTTTGTGGATCCCGGGCTGACGCTGGCGGTGAATTTCGCGCTGTTTCTCGGCGTGCTGCTGGTCAAGCCTGCCGGCCTGTTCGGGAGGGCGCAGCGATGAGCCCGACGCACATCCTGGCAGCGATTGGCGCTGGCGCGGGCCTTGTCGCGCTGGCGCTGCTGCCGCGCTATGCCGATGCCTATTATCTGTCGCTGGCAATCAGCCTGCTGCAATTCACCGTGCTGGCCACCGCATGGGGATTGTTCTCCGGGCCGACCCGTTACGTGTCGCTGGCGACCACTGCCTTCTTCGGCGTCGGCGCCTACACCGTGGCGGTGCTCGGCGAAGTGCTGGCATGGCCGCTGGTGCTGCTGATCGCCGCCGCGATCGGTACGTTGATGGCGGTCATCGTGGGAATTTCCACCTTGCGGCTCAGCGGCCTGCATTTCGTCATCTTCACCTTCGGCCTCGCCGAACTCGTCCGCCAGCTGGTGATCTGGTTCGAGGTCAACAAGACGCGGGTGCTCGGCCGCTACGTGTTCGTCGATATTACCCAGAACGACATCTACTGGCAGCTGCTCGGTTTGGCCGTCGCGGTGTTCGCGATCGGCTGGCTGATCGCCCGCTCGCGCCTCGGTTTTGCATTGCGCATCATCGGCGAGGACGAGACCGTGGCAAAACATTGCGGCATCAACGTCACACTGGCCAAAGTGACGCTGTTCGCGATCAGCGCCGTCTTCATCACCCTGGTCGGCGCGATCATGGCGCCGCGCTGGACCTATATCGAGCCTTCGATCGCGTTCAACCCGACGATCTCGTTCCAGGTCGTGATCATGGCGCTGCTCGGCGGCGCGCACCGGCTGTGGGGGCCCGCGGTCGGCGCGATCCCGCTGACGCTGCTGTTCGAGTTTCTGTCGGCGCGGTTTCCGAGCACCTCGACGCTGATCATCGGCGTCGTGTTCCTGCTGATCGTCTATGCGTTGCCCCAGGGCGTGACCGGATTGTGGGAGCGCTTTGCCCGCAAGCGCGAAGCGCCGGCCGCACCACAGGTGCCGGCATGACATCGACCACAGCTGCCGCGCCCGTGCTCGAAGTATCGGCGCTGACCCGCGCCTTCGGCGGGCTCGTCGCCGTCAATGCCGTCGACCTTGTCGTGCAGCCCGGCCAGATCGTCGGCCTGCTCGGTCCCAACGGCTCCGGCAAGACCACGGCGCTCAATTTGATTTCGGGCGTGCTGCGTCCGGATTCCGGGAGCATCCGGTTTGCCGGCCAGGCCATCGCGGGCATGCCGGCGCATCGCATCGCGCGTCTCGGCCTTGCGCGCACATTCCAGCTAGTCCGTGTCCTCCAGGGCATGGACTGCGCCGAGAACGTCAAGGCCGGGCTTGCCTTCCACAGTCCGCCGCTGTCGCGCGGCGAGATCGACGCATCCGTCGAGCGGCTGTTGCGGCGTGTCGGGCTGGCGGACCGGGCAAAGGTCCCGGCCGCGAGCTTGACCTATATCGACTGCAAGCGGCTGGAACTGGCGCGCGCGCTGGCGCTGAAGCCGCGGCTGCTGCTGCTCGACGAATGGCTCGCGGGGTTGAATCCGTCGGAGCTGTTGATCGGCATCGAACTGATCCGCTCGCTGAAGGACGAGGGGCTGTCGGTCCTGCTGGTCGAGCACGTGATGGACGCGATCCGCTCGCTGTGCGACCGCTGCGTGGTGATGAACAGCGGCCGCCGCATCGCCGAGGGCCGACCCGACGAGGTGCTGGCCGATCCCGCCGTCATCGAGGCCTATCTCGGGGTGTCGGCCGATGCTTGAGGTTTCAGCCGTAAGCGTCGCCTATGGTCAGCACCGCGCGCTCAGCGATGCGACGCTCAACGTCGATCGCGGCGAGATCGTCGTGATCCTCGGCGCCAATGGCGCGGGCAAGACTTCGTTGATGAAGGCCATCGCCGGCATCATCCCCAGCCTGGCGGGCAAGCGCGTCACGCTTTCCGGCCGCGATATTTCAAAACTGCCGGCGCACGAAATCGTCGAGGCGGGCCTGGCGTCGGTGCCGGAAGGACGCGGTATCTTCGGCGAATTGACCGTCGGTGAAAACCTGCTGCTCGGCGCCAATCCGAAACGGGCGCGCGACACCGAGGCCGCGCGCCGGCAGCAGGTGCTGTCGCTGTTTCCCCGTCTCAACGAGCGGCTGTCCCAGACAGTTCGCACCATGAGCGGCGGCGAGCAGCAGATGGTGGCGATCGGCCGCGGGCTGATGTCGAACCCCGATATCCTGCTGCTGGACGAACCGTCGCTCGGCCTGTCGCCGCTGCTGGTGCGCGAATTGTTCGCCGCCCTGCGGCAGGTGCGCGAAACCGGCGTCGGTCTCCTCATGGTCGAACAGAACGCCCGCGAAAGTCTCGCGCTGGCCGATCGCGGCTACCTGATCGAGAACGGCAGGATCGTCGGCAGCGGCACGGCGAAGGCGCTGCAATCCGACCCCGCCGTGCGGCGGGCCTATCTCGGCGGAATCGAAACCGGCGCCAAGCCGGGACATCATGGAGGGAAAATCGCAATGAACAAGATCAATCTGTTGCTGGAGAACCAGGACGTCGAGGCGATCGACGGCGTCACCTTCGAGCGCCTCAACCCGATGACGGGCGAAGTCGCGACGCGCGCCGCAGCGGCCAAGATCGCCGACGTCAAGCGCGCAGCCGATGCTGCCGCCGCGGCGTTTCCGGCATGGTCGGCCACCGGCCCGAGCGCGCGCCGCATGATCCTGCTTAAGGCTGCCGACGTGCTGGCGAGCAAGACGCCGCAATTCATCGAGTTGATGGCTGCCGAAACCGGCTCCACCGCCGGCTGGGCCGGGTTCAATGTCCATCTCGCCGCCGGCATGCTGCGTGAAGCGGCCTCGATGACGACGCAGATTTCCGGCGAGGTGATCCCCTCCGACAAGCCCGGATGCATCGCGATGGCGATCCGCCAGCCCGCCGGCGTCGTGCTCAGCATCGCGCCCTGGAACGCGCCTGTCATCCTCGGCGTGCGCGCGATCGCGCTGCCGCTGGCCTGCGGCAACACCGTCGTGCTGAAGGCGTCGGAGATCTGCCCCGGCACGCACCGGTTGATCGCCGAATGCCTGCGCGAAGCCGGCCTGCCGCCGGGTGTTCTGAATGTCATCACCAACGCGCTGGAAGATGCGCCCGGGCTGATCGACGCGCTGATTTCCCATCCCGCCGTGCGCCGTATCAATTTTACCGGCTCGACGCGCGTCGGGCACATCATCGCGCAGACCGCGGCGAAATATCTCAAGCCGGTGCTGCTCGAACTCGGCGGCAAGGCGCCGCTGCTGGTGCTCGACGATGCCGACCTCGATGCCGCGGTGGCGGCTTCGGCGTTCGGCGCCTTCATGAACCAGGGACAGATCTGCATGTCGACCGAGCGCATCGTGGTCGACAACAAGGTCGCCGATGCCTTTGTCGCCAAGCTCGCGACCAAGGCGGAAACGTTGGTGGCCGGCGATCCGCGCAAAGGCAACACCCCGCTCGGATCCCTGATCGGCGTCGAGGCCGCCACAAGGATCCAGGGCCTGATCCAGGATGCGATCGGGAAGGGCGCGCGCGTCGTGGCCGGTGGCAAGGTCGAGGGAACGCTGATGTCCGCCACGGTGGTCGATCACGTGACTTCGGCGATGCGGATCTATAATGAGGAATCGTTCGGCCCCGTGGTCTCCATCGTCCGCGTCAACGGCGTGGATGAAGCGGTGCGCGTCGCCAACGACACCGAATACGGCCTGTCGGCCTCGGTGTTCGGTCGCGACATCGCCCGCGCGCTCGACGTGGCAAAACGAATCGAATCCGGCATCTGTCACGTCAACGGACCGACTGTGCATGACGAGGCCCAGATGCCGTTCGGCGGCGTGAAGGCGTCCGGCTATGGCCGCTTCGGCGGCAAGGCGGGAATTGCCGAATTCACCGAACTGCGATGGATCACGATCGAGACCGGCCCGCAGCATTATCCGATTTGAGGCTGTGAGCGACACCGGTACTGAGTCGGCCTGTTCGTTGACGACAGGCCGACGTGACCGGCGATGTCGGTTCCGCCGCGGACCGCAGTTGCAGGCGTAAGGTCGCTGCGCACACCTTACCGTGCGCGATGTATCCCCATGAAACTATTACGATTTTCCGGTCATTCCACCGGCTCTGATGGTATGAGCGCGGAGCCATTGCCTTCGCCGCGATTAGGCCGGAAATTCCCCGCAGTGTATCCATAAAATAATATAACCGCGCCGGAGCGTCGGACTCGGTTTTCATAGCCCGTGTGTCGGATTGTGGGGGGCATGAACGTCTTAAAGATGTGGCGCGACACGCCGGCGAAATGTGAAAAGAATATCGTGAAGGGGCGGGACGAGCCATCACGCGGCGCCCGTCAGGGCCAGCGCTCGGGCCTGCCGGGATCATCGAAGCCATGACGGACGAAAAGACCAAGTTGCTGAAGTCGCTTGCGATCGACCGCAGCGCCAGTGCGCCACCGCCCGCATCGGGCGGGTCGCGCTGGCTGCTGGCGGCGGTCGCTGGCGTCGTCGTCATGGCTGTCGCGCTGGTCGCTGTGTTCGGGCTGCCCGAATTTCGTGGCTTTCGCGGTTCCGAGCCGGTCGTCGCCCAAGCACCGGAGCCGGCCTCGCCACCACCGCCGCCGCCAAGCATGGCGAAGAAGGAGGCCGGGGCGCTTGCCGCATCCGGCTATGTGGTTGCCCGCCGCAAGGCGACGGTTGCCGCCGAGATCACCGGCAAGGTGGTGGAAGTGCTGATCGAGGAGGGCATGACCGTCACCGAAGGGCAGGTGGTGGCGCGGCTGGACAGCGTGCTCGCGGAATCGGATCTGGCGCTGGCGCGATCGCGCGTCGAAGCGGCGGATGCCGCGATCGGCGCGATCAGCGCCGACCTGCAGGACGCGACACGAATTCAATCGCGGGTCCAGACGTTGGCGCAGAAGAATTTCGCCACCGAAGCCGAACTGACCAGGGCTCAGGCGCGTGTCGGCGTATTGACCGCGCAACTGCGCCAGTCGCAGTCGGTACGCGACACGGCGCGGCTCGATGCCGAACGCACCGCCTCGGTGCTCGAAAAATACAAGATTCGGGCGCCTTTCAGCGGTGTCGTCATCGACCGCAGTGCGCAACCCGGCGAAATGATCTCGCCGATGTCGGTCGGCGGTTTCACGCGGACGGGCATCTGCACCATCGTGGACATGGATTCGATCGAAGTCGAAGTCGATGTCAACGAGGCGTTCATCGGGCGCGTCGTTGCAGGCGGCCAGGTCAACGCCGTGCTTGACGCCTATCCGGACTGGTCGATACCGGCGTCAGTGATCGCCATCGTGCCGACCGCCAATCGGGAGAAGGCGACCGTCAAGGTCCGTATCCGGTTCGAGCGGAAGGACCCGCGCATCCTGCCGGATATGGCGGTGAAGGTGACATTCATGCGCGAAGCGAACGCCGGCGCGCTGCCGCCGAATGCGACCGCTTCCGCCAACTGAATTCGATCGGTTTCAGGGAGAAGATAAAGTGGCGTCAGAAAATCCGATGGTTAGCCTCGCTGGCGTGAGCAAGCGCTTCGTCAAGGGCAAGGAGACGATTACCATCTTCGATCATCTCGACCTCGTGATCCCGCGCGGCGATTTCGTCGCGGTGATGGGGCCATCCGGCTCGGGCAAGACCACGCTGCTCAATCTGCTCGGCGGAATCGATCGCGCCGACGAGGGCGAGGTCCGCATCGCCGACAGCCGCATCGACGGCATGTCCGAGGGCCAGTTGGCGAACTGGCGCGCCACCAATATCGGTTTTATCTTTCAGTTCTACAATCTGATGCCGATGCTGACGGCGGCGCAGAATGTGGAGCTGCCGCTGCTGCTGACCAATCTGCGAAAAAAAGAGCGGGCGGAACGCGTCATCACCGCGTTGTCGGTGGTTGGCCTCGCCGACCGCGTCAAACACCATCCGCGCGAAATGTCGGGCGGCCAGCAGCAGCGCGTCGCCATCGCGCGCGCCATCGTGTCCGATCCGAACCTGCTGCTGTGCGACGAACCGACCGGCGACCTTGACCGCAACTCTGCTGACGAGATTCTCACGATCCTGCAGCTGCTCAACAAGGAGCTCGGCAAGACCATCATGATGGTCACGCACGATCCCGCGGCGGCGCGCTATGCGCAGCGGACGCTGCATCTCGACAAGGGCCAGTTCGTCGAACGGGAGCTTGCGGCGTGAACGACTTCGACCTGGTACGGAAGAACCTGTTCCGCAGGAAGCTGCGCGCGATCTTGATGATCGTATCGATCCTGATCGCGTTCATGATTTTCGGCGTGCTCGCCGGATTCTATCGCGCCTTCACCGCGGGGACCGATCGCGCCGCCGCCGATCGGATGATCACCGTCAACAAGATCAACTTCACCCAGCCGCTGCCGATTGCCTATTTCAATCGCGTGCGTGCGCTGGAGGGGGTGCGGCAGGTCACCTTCGCCAACTGGTTCGGCGGATATTACCAGGAGCCGAAGAATTTCGTGATGTCGCTGGCGATCGAGCCGACGACCTATTTCGATGTTTATCGCAGCGAATTCGATGTCCCGCCCGAGCAGCTCCAGGCCTTCATCCGGGACCGCGGCAGCGCGGTGGTCGGGGAAAAACTGGCGCAGAAATGGGGCTGGAAGGTCGGCGACCGCGTGCCGGTGTCGAGCAACATCTTCACCCGGCGCAGCGGCGGACATACCTGGGATTTCACCATCGCCGGCATCGTGAAGGGCAAGCTGGAGCACGTCGACACCAACTTCATGCTGTTCCAGTACGCCTATTTCGACGAAACGCGCTCGTTCGGCAAGGACACCATTGGCTGGCTGATCCTCCAGACCACCTCGGCGGAGAATAACGACCGCGTTGCGAAGGCAATCGACGCAATGTTCGCCAATTCCACCGCCGAGACTTCGACCGACACGGAAAAGGCTTTCGGCAAGGCATTCGTGGCGCAGTTCGGCAATATTGCGCTGATTGTGTTCCTGGTGGTCGGCGCCGCCTTCGTCACCATCCTGATGATCGTCGGCAACACCATGGCGCTGTCGATACGGGAGCGGACAAGGGAGATCGGCGTGCTGAAGACGCTGGGCTTCTCGGGCGGGCGGATCTTGCGAATGGTGCTGGGCGAATCGGTGCTGCTGGCTCTGCTCGGCGGTTTGCCGGGGCTGGCGATCGCCGCGCTGATCACGCTGGCCTTGCGCAACAGCCTGTCCAATATCGCACCGGCCTTTGCGGTGTCGCCGGATATCGTGCTGCAGGGAGTGGCGCTGATGGTCGCGCTTGGCCTGATCACCGGGATCATTCCGGCGCTCAGCGCCATGCGGTTGAAGATCGCAACCGCGCTCGGACGGGGATAATCATGCGTTCACTTCTGCTGCAGGTAATAGCGGTCACTTCGATCAATCTCAGGAGCATCGGACAGCGGCGCTGGCTGTCGCTGTCGACGGTGATCGCGGTCGCGCTGGTGGTGATCGTGCTGCTCGCATTCCTCGCGATGGCCAATGGATTCCAGCGCACCATTGCCGGATCGGGCGCCGATGACATCGCCATCGTGTTGCGGGCAGGCTCGCAGGCGGAAATCAACAGCACGGTCAGCCGTGATCAGGTTCGCCTGATCGAAGACGGGCCCGGCATCGCGCGCGGCAGCGACGGCAAGCCGCTGATCTCGCCCGAATTGTATCTCGTGGTCGACGGCCTCAAGCGTTCCACCAGGACAAAAGCCAACCTGCCGCTGCGCGGCATCGGCGAGCAGGGCGCCACCTTGCGCAAGGGCGTTGCCATCAGTTCCGGCCGGATGTTCGGCCGCGGCAGCAACGAGATCGTGGTCGGCAAGGCGCTGCAGAAGGAGTTCGAAGGTTTCGACGTCGGCAGCACCGTGTCGTTTGGCGCCACGCGCTGGACCGTGGTCGGCGTGTTCGACGCCGGCGGCAGCGTGTTCGAATCCGAGATCTGGGCGGACCTGCCGGTCGTGCAGAGCCTGTTCAACCGCAACAACGTCGTGCAGACCGTGCGCGCGCGTCTCATCACACCGGCAGCATTGAGCGAGCTCAAGGCCTACAGCGACGGCGATCCGCGCCTGAAGCTCGACGTCAAATCCGAAGCGGCCTACTTCGCCGAACAGGCGTCGCAGACCTCCGACCTGATCCAGAAACTGGGATGGCCGCTGGCGATCGCGATGGCGCTCGGCGCGCTCGCCGGTGCGCTCAACACGATGTATTCGTCGGTGGCGGCCCGCGCGACGGAAATTGCGACGCTGCGGGCGATCGGTTTCGGCGGCTTTCCCGCCTTTGTCGGAACGCTGGCGGAATCATTGTCGCTGGCGGCGATCGGCGGACTGCTCGGCGCCGCGGCAACTTACCTCATCTTCGATGGCGTCACGGCCTCGACGCTGGGTGGAAACTTCACCCAGGTCGTATTCGACTTCAGGCTCTCGGGATGGCTGATCGCCGAAGGCGTCGCGCTGGCGCTGGTCGTCGGATTGATCGGCGGATTGTTTCCGGCGATCCGCGCGGCGCGCATGCCGATCGTCGCGGGACTTTACGCGTGATCGGTCGCCGGCCCTGACTCTGGCGGCCCGGGATTTCCCGGTGACATCTCAGGCCGCAATGGCGCCCTCGATCGGCAGACACGACAGCCCAAGGCTGTCGGCCACCGCCTTGTTGGCGAGGCGGCCGCGGTGGACGTTCAGTCCTGCGCGCAGATGGGGATTTTGCGTCACGGCGACAATGCCCTTGCCCGCGATCGCGAGGCCGAACGGCAGCGTCGCATGGTTGAGCGCCTGGCTCGAGGTAACGGGAACGGCGCCCGGCATATTCGCCACACAGTAATGAACGATTCCGTCGACCTGGTAAGTCGGATCGGCGTGGGTCGTGGCGTGGGATGTCTCGAAGCAGCCGCCCTGATCGATGGCGACGTCGACCATAACGCAGCCCTGCTGCATGAACTGCAGCATGTTCCGGGTGACCAGTTTCGGCGCACTCGCGCCGGGGACCAGCACGGCGCCGATCACGGCATCGGCCGCGAAAACTTCCTGTTCGATCGCCTCGGTGGTGGGGAAGCGGGTGCGGATACGGCCCTGGAACAGTTCATCGAGTTCACGCAGTCGCGGGATGGAACGATCCAGCACCGTGACCTCGGCGCCGAGCCCGGCCGCCATACGCGCGGCGTGCGTTCCGACCACGCCGCCGCCGATCACGACGACGCGGGCAGGAACCACGCCCGGCACGCCGCCGAGCAGGACCCCGCGGCCACCGGCGCTGCGCTTGAGGGCGGCGCCCGCCGCCTCGATGGAAAGCCGTCCCGCCACTTCGCTCATCGGCGCCAGCAGCGGCAGACCGCCCCTGGCATCGGTCACCGTCTCATAGGCGATCGCGGTGCAGCCCGATTCCATCAGGCCTCTGGCCTGCTCCGGATCCGGCGCCAGATGCAGATAGGTGAAAAGAATCTGGCCCTCGCGAAGCTGCCGCCATTCCTGCCGTTGCGGCTCCTTCACCTTCACGATCAGATCGGCGGTGGCGAAAATCTTGGCGGCGGTGTCGGCGATGACGGCGCCGGCCTTGCGATAGTGCTCATCGCTCGCTCCGATGCCTGCCCCGGCGCCGGTCTCGATCATGACGCTATGGCCCGCGGCGACATATTCGCGCGCAGCGCCCGGCGTGAGGCCGACGCGATACTCGTGGACCTTGATTTCCTTCGGTACTCCGACACGCATAGCTCGATCCTCCCAGGGTGAAATCATGCTGCGAAAGTAAGGCCGGATTCAGAACTGAATCCTTGCGATAACGATGTATTCATCGGGTCACGCCGCGCGATAGCCGTGCGGGCCTGCGACACCGAGGCCGGTGCGTGTCGCTTCGAAATCGATCACCGTATCGGGCGCCACATTGGCGACATTGACGTCGGGGCCGAATGAGGCGACCAGCAGCTTCTTCAGCGCCTCGATATCGCAGGTATGCACGCCCGGAATCCACGGGCCGGGCAGTTCGATCATGACACGCGCCATGTCGAGTTGCCGCGACAGTTCGTCCAGCATCGCGGTATTGGGCTGGCCGTCGATCACCAGTTCGGCGGCTTCCACCAATACCAGGGTCGCGCCGGCTTCGAACGATTCGCCGGTCTGCTCGATCAGTTCGGCGGCCGTGCTGCGGCGATCCTTGGCGCCGACCTCGCCGAATACTTCCAGCCCGGCATCCACCGCGGCGCGGATCTGGTCGCGGCGCTGCTGCAGCGTCAGCGGTACCACATTGTCCGACACCTCGATGGTGGCGAAACCGACGCGCCGTGCCTCGCGATAGAATTCAGGCAGCGCGGACGGGCCATAGACGGCAAAGACGTATTCGTGAAACTGACCGCCGATGAACGGCTTCACGCCGTGCTCGATGTATTGATCGATCTTCCGCCGCAGCTGTTGCTGGGCGTAGAGGCGGGAGGTGCCGGTCTTGAACTTGGCGAGATCGATGTACTCGCCGCCAGTCTCCAGCAGGTCGCGCGCAAATCCGGTGGGCAGCCCGTTGTCGATCATCATGGTGAGGCCGCGCCGGCGCGGCTTGGTGGTGCTGCGGGCGGCGGGCAGGGCGACGAACTCAAATGGCGCGAGGGACATGGCGAGCTTCTCCAAAGGATGAATGCCCGGGGATGCTGGCGTTCGATCACACCCGGTTCGACTTGAAAGATATATAGCTCTATGGCTATTGACATGTAAAGCACCGCATGAATAACTGGCGAAATGAGAGCAGGAGCCCCGATGCCAAAAGCCGCCGCCAGCTTGATCCCGCCCTCGCGGTCGGCCGACCTCACGACCATCGCCGCCGCTTTCGGGCAATCGTTCGCCCCGGGCCTTCCGCGTTATCTTCAACTGCAGAATGCGATCATCCGGCTGATCCAGTCCGGTGATCTGAGGTCGGGCGCACAGCTGCCGCCGGACCAGCAATTGACCGGCGCGCTCGAGGTCAGTCTGGGCACGGTACAGAAGGCGTTCAGCGGACTCGCGTCCGAAGGCTGGATCAACCGCGAGCACGGTCGCGGCACCTTCATCGCCGAGCCGCGGCAGCCGGTCACCGAATTATGGCACTACCGTTTTCGCGATCCGAAGAGCGACGCGCTGCTGCCGGTCTATTCCCGGCTGATCAACCGCCGCCGGATCGAGGCCGACGAGCGGCTGGTCCGCGTCCTGGGCGAGGATCCGGAGGGGTTTGTCGAAATCGAACGTCTGGTCGATATCGCGGGCAGGTTCAGCTGCTACAGTCAGCTTTATCTTCCGGCCAGCCGCTTCCTGCGCATTCTCGAAGTGCCCACGGCCGCGATCGAGAGCGTCAATCTGAAGAAGCTGTTTGCCGATGAATTCGGCGCGCCGACCATCAGCGCCGAACAATCCATTCGCGCCTGCCAGCTGAAGCCCGAAGTCGCGCGGCTGATCGGGGTGGCCAGGCGCGCCAGCGGCATGGTGCTCGAGGCCACCGCCTTCACCTATGGACGCGCGCCGTTGTCGTTCCAGCGCATCCACATCCCGGCCAGCGACTGCGCACTCGATGTCTCGTCGATGATGAGCGTGCCAAGGGTGCTTCGCTAGCAGGGCGGTGCGCACAGCGCACCGCCGGGTCTCGTCACTGCAACCGGCATCAAGCCGGAGGATAGGGCAGGAAAGCGCGCCTCTTGGAGGCCATTTCTTGCACTCGAACACTTGTAGGAGGCCGACATGAGACGGAAGATATTGTGTGATGCCGCAACCCGCTGTGCCGCGATGGGAGCGGTGCTGGCGGCGGCGACCTTCGGTAGTCCGGCTTGCGCCGAGACCGGAACGGTGAGGGTGGCGACCCAGTTCGGCCTCGCTTACCTGCCGCTGATCGTGATGGAGCACGACCGGCTCTGGGAACAGCACGCCGAAAAGCTCGGCGTCAAGATCAAAGCCGAATACATGCGGCTCGGCGGCGGCGGCGCGCTCAACGATGCGCTGATCTCGGACTCCGTCGATCTGGTCGCCGGCGGCACCGCGCCGATGCTGGTGCTGTGGGATCGCTCCACCACCTCGTTCAAGGTCAAGGGCATCGCCGCGCTCAACGCCTCGCCGGTCGACATCCTCACCAACAAGCCCAGCATCAAGTCGCTGGCCGATTTCACCGCGGAGGACCGCATCGCGGTGCCGGCGATCCGGACGTCGCTGCAGGCGCTGGTGCTGATGGCCGCGGCCGAGCAGAAGTTCGGGCCCGGGCAGGCCGGTCGCCTCGACACCATGACCGTCGCGATGCAGCACCCCGACGCCGTCGCGGCGCTGCCGCAGGTCGGCGGGCCGATCTCCGGCTATGTATCGAGTTCGCCCTATCAGGAAATGCTGCTCAAGAAGCCCGGCATCAGCAAGGTCGTCGATTCCTTCGAGGCCTTTGGCGGTCCATCGACCTTCAGCGTGGTCTACGCCAAGGACGCTTTCGTCAGGAACAATCCGAAGGTGATGCAGGCGTTCTACGCGGCGCTGAAGCAGGCCATGGCATCGATATCGGCCGACCGGAGCGGGAGTATCGACAAGTATCTCGCCGTTACGCGCGAAAAGACCGACCGCGCGTTGCTCGATGCGATCCTCAGCCGGCCCGACTTCACCTTCGGCATCGAGCCGCTGCGAACGCTGCCGCTCGCCCAGTTGATGAAGCGCGTCGGGCTGCTCAAGCAGGAACCGGCGTCGTGGAAGGACTTTTTCGCGGAGGCGCTCCATGCTGGTCAAGGTAGCTGACGAACTCGTGATCCCGGCGGGGCTCGGCATCAGCCCCCAGCCGCTGCTCGAAGTGCGCGACCTCGTGCTCCAGTACAAGACCTGGGAGCACCTCGTCACCGCGACGTGGAACGTCAGTTTCAACGTGCAGCGCGGCGACC
Organism: Pseudomonadota bacterium; assembly: GCA_040390145.1. Lineage (GTDB taxonomy): Bacteria > Pseudomonadota > Alphaproteobacteria > Rhizobiales > Xanthobacteraceae > Bradyrhizobium. The sequence continues at coordinate 29,251 of JAZJYY010000154.1, forward strand.
GCTTCGTGCTGCTGGGGCCGTCCGGCTGCGGCAAGTCCTCGATCCTCAAGGCGGTCGGCGGATTTCTTCCGCCGGTGTCGGGCTCGATGACGCTGGACGGCCGGCTGATTTCGTCGCCCGGACCCGACCGGCTGATGGTGTTTCAGGAGTTCGAACAACTGCTGCCCTGGAAGACGGTCAGGGAAAACGTCATGTTCCCGATGCGGGTGACGCGGCGTTTTCCGGCCCGCGAGATCGGCCCGCGCGCCGACGAGGTGATCGACAAGGTCGGCCTCGGCCGCTTCGTCGATGCATTTCCGCATACGCTGTCCGGCGGCATGAAAATGCGGGTCGCGATCGCCCGCGCGCTGGCGATGGAGCCCGCCATCCTGCTGATGGACGAACCGTTCGCGGCATTGGACGCGCTGACCCGCCGCAAGATGCAGGAGGAACTGCTCCATCTGTGGGAGCAGACCGCCTTCACCATGCTGTTCGTCACCCATTCGATCGAGGAGGCGATCCTGGTCGGCAGCCGCATCCTGGTGCTGAGCCCGCATCCGGGACGGGTACGGGCCGAACTCGATGCCCATCAATTCTCGCTGGCCGATATCGAGGCGCCGGGATTTGCCGCCCTGCAGCGCCGGATTCACGACATGCTGTTCCAGAACCCGGTCGAGGGGCGTTGATCATGGCCAAGGTGCTCACCGTCTTCACGGTTCGTCCCGAGATCGACAATGTCGTCGACGACATGCCGGCCAATCTCGACGTCCAGCGCCGGTTGTCCTTGCCCGAGCGGCTGCTGGCCAATGCCGCCGTCCGGCGGGTGCTGTTGCTGGCCTGCCTGGCCGTCATATGGGAGCTCTATGCGCGATACGTCGACAATTCGATGCTGTTTCCGCGTTTCTCCGAGACCCTGGTGGCGCTGTGGGACGCGGTGGTGCATGGGCCGCTGCTCGAGCGGATGGGGTCATCGCTGCGGGTGCTGCTGATGGGATACGGCATCGGCATCGTGCTGGCCGGCCTGCTCGTCACCTTCGCGGTGTCGACTTCGATCGGACAGGATCTGCTGACCTCGCTCACCGCCATGTTCAATCCGTTGCCGGCGATCGCGCTGTTGCCGCTGGCGCTGTTGTGGTTCGGGCTCGGGCAGGGCAGCCTTGTCTTCGTGATCGTGCACTCGGTGCTGTGGGCGGTGGCGCTCAATGCGCTCACCGGCTTTACCTCGGTCAACGAGACGCTGCGCATGAGCGGCCAGAATTACGGGCTGCGCGGTGCGCGTTATGTCACGCTGATCCTGATCCCGGCGGCGCTGCCGTCGATCCTCAGCGGGCTCAAGATCGGCTGGGCCTTTGCCTGGCGTACGCTGATCGCGGCCGAACTGGTATTCGGCGCCACCTCGCGCTCTGGTGGTCTCGGCTGGTTCATCTACGAAAACCGTAACCAGCTGGAGACGCCGTCGGTATTCGCCGGCCTGTTTGTCGTGATCATCATCGGCCTGCTGGTCGAGAGCGTGATCTTCCGATTCATTGAAAGCCGCACGGTTCGCCGTTGGGGCATGCAACGGTGACCCCATGAACAAGATTTCACGCCCCGCCGCCCTGGTCCCGCATCAGCCGATGCCGAATTGGCAGCCGCAACCGTACCCGGTGCCGCAGGCTTTGGCCGGCACCGCGACAGTGACGCCGGACGGACCGGTCGAGGCCGGATCATGGCAGTCCTTCACGCTGGTCTACACCGCGGGCCGCTTCGGCATCGACGATTCCGGCAGCATCAAGGTGTGCTTCCGGTTCGCGTCCGATCAGAGCAAGCTGCAGCTCGACGATCCCGCGGGACCCGGCTTCGTAACGGTGAAGGCGTCGAACGGCGCGGTGCTGGAATCGCGGTTCGACTACAAGCAGAACACCCGTCCGTGGGACCGCACCCTCTACATCAAGGTGGTGCGCGGTTTCATGCGCGAGGGCGACGCGATCACGGTGCAGCTCGGCGACATCAGCCAGGGCTCGCCGGGATTGCGTACCCAGACGTTTGCCGAGCCGTTCTTCGAATTCCACGTGCTGGCCGATCCGATCGCCTGCTACCATTACGTTCCGGTGGCCCGGCAGCCGATCATTGCCGTCGTGGCCGGGGCGCGATCCGGCTGGATGGCGGTGCTGCCGAGCACCATTTCCCGCCACGACTCGTTCACGCTGCGGCTGCGCAGCGAGGATCGATGGGGCAATCCGACAGGCCAGGGACGCGCTACCGTGCAACTGAGCTCCAACCTTGCGGTCGAGGGACTGCCGGCCTCGCTGACGCTGGAGGACGGCGAGATCACGGCGACGATTCCGGGTCTTTCCACCGCGGCAGGCGATCTGATGATTGAACTGCGCGACAGCACCGGCCGGCAACTGGCGGTCAGCAACGTGATGCGAACCGTCGAAGCGCCCTCGCAAACCGGTCTGTTCTGGGCCGACTTTCACGCCCAGAGCGGCGAAACCATTGGCACCAATGCCGCGGAGGATTACTTTGCGTTTGCGCGTGACACGGCGTTCATCGACATCGTCGGTCACCAGGGCAACGATTTTCAGATCACGCCGGAGTTCTGGAACGATCTCAACCGGCTGTATGATCGCTTCGACGCGCCGGGCCGCTTCGTCACCATCCCCGGCTATGAGTGGTCGGGAAACACCGCGCTCGGCGGCGACCGCAACGTGTTCTTCGCGACAACGGACCGCATCATTCGCCGTTCTTCCCACGCGCTAGTGCCGGATCAGACTGATCTCGCCACCGATTGCCATACCGCCAATGAACTGTTCGCCGCGCTCAAGCGCGACAAGGAAGACGTCATCACCTTTGCCCATGTCGGTGGACGCTACGCGGATATCGGCGTGGCCCACGACGTCGCGATCGAGACCGCGGTCGAGGTGCATTCGAGCTGGGGCACGTTCGAGTGGATCGTCAATGACGCCTTCGATCTCGGCTATCGCGTCGGCATCGTCGCCAACAGCGACGGGCACAAGGGCCGTCCCGGCGCCGAGGGGCCGGGTGCGTCGCTGTTCGGCGCCTATGGCGGGCTGACCTGCCTGCCATTATCGGAATTATCCCGGAACGCGGTGTTCGAGGCGCTGCGTGCCCGCCGTCATTATGCGACCACCGGCGCGCGCGTGCTGCTCGAGGTGACTGCTTTGTTCCCGGACGGGGCCGAACAATTCGCTGCTGATCCGGTGCTGGGCCCGACCGATCGTCGCTCGATCACGCACGCGCCGATGGGCGCCATCGTCCACACGACGGCAACTACGGCCACGCTTTCGCTGTCGGTGTCGGCGGCAGCACCGATCGAACGCATCGAAATTCGCAACGGCCGCGAGATCGTGGCGGTGCATCGGCCCTATGGCGCCGATCAGCTCGGACGCCGCATTCGCGTGATCTGGAGCGGCGCCGAATACCGCGGCCGGTTCCGGATGACTCCATGGGACGGCCGCGCCACGCTCGCCGGCAATGCGTTCGAGCGGGCCGATGCGGTCAATTTCTTCAATCTGGACCGCCCGCTGGAGCGGGAAGGCGATCACGCGCTGTCATGGCGTTCGATCACGACCGGCAATTTCTCCGGATTCGACGCGACGCTGCGCGAAGCTGCGGCCGGGCGTCTCGCGATCGAGACCCCGCAAGGCAAGATCGAGCTGGCGGTGGCGGAAATCCTGTACGAGCCATTGACCTTCGCTTATGGCGGGCTCGATCGCAAACTGACGGTCTACCGGCTGCCCGACATCAACCGCTGCCTGAGCGTCGATCTCAAACAGGTCGTCCCGTTACGTGAGGGCCGCGACAATCCGTTGTATGTCAGCGTCATCACCGAGGACGGGCACCAGGCGTGGTCGAGCCCGGTCTATGCGATTCCAAAGCCTGGCTGGATGTGATGGTTCAGACGCGAGGAATTGCCCTCAAAACGTCGGCGGCGTGCAGGCACTGATCAGTTCGCAGGGTTTGGCGCCGACGCAGCGGAAACGATGCGGCCGGCGGCTCTCGAAATAATAGGCATCGCCGGGACCGAGGATGCGCCGTTCGCTATCCACGGTCACCTCGAGCCGGCCACTGAGAATGATGCCGCCTTCCTCACCATCGTGCACCAGCAGGATGCGTCCAGTGTCGCCGCCCGGTTCATAACGCTCCTTCAGGATCTGCAGCGCGCGCCCGAACAAATTGTCGCCGACCTGGAGGTAGGAGATTTGCCCCTTGCCGATCTCGCTCAACTCGTCGGAACGATAAAACACCTTGCGCGGCCGGTCGGGTTCGAGGGCGAAGAACTCCGCCATTCCCATCGGGATGCCGTCGAGAATGCGCTTGAGCGCGCCGACCGACGGGTTCATCTGGTTGGATTCGATCAGCGAGATCGTCGAGTTGGTCACCCCGGAACGTTTGGCAAGCTCGCGCTGCGATAGCTTGTTGCGGTCGCGGACGAAACGCAGCCGTTCGCCGACATCGATGCTCATCGTCGCCCCAGGGGTTGTGCCGTGGCTGTTGAGGGTGTTGCGGATCGGGTGAATATTAGCTATCGACCGTAACAAAATCAATGAGTTAATAAATATCAGAAAAGGCCTTGCTGCATTTTCTTGAACATGTCCCGATGCAGACAGCCGCAGAGGGAGTCGCCCGTGACCATTCATCAGATCCCGAACACCGCAAGCCTCGAAGCCTTCTGGATGCCGTTTACCGCCAACCGGCAGTTCAAGGCCGAGCCCCGCCTGATCGCCTCCGCCGAAGGCATGCACTACACGTCAGTCGATGGCCGCAAGCTGATCGACGCATCGGCCGGATTGTGGTGCGTCAACGCCGGTCACGGCCGGCGCGAGATCGCAGATGCGGTGCATCGCCAGCTCACGACACTGGATTATGCGCCGTCGTTCCAGATCGGGCATCCGCTGGCGTTCGATTTCGCCGAAAAGCTGGCGGCGGTCGCACCCGCCGGGCTGGACCGTATCTTCTTCACCAATTCCGGCTCCGAGTCGGTCGACACCGCGCTCAAGATCGCGCTGGCCTATCATCGCGCCGCCGGGCAGGCGACGCGTACCCGTTTCATCGGCCGCGAGCGCGGCTACCATGGCGTCGGCTTCGGCGGCATGTCGGTGGGCGGCATGGTCAACAACCGCAGGGCGTTCGCCACGCATCTGCCGGGCGTCGATCATCTGCGCCATACCCATGATATCGAGCGCAATGCGTTCTCCAGGGGACAGCCCGCCCACGGCGCGGAGCTCGCCGACGATGTCGAGCGTCTGGTCGGGCTGCACGGCGCCGACACCATCGCGGCCGTCATCATCGAGCCGGTCGCCGGCTCGACCGGCGTGCTGATCCCGCCGCAGGGCTATCTGCAGCGCCTGCGCGCGCTGTGCGACAAGCACGGCATCCTGTTGATTTTCGATGAAGTAATCACCGGGTTCGGCCGGCTCGGCGCGCCCTTCGCCACCAACTATTTCGGCGTCACGCCCGATCTCATCACCTCCGCCAAGGGCATCACCAACGGCGTCGTTCCGATGGGCGCGGTGTTTGCGAGCCGCAAGGTGCACGACGCGCTGATGACCGGGCCGGCCAGCCAGATCGAGCTGTTCCACGGCTATACCTATTCCGCGCACCCGGTGGCCTGCGCGGCCGGGCTCGCGACGCTGGAGATCTACCGGAAAGAGGGGCTGCTGACGCGCGGCGCCGAGATGACCGAGTACTGGCAGGACGCCATGCATTCGCTGCGGGCCTTGCCGAACGTCATCGACGTCAGGGCCATCGGTCTGGTCGCGGGTGTCGAGCTGTCGTCGCGGCCGGATGCCGTGGGAGCCCGCGGCTACGACGTCATGGTCGACTGTTTCAACCACGGCCTCGTGCTTCGCAACTCCGGCGATTCGCTGGCGCTGTCGCCGCCGCTGATTGTCGAGCGCAGCCACATTGACGACATCGTGGCGATGCTCGGCGACGCCCTGAAGCGCGTGGCCTGAAGTTTGCAAAGCTCTTGACCGCAACGAACATTTTCGTGGCGATGCAACAGCGGCCGCGGCGGGAGCATAGACGATCGTGAAAGTTCTGGTTCTGGGCGGCGGCGTCATTGGCGTGACATCCGCCTGGTATCTCGCCAAGGCCGGGCACGAGGTCACGGTGGTCGACCGCCAGGCGGAGCCCGGGCTTGAAACCAGTTTTGCCAATGCCGGCGAGGTGTCGCCGGGCTATGCGTCGCCCTGGGCAGGTCCCGGCGTGCCGCTCAAGGCGATCAAGTGGCTGTTGATGAAGCATGGTCCGCTGGTGGTGCGGCCGAAGCTCGACCCGGTGATGTGGCTATGGCTTGCCAAGCTGCTGCGCAACTGCACCTCGGCGCGCTACGCGGTCAACAAGAGCCGCATGATCCCGATCGCGGAATACAGCCGCGATTGCCTGCGCGCGCTGCGCGCGGAGATCGGCATCCAGTATGACGAGCGCAGCCAGGGCACGCTTCAGCTGTTCCGCACCCAGGCCCAGCTCGACGGCACCGCCAGCGACATCGCCGTGCTGCAACAGTACGGCGTGCCGTTCGAGCTGCTCGATCGCGACGGCTGTATCCGCGCGGAGCCCGCGCTTGCCGCCGCCAAACCCGAAATCGTCGGCGGCCTGCGGCTGCCGCAGGACGAGACCGGCGACTGCCACATGTTCACCCAGGCGCTCGCCGTTCACGCCGAAAAGCTCGGCGTCCACATGCGGTTCGGGACCACGATCGAGGGACTGATCGCCGACGGTTCGCGGATTACCGGCGTCGCCACCAGCGCCGGGGTGTTGCAGGCCGATGCCTATGTGATGGCGCTCGGCAGCTGGTCGCCGCGGCTGCTCAGGCCGCTCGGCATCGCGGTCCCGGTCTATCCGATCAAGGGCTATTCGATCACGGTGCCGATTGCCGATCCCGACGCGGCTCCGGTGTCGACGGTGATGGACGAAAGCTACAAGGTGGCGATCACGCGGCTCGGGACACGCATCCGCGTCGGCGGCACCGCCGAAGTGTCGGGCTATTCAACCACGCTGCATCCGGCACGCCGCGCGACGCTCGATCAGTCGCTGACCGACCTGTTTCCGGGTGGCGGCGAGCTGGGCAAGGCCACCTTCTGGAGCGGGTTGCGGCCGATGACTCCCGACGGTCCGCCGGTGATCGGCGCGACACGCTACGGCAACCTCCATCTCAATACCGGTCACGGCACGCTCGGCTGGACCATGGCCTGCGGCTCGGGACGCGTGCTCGCGGATCTGCTGTCGGGCCGCAAGCCCGATATCGATGCGGCTGAGCTGGCCATCACCCGATATGACAATCGGTTTGGCTGATATCGGGGCTGACTCGGACGCCATGTAGTGCGACGCTGCCGCCGGGGATTCTGTTTTGACCCCTGGGAGCATCCGCGTGAAAGCCGTCCATACCGAACTGCATCGAAGCCACGACCCGCAATTCTTCCTGGTTCGCGGCGTCGTCAAGCGAACCACCGAGCAACCCGAACGCGCCGACCGGCTGCTGGCGGGGTTGAAGGCGGGCAAGCACGATCTGGTCGATCCCACTGTGTTCGGGCAGGGGCCGCGGGCCAGGGTGCACAGTCCGGAGTATCTCGGCTTTCTCGCCGAGGCATGGGACGCCTGGACGGCACTCGGGGATTCCGGTCCCGAGATGATCGCCAACATCCATCCGGTCCGGAATGCCGCGACCTATCCGACCCACATCGTCGGCCGTCTCGGCTGGCACACAGCCGATACGGGCTGTCCGATCGGACCCGGCACCTGGGCGGCAGTTTGCGCGGCCACCGACGTGGCGACGACGGCGGCTCAACTGGTGCTGGACGGCGAGGACGCCGCCTACGCGCTCTGTCGTCCGCCAGGGCATCACGCCTATCGCGATCTCGCCGGCGGTTTTTGTTTTCTCAACAACAGCGCGGTCGCGGCGGCCCATTTGCGCCTGAAACATGAGCGCGTGGCGATCCTCGACGTCGACGTTCATCACGGCAACGGCACGCAGGGCATCTTCTACGAACGGCCTGACATTCTCACGGTTTCGATCCATGCCGATCCCGCCCATTACTATCCCTACGTCTGGGGCTATGCGCATGAGCGTGGCGCAGGGCAGGGGCTTGGCGCCAACCTCAACATTCCCCTGCCGCTCGGCACCGGTGACGACGGCTATATGCAGGCGCTCGGCGTCGCGGACAAGGCGATCCGTGCTTTTGCGCCGGGCGCGCTGGTGGTGGCACTCGGTCTCGACGCGTCGGAGCACGACCCGCTCGCGGGTCTCGCCGTAACCACCGACGGATTCCGCCGCATCGGTGCGGCGATTGCGAAACTGGGGCTTCCAACGGTCTTCGTCCAGGAAGGTGGCTATCTGTCGGATATTCTCGGCATCAACCTGACCGCTGTTCTCGCCGGGTTCGAGGCGGGACGCTAGGCGTGTCCTCATAAATCGGGGTTCGTGAGCGCGGCTTGGACCCGTGTCCGCTATCCCGCGTTTTACGGACGCAGACTGGATATCGCCTGAGGTCCGCAAAGGGCCAATATGCGACATCGAATGGCAGCCAACCCATCATCACAGACCAAGGTATCGCTATCACGAGAGATTATCAGTTTAAAAGGCTAGTGCGAGCCAAGCGATCAAAGGATAAGACAGGGCAAGTTGCGCATTGAAAAGAGTATGAGCCAGCCAAGCAGGAGAGAGGGACTCGTACCGGAGGCGTAGCGCGAATAATACAACGCCCAACAGGACCATCGCTACGCCCCAGATGAAGCCGAGTGGGATAATATGATTGGCGGCGAAAATGAAGCTGCCCAATAGCAGAATGGTGGAGTCCTTCCAGCCAAGCCGACGAAGCCAAGCGACCAATAACCCGCGATAGAGAATTTCCTCGCTCACCGGCGTTGTAACCACGAACAGAAAAACGACTATCGCGACTGAATGCGCATCATTGAACTCGATACGAACTTGCTGGCTGTGGCCACCAGTTACGTGAGTTAGCCAATGTGTCACGATGGGCACGCCGAACATGACGACCATGAAACCCGCGATGCTCGCTGCGAGGCCCGGCCAGGTCAACTTACGAAATAGGAAAACGTCGCGTCGCATTTCGCTGCGCGCCGACCAGAGCCACGCCAACCCCACAGCGATCCAACTGCCGACCGCGTAGGACAACAGCCCATAGAGCCTCATGCTCGCTGGCGTTAGTGGTTCCACGGAGAACCCGTGCGCAATTTGCCAGGCTGCTCGGACGGCAACGCCGATAGCCATTACGATCACCGCTAGTCCAATGGGGGCGAGCACGATCAGGAGGACGAGAATGCCTTGGCGCCAGCCGTCGGCCGCCACAGCCTCCAAGGCGACGTTTCCGCTTGACTTGACGGCTGCAGAAGAACTCTCGGCCTGCGACATGCCCCTTCTCCCAGTCGGAAACTCAAATCAGTGAAGAAGAACTAGCGCGGCTAGTTTAGATCAACCCTGAGGTGTCGGCGAGCCTCCTCGCCCGGAAAAGAGTGGACGACGTCTGCATTGGGTCAAAGGCTGTCTCGACAGCCGTGCCACGCCACTTCCGCTTCGCCTCGACCATCGGACGTTTACCGACCAGCGCGGCTGGTCCGTTTCGTGCCAATAACGGACTTCAAAGACTAAGGCTTAGGAGAACCAGCACGGATACCAGATAGCGAGTTTTTCAGCTCATCCCATCCGTAATTAAGCACGATTAGGCTGACGAACGCCACAGCAGCAACAATCCAACACGCAAAGAAAATGGCGGTGTGCCGCATTGTCATTCCGGAGAACGCGGCCAGCGGGTTGAATAACCAGAAGCGACCGCCGAAATCGCGCGCTCGCTGTGTCATTTGGATGACAGCCCAAGCGCAACCAATGAAGGCCGCGGCGAATATGGCGATCAAGGAGTAGTTGATGATTGAAGTCAGCAAGGTTGCGCCTCTTTCAGGACAATCCTTATGCGAAAAGCAAAATCGATGGTCAATGTCCCTGTCTTCCGTCACTGCCCGGCATCGCCCGAATAGTCGGCTTTGGGTCAAACTGAGACCTTGTGGCGCGTCCGCGCTAGGTCAGTTCCTCCTTCAACAGCGGACATGTCAAACTAGCGGCAGCAGGTCGGCTTCGTGGCATGAAGGGACATCGCGGGATTTGTTTGATATTGAAGAGGCCGTCCACTGAGGGGGCCTTACGGGGAAAATAATGGAAAGCTGGTTCAAGACTACGTCTGACGGCAGCACCGTGTTCTATCCATGGGGCAACCTTAACAAACAGGGCTATGTAATTTCATCGCAGGATGATTTCCGACGACTTCGAATGCAGATCAATATTTGGATTGCCGTCACGATGGTCCTATTTTTCTCATCGGTCCAGTGGGGCTGGCTTGTTGGCTGCGGGGTGGCGGGGGTATGTGTGGCTTTCTACGTCGTATGGATGCAGCGAACTGTCCGTGTACTGGAGCCGTACCCTGAGCCTGCAGCGACCTCAACAGAATAGGCTACTCCCCAAATCAAACTAGCCACCGAGGGTCGAAACAGGTCGGTATCGAATTGCCCTTGGACCGGAAATCTAGAACGCTTTCGCGTAGCAGCACGTAAGTCCAAGCGCATGTCTGTTTTGGGTCAAAAGCTGACCCTGACGGCCCCGAAGCGGCACTTCCGTTTTGCCCCGATCAATTGACATCATCACACCGATCTGGCTGGTCCGGTTCGTGCTAGTAGCAGACATCGCAGACGTGGCGTGGTATGGCCAAATGCACGCAAGCCGCTGCGAGAAAGACATGGCCGGCCCACTCACTCCCAAAGAGCGCGACTTGGTGGTCTTTATTCTCGGTCAGTCTTCATCTTTGCATGGCCATCTTAACTGCGTAGAGGAAATGAACGATGGCGGGATGGGCAGCCTTCGCTTTGAAGGTAGCCCAGAGCGGCGTCTGGGCAAGTGAGCTGCTGCCGGTTTGATGGACACCAAGTTTGGGTGTTTTATCACGCCGGA
>JAZJYY010000155.1:0-31229 GCA_040390145.1 Pseudomonadota bacterium
GCGCTACCCTCCGCAACAAGGGAACGGGCTTTACAAACGGTAGGAGGTCCTACGATTTCGGGCTACGCTGCCCGCAACAACCAGAACAAAATCACCGGGGGAGAAAACGCCAATGAACCGTCGCGAACTGTTGAAGGCCGCCGCCGTGCTGCCGCTGGCGCAGACCGCGCTCTCTAATGCCGGCTTCGCGCAGACTGCCTGGCCGTCGCGCAATATCACCATGATCGTGCCATTTCCGGCCGGCGGCCAGGCGGATCTCGCCGCCCGGCCGGTGGCGCTGGCGCTGGAGAAAATTCTCGGCAAGCCCGTGATCGTCGACAACCGCGCCGGCGGCGGTGGCGGCTCGGTCGGCAACGCGGCGGCCGCCCGCGCCGAGCCCGACGGCTATACCTTGCTGATGACGCTGTCGTCGCTGGCGGTGCTGCCGGAGGCGGACCGGCTGTTCGACCGTCCCGTGGCCTACGAAGTCTCGCAATTCGCACCGGTCGCGCGCGTGCTCGCCGATCCCACGCTGCTGGCGGTGCCGGCGTCGGCGCCGTGGAAGACGCTGCAGGATTTCGTCGACGATGCCAAAAAGCGCCCCGGCGCGATTCCCTACGGCTCGTCGGGCCCCTACGGCACGCTGCATGTGGCGATGGAAATGTTCGCGGCTTCCGCCGGCATCAAGCTGCTGCACGTGCCGTTCCGCGGCGCCGGCCCTGCGCTGACCGGACTGCTTGGTGGCACGGTGCAGGCGATGGCGTCGGCGCCGGGCACGCTGAAGCAGCATGTCGACGACGGCAAGATGCGCGTGCTGGCGAACTGGGGCGCGCAGCGGATCCCGAGTTTCCCCGATCTGCCGACCTTCCGGGAACTCGGTTACAAGGACGTCGAATTCTACATCTGGGCCGGGCTGTTCGCGCCGAGCGCGCTGCCGGCGCCGGTCCTGGCCCGGCTGCGCGAGGCGATGGCGCAGGCGGTGAAGGCGCCGGAAGTGACAAGAACCTTCGAGGCCGCGGGCAGTCCGGTCGCCTACATGGACGCGCCGGAATTCTCAAAGTTCGTCGCGGAAGATTCCGCGCGGCTGATCGCGGCGGTGAAGAAGATCGGCAAGGTGGAGTAGCAGGTCTCGTCATTCCGGGATGGTCCGAAGGACCAGACCCGGAATCTCGAGAATTCGGGTCCAATCTCGAGATTCCGGGTTCGCGTCTTTGACGCGCCCCGGAATGACGGGTCTGATCATACCGGCGCCTGACACACGTCGATCCATTCAGCGCCCGTCAGTTCTGCCATTCGCTCCGGCGCGATGCGCACCGCGCTGTGGGTCGAGCCCGCGGCCGGCACCACCTCGTCGAATGCCTGCAGCGAGACGTCGCAATAGACCGGCAGCGGCGTCTTCAATCCGAACGGACAGACGCCGCCGACCTCGTGCCCGGTGATGTCGGCGACTTCGTTGACATCCAGCATCTTCGGCTTGCCGCCGAAATGCGCTTTCACTTTCTTGTTGTCCATGCGCGAGGTGCCAGCGGCGACGATCAGCACCACCCGGTCGCCGATCCGCAAGGAAAGCGTTTTGGCAATTTTGCCCGGCTCGACGCCATAGGCTTCGGCCGCCAGCATCACCGTGGCGGAGCTCAGGGGCGATTCGATCACGGTAATATCGGGGGCTTTTTCCGCGAAGAACGCGCGGACGGATTCAATGCTCATGAAAAGACTGTTTCTGCTGATTCAGGCGGCCGGATTCGCGTGGAGCCGTTACATCCCGCAAAAGCATGGAAAAGTGAAGAGATTTGATTAACCGACGGAACGCTTCTGAAGCTGGGCGGTTGTATTCCCGAAGCACGGGATCGCTCGCTGTGAACAACGGCGCCGGACGCGGATAGCCAATAGCGGTCAAGGTCTTCAACGAGCAGGCAGTCGGGAGGAAATTCCCGATTGCCTGCTCGTTTTATTTTGTGCGGTCGGGCGTGAACCCGAAGCAGGATCACGGATGCGCAGCGACCAGTTGCGGCAGTTGCGCCAGCGCGTGGATGCGGTAATCCGGCTCGAGCCCGAGTTCATCCATCTGGGTGCGGATCGCCTTGAACATCGTGAGCGGGGTGACGAGGTCATTGCTGACGCAGGCCTGCGCCATCGCTTCCGGCGTCACCCGCTCGATCCAGGCGACGTTAAGACCGAACGCCTTGGCGCCGCAGGCATCCCACGGGTTCGAGGAGATGAACAGCACCTCGGCGGGCGGCACGCCAAGCCTGGCTTCGATCAACGTGTAGGCTTCCGGCGCCGGCTTGAAGATCTTTTGCGAGTCGATGCTGATGGTGGCGTCCAGCACGCGGTCGAGACCGCTGTTGGCGACCAGCGCGTTCAGCATGCCGGTGCTGCCGTTGGACAGAATGGCGAGCTTGCGATCCTTCATCGCCGCAAGGGCCGCCATCGCATCCGGATAGAGATCGAGATGCAGATACTTGTCCATCAAGCGTTCGAACGCGGCGTCGTCGTATGGCAGCCCGAGTATCCTAAGCGTGTAGGCGAGCGAATCCCGGGTGATGACGGAGAAATCCTCATAACGTCGCATCAGCGAACGCAGCCAGGTGTATTCGAGCTGCTTGATGCGCCAGACCTGGGTGATGATCTCGCCGTAACCGGGAAACGCCGCTTCGGTGACGGAGGCCACCGACTGGATGTCGTAGAGTGTGCCATAGGCGTCGAACACAACGGCTTTGATGGTCATACGGGGCCCCTGATGTCATGCACGCCCGTTATTCGGGCGTGGCACGTCGAATCATGGCGCAGATGCCCGCCATCCTGGCGATCGGATGTTCGACGAACAGCCGGCAGGAGGCAAGGGCCGCTTGCAGGCAATCCGGCGGTTGGGCGGGCGCAAGCTGACGAGCCAGCATTTTTCCATGCGCGCGACCGGTAGCGCGTGCCGAGCGCGTGAGCGCGCTCAAGCTGCCGTCCGCCTGGTATGGCGCCAGCAGGGTCCTGACCATGGCGAGATAGGCAGGCCAGTACGCCAGATGCCGGTACATGCTGGCAATGAGAAACGAATCGGTGTCCTCGCCGAATTCATTCAATTCCCTGATCAACCGCTGCACCTCGGGCGACAGGCCCTGCATCGGCGGCAACGGCGGCAGTTCGGTCGGAGCGGAGGCGGGCACGGTGTCAGACGGTCGAGCCGGCTCGGCGGCGCCCGGATCGTAATGTTCGAGCAGGGCGGAGAGAACGGCAAGCGCCAGTGCGTTGGTGTGGTGGTAGCTGTTCAATACCGTGCGGATATCCGTCAGCGCGGTCTGATCGATTCCAGCCGCAGCCAGAGCCTCCCTGGAAATCCCCGAGCTATCCGGCAGTGGCAGCGAGCGGCGGATCGATTCGGCGTGCGCCGCTGCCGGCCCCAGATAAAGCGGCCGCACCGCCGACCATGCCCATTGCAGTGCGCCGGGCATGGTCGCGAGATGGCGCCAGATCAGGTTGACGACGCTGGTGTCGAGCGTCTTGCGGATGTCCGCATAGATATCGGCAATCTCGCCGGTGGCTTCGCTTTCCAGGACCGAAGGAACGCTCTCTTGCTGGGCCAAAATCTAGATCCCCAGCAGCTTCCGCGCGTTGGCTTTCAGCACTTTCGGCCTGATCTCGTCGCGGATCTCGAGTTTTGCAAAGTCCGCCATCCAGCGGTCGGGCGTGATCACGGGCCAGTCCGAGCCGAACAGCATCTTGTCCTGCAAAATCGAGTTGATATAGCGCACCAGGATCGGCGGGAAATATTTCGGCGACCAGCCGGAGAGGTCGATATAGACGTTCGGCTTGTGGGTCGCGACCGACAGCGCCTCTTCCTGCCAGGGGAAGGACGGGTGGGCGAGGATGATTTTCAGGTCGGGAAAATCCGCCGCCACGTCGTCCATGTACATCGGGTTGGAATATTTCAGCCGCATCCCCATGCCGCCGGGCATGCCGCTGCCGACGCCGGTCTGGCCGGTGTGGAACAGCGCGATGGCGCCGCCTTCGCTGATGGCTTCATAGAGCGGATAGGCCATGCGGTCGTTGGCATAAAAGCCCTGCATGGTCGGATGGAATTTGAAGCCGCGGACGCCGTATTCCTCCATCAGCTTGCGCGCCTCGCGCACCCCGAGCTTGCCCTTGTGCGGGTCGATGCTGACGAACGGGATCAGCACGTCGAGATGATCCGAAGCGACCTCCAGCATCTCGTAATTGTTGTAACGGCGGAATCCGGTCTCGCGCTCGGCGTCGACGGGGAAGATCACCGCGGCGATCTTTTTCGACCGGTAATAGGCTGCGGTCTCCGGCACGGTCGGCGGATGCTTGTTCGGCGACTTGAAATAGTCGGCCATTTTCTCCTGGAAATCGTCGTAGCCGTCGTCGCCATGCATGCCGCAGGGCTCCTCGGCATGGGTGTGGATGTCGATGGCGACCACGTCGTCGATATTGGGCAGTTTCAGTTTGGGCATGTTGTTTCCCCGGCAGGGCTGTTTGATTTTACAGCGTCGCGAATTGATTATACCATATAACAAATTCCGCAAGACGGGATGACAAAAGCGGCGGTCAGGGAGGATGCGATGGCGCAGGCGGAAGCCTTCGAAACCGATTTCTGGAAACACGCCAATCTGCGCAAGGTCTGGGACGACATCGTCCCCGGCGCGCCGCGCAAGACCATTCCCTACACGCTGACGCGCGACGCCATCGAACTGTACTGCGCGTCGGTCGGCGAGGATCACCCGATCTATTTCGACGAGGATTACGCCAAAACCACCCGCTACGGCGGGCTGATCGCGCCGCCGTCGATCCACATCCTCCTGATGTTCGCCTGCACCCCGGCCGACGACTGGATGCGCTCGCCGGGCACGGTCAATGCCGGGCAGTCCTGGAGCTACAACATTCCCGCCCGTCCCGGCGACGTCATCCGGCTTGAGGCCCGCGCGCTCGACAAGTTCATCAAGCGCGAACGGCTGTTCGTGGTGCACGACAACGTCTTCTTCAACCAGCACGGCGACGTGATCTGCTCCGGCCGCGGTTGGACCATCCGGCCGGAATGAGGGACATCATGACCGTCACGTTTGAAAACCTCGGCGAAGGCGACAGCATCGACGGGCCGACATTCGAAGTCAGCCGCGAATCCATCCGCCTGTTCTGCGACGGCTCGCTCGACTACAACCCGCTGCATCTCGACGACGAATACATGAAGGGCAGCTTCGGCAAGACCAATTTCGGCGGCATCATCATGCACGGCATGAACAATTTCGGGCTGATCACGCGCATGATCACCGACTGGGCCTATCCCGCCGGCGCCATCCACCGCCGCCTCGAAACCCGCTGGGTCAAGCCGGTCCGGCCGGGTGACACCATCCAGCCCACTGGCATCGTGAAGTCGAAGCAGGTCACCGCCAATTCGCGCTGGGTCCTGATCGACGTCATGGTGAAGAACCAGGCCGGCGAGAAGGTCGCGACCGGCGAGGCCATGGTGGAGTTTCCGAACTAGGCAGGGGCATGGCGGTGGTCGCGTGGGTCCCGTATTAGCTCTTTCGCTCCTTCATCCTCTCCACGAGAAGCTGCGCAACGCGAAGGCCCGAGGGCGTGGCATTTCTGGTTGCGAGCTTCACCAGCGTTACCTGTGTCGCCTCCAGGCGCTTGTCGCGCAGCGGCACCGCCACCAGCGTGCCTGCGAGTAGCTCGGGCATGGCCGAATCGCGCGGCAGAAAGGTTCCGATACCGGTTTTCATGGCGATCGTGCGGAGGAAAGCAATCGAGTTTGTTTCGCTGTAGAGATCGAGCTCGACATTGGCCTTGGCGCAAGCGCGGTCAATTTCCTGACGAATCCCGAACGATGGATCGGGCAGGATGACGCGCAGGCCCGCGAGGTCCTTTATCGCGCAGTACTCCCTGACGGCCATCGGATGATCGGGCGCGACCATGAGGCACAGCGACTGGCGCATGCGCGCCAGTTCGATCAGGTCGCGCCGTGGCGCGGGGCCGAAAACGAGGCCGAGATCCACCTCGTGCCGTCCGACCATTTCGGCGACGCCGCTGGTGCCGGCCGTGGTGACCGTGATCGAGATGCCGGGATAGCCTTTTGAAAGGTCCACGACGAAATCGGACACAAAGCTCGCGAGCAGGCCCTCAACGGTTGCAAGTTTGACGTGGCCACGCTGCAGCGAGTCGAATTCCTCGACCTGGGTGCGAATTCGATCAAGCTTGTCCTGGCTCTCGACTGCATAACGATAGAGCAGGTGGCCGGCCCCGGTCAGGCTCATGCCCCGCGCGCCTCGCTCGAACAGCTTCGCCGAAAGCTCGTCCTCGAGCCCCTGCACCTGCCGGCTGATCGCGCTGGGCGCGATGCGCAACGATTCAGCCGCCCGCTTGATGGATCCGCGCAGCGTCACTTCCCGAAAGTATCTGAGAGCCGTCGATTCGATCATTTGCCTTCCGAAGGCCCTGCATCCTTGCCCGAAATGGATGCAGGCGGTGCATAGCGTTCTGTTTTTTAGACTGCTCGCTTCGAATTTCAATGCTTTTATTCGATCCCCCGATTTGCCATGCTCTCGGTCAGGTTACGCTCTCGGTCCGCGCAGGAGAAACCAGATGGCCCGTTCCCGGCTTACGTCACGTCGCTTGAATTCTCTGCTTCTCGCCGCCTGTCTTGGATTATCAGCCTCCGCGGCGCTGGCGCAGGATGTCGTCA
Organism: Pseudomonadota bacterium; assembly: GCA_040390145.1. GTDB lineage: Bacteria > Pseudomonadota > Alphaproteobacteria > Rhizobiales > Xanthobacteraceae > Bradyrhizobium. The sequence continues at coordinate 6,671 of JAZJYY010000155.1, forward strand.
AATTCGGCGCGCCGCTCCCGCTGACGGGTCCGCTGGCGCCGGAAGCCATCAAGCAGCAGCAGGGATACGATCTTTGGGCCGAGCAGGCCAACAAGGCCGGAGGCATCTCGGTCGGCGGCAAGAAGTACAAGGTCGAGATCGTCTACGCCGATTACCAGTCGAACACGCCCCGCGCGGTGCAGGCGACCGAGCAGATGATCACGCAGAACAACGTCAATTTCCTGTTCAGCCCGTTCGGTTCGGGCGCCGCCAAGGCAGGCAGCAGCGTCTCCGAGAAATACAAGGTGCCGACCATTGCGTCGACGGCGTCCTCCGCGCAGGTCTATGATCAGGGTTACAAGTATCTGTTCGGTACCTTTACCCCGAACGACACGCTGACCACGCCGCTCACCCAGATCGTCAAGGCCAAGGCGCCGGACGTGAAAAAGATCGCCATTCTGGCGCGCAACGATCTCTTTCCGCTGGCGATCGCGCAGGAGATGGAGAAGTCGGCCAAGGCCAGCGGCCTCGAGGTCGTGTATTTCGAGAAATACGCCATCAACACGCTGGATCATTCGGCAACGCTGTCGCAGATCAAATCGCTCGCGCCGCAATGGATTTTCGTCACCGGCTACATCAATGACCTGCTGCTCGTTCGCAAGCAGATGACCGATCAGCAGATCAAGGCCGGCGTGCTCTCGATGATCGCGGGTCCCGCCTATCAGGAGTTCATCGATGCCGCCGGGGCAAGCGGTGAGAACACCACCAGCGCCGCCTGGTGGCATCCTGCCGCGCAATATTCCGGCAAGGACATCTTCGGCACGACCGCCAACTACGTGAAGCTGTTCCGCGAGAAGTACAAATCGGATCCCGATTACGCGCAGGCCTCGGCGTCGGTTTCGGGGGCGCTGTTCCAGATGGCCATTGAGCGCGCGGGGTCGCTGGACCGCGACAAGGTGCGTGACGAGCTTGCCAAATTGAACGAGATGACGTTCTGGGGGCCGGTGAAGTTCGGGCCGACCGGTCAGATCGATTCGCTGGAGCCGCCGGTGTTTCAGCTCCAGGGGGGCAAAGCCGTGGTCCTCTCGCCTGCGCTCATCAAGCAGGGCGAATTCAGGCTCGGCGTGAACTAGCCACGATCGGTCCAGGGAAAGCGGAAACCCGACATGCTGGCGGCCCAGGTTCTGATCAATGCATTGGTGTTGGGCTGCCTTTATGCGTGCATCGCGATCGGCTTCTCGCTGGTCTGGGGTGTCTTGAATGTCATCAATCTCATCCACGGCTCGTTCATCGTTCTTGGCGCCTATCTGGCGTGGGGGCTCTATCAGTCGCTGCACATCTCGCCGTGGTATGCGCTCGGCATCGCGGCTCCGGCGTTTTTCGTTCTCGGTTACGTCATTCAGCGCCTGATCCTCAACCGTGTGATCACGGCGCCCGTTCTGGTCACGCTGACTCTGACCTTCGGGCTCGATCTGATCCTCAACAACGCGATGATCTACTACTTCAAGGCGGACTACCGGAAGCTGACGTTGGCGCCTCCGATGGGGTCGGTCTCGCTGTTCGATGTGGTCGTGCCGATTGACCGTTTGATCGCAACCGCATCTGCGCTGGCGTTGACCGGCGTACTCTATCTGATCCTGCGGCGGTTGCGCGTCGGGCGAGCCATCATCGCGGTCAGGCTCGACCGCGATGCGGCCAGGTTGATGGGCGTCGATGTCAATTCGATCTATGCGATTGCGTTCGGTCTTGGTGCTGCGCTGGCGGGCTGCGCCGGGGTGCTGATGGCGCTGATCTTCCCGATCTCGCCGCTGACGTCCACGGCCTATCTGGGAAAGGCCTTCGTGGTCTGCGTCCTCGGCGGCCTTGGCAGCGTGTCAGGGGCGCTGGCGGGCGGCATTCTGCTTGCGTTGATCGAGGGGATCGGTTCGACGCTGATAGGTCCCGCGCATGCGACGACGCTGTCTTTCGCGTTGCTGATCGTGTTTCTGATCGTGCGTCCTCAAGGCCTGCTGGGCCGAAAGGGTTTTGAATGACGCGGTCGAACCTCGTCCTGCTGGCGCTGGTCGTCAGCATCGCCGCGCTGCCCATGGTCGGAGGGTCCTACGCGCTGCGGCTTGGCACCATTGCCTGCATGTACGGCATTCTGGCGTTGTCGTGGAACATCGTCGGCGGTCTGGCAGGCTATCCGTCGTTTGCGACCGCGGCGTTCTTCGGTTTCGGCGCCTATACGGCGGGCGTCCTGCTCGGCAAGGGCGTGCCGTTGACGGTTGCGGTTCCCGTTGCGGGGGTGGCCTCCTTTGTGCTGGCGTTTCTGCTCGGCGCGGCGCTGCTTCGTCTGCGCGGCCACTATTTCGCAATCGCCAGCCTGTCGCTGATCGAGGTGTTCCGTGAACTCGTCAACAATGCCACCGATCTCACCGGCGGCGGCATGGGATTGAATATCCCGCTGACTTCGACGGCCGGCGTGATGGCGGATGCGACGCTGTTCTTCTACGCGATGTGGGGACTGCTGGTCGGCACGGTGTTGATGGTCGTTGCGGTCGCAGCCTCCAAGCTCGGTTTCGGCCTCGCATGCATCCGACAGAACGAAACCGCCGCCAACATGATCGGGCTCAACACCACGCTCTACAAGAGCGTCGCGTTCGGGCTATCCGCGTGCTTTGTCAGCGCCGCGGGCGGGGTCTATGCGGCGTGGGTTCATTACATTGATCCGTCCGATGTGTTCGACATTCTCTACTCGGTGAAGCCGATCGTCATGGCGCTGATCGGAGGGCTCGGCTCGCCGTTCGGCGTCCTCGTCGGGGCATTCGTCTATCTCGGGCTGGAGGAGGTGGTCTGGCGCAACTACATCCAGATCCACAGCGGCGTGCTCGGCGTTCTGATCGTCGTTCTCCTGCTGTTCCTGCCACACGGATTGATGTCGCTGCGGTCCCGGCTTCTTGCATGGAGGCCGAAGCGTGTCTGAAATCCTCCGGCTCCAGTCCGTCTCGCGGAATTTCAGCGGCCTGAAAGCGCTGCGTGATGTTTCGCTCGGTATCAGCAAAGGCGAGGTTCTCGGCCTGATCGGCCCGAACGGCGCCGGGAAGACGACGCTGGTCAACGTGGTTACAGGTGTCACACCGGCAAGCTCCGGCGCGGTGACATTCATGGAGCGGGATATCACCCGCGTGAAGACCTATCAGTCCGCGCGTCTCGGGCTGTCGCGTACGTTCCAGGTCGTGCAGCCGTTCGCGGAATTCAGTGCGCTGGACAATGTCGCTGCGGCGGCGTTGTTTTCGCAGCCCGGCGAAAGCATCAAATCGGCGCGGCAGGAAGCGCGCGCGCATCTCGCGTTCGTCGGCCTCGAAGCGCAATCGGAGCAGCCCGCGGCGACGCTGACCCTGGCCATGCGCAAGCGCCTCGAACTCGCGAAGGCGCTCGCGATGAAGCCGAAGCTGCTGTTCCTCGACGAGGTCAATGCAGGTCTGAACAGCGCGGAAGTCGAACGCGCGACGAAGCTTATTCATCAACTCGCGGAAAACGGCATCACCATCGTGATGATCGAGCATTTGATGAAGGTCGTGCTGAATGTCTGTACGCGGATCGTGGTGTTGCACAATGGTCAGTTGATCGCCGACGGCGCTCCACGGGACGTCATCAAGAATCCGGCGGTCGTTGAGGCCTATCTCGGTCAGCAGTATGCGCAAAGGGCCGGCGCTCATGGCTGATACGCCCATTCTTGAATTGCAGGGCTTGCGCGCGGGCTATGGCGAAGTCCAGGTGCTGTGGGGCATCGATCTTTCCGTTCGAAGCGGGGAGATCACCGCACTGATCGGTTCCAATGGCGCGGGCAAGACGACGCTGATGCGTGCTCTGTCGGGGCTGATTCCGATCCAGTCTGGAAGCTATCGTTTCGACGGCGTGGATCTCTCCGATGCGACCGCGGCGGAAATCCTGTCGCACGGCATCGTTCACGTACCGGAGGGCCGGCGGCTGTTCGGCGCCATGAGCATTGAGGACAACCTCTTGATGGGGGCCTATTCGCGCACGGCCGGACGGGCCGAGATCGGCCGCGACATGGACCGCGTTTATGCGACCTTCCCGAAACTGTTCGAGCGGCGCAATCAGGCGGCGGCGACATTGTCCGGCGGCGAGCAGCAGATGTGCGCGATCGGGCGGGGGCTGATGAGCTCGCCGAAACTGCTGATGATCGATGAGTTGTCGCTTGGACTGTCGCCGCTGCTGGTGGAGCAGCTTGTTTCAGCACTTCGTGCGCTCAATGCCGAAGGCATGTCGATCCTGTTGGTCGAGCAGGATGTGACGACGGCGCTCGACCTGTGTCACGCGGCCTACGTCATGGACATGGGGCGGATCGTGCGGTCGGGGTCCGGCGCGGAGCTGCTGGCCGATCCGATCATTCGCGACGCCTATCTTGGCGTGCTCGAAGAATAATTCGAAACCCACTTCAAAAGAAATTCTGTAGCAGAAGAGGCAACATGATCGAGACTGTCGAAGCAGCTGATGGCGGTTACAGGTTCATGCCCGGCGTCAGCCAGTATTCAGCCGGAGTCGCGGCGCTGCCGGGATTCAATCTGGAACGGGTGCGTTTCACCAGGCCGGTGCCAATGCGCCAGGGTTTTGATCGCATTGCGCAGATCCTGAAGAATGCCGGCCGACCGCCCAGCGCGTTCGCGGCCTGCGAACTGCGCTCGCCTGCGCCGTTCACGGAAAGCGGCTTCGTCAAGTTCAATGAAGTGTACACCGGCACCCTGAAAGCATGGGGACTGATGCCGGACGGGGTGAATCCCGTCGCGCGCAGCAATGTGTGTCCGAAGATCGATCCGCCGGCGGAACCGAGCTTCCATGCCTTTACCTATGCGGTGCCGGCGGCGAACGCGCCGACGTCGTTCGTGGTGGCGGGCAGTGGTGAGGCGCCGGAAGGCAGGGGCAACTATCGCGACCATGCCGTTCGACTCGGTGACGTCAGCCCGGCGGCGATGGTCGAGAAGGCGCAATGGGTTCTGGGTGAGATGGAGCGTCGCATGAGCGCATTCGGCGGCGACTGGAGCGGGGTTACCGCGACCCAGCTCTATACCGTCCACGATATCTACCCCTTCATCGAAAGCGAGCTCGGCAAACGCGGCATCTTCGGGCAGGGGTTGACGTGGTATCTCCATCGTCCGCCGGTGCAGGACCTGGAGTATGAAATGGACTGCCGCCGCGTGCATTTGGAGCGCGTAATCGAGAGTTAGGTCGCCGTCGTCAGCGGTGTTGATCCCAGCGAACGCACCGTGGCGCCAGTGGTGAGGCCTGATGCGGATACGTCGCTGCCGGGCGACGGATCTATCGCGCAGCTGCACGCAAACACGATCACAGACTGGGCCGACGCCGCTGGCGCTATCCATCGCCTCCTCGAAAGCCGAAAACCGGTCAGACTGGGCGACACCATCCAGCCCACCGGCATCGTGAAGTCGAAACAGCACCGCTAATTCACGCCGGATCGAAGTTGATCCTTGTTACCTTGCCGATTTTTCGACGTGACCTCCGTCTCCGTGTTAGTCTGATTGCTGTTCACTCCGAGACGACACCACATGCTGCGTTTGCTGACGGCATTGATCGTACTTTCCGGGATCGCGTTGCAGCCAGATATTGGCCGCGCGGCGACGCCATCTTTCAATCCGTCCGGATCGATCGAGGTTTGCGCCGAAGCGTGTCATCGGTGGCTGATCGAAGATCGCGCCAGGGCCGTGACCGTCGATCTGAAAATGCCCCTCTCGGGTGCGACCCGACGGGTGCAATATGCCGCTGGCTGGATTCAGGGCGAATCGTGTCCGAAGGGGCGCGCCGAAATCGCCCGCGCAATCGTGAGATACGGCTCAAGCGCATTTGTGCACCCCTTGTTGAATCAGGGCTTTTGCCCGCGTGTGACGCTGGACGGAATCTCCAACGATGCGCCTTACCTTGCCTCTCTGAGTTGGAACGACATCGTTTTCGATGCGGAACGCGCCACAATGCTCACGCGCGAGGAGTATGACCGATCCGTCGTTTCGCCACTCAGAAAATTCCTGGCGTCGCAGGAACCCAGCCGGTGGGAGGCCTTTTCGGTCTTTGTTGGCACAGCTGTGCCGAACGCCGATCTCCTGACGAGAGAGATCGCCGGTTTTCTAGCTGATCCAAACCCGTCGACCGAGGGTGGCGACCAGGCGAAGGCGAGAAACATACTCAGAGTGTCGGATTCGGTTACGGGCAGTCGCAAGCTGGTTGATGCTCTGCTGGACGAACTCGATTCCGCCCCCGCACTTGCACCGAGCCCGGGTTACCGGGGACTGATTGACAATCTCGCGGGTATCACCTCGTCGATGCCGACCTGGGGCAGCCCACCCGTTTGCGCCAATGTGGACCGCATCGCCAGACATCTGCCCTGGGGAAACGACGCTCAGCGAGATGCCGGGTTTCTCGCCACGCTCTCGCGATGTGAGACCGGCAGCGAAAACCTGCTGCGGCTGTCGCTGCGGGATAACCGTCCGACGGTCGTCGTTACCGGCCTGCGTGTATGGTGGGCTACGGCAGCGGGCGGGCAGGCAGCAGCCAGGAATGTCGCAGAGAATGTCGTCGACCTGGTCGTGCGCGGCAGCTTGCCCGATACTGCCGCTGCACCGGTGTACATCAGCACGCGGCATGTTCATACATTGATCCGCGGCGGTACGGCCACCGAAGACGTGGCACTTGGGCTGTCAACGCTCGGTCTGTTGTCAGCGACGTTCGAACGATTGAACACTGCCGGGCGACCAGACCAGGCGCGCGCACTGTTCGATGGTCTTGAACGAGGCTTGCAGCGACTGGTACGGTAATACGTCTTCGCCGGGCACTTTCCCGACCCGACCCGACCCGACTGTCGGCAGATTTTGGCTGAAATGCCGAGAACCGCTGTTTGTCGACCTGCTGCATGGCTTGCATCTGCAGGCCGAGCGCTATCCGGCTGCGCGCGCCCGCCGCGACCCGATGGACTCGGGCCGGCTTACGAAGTCCGGAAGCTGAAACTTGCGGCGATAATCCTTTGGCGACACGCCGGCCTGCTTCCGAAACAGCCGGCGAAACGACGCCACGTCCTCGTAGCCGACCTCGCGGCAGATATCCTCGATGCTGGTTTCGGTGGTTTCGAGCAGTTGCTTGGCTTCCTCGATGCGCAACGTCTGCACATAGCCCAGCGGCGAATAGCCGGTCGCCGCACGAAACCGGCGATCGAATGAACGCTTCGGCAATCCGGAGTGCTCCGCCAACGCCATCATGACGTCCTGTCGCTGGTAGTTCTGTGCGATGTAGTCCTGGCACCGCGTGATCACGCCGTCGCCGTGATCCACGTTCTGCACCATCAGGGCGAACGGCAATTGGCCTTCGCGATGCCACTGGTAGAGAAAGAGCTTTGAAATACGAATCGCTTCCTCGGTGCCGCCGTATTTCGCGACAATCAGCAACGCGAGGTCCTGCCAGGATGAGGCGCCGCCCCCGCAAACGAGATTTTGTCCAGGACCGTTCTGCACCAGCACCCGCTCCATGCGCAGCGTGACCTTCGGGAAATGTTTGCGGAATATCGGCTCATAGACCCAGTGCGTCGTTGCTTCGTGCCCGTCGAGCAGGCCGGCTTCCGCGAGCACGAGAGACCCGCCGCACGATCCGTACATCTGTGCGCCCGCCTGGTGCATTTGCCTGATCCAGGCGATCAGCCGGCGGTCGAGCACGGCGGTGCCCTGGGCGACGCTGACGATGACGTTCGGCACGAACACGATGTCGGTCGACGCAACCTGATCGACCGTGTCCTGTGGCAGGATGGAAACCCCGGTGATCAGCTTGATCGGACCGGGCTCGGCGCCGACCAGGCGCGGTTCGAACAGGCCCTCCGGCGTGCCGCCCTTGATGCCATCCCAGATCCGGCCTGCACCCCACAGGGTGTCGAACACGCCATAGATGATGGACGGATCGCATTCGGCGAACACCGGGATACTCACGCGTATGCGGGCGCGCGACATTTTTCAGCCCCTGGCTCAATCGGCTCGAAGCTGACTATTCTGCCTCTACAGCCCCAAGTCCAGACCCCTTATGTCGCAGCTCAACGGCGCACTTCCGCGCCTGCGAAGGAGCGAGTCATGAATCTGGATGAAGCAAAGCTCGGGCAATTGCTTGGCACGGTCGTCAACGAACTCGGCGCCGCCTCGAATGCCGCGCTGGTCGTGCTCGGGGACCGGCTCGGATTGTTCCGCGAGCTTGCCCAGGGTCCGATGACCTCGGGCGAACTGGCCGGGCGAACGAAAACTCACGAACGTTACGTACGCGAATGGCTGTCGGCGCAGGCCGCGTCGGGTTTCGTCAGCTACGACAGCGAGCGCGATACGTTTTGCATGACGCCCGAGCAGGCGGCCGTGTTCGCCGATGACAATAGTCCGGTCGCGATGGTCGGTGGTTTCAGCCTGCTGCCGGCGGTCTACCACGACGAGCCGCGACTGGCCGAAGCATTCAGAACCGGCAAGGGCCTGCATTGGGGCGATCACTGCAATTGCATGTCCTGCGGCGTGGACCGTTTCTTTCGTCCCGGCTATCGCGCGCATCTGATCGCCGAATGGCTGCCTGCGCTTGGCGGTGTTGTCGACAAGTTGCAGCGCGGTGCGAAGGTCGCGGACGTCGGCTGCGGTCATGGCTATTCGACAAGGCTGATGGCCGATGCATTCCCGAACTCGGATTTCATCGGCATCGACTACGACGAGGCGTCGATCGACCGCGCACGGACTGAACTCGGTGGCGCGCGCAATTTGCGGTTCGAGGTCGCGAAGGCGCAGGACTTCGCCGGATCGGACTTCGATCTCGTGACCATGTTCGACGCGCTGCACGACATGGGCGATCCCGTTGGCGCAGCCCGTCACATTCGTGCGGCGCTGAAGGATGACGGCACGCTGATGCTGGTCGAGCCAGCGGCGGGCGACAGCCTGGCTGACAATCTCAACCCGGTCGGACGAATCTATTATGCCGGATCGACCCACATCTGTCTTCCGACCTCGCTCAGCCAGGAAGTCGGACTCGGGCTCGGCGCGCAGGCCGGCGCGAAGCGGATCGGGCAGGTGCTGCGGCAGGGCGGCTTCTCGCAGATCGGCCAGGCTGCCGTCACCCCCTTCAACATGATCCTTGAAGCGCGACCGTGAGGGCCGCGCACATCCGCGAACAAACAGGATCGGCACGCCGCAGCGCGAACGGATGCTGCGGCGGCGACCGGGAACGAGCCATGATCGAGATTATCTCCCACGTCCTCTTCGCCCGCGCCGTGCTGGTCACGAGCCTGTCCCGCCTTCCATGGAAGCGGTTTGCCGTCATCGGCCGCCGGAGCTGGCGCACGCTCCGGACGGCCGGCGCCGGCGCGCGATCGTGAGGGAGGAATCAACGTCGCGGTGCTTGATGCAAGGATGGGGCGCGGCCTGCGATCGCCCGACGGCCGCTCGGCGGGCCAGGGAGCGGTCAGGTTGCGCGATGTTGCAATTGTGCCGGTGATTGTTCTCGCAGGCTAAGTGCCTGTTCCGGCTAGCCTCTGTATCTATGCATGGGCTCGTTTTCGACATTTTTGTTCGGAGCCCCCTCGGCCTTGCCGCCGGGTCCGTTACTCGACCGGCACGCCGTCCGAGCCACGGGTGACCAGCCTGGCCTTGGCGGCCTGCGCCTTGAGGTGGGCGCTCGGCGCCACCACGTTGGTGGCGAGGCCGATCCGTTCCAGGAAGCGGATGGTCAGCCAGGTGTTGTCCATCTCCCACCAGCGGTGGCCATGGCGGGCCGAGCGCGGGTCGGCGTGGTGGTTGTTGTGCCAGCCTTCGCCGTTGGAGATCATGCCGACCACGAAATTGTTGCGGCTGTCCTCGTCGGTCTCGTAGCTGCGGTAGCCCCACAGATGGGTCACCGAATTCACCGCCCAGGTGATGTGCCAGACCAGCACGGTGCGGACGAAGACGCCGAACAGCAGGATGCTGATCCCGGTCTGCACGGCGGCTTCGGGCGGTTGGCCCGACAGCCACGCCACCACAAAACCGGCGGCGAAGAACAGCGGCATCTGGATGAGATTGATCCAGACCAGCCAGCCATGGCGCTCGAGCGCGACGTAGAAGCGGTCGCGCAGGATGTCCTTGGCGTAGCGCTCGTAGATGCCGAGCCGCGACAGCTCGGGCTGGTGCACCAGGATCCAGCCGATATGGGCCCACAGGAAGCTGGCCAGCGGGCTGTGCGGGTCGGGCTGTTCGTCGGCGAATTGATGGTGGCGGCGGTGGATCGCGACCCAGCGCGCCGGGGTTTCCTGCAGGCAGGACATCGCCACCACGACCATGGAATGCTCCAGCCATTTCGGGACCTTCAGGCCGCGATGGGTGAGAAGCCGGTGGTAGCAAAGGTTGATGCCGAACAGCCCGCACAGATGGGTGAGCAGCATGGCCAGGATCAGGCCGCTCCAGCTGAAATAGGATGTGAAGGCCAGCACCGCGGCGACATGGTAGCCGGCAATGCCAAAAATATAGGTCCAGTTGAGCTGAAACGGCCGGACGCCCGCGGGCAGCGGGATCCGGCCCCCAGCGGCGAACGGGGCAGCAAGATCGGCGGGAGCCAGAATGGCAGGCTTGATGGCAGGCACTTCAACAGACGTCATGGCGGAGGCGGATCCCATCTTTGCGCGAGACCCAGCTCGGCCGAACAGCCAATTCCAGATATGGGGTGCGAATCACGGCACCGCTGCAAACCTTTGACCGAATTTGTGAATCTTTCCTAGTCGGTGGATCCGGTTCCAATGGCCGGGATCGGCCGCCGGCATCCTGATTTGCCCGTCCGGATTGACATTCGACCGCGCGATGGCTTAGAAACCGGCCGTCCCGGGCGGTATGACTGCTGGCGGGAAAAATCTCATTTTGCCACTTTCGGCCTGTCGAAACACGGCCTTTCAAAGTATCAGGATTGTCCCATGAAGGTCCGTAACTCGCTGAAATCGCTGCGTGGACGCCACCGCAACAACCGTCTGGTCCGCCGCAAGGGCCGGGTCTATGTGATCAACAAGGTTCAGCGCCGTTTCAAGGCGCGCCAGGGTTGATTTTGGGCTGAGTCGAGCCCGATTGGGGCTTCCGGCCTGCGCGAAAATTCCTGATATCACGGGTCTTTGACGACTTGCTGCTTTGCAAGGGCGTTTTGCTGCGTCTAGACTTTGGGCATGGCAATCAGATTCCCCGGGTCCCGCCGTTACCTCGCTATCCTGATCACGGCAGCGATGGCCGCCGCTTGGGCGGTTCCCGCCTCGGCGCAGGATCCGAGGTCAGCGCCGCCGCGAAGCCAGAAAAAGCTGCCGGAGGCGCCAGCCAAGCTGCCGAAGGTCGGCGCCGACAAGACGCGCGGGCTGGATTTCCTGTTCGGCGCGCTGAAGGCGGCGCCCGATGTGGCCAGCGCCAAGCATGTCGAGGCCCGGATCTGGGCGGTGTGGATGCAGACGCCGAGCGATACCGCCGCGCTGCTGATGGTGCGCGCCAAGGCCGCGATGGACGCCAAGCAGGTCGACGTGGCGATCAAGCTGCTCGATGCCGTGGTCAAGTTGCGTCCGGACTATGTCGAGGGCTGGAACCGGCGCGCGACGCTGTATTATCTCAAGAACGACTACGCCCACTCGCTGCAGGATATCGAGCAGGTGCTGGTGCGCGAACCCCGCCATTTTGGCGCCTTGGCCGGGCTCGGCATGATCATGCAGGATCTCGGCGACGAGAAGCGCGCGCTCGACGCCTTCCGCAAGGCGCTCGCGGTCAATCCGCACCTGGAAAAGGTGCCCGAGCTGGTCAAGACCCTGACCGAAAAAGTCGAAGGCCGCGACATCTGATCGCTAATTTTATCGATCCGCTCGCGGACGGATTAATCACGAAATCAGGCGATCCTTGTCGGCCGGAACGTTTTTGGCTACCGCGAGCTTGCCCGCTGCAATGCCTGTAGGAGCGATACCATGAGATTGTGGATATTGGCCGCGGCGATAACGTTCGGACTGACCACGTCAACCCTGGCCGATGGGCAATACTGGGTGGTCGGCAATCGCGTGACCAACAAGTGCGAGATCGTGACCAGCAATCCGACCATTTTTCCGAACAGCAGCGACGGCCCATTCTGGTTCGGAACCGGTCCCTACAAGTCCCTGGACGATGCCAAGCTGGCCCGTTCCACCATCGGTCAATGCCCCAATCGCAGTTTGACCGACGATTGACCCTGGCTCAGTGCAGGATGATGCTGGCGCGCGAGGTCGCCCTGCCGTGGCTGACCGCCGCATAGGCCTGCGCCAGCTCGGCCTCCAGCTGCTCGTTGACCAGCAGCAGCGCTTTCAGCGCGCCCCGGATGTCGCCATTGCAGGTCGCCACGATATGGTCGATGGCAGCTTCGCTGGCCTCGGAAGTCATTGAGTACCCTCCATTTAAACCGTGACAACGCAGGAGATCGGGGCGGCGTTCCTGTGGATTGCGTGGACAAGACGGCCGGGCGCCAGGATGGCGGACCCTCCCGCAGCGTAGCGAAAGCGCCGAGCGGGACTATATGAAGCGGCATATGACGCCGGCATGAAGCCGCCCCGCCAAAGTTCCGCAACTTGAGAAAATCTGTGATTATCTTTCTGGTTCTGCTGTTCGCCCCGATCACGATTTCGGCGGCAAAATACCTGCTGGGCGATCACTCCGTCGACTGGCAACTCGCCGATCGCACCAGCGCCGGCCTGCTGCCCTCGCCGCAGGAGCACAACGAGGCCGTGGTTCGCGTCTTTGCCGCGCGCACGGTTCGCTGGCGCGGAATCTTCGCGGTCCACAGCTGGATCGTGGTCAAGGAACGCGGGGCATCGCGCTACACCCGCTATGATTATACGGCCTGGGGCGAGCCGATCCGCATCAACGGATTCGCCGCCGACGGACGCTGGTTCGGCGGCACGCCGGAGGCTGTCGCCGCCGCGGACGGCGAAACCGCGGAGCGCATGATTCCGAAGATTCGCGCCGCGGTCGAAGGCTATGAGCTCAGATCCTACGGCGATTATCGCGCATGGCCGGGACCGAACTCCAACACGTTCGTCACCGCCGTCATGGCGGCGGTGCCGGAATTGCAGGCCACGTTGCCGCCGACTGCCATCGGCAAGGATTTTCCCTATAATGGCAACATGTTCGGACCGACCGCTTCCGGGACCGGCATCCGCTTCACGCTGGGCGGCTATCTGGGGCTGGCGGTCGGCTGGATCGAAGGGGTAGAAGTCAATTTTTTCGGCGCGGTGTTCGGCCTCGATCTACGGCGGCCGGCCGTGAAATTGCCCGGGCTGGGGCGTATCGGTTTCAGCGTGTGACGGATTCGGGCCCCGCTTTGAAACCCGGATGCTGTGACATCGTAACTCGTTGGTGCACAAGATCATCCGGAAATTCTCAATGGTTTTGACAGGCGTGGTGGCGGTGCTGGTCGTGCTGGCGCTGGTCACGCAGGCCGGCGTTGTCCTGCTGGAGCGGACGTATCCGGCGCGCGGCAAGATCATCGAGGTCGCGGATGGCGCCATCCACGCGGTCGATCTCGGACCGCGCGATGCCGCGGGCCCGGCGATCGTGATGATCCACGGCGCCAGTTCCAACCTTGAAAGCATGCGGCCGTTGCCCGGCGCCAGCCTCGCCGAAAAGCATCGGGTCATTCTGATCGACCGGCCGGGCCACGGCTGGAGCACGCGCGCGCGGGTCCAGGATTCGACGCCTGATATCCAGGGGCAAATGATCGAGGAGGCGCTCGCCAAGCTCGGCGTCGAGCGCGCGATTCTGGTGGTCCATTCATGGGCCGGCGCGCTCGGTGCCCGAATGGCGCTGGACTATCCGCACCGCGTCGCCGGTCTGGTGATGCTGGCGCCGGTGGCCTATCCATGGCCGGGCGGCGTCGGACAATACAACAGGTTCATCACCACGCCGGTGATCGGTCCGCTGCTGGCCCATACCATCACGCTGCCGCTCGGCTACCTCCTGGCCGAGGCCGGCGCCCGTGGCGTTTTCCTGCCGCAAGTGATGCCGGACGGATTCATCAAGGACTCGGCGACGCCATTGCTGCTGCGGCCGCGCGAGTTCATCGCCAATGCGCATGACCTGGTCACCCTGAAGGAAGCGGTCAGGGAACAGGCGCCGCGCTACGCGGAGATTGCGGCACCCGTCGTGGTGATCTCGGGAGACGGCGCCGACAAGACGGTTTCGACCAGCATCCATTCGCGGCCATTCGCAGCCGCGGTGCCCAACGCGAAACTGATCGTGTTGCCGGATGTCGGTCACATGGTGCAATACGCGGCGCCCAGGCTGATCGTGTCCGAGATCGAAGCGATGATCGGCCAGATCGCGCGCGGCAAGGCCGCGGCGTCCAGGTAGACCGGGTCACCTGCGGAACTCTCCGTCATGATACACCAGCGGCAGGAAATCGCTTTCGCCTGATGCCACAACCCTGCCGACGAACACCGAATGCGTCCCCGATCGCGTTTGCGATTCGACCACGCATTCCAGAAACGATGCACACTGATCGATGATCGGGCAATTGGTGAGTCCGACCGAATAGCGGACCTCGGCAAACGGGGCGATTGGAGCCGATGCGAAATGCTCCGCCAGCGCCTGTTGTGCCGCGGACAGGACGTTGACGGTAAAGGCGCCGGATTGCTCGATCAGCCCGTGCGACCGGTTCTCCCGGTTCACCACGATCAGGACCGAGGGCGGCGCGGCCGATACGCTGCATACGGCGGTCGCGGTCATGCCGTTGAGCACGCCACCGCGATGGCTGGTCACGACAGTGACCGTGGACGCAAACCGCCGCATCGCGGCCTTGAAGCTTGCCGGACTGATGCTGGCGAGCGAGGTCGTGTCGTGAACAGGGGACATCGCCGTCATTCCGGCAAGGCCGCCAGACCGAGATGGTCGCGCAGTGTCGTCCCTTGATAGTCGCGGCGGAAAAGCCCCTTGTCCTGCAGCACCGGTACGACGCCGTCGACGAAATCCTCGAACGTGTCGGGAAGAAAGGCCGGCGAAACCACGAATCCGTCCGCGGCGCTGGACTCGACGATGGCGGCCATCTCATCGGCGATATCAGTGGCGGTTCCGACCAGCCGTGGACACATCACGCCGCGACCGTAGATCCGGCCGGCTTCGGCGATGCTGATCGACTGGCCCGCCGCGATGCTCTTGAGGGCGGCAAGGTTTCCCTGGCTGCCCGACGATGTCACGGTTTCGATATTTTCATCGAGCGCGAGATTGGAAAAATCGGCGTTGGTGTGTGCGCCGAGCGTGGAGAGCCCGACCAGCGGATCGACCAGCGAATCGTGCAGGTCGCGCTTGTCCTCGGCCTCCGCGCGACTCTCGCCGACAAATGGCATGATCGCCATCAGGATGCGGCTGGCATTTTGCGGGCGGTCCTGCTGGGCAAGCGCGGCGTGAACTTCGGCCGTAAAAACGCGCATGCGCTCCACGTTCGGCTGCAGCGCGAAGATCACCTCCGACCAGCGCGCCGCGAACGCCTTGCCGCGCCCCGAAGAGCCGGCCTGGATGACGACCGGGCGGCCTTGCGGACCCTGCGGAATATTGAGCGGGCCGCGCGACTGAAACCACTTCCCGACATGGTTGAGGTAATGCACCTTGTCCGGATCGGCATAGATGCCGCGTTCGCGGTCGAGCACCAGCGCGTCGGGCTCCCAGCTGTCCCACAATTTGAACGCCACCTCCATGAATTCGTCCGCGCGGTCGTAGCGCTCGTCATGGCCGAGATGCGGCACGCTGCCGAAATTCAGCGCTTCGCCATCGTTCATCGAGGTCACCACATTCCACGCCGATCGGCCGGCGGAGATGTGGTCCAGCGTGGCGAATTCGCGCGCGATATTGTACGGCGCATCGTAGGTGGTCGAGCGCGTCGCGCCGAGGCCGATGCGGCTGGTGGCCGCGGCCAGCGCCCCCAGGATCGGCAGCGGGTCCATGCGGGTGGCGTCCTGGTCGCCATGCCGGATGCCGGTGACATGGCTTGAGCCATAGCGGTCGGCGATGGCAAGCCGGTCCGCGAAGAACAGGAAATCGAACCGGCCGCGCTCCAGCACCCTGGCGATGTGGGTGTAGTGATCGAGACTGAGGAAATCGGTCTTGTGACCGGGATTGCGCCAGATCGCGTGGCTGTGAACCACCGGCCCCGCAATCAGGAAGCCGCAAAGATGCATCATTTGGGATTTGGCCACGCCGTCCTCCTGCCAACATTATTCTTCTCGGGCGCGACGGCTCTGCCGCCGCGCCATGGGGTCGCCGACCTCGTCGGTCGTCAGGTCACCACTTCGACGATCCGGTTCTTGCCCTTCTCGATGACCTGGTGCAGGAACGAGCGGTTGATCTGGTCGCCGCGTTCGTCGAAATCGACCGTGGCGCCGGCCCCGACGAAGTTGATCTTCTTGCCGGCGCGGATCATTTCCAGCGCGCGCAGAACGTCGTCAACATCCTCACCCGGCGGATTGCAGACTTCGCGGATCGATTTTGCCCAGGCCACACTCTCCGAGCTCTTCGCGTGCTCCATCGCAAGCGCGGTGACGCAGACCTGATCGTGGGTATTGCCGGCGAACAGAAAGGCCGTGCCTTCGGGCGCCCCCATCAGCTTGACGAACTTCTTGTATGCCGCCGAGTCCATCGGCGGCGCCGGCTGCAGGTGGTGGATGCCTTCGGCCACTTCGGGCGTGACGCCCCTGAGATAGGCGCCATCGGCATCGGCACCGGTGCCGAGGCCGAGAATTTTCGACTTGAAGCCGCCGCGATAGACTTCCTTGGTAATGGCCACGAAGTCGGTGAGCAGCGACAGGCAGAAGACGCCGTCCGGCTCCGGCGAAAACGCCTTCTCGACCTCGGCGCGATAGGAGGCCTGATCGGGGTTATACAGGATCACGTCCATCACCTGTCCGCCCTGCCTGGCCATCTCGGCCTTGAAAGGCTCGATCATCGCGATCACGAACGGATTCTGCTGGGCCAGAAGCGTTACCTTTTTCATCTTCAGGCTTGTCATCACCTTGGCGCCGGCCGGACCCCACTGGCTGCTTTTGGCCTGGAACCGATAGACCAGTCCCTTGGTATCGCCGTCGGTGATGCCGTTGGCCGAGGCCGACACCATCTGCACCTTGTTGGCGGCCAGGATCAGCGGCTTGGCGGCCAGTGCGATCGGACTGCCCCAGAATCCGCCGACCAGTTCGACCTTGTTGACCTCGAGCAGCTTGCGGGTCGCGGTCACGCCGACGGTCGGGTTGGTCTCGGAGTCCTCGATGTACAGACGCAGCTTGCGGCCGCCCAGAATGCCTCCGCCATCATTGATGATCTTGACGACGATATCGGCGGCCTTCTTCATGTCGGCGCCGTACGGGCCGGTCGCGCCGGAGAACGGCAGCACCATGCCGATCGGTATCTCGGCTCCCTGCGCGACTGCCGGCGCGGCTGCGAGGCCGATCAGCGACGATGCCCCCAGCCCGGCGATCACATGCCGCCGATTGAGCAAACCGTTTGAATCAATCATTGCTAGTCTCCGTTGCCGAGGTTTGAAGGGTGAAAGCGTCAAATCGGGCGGCGGCGGTGCCGTCGTCGATCTGCAGGGCGTCGTTGAAACGGTTGAAGAAGCCGGCCAGCGCAATGCGCAACGTCAACTCGACGATCTCGGCTTCGCTGAAATGCCGCCGCAGCCGTTCGAACACGCCATCGCGGATGCGTCCGGAATCCTGCGTTACCAGGATGGCATATTCGATCACCAGGCGATCGACTTCATCGAGATCGGGATGATCGGCGCTCGGCAACTGCGCCACCGCGGCGGCCGAGAGTCCATGGACCTCCAGCACCGGTGAATGGCTGGCGACGCAATAGGCGCAGGCATTGAGCTTGGAGACGACCACGATGCCGAGTTCGATGTAGCGCCACGGCACGGCTTGGCGGCTTTTCAGTTCCATCAGCATCCGGCACAGATGGTCGAGCGCCGGCGGGACATGCGCCAGTACCGCGGCCTGGTCGGCAAATGGACCGTAGGATGTAAAGCGCTGGTAGACCTCGGCGATCGCGGGGGGCAGCGCCGTCGGGGGCAGGGCAGTGACGCGGGGCATCAGGAGGTTCCTCCGTCATTGGGGAAGAAGTCGCGCACTTTGCGTTGCGGCTCGGGCAACAGTCCTTGCGGCCGCAGAATCAGCAGCAGCACGATGCCGACGCCGATCAGTCCGAGCCGCAGCGCGGCCAGTTGCGTGCCGTCGATCATCTCGACGGCGTCCTTGAGGAAGCGGGTCGCCTCCAGCAGCGCCATGATGGTGCCGGCGCCGAACAGCAGACCGATATTGGAGCCGCGGCCTCCAGCGATCACCGCCATGAAGGCGTAGGCGGTGATGATCGAGGTGAATTGACTGGGGTCGATATAGGTCAGGTAAAAGGCGTGCAACGCGCCGGCCACGCCCATCACCGCGCCACCGATCGCGAAGGCCTTGATGCGCAACACCAGCACCGGCTTGCCGAGGGCCGCCGCCACGATCGCATCGTCCCTGACCGCGCGCAGCACACGGCCGAACGGCGAACGGACCAGCGTTTCCAGCAGCGCGAAGGTGATCGCCACCAGCGCGACGGCGAAGATCAGCAGCACCACATCGTAGTGCGCCGGCGCCACCAGGCTGACGAAGGGCCGCGGAATGCCGGGAATTCCGACGGCGCCCCCGGTAAGCCAGCTTTCGTTGAGCAGCAGAATGCGGACGACTTCGCCGAACCCGATCGAGACGATCGCCAGATAGTTTTCCTCGAGCCGGATCGACAGGAAGGCGAGAACGGTACTGACGACCGCACACAATCCGGCGGCGGCGATCATCGCGCCGCACCAGCCCAGCGCAGGCGCCAGCAGGGCAGTGGCATAGGCGCCGAGCGCGACGAAGCCAACCACGCCGAAATTGACCAGTCCGGCAACGCCCCATTGCAGGTTCAGCGCAAGGCCGACCAGCATGGAGACGGCGACAAGCACGATCAGCGTGGTGAGATAGGCGATCATTTGCGAACCGCCTTTGCGCCGAACAGGCCCCGGGTTCGCACCAGCAGCAGCCCCAGGATGACCGCGAAGCTGACCACCTGACGGTAATTGGTGGGCAGAACGAGCGACGACAATTCTTCGGCCAGCCCGATCACCAGCGCGCCGACGATGGCGCCCATCGGACTGCCAAGGCCGCCGAGGATCGCCGCTGCGAAAATCGGGATCTGGTAATTCCAGCCGAGCAGGGGATCGACGGCGCGATCGAGGCCGGCCAATACGCCGGACAAGGCCGTGAGGATACCGGCGAGGCACCAGGTCAGGCGGGTGATGGTCTGACGTTCGACACCGCGGACGGCCGCCAGCGAGGGATTGTCGGCGACGGCGCGCATGGCCCGACCGAGCGGCGTTGCATACAGCAACAGCTGGATCAGGATCACGCAGACCACGACGCAAACCACCGTGATCAATTGCTCCTGGTTGATGCGCAGCCCGTGCCAGCGGATCGGCCGCGCGACCTCGAAGACGAAATTGCGCGTCGCATTGCCGAACCCGAAGCGGCAGATGTTCTCGAGGATCAGCGAGATTCCCATGGAGGCGACGAGGAGCGTCATCGAACCGCGGTCGCGCAACCGCGAGAACACCAGAACGTCGCAGAGCATCGCGACCCCGGCCGTCGCCAGCGCCGCCAGCAGCAGCGCGATGGCGAGAGGCATCCCGAACAGGCTGTTGCCGATCCAGGCTGCGTAGGAGCCGAAGGTCAGCATCGAGCCGATCGCGAAGTTGGGGAATTTCAGGATGCCGAATGTCAGCGTCAGCGCCAGCGCCGGCAGCGCCAGCAGCAGCCCGGTAACCAGTCCGTTGATGACGAGTTGCCCGATCATCTCAGCCGGCCCTCGCAAAGAACAGATCGGCGAGATCGGCGTTCGAGATGTCGCTGGCGGAGGCGCGCAAGCTGCTGCGTCCGGCCACCAGAACCATCACCTCGTCGGCGATCCGCAAGGCCGCCGACACGTTCTGCTCGACGAGCAGCACCGTGACGCCGCTTTCGCGCACCCTGGCGACCGCTTCCATGGTCTCGCTGACGAATTTCGGCGACAGGCCGGCCGACGGTTCGTCGAGCAGCAGGACTTCCGGATTGGCGAGCAGGGCGCAGGCGAAGGCGAGCATCTGGCGCTGGCCGCCGGACAGATTGCCGGCGAGCAGCTTCGGCCGCCGGGCGATCTCCGGAAACAATTCCATGACCTGGGCTTTCTGCGCGGGACCGACGCCGGTCCGGCCGCGCAGGAATTCGGTGGCGAGCTTGAGGTTTTCGCTGATCGTCAGGTTTCCGAAGACGTTTGCCTCCTGCGGGACATAGGCCAGTCCGGCGACCACCCGCTTGGCGGGCGTGAGATGGGTAACGTCGTTGCCGGTCACCGCCATGCGGCCCGCGCGGGGCCGCAGCAGGCCCGCCAGTGTCTTGACGAAGGTGGACTTGCCGGAGCCGTTCGGTCCGATCACCGCGAGAATGGTCTCCGGCGCCTGATCGAGATCGATGCCGCAGATGATGTCCCCGCCGCTGCCATAGCCGGCGCGCAGACCCTGTACCGAGAGCGCGGGAGTGACCGGAACGGCGGTCATAGCGCGAATCCGAGATAGGCATCGATGACGCGGGGATCGGCGGTGACCTCGGTGAAACTGCCGGACACCAGCGTCTTGCCTTCCGCCAGCACGTGGACGTGGTCGCAGATCTCGCCGATCAGGTGCATGTCGTGTTCGACGATGCCGAAGGAAATGCCGTCGGCCCTGAGCTCTCGAATGACCTGAATAATGTCCTTGAGCAAAGGCGGCGCGACGCCGGCAGCGGGTTCGTCGAGCAGCACCAGCGTCGGCTCCAGCAGCAGCACGCGCGCGAGTTCGAGCAGTTTCTTCTGGCCGCCCGACAACGCCGATGCCGATTGATCGGCCAATTTCCACAATCCGATCCGCTCCAGGACGGCGCGGGCCTTGACTGCGTTGCGTTGCTCCTGCTCCCGGACCGCGGCGCGTCCGAACAGGGCGGGAAGGATTGCCTCGCCCCGCTGCTGCCCCGGTACGAGCAGCAGGCTCTCCAGCACGGTCAGTCCACTCAGTTCGCGAACGATCTGGAAAGTCCTGACCAGACCACGCGAGGCGACGCGGTGCATCGGCAGCACCGTGATGTCCTCGCCGCGGAAAGCCACGGTGCCGCTGTCGGGCTTGACCAGCCCCGAAATGACATTGAGCAGCGTTGTTTTGCCGGCGCCGTTGGGACCGATCAGCCCGGTGACCTGGCCCCTGCCTAGTGACAGGGAGCAGCTATCGAGCGCCGCCACACCGCCGAAATATTTACTGACATCGGTGACTTCGAGCAGCGTCGTCATGGCTGTACCAGGCGCTGCGCCCGACGCGGTTGCGGTTGGATCGATTGGCTAAGAAATGGGCGCATCTGCTCGCTTGTTGGGCATAAGCTATTTAGATCATTAGGAAATTTAGGTTGCCGCGATCTCGCAGGCAAATTTATTGTGCTTCGCAATAAGCCAAGTTTTGCTTATGCTGGGATCATGCGCGGCCCACTGGAAATCACCCTGCTGCGAACTTTCGTGATGCTCGTGGAAGAACAAAGCATCACGCGCGTGGCCCGGCGCTTGAACCGGACCCAGCCGGCCATCAGCCTTCAAGTGATCCGACTCGAGGACGCCGCTGGACAGGCGATTTTCGAATCCGACCGTCGTCACCTCCGCCTCACCCGGCATGGCGAGATGCTGCTGCCCTATGCGAGGCTGCTACTGAAATTGCACGACGATGCGCGCGCACGGCTTTCGGCAGAGGACATCGCCGGCCGGGTCGCGCTGGGCTGCCCCGACCTCTACGCCGCTTTCCTGCTGCCGCAGACGCTGGCGCGCTTCCGCGCGTCCTACCCGGGGATCGAGGTTACGGTACGCTGCGCCCTGAGTGCGCAACTGGCGGAAGAAATTTCAAACGGGCGAATCGACGTTGCGCTGGCGACGCGGATGCCCCACGTCCATCCCAATGTCGGCAGTGTCACGCTGCTGCGCCGTGAACCCCTGGTATGGCTCGGATCGGCGACGGGATCCGCCTACAAGGATGCAACCGTTCCGCTCGCCATGCTGCCCGAAGGCAACCTGTATCGTGATTATGCCCTGGCCGCACTCAACGAGGCTGGCCGGCCGTGGCGGATTTCCTGCATCTCGGAAAGCATTGCCGGCATGGAAGCCATGGCGCTCGCCGACGCCGCGGTCATCGTGCTCGCGGAATCGGTCAAGGTGAACGGACTGCGTCGGCTTGATGCGGAGGACGGCATGCCGCCGCTGCCCGATGTCGATCTGATGCTGTGGCGTCGCGCGCCCGGCGCGTTGCCGGCGGCCGATCATCTTGCCGCCTATATTGCCAAGGACATCGGATCCGGTCTGGCGGCAGAGGGTTGAGCGGCCGCGGAATTCGCGACCGACCGCGCGCGGTGGCTTGCAGTTCGCGGGAAGCGGCCTATCGCGGCGCGCTGTCGCGGCGGACGCCGCCGGCGGTTTCCTCGCGCTTGACCTCCGGAAACAGCCACATCGCGAAGATCATGAAGAAGCCGAGGAAGGCGACCACGTACTGGATGCGGTCGTGCCCGAGCGCATTCTGGTAATAGGCGACGATCGCCGTCACCAGAACGACGACCAGGGACAGGCCGAGCTTTATCTTGACAGGCATCGCACTAGTCTCCGACCAAATTCACGACAGGTTTGCCCACACTGGTCCCGCGACTTTTGCCAAGGTCGCGAGCGCCAGCACTTGAATTCCGACCAATACCACGAGCCCGGTCCGCCCGTCGCGCAGCGACGCCGGCCAGACTTCGAACAGCCCGGGCGTAAACAGCACGACCAGCCCGGCCACGACAACCAGGGTGCTCCATTTGAGTTCGGCGTAGCCGAACAGCCCGGTCCCCAGCAAAAGCGCCGCCAGAAGGATGGCGTTGCCGCCGACCAGCAACGTCGCGGCGTTCGATCGCGCCGCCTCCGGGCGGGCGCGCAGCGGAAACATGCCGGCGACGACGAGGAAGGCGAGGGTGCAGACGGTCGCGAAGCCGGCGAACCAGAGCGAGGAAATCCAGTTCGGCTCGATCGCCTGCATCGATCCTCCCCGGCTACTCGGCGGGCGTGGCGAACCCGGTCGACGGCCGCGCCATCTCGGGCTTCGGGGTCCGCGAGGTCTTGCGCATGTTGGTCTTCACATAACGGGTGTCGTAGCCGTTGAGCAGCGTGCCGATCAGCCCGCGATCGAGGTCCGAGGTGCCGAACAGCCAGTCCATGACCGGGAAGGTCAGGTTCATGTTGCGCTCCATCATGATCGATTGATCGTGATGGGCGGTATGATGACGCCGGATGGTGTTGACGAAGGGGGCGTTGCGCACGAACCAGTTTTCGTCGACGTGGCAGCAGAAGTGCATGAATTCGTAGATCAGGTACATCGACGTCGTGGTCGAGATCAGCAGCCAGCCGACATTGGGCGAGACCAGCCAGCCCAGCACCAGTGCCGGCGGAATCGACATCATGGTGAAGGTGACGAGCGCATAGGGCGGAAAGAACGTCACGCGCCAGTCATTGTGATCAGCGAAGCGCATCTCCTTTTCCGTGAAGAACTGGTGATGCATCAGGGTGTGCCGGTTGTAGATCGCGCGGAACGCCTTGACCTGCGAGGGGCGGTGCATGACGAAGCGATGGATCCACCATTCGAAGAAGTTCGCGGCGAGGAACGTCACCGGCACGATCAACAGCTCCCACCAGCGCAAGCTGCTGATATTGGCGAAATAGACCGACAGCGCGGTGAACCCGATCACGTAGATGACGAAGGCGTGGAGCCAGCCATTGTACCAGCCGGCGATACGGTGACGGTAGGTCGCGCGGTAATTGCGCTGCCGCTCGGTCATCGGGCTCGAGGATAATTCCATCTCGCGGTCTCCGTCTTTCACAGGGGCATGCCTAATATATCACCAGTCTATTAGGCCGGCAATGACCTTTTGTCGCGGCATTCCCGGCCTTTTGCGAAAAAACCGCTTGATGCAATGTCGCTGATATATTTATGGTATGCCAACAACGCACGGCAGATGCGCAACGATAACGGGAGGCTACCATGAAGTTCACGCGTCGCGATTTTTCGAAGCTCGCAGGTGCGGGTCTCCTCGCCGCAGCCGCTCCGCGGATTTTTTCGCCGGCGCTGGCGCAGGACAAGCCGCTCAAGATCGGGATCATCGCGCCGCGCTCAGGCGTCGCCGGGACCGCCGGCGAATGCGGCATTCGCGCGGTGCAGTGGGCCGCCGAGCGCATGAACAAGGATGGCGGCATTGCCGGCCGCAAGATCGAACTGGTGATCGAGGAAGAGACCAACCCGAAGGACACCATCGAGCGGTTCCGGCGCCTGATCCTGCAGGAGAAGGTCGAATCGGTGCACGGCCTGATCTCAACCGGCGTCAGCCTCGGCGTGGCACCGGTGGCCGAGGAAGAGCAGGCGCTGATGATCATGTGGGACGGCACCACCCAGGACGGCGTCAAGGAGATGATGCCGAACTCGAAAT
>JAZJYY010000156.1:0-11569 GCA_040390145.1 Pseudomonadota bacterium
AATCCGACCTCTCCCCGTCGGGGAGAGGTGAAGAAACGTCGACGAGCCCCTGAACCCAATCATGCCTCAAGCCGCCAGTTTCAGCCGCGGAAAGGTTTCGAGCGGGTTGTCGGCGCACATGCGCTGCACCAGGCTGGCCGGCAGATGTTTTGGAATGGCATCGTCGCCGTCGAACTGCCAGTGCGGATAGTCCGACGAGAACAGGAACATCTTGTCGGAACCGATCATGTCGATGATGTCGGCGACCCCGGCGGCGTCAGGCGGCGAGTCGAACGGCTGCGTGGTGAAGCGGAAATGGTCGCGCATGATCGAAGCCGGCTCGCGCTCGACCCAGGGCACCTCGACGCGGACGCCGCGCCAGGTCTTGTTGGCGCGCCACATGAAAGCCGGCAGCCAGCTGATGCCGGATTCCATCAGCACCACCTTGAGGCCGGGGAATTTGCCGAACACGCCTTCGTAGATCAGGCTCAGCACCTGGGCCTGGAACGCCTGCGCTTCCGCCATGTAATATTCGTAGCGGTAGGACGGCCAGCCGACCGAGCTCGGCGCCTGGCGGTAGGCGCTGCCGGCGTGGATCGCGATCGGCAGCTGGTATTTTTCCGCAGCCTGCCACACCGGCCAGAAATGCCGGCGGCCGAGCAAGGTCTCGCCCTGCGCCAGCACCAGCACCGAGACAAAACGGTTGTCGGCGGCGCGGCGCTCGATTTCCTCGATGGCCAAATCGGGCGCCTGCATCGGCACCACGATCGAGGCGCGCAGCCTTGAATCCTTCGACAGCCATTCGGCGGCGATCCAGTCGTTGATCGCCTTGCAGAAGTCCGCCGCCATGTAGGAATCGAACACCGCCTGGGCGCCGTACAGCACGTTGCAGATGGCGTGGCTTGATCCGAGCTGGTCGAACGCACCGCGCTGCACCATGGCGAGATCGCTGCCGGGCTTGTCGCCATTGGCGGGCCGCCAGTCGGCCCGGCCCGACAGCGGCATATTGGGCGGATAGGAGTTGAGATCGAGCCCGTCGATGGCGCGGCTGACCACCTGCTCCTTCCAGTGGTCGCTGAGATAGGGCAACAGCGTGGTGCGGGTTCCACCGACGGAAGGATGGATATCGCAGTCGATCCGCGTGGCGGCCATGCGCGTTCCCTGAAGTCTCATTCTTGGCGGGCGCGTCGCGCCGCAGCGCAAATGTGCAGCGGGGGGCCGGGGAGCGCAAGGGTTGAAAGGAGGTTGGGCCGGATAGCAGGCCATGGCGGAATGCATGTCTTGCGGCAGCGCTGCAAAACGCAATACTAGAGCCAACCGGGAGTCGCGGAGGCGTTCCCGGAATAATCACTCGACCCAAGGGGAAAAGTGCCATGGCCCACGACACCGACAATGCCGCCGAGGGCGGCCTCACCACCAGCCGACGCGGATTTCTCGCCAGCACGGCACTCGCCGCCACCGGCGCTGTCATCGGCGGCGTGCTGCCGCTGTCGCCCGATGGCGGCGGCATTCCGGCCGCGCATGCGCAGGCCGCCGCACCCGCAGCGCCGAAAGGCCCGCAATATCTGAAATTCCCGGGCAAGAACGAAAAGCTCGTGGTGCTCGGCGAAAAGCCGCTGGTGGCCGAGACGCCGGAAAGCCTGCTCGACGACGACACCACGCCGATCGACAAATTCTACATCCGCAACAACGGGCAGATTCCGGAAGAGACGAAAAATCCCGACGCCTGGAAGATCACCATCGACGGCGAGGTCGACAAGAAGCTCGAGATCACGCTCGGCGAGCTGAAATCGAAATACAAGGCGGTGACGCGGCGCATGGTGCTGGAATGCGGCGGCAACGGCCGCGCCGCGTTCTCGCCGCCGGCGCGCGGCAACCAGTGGACCAATGGCGGCGCCGGCTGCGCCGAATGGACCGGGGTGCCGCTGGCCGAGGTGCTGAAGGCCGCGGGCCTGAAGAAGTCAGCAAAGTACACCGCGCATTATGCCGCCGATCAGCATCTGTCGGGCGACGCCAACAAGCCGACGCTCTCGCGCGGGGTGCGGATCGAGAAGGCGATGGATCCCAACACCATGCTGGTGTGGGCCATGAACGGCCAGCCGCTGCCCAACATCCATGGCGGGCCGGTGCGCCTGATCGTGCCCGGCTGGGCCGGCTCGGCGTCGCAGAAATGGCTGACCAAAATCACCATCCGCGACAAGGAGCATGACGGCCCGGGCATGACCGAGTTTTCCTACCGCACCGCCATCAAGCCGATGATCCCCGGCGACAAGGGCGATCCGGCGAATATGCGCATCCTGGAATCGATGCCGGTGCGCTCGATCATCACCAACCCGGCGAACGGCGCCAAGTTCGCGGCCGGCACCAGGGAGCTGAAACTGCGCGGCGCGTCATGGGCCGGCGACCTCACCGTCAAGCAGGTCGACGTCTCCACCGACTTCGGCGCCAGCTGGCAGCGCGCCAACCTGGAAAAGCCGAAGAACAAATACGACTGGCAGCGCTGGACCGCGACGCTGAAACTGCCGACCGACGGCTATTTCGAGATTTGGGCGCGCGCCACCGATTCCAGGGGCGCGATGCAGCCGCATCTGGCCGGCTTCTGGAATCCGCAAGGCTACGGCGGCAACGCCATGCACCGCATCGCGGTGCTGGTGGGTTGATGCGGCGGTTCGTTCTGGCGGTGATGGCGGGCTTGCTGTGGATGGCGCCCGCCGTCGCGCAATCGACCTTCACGCCGCGTGAGGAAAACCCGGAGGATTTTCCCGCCGGCGCCGGCCGCGACGAGACCTTCTATACCTGCACCGCCTGCCACGGTTTTAAACTCGTGGCGCAGCAAGGCATGACACGGGCGCAGTGGGACGATTCCATCAACCTGATGATCCGCCGCCACAACATGCCGCCGCCCGACGACAAGGACCGCGCGGTGGTCTTGAACTATCTCGAGGCGACGTATCCGCCGCGAGCGCCGGCCGCGCGTGGCGGCTGGCAGAATCCGTTCGCGAAGTGAAGGTGGCCCCCTCGCCCCGCTTGCGGGGAGAGGGTCGGGGTGAGGGGGACTCTCAACGAGTCCGGACTCGCGGGTAGTCCCCCTCACCCGGATTGCTTCGCAATCCGACCTCTCCCCGCAAGCGGGGAGAGGTGAACCAAATGTCAGAGCTATTTAGCTCTACTTCTTCTTCCCCTCGGCATCGTACTGCTTGAGGAAGGCGATCAGGTCGTTGGTCCGCTGCTCGTCCTTGAGGCCGGCATAGATCATCTTGGTGCCCGGGATCTTCGCCTTGGGGTCCTTGATGTATTCGCGGAAGGTGGCTTCATCCCAGGTGATGCCGGAATCCTTGTTGGCGGCGGAGTAGTTGTAGCCTGCTACCGTTCCCGACTTGCGGCCGAACAGGCCGTTGAGGCTCGGACCCACGCTGTTCTTCGCGGTCTCACCGACCTGGTGGCAGGCCTTGCACACGCCGAACACTTTCTCGCCGGCAGCGGCATCCTGGGCCCTGACTTCACCTGACCCGGCGACCGCCAAAAGCGCAACGAAAACAAACCCTCGCATCCTGTTCTCCTGTTTTGACAGCCCCATTGGGGCCGGGAATCTTTGGCTGATCGGCATCGAGCGGTCGATCCGACTTTCGGACTGCCGGGGGACGGCATCTCAAGTACCATACACGATCGAAGTTCCATTGGAATCGGTGATCCGGGCCGGCAGGTTCGGCCTGATCAGAGCGCCAGCCGGGTGGCGCCGCCGTCGACCGGGATCGCCGCGCCGTTGATGTAGCGGGCGAGCGGCGAGGCCAGGAACGCGACGAGATGGCCGACGTCGTGGGGCTCGCCGAAATAGCCGGCGGGAATATTCTGCTTGATGTAGTCGGCCCGCGACTGCTCGGTCGGGTGCAACCTTAGAATCTGCGCCGAATTGATCCGCCCCGGCGCGATCGTGTTGACCGTGATCCCGTATGCGCCGAGCTCGAAGGCCAGTGTCCGTGACCAGCTCGCCAGCGCCGCCTTGGCGGGCGCCGCGGCGTTGAGCTTCGGCGCGACGAGCGAC
The DNA here is from genome assembly GCA_040390145.1 of Pseudomonadota bacterium. Lineage (GTDB taxonomy): Bacteria > Pseudomonadota > Alphaproteobacteria > Rhizobiales > Xanthobacteraceae > Bradyrhizobium. The sequence goes on from JAZJYY010000156.1 coordinate 4,022, forward strand.
CCGGAAATGCTGATGATCCTGCCCCAGCGCTCGGCCTTCATGGCGGGAATGACCAGATCGGTCAGCCGCCGCGCCGCCATGAAGTTGAGCGCAAACGAATCCTCCCAATAGGCATCATCGACCTCGCCGGTGATCGGTCTCGCCGCACCGGCGTTGTTGACGAGGATATCGATCCGGCCACCGAGCGCCGCTGCGGCCCTGGCCGCGATCTGGGCCGGGCCGCTCCGGGCGCCGACGTCGCCGACCACGATGGCCGGCCGTCCACCGGCGCGGGAGGCGAGCGTCTCGGCCACCGTTTCGAGCGACGCTTGGGTGCGCCCGCTGATCGCCACCCGCACCCCCGCTTCGGCAAGCGCCTCCGCGACACCGCTTCCGATGCCGCCGCTCGCGGCGGTAACGAGTGCGGTCCTGCCGGTGAGATCGAGATTCATGTTGTATGGCTCCGCCGTTCGTATCGGCGGAGCAGACCTTAGCGCACAACGCCAGACAGCAAAACGAGGTCCCGCGCTTGCGGAGGCTTCAAGCCCTACTCGATCCGCAGTCCCGAGGCCTTGACCACCGCGCTCCAGCGCGCGTCCTCGCTGGCGAGGAAGGCGCCGAAATCAGCCGGCCCCAGCGAGCGCGGGATGGCGCCGAGACTGGTGAACTTCGCGATGATCTCGGGCGATTGGGTGATCTGGTTGATCGCCGCCCCCAGACGGTCGATCCGCGCCTTCGGCGTCGCGGCCGGGGCGACGATGCCGAGCCAGGCCGAGAGGTCGACTTCCGGAAAGCCCTGTTCGGCCACGGTCGGGGTATCCGGGAAGGCCGCGACCCGTTTGCCGTAGGCGCTGGCGATCAGCCGCATCTTGTCGGCGCGGATGAACGGTTCGGTGACGGCGACGGTGTCCATGGCGACGCCGACGACGCCGGTCATGAGGTCGGTCATCGCCGGCACGCTGCCGCGATAGGGCACATGAAGGATGGTGATGCCGGCGCGCTGCTTGAACACTTCCATGCCGAGATGCGACAGCGTGCCGTTGCCCGACGAGGGATGCGCGAGTTTTTCGGGATTGGCTTTGGCATAGGCGATCAGCTCGGGCAGCGTCTTCACCGGCAGCTCCGGATTGACCACCAGCAACATCGGCAGGTCGGCGACCAGCGCCACCGGCGCGAAATCCTTTCGCGTGTTGTAAGCGACGGATTTGTACAGATGCGGATTGACCACCAGCGAGGCCAGCGGCGCCAGCACCAGGGTGTGGCCATCGGCCGGTGACTGCCCCAGTGTGCCCAGCACGATGCTGCCGCCCTGCCCCGGCCGGTTTTCCACGATCACGGTTTCACCGAGCGCCGGACCCAGCCGCTCGGCCAACAGCCGCGCGACCAGATCGGTCGCCTGCCCCGGCGGGAAGCCGACCAGGATGCGCGTGAGATCAGCGCACCGCGCATCGGTCAAAGTGAGAACCAGCGCCGTGACAACAACCAGCAAGCCCCGCATGTCGCTCCCCTTTGATCTTGTTAAATCGTTCCGGCGGCGCGCAGCCGCGCGATCTCCTGAGCCGTCAATCCCAACGCGCCATAGGTCTCGTCATTGTGCTGTCCGAGCGCCGGACCGGCGCGGCGCACCGAAACCGGCGTTTCCGAGAAGCGCGGCACCACGCATTGCATCCTGACATCGCCGAGTTCGTCGTCGGCCACGCTGACGATGGCTTCGCGCGCGATGAAGTGCGGATCGGCAAAGATATCGGCGGCATCGTAGATCGGCGAGAAGCCGACCTCGTGCGCGTGCAGGCGGCTGCGCAGATCGTCCAGCGTCAGGCCAGCGATGGCCTCGCGCACGATGGCGTCGATCGCCTGCCAGTTTTTGACCCGCGATGGATTATCGGCAAAGCGCGGGTCGGCGAGCAGGTGCCGCAGTTCGAGCGCCGTGCAGAATCGCTCGAAGATGCTTTGCGTCGATGCGGCGATCGAGGCCCATTTGCCATCCGAGGTCGCGTAGATATTGCCGGGCGCGGCATACTGGCTGCGGTTGCCGCTTTGCGTGCGCACCGTGCCGAGCTGGTCATATTCGATGGCGAGGAAATCCAGCGTGCGCATCATCGCCTCGGTGACCGAGCAGTCGATCTCCTGGCCGCGCAGCGAAGGATCGCTCTTCAGCCGGTACAGGTCGGCGAGCACGCCGATCGCGCCGAACAGGCCGCCGACCGCGTCCGAGATCGGATAGCCGAGATGCAGCGGCGTGCCGCCCTCCTCGCCGCACATCCGGGTGAAGCCGCTCATCGCCTCGAACACCCGGGCGAAGCCGGGGGTGTTGCGGTAGGGCCCGGTCTGGCCGAACCCGGTGACGCGCAGGATGGTCTGCCGCGGGTTGATCGCCTGCAACCAGTCCCGGGTGATGCCCCATTGGTCGAGCGTGCCGGTGCGAAAGTTCTCCACCAGCACGTCGTGCTCCGCGATGAAGCGGCCGAGCAGCGCCTTGCCGTCGGGTTGGCGCAGATCGAGGGTGATACCCTTCTTGTTGCGGTTGGTGACCTTCCACCACAGCGGCACGCCGTCCTTGTGCGGCGCCAGCCGGCGCAGCGCGTCGCCGATCCCGGGTATTTCCACTTTCAGCACGTCGGCGCCGAGGTCGCCGAGCAAGGCCGACGCGAACGGGCCGGCGACGACGGTGGAGATGTCGAGCACCCGCAACCCGGCCAGGGGACCGGTCGGAGCTGGTGTGGGGATCGCGGTGGGGGAGGCAGCCATTCGCGGAGCCTAGCCGCCGCCTCCGTCGTGCGATATGGTCACATCAGATAAACCAGAATTGCCGGAATCGCATTTCGTAAACGATGGATATCAAGCAGCTCAGGACCTTCATCGAGGTCGCGGCCAACGGCAGCTACGCCCGGACGGCGGCGATCACGGCCAGTGCGCAGTCGGCGCTCAGCCGCCAGGTCTCGGCGCTGGAGCGCGATATCGGCGGCCGGCTGTTCCACCGCACCGGGCGCGGCGTGGTGCTGACCGAACTCGGCGAACGCATGCTGCCGCGGGCCCGCGCGCTGGTCGCCGATGCCGCCGCCTGGACCGACGCCGCGCGGGGCGAACGCGCCGAGCCGCACGGCGAAGTCACGCTCGGGGTGGTGCCGGTGGCGTCGCGCGGCTTGATCGCCGCGCTCGCCGCCGAACTGCGCGGCAGCGCGCCGGGCATCCGGCTGCGCGCGATGGAGGCCTATAGCGGCCAGGTCGAGGAATGGCTGGCCGCGGGGCGGGTCGAGATCGCGATCTATAACCGCTACCGTCGCGGCCGGGTCGCCAATGCCGAGGCGCTCGCCCGCGCCGAGGTACATCTGATCGCGCGGCGCGATCATCCGATGGCGCGCCGCCGCGAACTGTCGGTGCGGTCGCTGGCGGAAATCCCGCTGGCACTGCCGGTGCGGCCCAACAGCCTGACCAGCGTGCTGACCGGCCTCGCGGCCTCGCAGCATTTCGAACTCGACATCCGCTTCGAAGCCGGCTCCACCCCGCTGATCCGGGACGTCATGCTGGCCTCCGACCTCGCCACCATGTCGCCGCGCGAGGTGTTTTCACGGGAGATCGCGGCGGGCGAACTGGTCGCGATTCCGATCGTGCGGCCGAAGATCCTGCAGACCACGTGGATGTCGCTGAGCTCGCACCATCCGCCATCCGATGCGGCGCAGATCGTGGCGCGGCTGATCCGCCGACTGGCGGCGCGGCAGCGCGGCGCCCGTCCGGCGGGGCCATGACCGGTCGCGAAGAATTCAGCCGGACGTTCGAAGCTGTCTAGCGCGCCAGCGGCGGCGTGCCGGCCTGGCGAACCAGTTTGTCGGCCTTCTGCAGAACGTAGGTGTTGGCGGGTTGTTCGCGGGCAAAGAAGGAGAACGCGACAAAGGCCGCGCAGAACATCACGCCGACCAGCATGACCCGGCGGTGCGTTCCCTTGTCGGCAGTATGGAATGAATTGGACATGCAATGATCCATACAATGCCACGCGCGGATCGCAATCACGCCCTGCATTTAACCTAACTGATGAAGGTTACCGGCGCGCGCAATTGGCCGAAAATTGTTGGGAGTTTGTTAATCCCGCTGCTATGCCTTGAGGTCATTGGGGGCCATTGGGGTCAGGCATACCGGGCGGCATTTCCTTGAGCACGAGCCAGCTGCAATCCGCATTTGACTTCGTCAACGGCGCCGTCGGCTATCGGTTTCGGTCCGGCGCCTCGCGAAGAGATGCGCTGGCGCGGGCCGCCGGCTTCGGCAAGGGCACCGTTCCCACCATCATCGACGCCACCGCGGGACTCGGCCGCGACGCCTTCATGCTGGCCACGCTCGGCGCCGAGGTCACCCTGCTGGAGCGCTCTCGCCAGGTTCACGATCATCTGCGCGATGCGCTGGCGCGGGCGGCCGCCGAAAACCCCGAACTCGCCGCCGTGGTGGCGCGGATGACCTTGATATCCGGCGACGCGCGCGAGCTGCTGCCAGGCCTGCGCGCCGATGCCGTCATCGTCGATCCGATGCACCCGCCGCGCACCAACAGCGCCGAAGTGAAGCAGGAGATGCGGCTGCTGCGCGAGCTGGTCGGGCCCGATCCCGATGCGTTTGAGCTGATGCAGGCGGCGCTGGCCGCCGACTGCAAGCGCGTGGTGCTGAAATGGCCGCTGCGCGCGGCGGCTCTGGCGGGACTGCGAAAGCCGTCGCACTCGATCACCGGCAAGACGGTGCGGTATGACGTGTTCATGATGGCGCGACCTGAATCCCTCCCCCCGCGCAGCGGTGGGGAGGGTGGCACATCGTGAGCGCGGCGAACGATGTGACGGGTGGGGGGTGCTTCAGCGCATTGAGCTGGCAGATTGTTTGCTGAGGGACCCCCCACCCGACCGGCCTTCGGCCGGCCACCCTCCCCACCACGCGCTACGCGCGCGGGGGGAGGGATAAAAGCAGGAGCGTCTACTCTCCGCCCTTCCCTTCCTCACCGAACGTCTTCTCATAATAGATCTGCGTCGGCACGAAGCCGACGCGGGCCAGCACCGACTTCATGCGCTCGTTGTCGGCGCGGGTGCGGAACACCACCTTGCCCATGTTTTTCTTTCGGCAGTGGTCGAACACCGCCTCGACCAGGGCCGCGACCACGCCGCCGCCGCGCTGCGAGGGCGCGACGTAGATGCTGTGGAAGTCGGCGTATTTTTCCTTGGTGATAAAATTCTGCCGCTGGCTGACATTGGCCCAGCCGACCACCTCGCCGCCGCTCTCGGCGACGAAGGCGGCGGCGTCCTTGTTGGCCATCAGCTGCTTCAGCTTCTTGACGTAGAAATTGATGTCGGTGATCGGATCGTCGGGGAACGAGATTTTTGCAATCTCGCCCTCGAACATTGCGACGGCCTCGAGGTCCTTTTCCTCGAGGGGGCGCAGGCGAAAACTCGGCTTGTCAGACATTTTTTGGTTCCATCAGATTGATCACGCGGGCCGCACCGACTGCCGGCGGAACACGTGCCCACCGCAAGCGCTACACCCCAAAACCTTGGCCTCTTCGATCGTGGCCGGGATGCCGTCCTCGCCCAGCACGATCTCCTTGCCGCAATCGGTGCAGGCATAGACGCGCAGCCGCGGATTGACCTCGGCGGTGTAGAGCGGGCCGCTGAAATCGGGCAGTTCAGTGGCTGACCCCGCGACATGGACGAGCTCGATCAGCTGGCCGAGATTGCCGAGCATGCTGGCGCCGGCATAGCGGTTGAAATTCGGCCACACCGCGCGCACCGCCAGCCCAAGCTCGGTGAACACCTTCTGCAATTCGAGCATCTGCGACGGCGGCCAGTGCGTGAACGAGAAGAAGCAATGGCCGTCGGCCTCGGTGGCGAGCGCTTCGCAGCCGCGGGCCAGAAACAGCCGCGCGCCCTCCAGCGTATAGGGCGGGTCGGTCTCGATCGTGTCGAACGCACGGCGCAGGCCCGCCGGCAACGGATGGCGCAGATCGTGATGGACCACCTCGAGCACCAATTGTTCGCGCGCGGCGGCATCGCGCAGGAACGCGATGCGGCGCTCGTCGGCGTCGACGACGGTGACGCCCCTGGTGAGATCGGCTTGCTGCAGCGCGCGGCCGAGCAGGCCGATCGCGATCGACACCGAATCGTCGTCGCCGAGCAGCAGCACGCGCTTGCCCTCGAGCGCGCCGTTCTGCAGCATCAGCAGCGCGCGGCGCATCGCGGTGTCGGGCATGCAGGGCGCCTGGTCCAGCGTGACGTCGACCGACGGCGCAGCCGTGATGATTTCCGCCAGGCGTTCGACTTCGGCCTTCAGGGAATCCGGAATGACGATGCCATGCCCGGCGCAGACGGCGCAGGTGATGTCGAGTTGCGTTGTCCGCATGCCGAGGTCGCGCTCGACGAAATCGCGGCCGTCGCCGGTCAGCGACAGCCCCTGCTTGCGTTCGAGCAGTCCGGCCTTTTCCAGCTCGCGCCGCACTGCGCTCGCCACCGGCAATGGCAGCCGCGCCTCGCGCGCTGCATCCTGCAGGCGCAGCGAGCCGGCGCGGTAGACCGCGCGCAGCAAAGCCTGGACGCCGGCGGATCCCTCGCGCAAACGCGTCGCCTGCGCTATCAGGTCCAGAATCGACGTCGTGGCCATTACTTCTTGATCTCGGTGGCAATTCGGCTAACTAGCACACACTCGCTGCCAACGCGAGTTGGGCCAGCATTCCGATCGGTCCTTGCGGAAGGAGCGCCTCCATGCTGATGACCCATATCCTCGCGGAGCTCTACGAGTGTCCCGCGATCATCGACGACGCCAAGGCGCTCGCCGAAGCCGCCAAGACCGCAGCGCAGTCGGTCGGTGCGACCATCGTCGGCGAATATGAAGTGCGCTACGTCCCGCACGGTCTCACCATCGCGATCTTTCTCGGCGAGTCGCACATCGTGCTGACGACGTGGCCGGAGTATCATTTGCTGCTGGTCGATATCCTCCTGTGCAATCCGGACATGAATCCGCGCGCCGTCGCCGAGCAGATCAAGGCGCAGGTTTGCCCGCTGGGGAACATGGTCGTGCACGAGACGCCGCGCCGGATTGCCGCGCAGGCCTGAGAGCCGACCATCGTCGATATCCCTGCCCGATTCGGGTCCAGCCTCGCCGCCAAATCGACACGGTGCAGGCGAATTGCAGTCAAACGCCTGAACCACACGTATTCCCGGTTGATGAGCACCGGGGAAATGACATGGCGTTTGAAATCGTGGCGAAGCGGGACAGCGAAACGGTAACGATGCAGCGGGACAGTTCGCTGATCGCGATTGCCAAGGCGCGGGTATGGGCCAGCGAAGGCTGGAACGTCACCATCGTCGTCAGGGATGAGGCCGCGCCGGCGCCATCAGAGGAAAGCCTGTTTTTTCCCGCTGTGGTGACCGACCGGCAATTTGATCTGAGCCTGGCCAGCTGAACCAGCCAGGCGGCACGCCAGCTACCCCGAAAGCGTCGTCGGACCGGCCGATCGGGCCGGCGTTCCGATTCGGGAGGGCCTGGAGGGTAAAATGGTGGGCGCGACAGGGATCGAACCTGTGACCCCCTCGATGTCAACGAGGTGCT